>JAZSEZ010000107.1:0-38542 GCA_045531975.1 Candidatus Egerieisoma sp. | reverse complement strand
ACATGGCTACGATCCGACTTCCCAGGCAAGAAATTGAACTCCTGCAACAAGGAACCGCTGGGAAGAAAAACGGGAATGTCAGTTATGGCATTCCCTATACCTAAAATATGTTTCATAAGCTATTTTGTCTGGAAGGTTGTGCTGAAATACACCTCTTCCCCTTTGCTGTCAAACCCCTCCACTACCACTCTGAAAGTTCCTGAGTAGTTGGGTTTTATACACTCAAAACTGAACGCCTCACCACTGTTAAGGGTAATTGCAGGGTTCCAGTAAATTGTACTATTGTAGTTAGGATAACTCTCGCTCCCCTGAACTTTGCCCCCTAAAAATGCCAATGGATACGATGCTCCGGCATAGCTGTGGATACTCACATTTTTTCCAAATTTTACCCCTCCCAAATCCCCTTTATAGGTAATAAACTTCACAACACCTTCAAAAGTGTGGTTGTTGAGGATATATCTGCGGGGATAAATTACAATCTGTTTTACAAGAAGAGGGTCAAGGTTTATAACCTTTGAATGGTCCTGCAACGGAACTCCATCAAGCAATACAAGGGGTTGTCCTATTGCCTCCCACATAACTTTAAGTACTTGCTGGGAACCTTCTCTCCTTACCCTCAAATCCTTTACATACTCCCTTATAACCTCCTCCATTATCGGGAACCTTGTATATTCATCCAAATTATACACCTTTGGAACTGCTCTTCCTATAAATGAATTGGCTCTCATATCCATAACGTCAAAAATGGTGTCGGCTTCAAAACGTCTTGAAATCTGCATTTTAAGACTTCTCTCCTCCAATGCCTCCTTCATATCATCCCACATTTTCAATACCGGTATTGCTGCAGGAGTGTGTACTGCGCTGCTGCCCAAAAATTCCACATCATATCCGGCCAGTGTATCTGAGCCAACCTCAAATACCATATCCCTGTTCCCATATATGTTGTTGGTATAGAATACCGTTTCACCGTTTTTGTTGGTAGTGTTTACATATACATCATCAGTATCTCCAATCACAGACATATATACCGTCTTGTTGGCAACATCCCCATTGCGGCCTGCTGCAGGTGATATCCTTACCTTTATTACCTCTCCGGCATAGTCCGGTTCTCCACTCTCTACAAAATCTCCCTTACGCCCCTTCAACGGAACAGTATTGTATCCTCTCTCTCCTGTAATTGCTTCCAGTTTGTCCAAATGGTATACAGAAACATTCAATGAGACCTTACTCTCTGAATTGTTGGAAATCTTAACCGGAACGGCATCTGCACTATTGTCTCCAACCTGCACTCCAATACCCGCACTATTTGCGGATGCTCCTGCGGCACCTTCCAATGACTCACCTTTTCCAACAACCTCAACACCCTCTGCAACCTTCTCTGCAGTCATTGTATTGAAGACTGTAATTATCTTGCCTTCAAATTCCCCTTTTGAATCCCCGCCATACCTTGAGGTGTATGAAACAATTGAATAGTTTCCGGTACGGAAAGAGAACGGAATCTTGAACTTGCCATATCCTCTGCCATCTTTCAGGGCCACCTTTACTGTTGCAGCAAGCCCCTCTGCATTATAAAATCCAAGGTAAGCCAAACGGCTCATACGGGAAGGTTCCCCACTATTCTCTTCATCTGTACAGAACACCGAGAACCACACATCCTCTCCTGCAAGATATATGTTTTTGTCTGTAGAGAGGTATACCCTCTCCTGTGCAACCATATCATTGGCAAAAAGCAGAACACCAATGACAGCAACCAATTTTATAATATGATTCAATCCCATAATTCCATTTGTTAAGATTATCTTCCCTCTGGCCAGAAATCCGGTCTTACACTATTTGAAGTTTTTCTGCAATCGGCACATTGTGATGTGGTCCAATATGCTGCATTTTTATTTTCATCCCCCTCGGGAGTCTCCTGATATCTGATTGGAAGCATTCCTGCTCCGGCTACATCAGACCAGTCCTTTTTAGAATAGACAGCCTCTTCACAAGTTATACTGAACATCATTGCCTCGTGTGCAGATATGAACTTCCTGGCCTGTGTGGCAGTTGAAACACCTATGTATCCCAGCACTATTTCATCGGGAGTAGTGGTGGATACAATGTTTCCCCTCACCTCATTTGGCATAGGGGCAAACAATCCTCCCGTACCGCTTATTCCTGCCTTCACAGCACTCCAGTACTGGTAAGCCTCCTTGTCCATAGCTGTTTGGGTAACAGTTATGGCATACATAGATGAAAACTTCCTGCTTGGCTTGTAAATTGTGTTCAGCTCCTTCTTAAAAATTACATTCTTAGACAATTTCTCAGTGTCTGCAATATATATGTCATTTGAGAATGCCTTGCTGTAGCATTTTATCATCACCTCCTGCTGCTCATCTGTAATCTCCTCCAGTACAACATTGTTCCCATTACGTATAAGGTTAAGATAAGGAGTAATCTCCGCATTGCTCTCCCAATCCTCCCTGAAGCTCCATTTGCAATAAAGGGGCTCCGTACTCTCATTGTGTGTAGAGACCTCAACCCTCAAAGAGGCACTAAACTGAGCCAATGTATAAGTTACGCTGTCAATTGCAGGAGAAATCATTACAGGTTTGAACGATGATGCGTACTCACCTTTTCCCGGTACAGAGACACACAATCTGTAAGAGCCCCCCAAACTGGCATCAGAGGTGTTTACATAAAACTTGCCCTCTTCAAAAAAATCGCCCTCTCCATACCACACCTTGCCATCTTCACTCTCTACCCACACACTGCTTCCATAAAAATCAATACCGCTTTTGGAATTCTCATCCAATATGGATCTTGAAGATTTGAGGGAAATCTCTGTAATCCCCCCAACTATAATGTCACCTTCAATTACCACCAGAGGTTTGTCCAGACCCTGGATATCATCCCCCTGAGGCATAAAATCATATACACAGCCCCCCATTACAAACAACAGAAGTGCAACTGCCAAAAATTTGAAATATCTCTTTGCCATAACTCCCTCCTCCAATTAAAATTTGAAATTGAAATTCACGTAAGGTACAGGGGCTCCAAAAATGGAGAGCTTGTGACCCTGAATCTTACCGGATGCATCTGTATCAAAATATACAGAGTATACATTCTTCCTTCCAGTTACATTATACACTCCCAATGTAAAAGAAAAATGGGTAAAGGCCTTCAACTTGTGTGTAGGCTCAACATTAAGGGCTGCATCCACCCTAAAGTAATCATCCAGCCTGTATGAATTTCTGCTTGAATAATAGAGTCTGTCTCCCCCCGCATATTCGTATTTGGCCACAGGGATTGTTATAGGACGGCCCGTAGAATAATCTGCATTTGCAGAGATGCTCACCCTATGGGTAATCTTGTAGTTGGCCACAACTTTAATGTCGTGAGGCTTGTCATACGCCGCATCATACCATTTGCCTCCGTTAACGGTATTCACACCCCTGTCTCCAACCTCCTGCAAAGAGGTCTTTGAATAAGTATATGACACCCAGCCGTTAAGCTGTCCAACAGGTTTCTTAAGCATCAGCTCCACACCATAAGCCCTGCCCCTGGTGGTTATCACATCATTGGCAATATTCTTGTTCATTATTATCACCGCACCACTCTTGTAATCGAGGTAATTCTCCATCCTCTTGTAATAACCCTCCAAAGAGGCCTCAACCTTATTCCCGAACAATGAACCGTAAAATCCTCCGGCAGCCTGCCACCCCTGTTGCGGAGCAATATCCTTGTCACTCAATTTCCATATATCGGTAGGGGATATTGCAGCAGAATTGGAAAGCATATGAATATACTGCCTCATAGTATTCCACCCCGCCTTAAATGAGAATCTTGGAGAAATCATATATCTTCCCGACAATCTTATCTCAGGTCCGCCATAAAACTTGTCTGACTTGAAAAGGGAATACCTCAAGCCATAATCGAGGAAAAACCTGTCTGAAATGCTCCAGCTGTCACTCATATACAAAGCCCCCTCAACAGCATTCTCATTAGGAATTATATCTGGGATTACCAGTGACTCGCTTCCGTATGGGAGATAGCTACCCGGAGCAAGATCGTAGCTCAAAGCATCCGCTCCGTATGTTAAAGTGTGTTTTTCACTCAGCAGCGCCCTGGCCTTAATCTTTGCAAAACCCTGGCTTATCCTGAACGACATCTCGTATGAGTTTACAGGGTTGTATTTGTCATATGTTGCATACTCATAATTGTCATAACCGGCCGATATCTCAATTGAATGTTTCTCGTGCAGATTGCCCTTCCACTTCACCGATGCATTGGCATTGCGGTACCTGTAGCTGGTATCTAGGCTGAATTTGAAACCGTCATTTGAGAAATACCCGTTCAGATAAAGGGTATTCTTGTCATTGAACCTGTGGGTTATTCCGGCTGTTATGTCGTAAAAGGATGCCGTACCGTTATTATATTCACTGTCATCGGGAAGAAGGGAGAGCAGCCAGTCTGAATAGGTTGCCCTGGCTCCTGCAATAAATGTGGTCTTTTTGGATATTGGTCCCTCAATATGGCCCCTTGCTGTAAGGAGTCCCACTCCCAAAGAACCTGTAATCTCCTTATTGTTACCCTCTCTGCTTATAACATCCAATACAGATGAGATTCTTCCTCCATACTCTACCGGAATGGAACTTTTGTAAAGCTCTATATCACTTACTATATCGGGGTTAAAACCAGAGAACATTCCAAACAGATGGGAAGGATTATACACCGTACCCCCATTGAACAGTACCAGGTTCTGGTCTGTTGCACCGCCCCTCACATTGAATCCTCCCGATGCCTCTCCTACAGATTTTACACCGGGCAGGGTAAGGATAATCTTCACCACATCAGATTCACCAAACACCATAGGGACCTTCTTTATCCTGTCTATCCTAACCTTCTCAATACCTATCTCATTGTTCCTCACCTTTCCGGCATTCTCTGCCGAAACAACAATTCCGCTCAAGGCAAAAACCTTCTCCTTAACAACTATATCAAGGTTACCGTCATTGTATACCTGCAGATGCACTTTGGAATCCTCCAATGAATACCCGCTCACATCCAGCTCCCTTTTTCCTACTGGAAGCAATATTTTATAAAATCCGTAAGCATCAGACTGGGCGTACGCTTTGGAAGCCTCATCCATAATGTTTGCCCCCACAACCGGCTCGCCGGTTCTCATATCCTTTATATAACCGCTCAAATAAGCCTTTCCGGCGGCGTTAACATTGTGCTTGTCTCCAATCTGATATGTCTTGTTTACAGATGAGGCAGTAACGGCATCATCTTCAACAAAATTGGTATAACTTACAGGCTCCACGGCCTTTTTCTTCTCCACCTTGGCAAAATACCCCTCAGGGAGTGAGGTTGCAAAACCTTTCCCTCTAAAAACAAACAGCACTCCGTTAAAATCTGTTACAGAGAAACCGTTATTGGCCAGTTCCCCTTTTATTTCCTGCAACAGCTTGTCCCCCTTTCCGGCAACGGTAAACACCAGTTTGCCGGCTTCGCTGTCGCCTCTGTAGTACACCTTGCCGCCGGCACTGCGCTGCATAAGCACCATCAGCGAGTCAAGTCCTATATTCCTGTATACCCCTTCACTCTGTGCAACCGCCGTGCTGCAAGGGAGAAGTATCAATAATGCCAATATCAACAATCCAAGTCTCTTCATAACCTGTAAAATTATTTTTTGTCTGCAACCCCCATAATTGAAATAAAGAATCTCTCCCTGTTCTCCTCACCCGGATACATATCCTTTGTTTCCCTTATAAAATCCTTAATCTCCTTCTTCCTCTCCTCATAGAGTTTTGCAAAATCACCCCTTTTTGTAATCTGCACAGCAACGCCATCCTTAACGGCATAATATCTGTCAACCTTTTCATACTCCCTGTAAATTCCCTTTCCCTCGTGCTTCCTCACATTTATCCTTTTGGTACTTTTTTTCAGCAGAAGGTCTTTTTTGGAATACAGCACCTCATAATAGCCATCCGGTATCCCACCAATACCGCTCTCCTGGCCAACTTTCACAAACTTCCTCTCCCCAATTGTAAAATCCTCCACCAGACGTTTGTCAAGCTCCATTACAATACCGCTCTCCTTTATCTTAAGATGAAGTTCATCCTTGTTTATACTCAGATTCAAAAGGAGATTCCCGTATTCCACATTGTTATAGAGCACTCTGCCCAACCCGAACTCCTCTGAGTAGGCATATTGGGTCCCCTCCACCTTAAACGGATATTTTTCCGCCTCCGGACCTCTGAAAATGGCTGCATTTAACCCTACCTGACCGGTATAATCATATTTCTCCTGAGAAAGCCCAAAATTGGCATACCCCAGTGCAATAAAAAGAAGAATTCCTGCAAGTGTCTTTTTCATAAATGTACATTTGTTTACAAATATAATATTTCATTCAAGGATAGAGAGCATTTTACACTTAAATAATAGTTGATATTATATTTTTTTGTAGGTTTGCAAGTTGTAAACATTGTTTAAATGAGCGCTTGCCGTTCATTGCATACATACGGATAATATGATTGTAGCAAAGACTTTAGAAGAGTTCATCCAGGCAAGAGAGAACCTGGAGTGCCAGGACAGCATAGGATTTGTACCTACTATGGGAGCTCTTCATCAGGGACATATCTCATTGGTAGAACACTCTGTAGCAAAATGCAAACACACTGTAGTGAGCATTTTTGTAAACCCCACACAGTTCAACAACCCGCAGGATCTTGCAACCTACCCAAGGACATTGGAGGCAGATTGCGCCCTTCTTGAGGCCAGCGGTGTGGATATTGCATTTGCCCCAAGAGTAGTGGACATTTATCCTGTTCCCGACGAAAGGGTATTTAACCTTGGAGGATTGGATTCATACGGAGAGGGACCCCGCAGACCGGGCCACTTCAATGGTGTTGCACAGGTTGTAACCCGCCTGTTTGATATTGTAAAACCACAGTATGCATTCTTTGGCGAGAAAGATTTCCAGCAGGTTGCAATCATAAAATATTTTGTGAAGGATTTGGGTTATCCTATTGAGATTGTACAGTGTCCTATCTTAAGAGAGGAGGATGGCCTGGCAAAAAGTTCAAGGAACACCCTTCTTACACCTGCCCAGAGAGAGGCTGCACCCCATATCTACAAATGCTTGAAAAAAGCGGTAGAATACGCTGCAACTCTGACACCTGCTCAGGTTATAGAGGCTGTTACAAAAGATATTGATGCAAACCCAGAACTTGAGACCGAGTATATAGAGCTTATTGATGCAGATATGCTCAAACCTGTTACAAGCTGGGATGATGCGGAAAAGGTACAATTGTGGTGCGCAGTTTATGCACGCCCTGTAAGACTTATAGACAACATTAAAATCAAATAACATAACAATGCTACTTGAGATTCTTAAATCAAAAATCCACCGTGTAAGTGTAACTGAGGCCAACCTCAACTATATTGGAAGCATTACCATAGATGAGGAGCTTATAAATGCTGCAGGCTTGTACGAGAACGAGAAAGTTACCATTGTAAACATAAACAATGGGGAGAGAATAGACACTTACGTTATAAAAGGTGAACCTGGAAGCGGTAAAATTTGTCTTAATGGAGCAGCTGCCCGCAAATTTGCTGTGGGAGACCTTGTAATAATTATGGCATATGCCCAAATGACTCCAGAAGAGGCTGCCACATTCAAGCCAAAAGTGGTATTCCCAGATTCTGTAACAAACAAAATTGTATAAATATGAAGAAGGTGCTCAAGTACCTTGCCTTTCTTCTTCTGGCCGCAGTACTGCTCTATTTCTCCTTCAGAGGGGTAAAATGGAGTGATTTCCTTAGCGGACTGCAAAGTTGCAACTGGTGGTGGATTGCAGCTTCTATGGCAATAGGTATTTTGGGTTTCCTCTTCAGAGCTTTAAGATGGCGTATCCTTTTGCGTGCCATCAACAATAAAGTTACCCTAAGGGAAACATTTGACGGTGTTAACATAGGGTATCTTACAAATTTCATTTTTCCACGGGCCGGTGAGGTTGCCCGTTGCGGAGTAATTGCCAAAACCAGAAAGGTATCTTTTGAAAAATCTTTGGGAACAGTTGTTCTGGAGAGAAGTTTGGATATGATCTGCCTTCTTCTTTGGATGTTCCTGCTCCTGCTGTTCACCTGGGGTGAATTTGGGGAGTTTGTAAAAAATGAGATTGTCCTTCCGCTTCAGGAGAAATTCAATTCCCTTCTTCTTCCATTTGTAATCCTTTGCAGCTGTATGGTTGCAGCGGGGGTTGCATTGTGGTTATTCAGAAAAAAACTCCTTCAGAACAAATTTGTCGGGAAGATACTCGGTATTGCCAAAGGGTTGCTGGAAGGGGTTTATGCCGCTTTTAAAATGGAGGAGAAGTGGATGTTCCTTCTATATACCCTTCTTATTTGGCTGACTTATTGGCTTACCAGCCTTACAACTATATATGCATTTCCTCAAATGGCCGCTCTTGGCGGTACAGATGCCCTTTTCCTTATGATTATAGGGGGATTCGGGTGGGTTGTTCCTGTTCAGGGAGGACTTGGAGCATATCATTTTATTGTAAGTCTTGCGTTGGCAAAAGTATACGGAATCCCTCAGGCTGCAGGTGTGGTGTTTGCAACAATTTCTCACGAGGCTCAGGCTCTTGTTATGATATTGTGCGGAATTGCATCTGTGATTAGTATAAGTTTGTGGAAAAAGCAAATTAAAGAGTATGACAATAAAATTTAAGATAGAATACAATACCAAGTGGGGAGAAGATATGTATATAACAGGATCTTCACCTGCGTTGGGCTCAAATGATGTTTCCAAAGCTCTTAAACTTACTTGTACCGCACCCGGATGCTGGGAGGGGGAGATAAAGATTTTCCTTACAAAGGAGAGGGTAATCTCTTACAAATATTTCATTAAGGGGGAGAACGGCATCTACTATGAAGCAGGCAAAGGGAGGAGCATTGCCCTTAATTCCCAGACAAAGGAGATTTTTACCCACGACCAGTGGCAAGGCAATTCAGAAGATGCACCGTTCCTTACCGCCCCATTTTCAGAGGTGTTTTATGCCGATGAAAACTGGCCGTATACCCAAACCCATATAAATCCCAATGAGCTTATAATTAGGGTTACCGTACCTAATGTTCCTAAAGGGGGGAAAGTATTCATTTGTGGTGAAGGCAAGCTGCTGGGCGATTGGGACAGCTCCAAAGCGCTCCCTTTCAGGAGGATGGAAAACCTCAAGTGGGAAAGGAGCATTCCTGTAGAGAAACTGGGAACAGAGGAGATGTCTTTCAAATTCCTTATCCGCACACCACAGGGGGAGGATATTTGGGAAGATACATACAACAGGGTTATTACCCTTCCTAAAATAGGGAAAAACAATACAGAGATAATGGAGTTCTCCGGGGCCTGCTTTGAAACGGGAAATCCACGGTTCAGTGGAGTATCATTGCCTGTTTTCTCCATTAAGAGCAACAGCAGCCACGGTGTGGGAGATTTTGCAGATATCAAGAAACTTGCAGACTGGGCAAATGCCACCGGTATGTCAATGATTCAGCTGCTCCCTATTAATGACACTACAACTTTCCAAAGCTGGAGAGATTCATACCCATACAACTGCATCTCCACACTGGCATTGCACCCTATATACATAAATCTGGAATCTGTAGGTATCCTCAAAGACCAGGAACTTATGGAGAGCCTTAAGAGAGAGGGGGAGGAGCTGAACAGCAAAGAGTTTATGGATTATGAGGGTGTATGGAAATCCAAGATGAAATATCTTAGAGCCATCTACCAGCAGGAGAAAGATGACACCTTTGCCCAGCCTGGGTACTACTCATTTGTAAAACATAACAGGGAGTGGGTGCTTCCTTATGCGGCATTCAGTGCATTGAGGGATTTGTTGGGCACTGCCAATTTCAGAGATTGGGGTGAATATTCAACTTTCTCGTGGGATCTTATAGAGAAACTCTCCGCACAGGGAAGCCCTGTATATGATGATTTGTATTTCTATGTATTCCTGCAATATCACCTGCACCTGCAGATGGTGGAGGCCAAACATTACGCCCACACCAAAGGGGTTGCACTGAAAGGTGACATTCCTATTGGAATATCAAGAGACAGTGTTGAGGCGTGGCAATACCCGCACCTTTTCAACTTCAGCCAACAGGCCGGTGCTCCACCTGATGCCTTTTCTACCGACGGGCAGAACTGGGGATTCCCAACCTACAATTGGGATGAGATGGAGAAAGACAACTATACCTGGTGGAAAAACCGCTTCACCCACTTCTCTACCTATTTTGACGCATACCGTATAGACCACATACTTGGCTTCTTCAGAATATGGGAGATTCCTGTTGAATACAGAAGCGGCCTTATGGGACACTTCTACCCTGCAATGCCCCTATCCAAAGATGAAATGGCATCTTGGGGATTTGCCCACATTGGCCGTACCGGACTGTTTATTGAAGACCCGTATGAGAAAGGGAAATACCACCCAATGATTGGAGCTTTGCAAAGCGAGGAGTTCACATTCCTAACCCACGCAGAACAGGAGTCATTCAAAATCCTTCATCACAAATACTTCTACGAAAGGCATAATGAGTTCTGGTACAATAATGCAATGAGAAAGTTACAGCAGCTTATTGCATCAACCAATATGCTCACCTGCGGAGAAGATTTGGGTATGCTCAACGAATCTGTAAGCCGTTGTATGAACAACCTTAAAATTCTTTCGCTTGAGCTGCAGATTATGCCTAAAGAGTGTGGTGTAAAACTGGGCAATCCTAAGAGGTATCCGTACCTGAGCGTTTGTACCACCAGTACCCACGACTGTGAGACCCTCCGTATGTGGCTTGGTGCACACAACGGCACAACAGATGCCACCCCAGAGCAATGCCTTGAAGTACTGAAGAAGAACCTTGCCTCCCCAAGTATGCTGGCAATCTTCCCTTTGCAGGACTGGCTCTCAATAGACGGCACACTCCGCAAATCAGCCCCTGCCTCTGAACGGATAAACATCCCTGCCGTAGCAGACCACTACTGGAAATACAGGATGCACATTACCGTTGAGGAACTTCTTGCTGCAACAGCACTGAATGAAAAAATAAAAGAACTATCTCAACGATAGTTCTTTTTTTATACCTACGTGTACTCGGTCCCCGAGTGTACCTGTACTCGGTGACCGAGTTACATATTACTCTCCTATAAATCAGCTAAGTAACATTTTAAAGATACTTCTCGTATGCCGGCAAATCAATAAGGCCGTGACCGCTCAAATTGAACAAAATTACCATTTCACGCCCCTCCTCTTTGGCTTTGAGGGCCTCTCTAATGGCAGCAGCAATTGCGTGGGTTGATTCCGGAGCCGGAATGATACCCTCTGCTCTGGCAAACAAGATTCCTGCCTTGAATGTCTCATCCTGGTCAATGGCAACTGAATTGATATAGCCGTCCTGAACCAGCTGGCTCACAATCTGTCCACCTCCGTGGTATCTCAAACCTGCTGCGTGAATCTGCTCAGGCTGGAAATCACTTCCCAAAGAGAGCATAGGGATAAGAGGGGTAAGTCCTGCAGTATCACCATAGTCATACATCATTTTTCCGGTAGAGAGTTTAGGGCAACAAGCCGGCTCAGCCGCAATGAACTCTGTAGTCTTTCCACCGGTAAGGTTATGACGCAAGAAAGGGAATGTTATTCCTGCAAAGTTTGAACCTCCACCAAAACAACCTATCACTTTGTCGGGATAATCACCCACAAGCTCCAACTGTTTCTCTGCCTCAAGGCCAATGATTGTCTGATGCAGCAATACGTGGTTCAACACACTTCCCAACACATATCTGCAATTTGGGGTTTTGGTTGCCATCTCCACTGCCTCAGAAATTGCCATACCTAGGGTACCGCCACAATCGGGATCCTTTGCAAGTACATTACGTCCAAACTCTGTAAGAGTAGAAGGGGATGCGTGTACATTACCTCCATAAGTACGCATTACCAGCTTTCTGTACGGCTTGGCCTCATAACTGCTCTTTACCATAAACACATTAAGATCAAGACCAAAGTGCTCACAGGCAATGCTCATAGAAGAGCCCCACTGGCCCGCTCCGGTTTCAGTAGTAAGATGTGTTATGCCCTGTATCTTATTGTAATAAGCCTGCGGAATTGCAGAGTTCAACTTATGCGACCCTACCGGGCTCACACTCTCATTCTTAAAATATATTCTGGCCGGGGTATCCAAAGCCTTCTCCAAACCGCTGGCACGCACCAAAGGAGTTGGACGGTATATTTTAAGAAGTGTACGCACCTCTTCCGGAATATCAATAAACCTCTCTTTTGAGAACTCCTGTGCTACAAGCTCTTTTGCAAAAAGCTGTTCCATCTCCTCCATCTTAAGCGGCTCCCTGGTTTTAGGGTTCAACAAAGGCTGGGGCTGGTTTGGCATATCTGCCAATATATTATACCACTGCTTTGGAATCTCATCTTCCGGCAATGTAATTTTCTTTGTAGTTTTCATATACTGTTCAATTTTTTCTTCCCGACAATAAAAAGCCCGCTGCTTGTGAGCAACGGGCCTGATTCATATATTATAAAGTAAATACACTATACAGCAATGCTCACAGAAGAATCCTCTCTGTGCCACCACCAAAAACTGATATTTACCGAACAATTTTTCATAACCTGCTATCTGCTCACAAAGTTTGCAATTATAAACAACAAATGCAATAGAATGATTAAAAAATTTGCTTCACCAGTTCAGCAACGGTAGAGATCTGCACAACCTGCAGGGAGCCTTTTCCCCTACCTGCACTGCTATTCAAACCTCCCTGCGGAGTATTGAATGCAGAGATGAAAATCTTCTCCATCCCCAACTTGGCAGCTTCTGCAATCCTTTTCTCTATCTGTCCAACAGGGCGGATCTCCCCACTCAAACCTATTTCACCGGCAAATGCATAACCTGCAGGAATACTCTCATCAAAATTGGATGAAAGGATTGATGCCACTATTGCCAGATCACACGCCGGATCCGTTACCTTTAGGCCTCCTGCCATATTAAGGAAAACATCTTTCTGGGACAGTTTGAAACCAACCCTCTTCTCCAGTACAGCCAACAGCATATTCATCCTCCTTACATCAAATCCTGTAGCAGAGCGCTGGGGTGTTCCGTATGCCGCCGTACTCACCAGAGACTGCACCTCAATAAGGAACGGCCTGCTCCCGTCCAGCATTGCCGCCACAGCAATACCGCTCAGGTTCTCGCCGTGCATTGGTATAAACATCTCCGAAGGGTTAAGCACCTCACGCAACCCGTCTGAGCACATCTGATAAACCGCCAGTTCTGCAGTTGAACCAAAGCGGTTCTTTATACTGCGCAAAATTCTGTAGGCGTGCCTGCTGTCCCCCTCAAACTGCAACACCACATCCACAATATGCTCCAGCACCTTAGGGCCAGCAATACTGCCGTCTTTGGTAATATGGCCAATAAGAATTACCGGCACCCCTGTTTCCTTGGCATATCTGAGCAATGCCGCCGCACACTCCCTCACCTGCGACACACTTCCGGCAGAAGACTCAATATTCTGAGAATAAATGGTTTGTATAGAATCAATTATAACCAGCTGTGGAGCCGCATTGCGGGCCTGGGCAAGAATATTCTCCAGCAAGGTTTCAGAAAGGACAAGGCAGTTTTCGTGTACCCCGCCCAATCTCTCCGCCCTCATTTTAATCTGCTTGGCACTCTCCTCTCCGGAAACATACAAAGTCCGCAAAGACTTATTTGCCAAAGGAACCTGCAGGCTGAGGGTAGACTTTCCAATTCCAGGCTCACCACCAATAAGCACCAGCGAACCCTTAACCATTCCCCCACCAAGTACCCTGTCCAGTTCATTTCCTCTTCCCGACAAATCATCTCCTCCAAGAAGTATCCTGCTCTCCTGTCCGCTCTCAATCTGGGGAAGCGGCTGCGGCTTTGCATTCCCTTCCCCCTGCAGGAAAGACTGCACCCTGGAGGTAAGGGATGAACTGTCGGGAGACTTGTTTATAATCTCCTCCACCATACTGTTCCACTCCCCGCACGCAGGACATTTTCCCATCCATTTCGGGCTCTCATTTCCACACACACTGCAGAACCACGCTTTCTTTACCTTTGCCATTTTAAATATTTTTTACTGCTGATACAAAAGTACTAAACATCCTGCGCATCCACAACCCCCTATTTCTGCGTGGAAGGAAACAGAATCTCTTATTGCGAAGAACGGAGGAAAATAGTTATATTTGTACTATACAAAAAACACCCACTTATGAAAAAGCACTTTTCTTTTTTAATAGCCGCATTGCTTCTGTGCAATGTAACTTTTGCCCAAAAACTCTCTAAAGAAGAGGTGGCAAATGAAATAGACAAATACATTCAGGAAGTTGTTGCAACCTGGAAGATTCCTGGAATGGCAGCAGCCTTCTCATTGGACAACCAGCCTCTGTTCTCAAAAGGTTACGGAGTAAAGGAGGTTCGCCCTGCAGATGGCATAGGTTTCAGAGGCATTCACGCAGATAACCGCAACATTGCCAGTGGTGGTGTACCGGGAGTTGTAAATACACCGGGTGAACCTATAGATGTAAACACAGTGTTCCAAATTGGCTCAGTTTCAAAATCTTTTACCTCAACCATTATGGGACAGCTTGTAGATGAGGGACTCGTTGACTGGTCAGATACCGTAAAGAACATCCTGCCGGATTTCAAATACTATGACCCTTACGTTACAGAGAACCTGCAGGTTATAGATGTGATGACACATAAAACCGGTATTGGCGGACAGGTAGGAACCTATTTCCCTAACCTTGGTTACGACAGAGAAGACTGTTACAAAATGCTGGCATTGATTAAACCGGCATACTCATTCCGCGGAGCATACCAGTACAACAATGCAACTTTCCTTATTGCAGAGAAAATCATTGAGAAGGTTACCGGCAAGAGCTGGGAAGAGAACCTTCAGGAGAGAGTGTTCAACAAAGTGGGAATGAAAAGCTCATCTGCAAATGCAGAGGGTTTTGCAGCATCAAAAAATGTAGCCACTCCTCACGATTACAGATACACAACCGTAGAACTTGCAAAAATGCAGTTCCCTGAGATTGCAGAGATACCTGCAGATACAAAAGGTGAGATTGTTACCCTTCCTCTTTACGGAGACGAGCAGGCACTTTACTGGCTTACAGGTGTAGGCCCTGCCGGCAGCATCAACTCTACCGTTATGGATATGTTGCGCTACGCTCAGATGCATATGAACAACGGTTATATTGTAGACCCTGTTTGGGTAAAGAAAGATGTTGGTGGAGCCCCAACAGCAATGGATACCACTTTTGTAATGTCTGAGAAAGCAATGAAAAAATTGCATACCGGAGTTACAATCACCTCTCAGGCAGACAACCGCACCACCCTTTATGCACAGTGCTGGTTTGTAGAGCAGAACAACAAATACCGCTTGTACTTCCACACCGGAACAACCTGGGGAATGACTGCAATCTGCTTCTTTGTTCCAGAGATTAAACTGTCGGGAGTATTGCTTTCAAACTGCGAGATGGGCTCAAACCCAAGATATGCAATTATGTACAAACTTATTGACCTTGTAATGGGCTTGCCTACAAAAGATTACAGCAAAGAGTACTTTGAGTCATACATCACTTCAAATGAAAAGAGCTGGGCAAAAGAGCGTGCAGCAGAGAAAAAAGAGAAAGTCGCTCCTCTTCCCGACAAAGCCATCATTGGAGAGTATACCAAAGACGAACTGTTTGGCGATGCAAAAATCACTAAAGAAAAAGGTGAGCTGTACATTTCATTGGGCAAAATGGGTTACAAGAACAAACTTGTACATAAAGATGGCGACACCTGGCTGTTCCGCAGCGACGGATACGCATTCCCTGTAACTTTCAGCTTTGACCAGCAGAGAAAGAAAGCAACAGGTTTCATTGTTGGATTCCCTAACAAAGAAGAAGATAGCATAGGTGGCTGGACAAGAAAATAAAACACAACAAATATTTATGAAAAAACTTTTACTACTGGTTATTGCTGCCGTTTTGGTAAACGGCGCGTACGCACAAAAAATTGTAGGCCTTTCATCAAAAGCAAGATCGGGAGAGGCTTCTGCAAACCTTACATACGTTAATGCAGTTAAAAAAGCAGGTGGAGTTCCATTGGTAATCCCAATGACTACAGATGACAAACAGATTGACGCTATCCTTAACGTTATTGACGCCCTTATTATGACTGGCGGCGAGGATATTGCCCCTTTAAAATATTTTGGAGAGGAGCCTCATCCAAATTTGGGTGAAGTTGTCCCAGAAAGAGACGCTTTTGATATCAAACTTATCAGAAAAGCTGTAGCCAAAGGTATCCCTGTTCTTGGTATTTGCCGTGGTGTTCAGGCTATGAACGTAGCATTTGGCGGTACCCTATGGCAGGATATCCCTACTCAGGTTCCAACTTACAGCATCCAGCACTCACAGGATGCTCCAGGTAGCGTTGGTACACACACTGCAATTATTGAGAAAGGTACACAGCTTCACAAACAGCTTGGCGTAGACCAAATTGCTGTAAACAGCTTCCACCATCAGGCAGTTAAAGATGTTGCCCCTGGCTTTAAAGTTTCTGCAAAATCTAAAGACGGTATCATTGAGGCTATTGAGAAAATAGACAACCCTAAAGTTTGGGGAGTTCAGTTCCACCCTGAGATTCTTGTTTCTGGCGGCAACAACGATTTCATTGGAATTTTCAAAGCCCTTTTGGCAGACTAATTCCAAACCCGTCTTAACTCAACAACAAGGTGACCCCAAAAAGGTCACCTTTATTCATTTATACCAACAAATCAGCTCCCAAATGTGCCCCAACACAACTAACTTCTCATTTGGGGAACAAATTTGCTCCAAAACATACCCCAAATGTCATCTCTAGCTTATTTGAGGAACAATTCCCGGACAAAACTACCCGTCCACAAGAAAATGTCCGTGAAACCCAACAATTATCCTGCATAATCACCTTCGGGTAAATCAATGTCCTTCGCTCAGTCTCGGATGAGGCTGCTCAGGAATAAAATTCATCTTGACGGCGAACTCCTCCTTTTAGTCCTCTTTCAGAGGCCTAACGTCGTCAAACAAGCGCCGTCACGAGACGATGAATTTTCTCCCTTCGCTTACCGCCTCATCCTCCAATTCGCTCAGGCCAGTGTTTACCCTCCGGCATTATGCAGATTCATTATATGACACAACAGGGAAAGAGTGATATGCGAATCCGTGAACGGCGTAGGCAATCATTGTAGATGAGCCTGAAGCTGAGGCCTGTTTGAGACAACTTCTGTTGTAGAGTTCCTCAGCCGGGCTCAGATACAATAGATTGCTAGCCAGGTGGAAGGTCTGAGCATATCACTTTTTCCATGAAGTGGAATATGCTGAAGAATTGTTCCTCAAATAAGCTAGGGATGACATTTGGGGTATGTTTTGGAGCTAATTTGTTCCCCAAATGGGGTGTTGGTGGTGTTGGGGCACGTTTTGGCCCTAATTTGTTGTATGAATCTGTCGGGAAGAGAAGGCTTATAATGGTGCAGTGGGGGTAAATATAAGAAGAGCTGACCTTGTGGGCCAGCTCTCAGTGTGTATTGTGAGGTGTATTATCTTGCAAGTGCAGATTCGTATGAGTATTTCTTTCCGTACTCAAGGTGCTGCTCCAAGAAGTCATTGTGGTACACAACTTTATAGTCTGTAATCTCACCCTGTTTGTTGTAAACAGGAGTGATTGTAGGGTTTATAAAACCTTTGTAAGGTTTAAGGTTCAGTGAGGCATATCTCTCTTTAACCTCTTTGTGTAATGCCGGGTCTATATGTACAGCATATTTCTCTACAAGCTCTTTACCTGCCTTGTAGTCGCCCTCAGATTTTATCCTTTGAACCTCTGCCAGAAGTTTTCCGAACAATCCGCGCAAAGCTGTGAAATCGTTTATTACAAAATAGGTTTTTCCCTCTTTGGTAACTTTTTCAATTACATCTTTTTCTGCACCTGTTTTCTCTTTAAGGCCATTCTCATAGCACCACTCGGCAATCAGTTTCCTGTCTTGCATATGTGCCTCTGTGTTTGTCTTGCCAAGCTCAATCCTTACGAATTGTGTAAACAGTCCGTTCATGATGAAGTTGATGTATTCTGCCTTATATGCTTCTTCATCGGGAAGAATACCCAATTCAACCAATTTTTTGTCTGCAATGTAATACAGGCCAAAAAGGTCTGCCCTTGTCTCCTCCAATGTTGAGTTATACTCTCCAAGTGCGGTTGCAGATACTCCAGGAAGCAGCTGACCCGAACCGTGGCCAAGACACTCGTGCAAATCGGTGTGAAGGTTGCCGGTAAGGGAGCCATATTTCTTTATGAGTTCCTTCTCAGTATTGTTCCACGAGAACTCATTTGTGATGCTGTTGGGAGATTCCTCGGCAGCTTTATTGTAAGCATCGGTAATGTTGGCAATGGTAACAGATTTTGAGCCGTACTCTTTTCTGATCCAGTTTGAGTTAGGAAGGTTTATTCCAATAGGGCTTGCAGGGTAGCAGTCTCCACCAAGACAAGCAACTGTAATAACCTTTGCAGATACACCTTTAACCTCTTTTTTCTTGAATCTGTCATCTACAGGTGAATTGTCTTCAAACCACTGGGCATTGTTGCTTATGGTTTCAGTCCTGCGTGAAGCCTCAATATCCTTAAAGTTTACAATACCTTCCCAAGTAGCTTTTCTGCCAAGAGGGTCGTTGTAATCTTCAATGAAACCGTTTACAAAATCAACAATTGAATTATTATCCTGCACCCAGGCAACATTGTACTCATCCCACATTTCAAGGGAACCGGTTTTGTAATATTCTATCAGCTTCCCGATATAATCTTTCTGAAAGTCATTCTCGGCAAACTCCATTGCTTTCTCCAAATGAGAGATGATTGCGTAGATTGAATTGGCATATTTTCCACCAATTTTGTATACCTGCTCAACAAGTTTGCCGTTTTCTTTAACAAGCCTGCTGTTTATACCGTATGCCAATGGCCTCTCGCCTCCATTTTTCTCCATTTTCTCATAGAATGCATTAACCTCATCTTTTGTAATGTCATTTCCGTAGAAGTTTACAGCAGATGCTTTTATTACATCCTCATTGGAACCGGTATATTTTCTTTGAGGATAAAGGTCAGGGTCATAGATTATAGGTAAAATCTCTTCAGCCTTATTCTCAAGACCAACCGCAGCCATTAGTGATTCAAAATATTCTTGGCTGCATCCTGGAATAATTTTATCCTCTGCATAGTGGTGGTGAATTCCGTTGCTGAAGAAAACTCTTTTGGCGTATACAAGGAAATCATTCCACTCTTGTGTGTCTTTTTCTCCAGAGTAGTTCTCAATGATATTCTCCAGGATTTTTCTGATTGTAAGATTATACTTGAAATTCTGGCTGAAAAGGATGTCCCTGCCCGATTTGGCAGCTTCAGCCAAATGGTATACATATCCTTTCTGTTGTAATGTGAGTGAGTCCCATCCTGGGATTTTATACCTTAGAATTTGCAGGTCAGCAAACTCATCAACCGTATATTTGAACGGTTCATCTTCTGTTTGGCCATTTTGAGAGCAGGATACTGCCATAATGCCAATACCACATACAAATAGCATAGTTTTTAAGAAATTCATATTATTGTTTTTAAGTTAACTGTCAGTCTTTAACTGCGGTATCTCCTGTTGTTCCCAAAAAACATCCTCAGGTACATCTGTTTTATCTTGCCCAGAAACAGTGTTCTTCGGCACAAGTATATTACTAGGAGCACTTCTGCAAATAGGATGGACACAATTATGAAGCCCCATGCTGTGTTGCCAAGCAATGCCCCTATAAAGAAGGCCAATGCAAATCCAAGCAACAGCAGTATTACAGTACCAAGCATTGTTGCTATCAGTGCCACCAGTATGTTATTTGTAAGCAGCGAGAGGTTATCCACCATCTTGTACTTGTACTCATCAACTCTTATGTTAAGGTACTCTACTGCTGTATCTGTAACCTTACTGAAAAGGTTTCCGTAGTTGAATTTTTCCATAACGGAGGATTTTAGGTATAAAGTAAGGTCAAGTCCCTGTTGGCCTACTCGCACCCGCAATCCGGAGCATTACAGTCACATTTTACATTGGCTACTTTCTGTTTCAGGTTGTCATATTCCTGCTGGGCTTTTTCTTTAAGTTTCCTACGGGTATTTTCTCCTGAATCAGGGGCCATTAAAATTGCTGCGGCAGCTCCCACTAATGCGCCGCCAATGAATGCAATAATACCATTGTACTTCATAATCAACAAATATATATAAATTTTTTTCTAATTTTGTCAGTTATTTAACACAATAAGGTGCTTAAAGGTTTATTCAAATTAAATGATATGGGAAAAGGTTTGCTCTCAATATTGTTACTTGTAATATCCAACAGCTTTATGACAGTTGCCTGGTATGGCCATCTTAAGTTTGGCGCAGATAAAATGTTGCCCAAATGGGGGTTGTTCGGCATAATATTGATAAGTTGGCTGATTGCTTTTTTTGAGTATTGTTTTCAGGTTCCTGCAAACAGGATAGGTTCAGATTTGCACGGTGGTCCTTTCTCCCTTATCCAGTTGAAAGTTATACAGGAGGTGATAACCCTTCTTATTTTTGTTGTGTTTTCTGCCATTTTCTTCAAGACGGAAAGCTTCAGGATGAACCATCTGATAGCGTTTGTCTTTTTGGTATTGGCAGTTTATTTTGTGTTCAAACATTAGGGATATGAAAAGATACTTGAAATATATTATAATCTCTTTAGTGGCAATTGTTGCTGTTGCTTGCGACCCTTTGGGTAATGAAATGCCTCAATTTAAGGTGAAAGACAAGACAGTTCTTGTGTATATGGCGGGCAATAACAATTTGTCGGGAAATGCATTGGAAAATTTGGAGGATCTGAAAAAGGGGTATGTGCCAACTGAGGACAATTTGCTTGTATATTATCATATACCACAACAGAACCCTTTGTTGTTGAGGCTTTTCAAGGATGAGACGGGTGCGGTAGTGCAGGATACCGTTTACAGGTTTGGAGAGAGGAATTCGGCAAAAGCGGAGTCCTTGAAGAATGCAATGCAGGTTACTCACACTATGTTTCCGGCACAGGAGTACGGATTGTTCTTGTGGTCTCACGGAACAGGCTGGCTTCCTGCAGGACACTATACAAAATCTTTTGGAGAAGAGAATGGTGTGGAGATGGAGATAACAGAACTTGTAAAGGCTATACCATATAAACTCTCATACGTTATCTTTGACGCTTGTCTAATGGGGTGTGTTGAGGTTGCATATCAGATGAAGGATTCTGTAGAGTATGTAATATCGTCACCGGCAGAGATACTTGCATCCGGTTTCCCATATACAAAAGTGATGCAGCATCTTTTTGCTGCCAATACAGATTTGGAAGCCGTTGCCATGGAGTATTTTTCATACTATAACCAGATGAACGGAATGTACAGGTCTGCAACAATATCACTTGTAAAGACTGCGGCGCTTAAGGAGGTTGCAGATGCGGCAAAAGTGGTGTTTGACAAATACAGGGATAATATTGCCACACTTAATTATAATAGTGTGCAGGGATATTACAGGTACGATAAGCACTGGTTTTATGATTTGGGCGATTTTATAAGCAATATTGCCCCATACGAAGATGCCAAACCTGTTCTGGATGCATTGGATAAGGCTGTGTTGTATAAAGCTGCAACACCTGATTTTCTGGAAATATCAATTGACCCCAGCAAATACAGCGGTTTGGGTACCTATATACCAATATCTCCGTCTGATCCCGAATTGGATGCATTCTATAAAAAGTTGGACTGGAATATAGCAACAGGTTTGATAAAGGAAGATGAATAGTCTTCCTTTATTTTTAATGTTTTACTGATAATCTTTTTTGTTAATAAGAATAAAATCACTACTTTTGCGGCTCACAAAAAGTGGGCGTGTAAAGTACTGCTTTTTGGTGCAATGGGGTCTGGAAAATCCAGACTGAGTAACACATTAAATTTTATAAAACAATGAAACATCTATCACTTGTAGGTTCTGCAAGAACAATCGGCAACAAACAGAGCCTTAAACAGATCCGTAGAAACGAGCAGGTACCTTGCGTTATCTATGGTCAGAACGTAGAGAATGTAAACTTTGCTCTAGACGTTAAAGAGTTGAAAAAAATCACTCACACTCCTAACTCATACATTCTTGATATTGAGGTTGAGGGTAAAACATACCAGTGTGTATTCCACGCTATCCAGTATCACCCAGTAACTGACGAGGCTCTTCACGCAGATTTCTTGGCTATCAACCCAGAGAAACCAGTTGTAATTGATGTTCCAGTAGTTATCACAGGTAACTCAGAGGGTGTTAAATTGGGTGGTAAACTTATGGTTTCTTCAAGAAAACTTAAAGTTTCGGCTCCTATGGACAAACTTCCTGATACTTTGGAGGTTGATATCACAAACTTGGGTCTTGGCAAAACTATCGTTGCTGGTGACCTTAGCTACGAGGGCTTGAACATTGTTTCTCCTAAAGCAACTATCGTTTGTGCAGTTAAGATGACTCGTGCTGCTCTAGGTGCTGCAGCTGCTGCTAAAGCTGGTAAGAAATAATTGTAACACCAGATTATTGTAAAGGGTATGAATTTTTTGATTGCAGGATTGGGCAACATTGGTGCTGAATATGCAAATACCCGTCACAATATAGGATTCAAGGTGCTGGATGCTTTTGCAAAAGCTTCCGGCACCTCTTTTATTTCCGGCAGGTACGGTTCAACCTGTACAGTATCTGTGCGTGGCCATAAGCTTATTCTCCTTAAGCCTTCAACATATATGAACCTTAGCGGTAAGGCTGTAAACTATTGGCTTCAGGCAGAAAAGATAAAACAGGAGAATCTTCTGGTAGTTCTTGATGATCTGGCATTGCCATTTGGTACCCAGCGTATGCGCAAGCAGGGAAGTTCCGGTGGCCATAATGGCCTTAAAAACATAGATGAGTGTCTTGGCAACAATGCCTATGCCCGTTTGAGGGTAGGTATCAGCGATAATTTTGCCAAAGGACATCAGGTGGATTATGTGTTGGGCAAATGGTCATCAGAGGAGGAGAAAGAACTCCCATTCATTGAGGATAAGGCAATAGAGGCAATAAAGGCTTTTGTTACTTTGGGTCCCGACAGAGCAATGAACATTGCAAATGCAAAACCAAAAAAAGAGGAGTAATCTCCCCTTTTTCTATTTATAGTCCAAGCAGTTTTTCAATATCTCGCCTCTCTTTCTTTGTTGGCCTTCCAGCACCACGCTCCCTTTTGAGGAATATTGTCTCTACCGGTGCATTCAACTTGTCCAACTCTTCCTGAGGGGTAATGTTTGCCGCATATTGTGGTACAAGAGCGGCACCCTGTCTCTTATCTATAGGGCACAATACCTGATACTGGTATTTTATAGCCCCCTTACGGACAACAATTATATCACCCTCCTTAACATTTCTGGAAGATTTGGCTTCTGAACCATTAACGTGAACCTTGTTTGTCTTGCAGGCTTCTGCAGCCTCAGAGCGGGTTTTGAAAACCCTTATGGCCCAAAGGTATTTGTCTATTCTAACTTCAGGAGTCATAATTGTTATTTTCTGAAGAAAGATTCCCCGGGATGATTGCCGCAGTGATGATCATCGCAGTGGTGATCTCCGCAATGGCAGTCATCATCGCACTCGTGGTCATCTTCATCCTCCCATTCATCATCAGATGTATCTTTATATGAACCGTGGGCTTCATCTTCAGGCTCATCATAGTTCAGATAAAGGTCAGGTCCGTCTGTAAGTTGAGGCATTGATGTCTCCAGGAGAATTGTCCCTTCTTTGTCGGGAATAAGGGTAAAATCTTCCATTGATGAAGGAATAAGGAGAGTTTCCCCCTTTGTTATGCCAAATGTTGTTCCATCGTTGAGTTTGAGTGTTGCACTACCCTCAAGACACATATACACAATAAAACTTCCGGCAAGTGAAGGTATTATTCTGGTAGCCTCTACAAGTTCTATTGTTTTGACTATAAAATTACTGGTATCAACAATTGTTTTACTCCCCTTTACCTGAGGAAAATAGTATTTCTCAGGATCCAATTTTGAGTAGTTTATAACATCTATAGCATCCTCAATGTCCATCCTTCTGGCTGTTTGAGGATTGTTTTCCCTGCCCCAGTCATAAAGACGGTATGAGATGTCGGAACTTTGCTGTATCTCTGCAATTACAACTTCTCCCTCTGCAGCGTGTATGCAGCCTGGCTCTATATATACACAATCACCTTTTTTAGGGATAAAGCAGTTGAGCAGTTCTGTAACAGTACCATCTTTGCACTTGTTGTATAATTCTACAGGGGTAACATCTTTATTGAATCCCACATACAGTTTTGCACCAGGTTTGGCATCCATAATGTACCACATTTCTGCTTTACCGTATGATTCTTCCCTTTCAAGTGCTATTTCATTGTTCGGATGTACTTGTACAGAGATTTTGTCTTTAATGTCAAGGATTTTTACCAATAACGGGAACTCACCCTTGTAATGTGAGAAAACATTCTCTCCAACCAGGTCACCAAGGTAAATCTCTATAAGTTCATCAAGGGTGTTGCCGGCAAGAAAGCCGTTCTGTACAACAGAACTCCCGCCGTAGAGACTCCACAGTTCCCAACTTTCACCAACAGGTTTGCAGGCATATTCTTCATCAAACTCCTTCTTCAACCTTTTCATAAGGTAGTCTCCTCCCCATACTCTCTCTCTGGGATCTGCAATGAATTTTATAGGGTACAATTTGTTCATATATTTAACCTGTAGGCTTTACTGATTCATTTAAAAATTATCTTTTGGCAACCGTTTGTCCAAATAATACAAGATAAGTGCCAATAAAACTGCAAATATAACAAAAACTATCCAGTATATGTTATCTGAGAAAGAGCCAAGCAAATCTTTGTATGAGCTGTCGGGAAGAAGATTGGGATTCAACAACTGTATAAAATATGCTGTACCGTTGTTTATGGCATGAATGAAGATACAGGCAACAAGGGAGTGTGTTCTCCAATATATCCATCCCAAGAATGCCCCAAAAATGAATGCTCCAATGGCTTGCCAGGGGTTGAGGTGGATAAGGGCAAAGAAAAAGGAACTCCATACAATTGCATTGGTGGGGGTGGTATTTTTGAGCAACCCCCTTTCAATAATTCCCCTCAATAAAAACTCTTCCACTAAAGGAGCTGCAATTACAGTGGTAATGAAAGCCCAGAAAGAATCATTCAGTATTTTCTCAAATATCTGCTTTATTGAATCAGGCATAGGAAGCCAACTTGAGAGCGGCTCGCTTACATATCCCAGTGCAATTGTTGCTACAGCCAGCAGTGGATAAACTATAAAAGGTGTTGTTTTACCCAAATTGGGTTTTTCTATGGCAACAGGAGCTGCAGCCCTCTCTTTTGTAAAGAAAAGGTATGCGAATGCAGGGATAATAGGGATAATGTATGAAACCAATGGGTTTAGAGATCTTATATCATAACCCATTGTATTACACAGTATTGAAAGAAGGGTTCCAACACCCAGCCCACCTATGGCAATCAGAAAAAAAACAATTACCCAGCATTGAGCCAAGCCGGGTAATATATATTGCAGACGTTTTGTCATTTCTATTTGAAAAGAGGAGACGGGTACAATCCCTCCTTTGTCATCTTTTTAAGTTTCTCAACAACTGTAGGGCGGTCTTCCTGGAAGGTTACACCAAACCATTTGTCGGGAGTAGACAATACTCTAACAGTGCATTTGCCTGTTTCTATTGCATTGTTTACTACGTATGGGATATAGAACTCTTTTTTAGGTTCATTCTCATTTCCCTTAAGGAACTCTTTAAACAATTTCTCTGTATGAGGGAAAACATCCGGTGTAAAACCCCACATATTCATTGAAGCATATGCATCAGGTGGAAGAACGTGTACATTGCCATCCATACCTATACCTTTAATCTCCCCGTCCTTTTCAGTAATTTTATGGTGTTCCTCAACTGTAGTAAGATAATTTTCAGCATCGGTTGTACAAATTCCCCTTGAAACTTCCCCATTTTCTGAAAGGGTTTTATTCAAGTAGAAACCTACCATACAGAATTTGCCTTTGTTACCTGCATTTTGAATAAGGAAATCTCCAAGTACCTTAAAGGACTCCTGCCCGTAGAAATCATCTGCATTTATTACTGCAGCAGGGGTATCTACAACATCGGCAGCCATAAGCATTGCGTGTCCTGTTCCCCAAGGTTTCTCCCTGCCCGGTTTAAGAGTGAACCCGTATGGCAACTTGTCCAACTCCTGCTCAACAAATGCAACCTCAATATGATTATGATATTTCTTTGCAATTTTCTCCTCAAACTCCTTTCTGAAATGGTTCCTTACAACAAAAACAACCTTGCCGAATCCGCCTCGTATGGCATCATATACTGAGTAATCCAAAATAGTTTCCCCATTAGGTCCAACTCCATCCAACTGTTTTAATCCACCATATCTGCTACCCATTCCGGCTGCCAAAATAATTAATGTAGGTTTCATTATTAATTACTATTTTTGCGTTAATATTCCGCTAAGTTAATAAAATTATGGCAAAAAAAATCATAGGGACTATAAAAACAAAGGTATCACAATCCAAAACTTTAAAGGTTGCCAGCAACAAGTATTTTCTGGTTACGGTATTTTTTTTGGTTTGGGTATTGTTTATAGATACCAGCAATCTTTTTGTGTGGTTCCGCGATATGGATACAGTAGCTTCCCAAGAGAGACAGAAGGAGTATTATAAGGAGGCTATATTACAAACGGACGAAAAACTTAAGGAGCTTGAATCCAATAAAGACAGTTTGGAGAAATTTGCCCGTGAGCAGTATCTTTTTCACGAGGCAGATGAAGAGATTTTTGTAGTAAAAAAGAGATAATTATATGTACTTGAGCAAATCAGCAAGATTGCTGCTCTGGTATGTAGGGCCTCCGTCGCAAGGCTTGTTATAGGGGTTATAGTAGAACTGGTCTATCCCAAAAATCTGTGCCCCTTCAATATCATTCGGGAAATCATCACCAACCATAATTGCCTCATTCCTTGCACGGGATGGGGCATTCTTATAATATTCTTCCCCACAAATGGACTCAAGCGCCTTTCTGAAAATAATAGGGGAGGGTTTCATTGCCCCAACCTCCTCAGAAACAACAACCGCATCAACATATTTATGTATACAGGTGGTGTTCATCTTACGGTACTGGACCCCTTTAAATCCGTTGGAAATAATGGCAATCTTTCCCCGTTTCTCCTTTACGGCTTCAAGAACCTCTTCAGCTCCAGGCACAAGAGTTGTTTCCATAGCCATAAATTCAAGATATTTCTCTCCAAAATCAAGGGCAAAACGGTGCAGTTGCTCAGGTGTAAAAGAGTGGGCCTGAAGAGAACCGGCCGGTGCTTTTGCAAGAATATCCTGCAATGTAAAAAGAAACCTGTTGCAGCGGAGTTCCTCTTTGAGAATCTCTCCCCGCTCATACTGTTTCCACAGAGCCTGGTTTATCACCTCATATCTCTGAAAAAACTCCTCTTTATCCGCAACCCCAAACAATTGGGGAAGTTTTTGGGAATCCACAAGCTTGAAGAGCGCACTCTTGGCATTCTTGTCAAAATCCCAAAGAGTGCGGTCCAAGTCAAAAAGAAAGTATTTATAATCTTTCCTGCACATTCCCTTATAATATTCTTCCCGACAGATTATTTGCAGTAATACTCAATCATCCTCTCAATAGCCCTCTGGCAAACAGGACAAAACGCTGCAGCAGTGTTGGTTTTCATACGGCAATCCATAACCGGACGGTAAATTCCTTTTGCCATATATCCGCCACCCTCATAAACCCCAAGAGTAGTGTTGTCCTTTCTGTTTTCAAGCGGAGCAGAAGGAATTTTTGCCCCCTCAGCAAGCATATCTTTCCATTTTGCACCAAAATCTACCAAAGTTGTAATGTTTGGCTCCCAAGGCTCAATCTTAATATTGTAGAACTCCTCGTAAGAGGTGCTTGAATCATAATATTCATCACCAAGTCCGGCAAAACTGTGGCCGAACTCGTGTACAAATACCTCCTCTGCAAAACGGCAGTCGCTGGCGCTCAGACCATAAAAATTGTAGATTCCTCCACCGCCATATTTAGGGTTGTTTACAATCACATACAGAGCATCGTATGGTGCAGCTGTTGCAATCTGGGCTACAGTTTTCTGGTTCTGTGCAGTAAGGTAACGGTCGCTGCGGAAAGTGTAGAAATTGGAGTTTGCAACGGTCTTTTTCCAAACATCCTCGTGAGGAATATCAGTACCGCTCTCCTGTGAAACTGACTCTACAGCCCAGATGTTGAAATCCCCTTTATGTTTGTTGTAAGGGGCCATTGTAAAGAGATAGTCTGCAAAGCGTTTTGCATCAGCCTTGAACTTCTCCATCTCGGCCTCTGTATAGCCTTCAGCAATGAAAAGCAGGTCAACTTTGTTTGCTGGGTCACCATTGTACAGGATTTGGGTTACTTTAAAGTCATTGGTAACTTCACTGCTTATGAGTTTGTCTGCAGGATCTATCCCAATAGAGAAAATCTCATTGTGCAACCCTGTTGCCTTAATCCTCTCATATACTTTAAGTACAACTTTTTCTTTAGGGAAAGGGATTGTGTATGAACTGTTGAATGCCTGAGGTGTTGTCTGGGCCTCAGCGGTGGTTCTCCACTCCTGGAAAAGGGTATTGAATCCTTTGGAGTAGATAACTTTCCCCTCAGGTGTTTGTACCTCCATATAGTACTCACCATATTTGAAAGGATCTACAAGATTGCTCTTTGAACCGCTCCAGGCGCACTCTTTAACAAGTCCGTCAAGGAATATTTTCTGGTAAGATGCATCTCCGGCAAAGGTAAGGTCAACCCTTAATCTGTCGGGAGTAAAATATGTATCATATTGCGGCTGTTGCGCAAATGCCGCAACACATACTATGATGGCTGCGGCAAGTGTGAATAATTTTCTCATATTATCTTCCTACGTAGTTCTGAGGTGTAATAACCAAAATCTCCTGTTTTACAGAGTCTGCAACATCAAGGTCTTTTACAAACTCCTGAATTCCCTCTTTGGTAATGCCTGCATTTCCGCGGGTAAGGGCTTTAAGTGCCTCGTATGGATTAGGATATCCCTCTCTGCGGAGAACTGTCTGGATACCTTCTGCCACAACTGCCCAGTTTGCCTCAAGGTCTCTGTCCAGTGCAGCTTCATTAAGGATAAGTTTGCCCAAACCTTTCTTCAATGATTTTAGGGAGATGATTGAATGAGCCAACGGAACACCTACATTTCTGAGAACTGTAGAGTCTGTAAGGTCTCTCTGAAGTCTTGAAACAGGAAGTTTGCTTGCAAGGTGGGCATAAATTGCATTAGCTATACCAAAGTTACCCTCTGCATTCTCAAAGTCAATAGGGTTAACTTTGTGAGGCATTGCAGAAGAACCAACCTCACCTGCTTTAACTTTCTGACGGAAGTACTCCATAGAGATGTAAGTCCACATATCACGGGCCAAATCTATAAGGATAGTGTTGATTCTCTCAAGATTGTGGAAAAGTGCGGCAAGATTGTCGTAGTGCTCAATCTGGGTTGTAGGATATGAGCGTTTCAAACCAAGTTTGCCCTCTACAAAACCTGCAGCAAATTTGTTCCAGTCAATGTTTGGATATGCAAAATTGTGTGCATTGAAGTTACCTGTTGCACCACCAAATTTTGCAGAGTAAGGAACTGTCTCAAGCAGTCTCAACTGCTCTTTAAGGCGTGCTACAAATACATAAATCTCTTTGCCAAGGCGGGTAGGGGATGCAGGCTGTCCGTGAGTGTGGGCAAGCATAGGAACATTCTCCCACTCTTTTGCAAACCCTTCAAGAATTCCAATAACCTCATTTAGGGCAGGCATATAGGTATCTCTGATACCCTCAAGCAAGCTTAGAGGAACAGAGGTGTTGTTTATATCCTGTGAGGTAAGGCCAAAGTGAACAAACTCGCCGTATTTCTCAATGCCCAGTTTTTTGAACTCCTCTTTTATGAAGTACTCAACAGCTTTAACATCGTGGTTTGTAACTTTCTCAATATCCTTAATTCTCTGAGCGTCCTCAGTAGAGAAGTTCTTGTAGATATTTCTCAGAGCCTCAAAGTTTGAGCTGTCAAAACTCTTGAGCTGCTCCAATGGAAGCTCGCAAAGGGCAATGAAATACTCAATCTCCACCCTTACTCTATATTTGATAAGTGCGTACTCAGAAAAGTATAGGCTTAAATCTTCAACTTGTTTGCGGTATCTGCCATCAATAGGAGACACTGCCATTAATGCGTTATTTGACATAGCGTGTTCTAATAAAAATTTGGGTGTAAAGATAGGTAAAAATGAAACAAAAACATAGTTGGGGCGTTTGGTATTGGTAAATGTTTAAAAAAGATTACAATATGAACACAAAACTTTTGGCTTTGGGAGTTGCTGCGGTATGCAGTGCGGCAATTCCGGCAGGGGCATGTACAGGTATAGCACTAACAGCAAAAGATGGCAGTTACATTCAGGCAAGAACCATTGAGTGGGCAAAGGGGTACCTTGAGAGCGGATATACAATAATCCCACGCGGAGAAAAATTGTTTTCTTATACTCCCGACGGAAAAGAGGGTATCCATTTCACCGCAAAATATGGAGTTGTGGGGCTTACTGTTGCCGACAAGAATTTCATTGCAGAGGGGGTAAATGAGGCAGGCCTTTCATCGGGATTATTCTTCTTCCCAGAGTATGGGTCATACAAGAAATTTGACCCTGCAAACAGGGACATTTCTGTTGCAGATATGCAGTTCAACCAGTTTCTCCTTTCACAATATGCTACAATAGATGAGGTGAAGGATGCTTTGTTAAGCGGTAAGGTTGAGGTGGTTGGTCTTGTTGGCAATGCGGTGCTGCACTGGAGAATAGGGGAACCATCGGGAAGAGAAGTTGTACTTGAAATTGTAGATGGTGTGCCTCATTTTTATGAGAACCCTGTGGGGGTAATTACAAATGCTCCCGGTTTTGAGTGGCATCTTACCAATTTGAGCAATTATGTGAACCTTTATGGAGGTACTGCCGCTCCTCAGAAAATGGGTGATTTTACTGTAAATTCTATTGGAAGCGGTTCAGGCTTGAGAGGCGTACCGGGTGATGCAACTCCTCCTTCACGTTTCATACGTGCAGCTTTTATCCGCAATACTGCCCCACAGCTTGCAGATGCATTTGCAACTGTAACCCAAACATTCCATCTTTTGAACTTCTTTGATGTACCTCTTGGTTTTGAAACCAATGTTGGAACAGAGTTCCCAAATATACCAAGTGCAACCCAATGGACCAGTTCAATAGACCTCACCCATAGAAAGGTATATTACCATACAGCCTACAATGTGAACATCCGCTGCATAGATTTGGCAGGGATTGATTTTGAGAAGGTTGCTTACCAGTGGCATCCGTTGGATGAGAGCCAGGTTCAGCCAGTGGAGATGGTTCAAGTGAAATAACCCGGTCTTAGAGTGGTTCCGTACTCGGTCACCAAGTGCATCTGTACTCGGTGACCGAGTTACATATTTTCCCAAATAAAATAGCTATCTTTATTCATTCGTTTAACGGATGAAATAAAAGGAGAGCATAGCAATGGTATTGGATGGCATTACCCCAAAAGGACTTGTACAATACAAGATTACAGAGATAGTTGGGAACTTGAAAAACAAAGGCTTAGAACCTGTAGAGATTTATGGAATCATTGAAAATTTATTTCCGTTTTTGAGTGATGATGATATGTATTATTTGGACAATCTGCTTCATATTGCCCATTTGGGGGATAAAATTGCCGGGCAGGTTGTGTTTAATGATATAAGGATAGCTTTGGGTAACGCTGAGGGGTACAGACTTTGTGGAGATTGGGGCAATGTTACCTATACAATGGCCCGAAAAACACAAATTTCGGAGTATTACAAATATTCGGACGGTCTGTCATTGTTGATGGCTGCAGTTAAGGTTGTAAACCCTGCATATGGTATTCAAGATGTGGCGGCAGATTTAAAGGTTGCACTCTCTGTGGGGGAAGAGAAAAGTATAATGTATGAGAAAGAGTGTAATGTTGTATTGTCTGCAGAAGAGTATACGAAGGTTGTTTATTTTCCTCTGGTGGATTTTATGGAACTTGAGGAACTGGATGGGGGTAAAGATTTTAGGGTTAATGCGTTTTGTACAGGTGTTCAGGAGCCGGTATTGGGCAAGACATTCAAGTACATAGAATCTGCCAATTGCATTGCATCATCTTTCAATATTATTACAGATCCATATACAGTAGATGGCTATATGAGCGCCATTGGTATGGATAAGGAAATGGAGGGGGCAATGACTTTCTGCTTGTGTACCTCTATGTTTTCTGAAGGGGAGAAGCCCCAGCAGATTGAGATTGCAATGAAGATGGAGAAACAGGACACTTTTACTCCCAAGATAGCATTCCTCAGATATCTGGATTTCTGCAAGATGAAAGGAAGGGATGTGTATAAGCACCATAGCAGAGTGTTTGGATTACTTGAAAGGTTGGACAGTAAGGTTTTTGATGATGGGCTTTACAAAATGAGCTTCTCATTTATGGGTGTAGAACTGTTTTCCTTGAAGGTTAATGTTCTTGATAGAGATATCAGCTTGGTAGAGAGAGGGGTGGACTTTACTCCAGCAGATAACTTGGGCGACAATTGCGATATTGAGGGCTATGTAGATGATTACACAACTGATGGTTATTCGGATGATGATTTTGACAAACTCCTTGACCAATTCATTGAAAATTACAATGAGGAGATGAAAGATTCAATAGGCTCCAATATGGCTGCTAGTCTTATACATGTTACGGAAAAGGGAATGTGTGCATCGGCGGAAAGAGGTAGGATTATAGGGATAGAGTCCAGTGATTTTTTCTTAATCAGGCCATCTGATACCCATCTGCATTTCTATTATAGGACGGAGGGGGTAGGATCTGATGATGACCTGTATGTGAGATGCTCATGTCTTGCTACAGGTGGAATAACAGAAACTGAGGCTGTTAAGGTAAATGATGGAATAATTCACCTGGCACTGCCAATAAAGAGTATATGTGGCAAAAAGCCACAAATTGGCGATGAAATTAATTTTGAAGTGGAGCTTTTGACAGATAGCAAGGTACTGCACAGAAAGGATTATGTTGGAATTGCAATTGATACCATTTTTGATCTTATTGAGTTGGGGAGTGTAGCTATAGCCAATCAGCCTGCGAATACCAGCTTAAGCGATGGCTTGGAATCTATGATAGGGTTTAAGTTGGAAGAGATGAATAACCTCCATCTCCAGTTTGAAGTAAAATGCCACAAACAATTGAAAAGGGAGAAAAAACTCTTTATGGCCCAACTCGTTATGCCTGGAGACCTTATGAGTAACCTCAGTGTTGAAGAGGTGATGGATAACGGGGAAGGGTTTACACTGTTCATGGTCAAATATGATTCATACTCACTTCCCGCCAAATGGGTTAAGGGAAGATATGAGTTGAGTGTACACTATTCAGACAATCAGCAGATAGATGATGATATCTTAAAAGTTACTTTCACAGTTGGAGACTGGAATGTCCCGGGAACGTATGATGTAAATAAAATAAAGAGGGAGGTTATTGAAGAGACCTATGCCAAACGTATGGAGCAGGAGAGAAAGCAGGACCAGACACAGGATCAGCATCCGGAGCAGGTGAGAGAGAAAACAGCCTTGGATAAGCTTCAGTCAATGATAGGTCTTGAGCAGGTTAAGAAGGAGATAGAAGATCTCAGACAGCAGCTTGAACTAGCCAGTCGCAGGAAGGAGATGGGGCTCCCTGCAGATATGCCGTTTCTGCACTCCCGCTTTTACGGTAATCCGGGTACCGGAAAGACAACAGTTGCCAAGCTGTTGGGCCAGATATACAAGGAAATGGGATTGCTAAGCAAAGGGCATGTTGTATTTGCGGAGCGCAAGACCCTTATAGCGGGGCGCTGGTACGACAGTGCCAATGTTGCAACCATGGAGGCCATAGACAAGGCCCAGGGTGGTATTCTGTTCATAGATGAAGCATACAATCTGGCCGTTCCTGAAGACCCAAGAGATCCCGGGCAGGATATTATCAGCTCCCTAATGACAGCACTGTCTGATGAAAGCAGAAAGGATTGGATGCTTATCCTGGCAGGGTACCCCGACAAGATGGAGACAATGATGACTATGAACGAGGGTTTCAAATCCAGAGTCCCCAATGTCTTTCATTTCAATGATTATAATCCCGATGATCTTTTGCAGATAGCCTACAAGTATTGCAAAGATCATGTCTACACCCTCACCCCTGAAGCCGATGAGCAACTTAAGGCAGTAATTGCCAGAGACTATGCCAAAAGGGGGAAAAACTTTGAGAACGGCCGCTATGTAATTAACCTTCTTGAGACCAACATAATAAAAAGGATGGGCAAACGCCTTTCCGGGGTTAGGACCCAGGACAGGGAAATGCTCACCACCATCCTGCCTGAAGACATACCAAGCCTTAGAAGTACCAAGGGGAGCAGAAAACTTGACATGCTCAACAATATGATAGGACTCACCCAACTGAAGGAGAGCATTCAGAGCCATTTGAATTATGTGAAATTGTGCAACAACAGGATGATGGCAGGCCTTAGCTCCCAAATGCCACCCCTGCATATGGTATTTACAGGAAATCCGGGAACGGGCAAGACAACCGTAGCCGATTTTATGGGTGAGATATATGCCTCAATGGGCATTCTCTCTGAGGGCAGAGTATTGAAATATACCAAGAAAGATTTGGTTGGATTTTGGATAGGAGATACTGAGAGGACCATGAGGGAACTTATGAAGCGGGCCAAGGGAAATCTCCTCTTCATAGATGAGGCATACGAACTCAATCCTCATGGAGATGAGAAGGATAGGGGTAGAATAATACTTGATGCCCTTGTGGATGAGTTGGGCAACGACCATGCCGATATGATTGTCATCCTTGCGGGGTATCAGAAGGAGATGGAGGAGCTGATGGAATACAACCCGGGGCTCAAATCCCGCTTCCCCAATGTATTCCACTTCAATGACTACTCTGTAGAGGAGCTGATGAAGATTGCCCTCACAAGTAAAGTTGCAGAGGGATTTGTCTTTACTTCTACAGCCAAACAGAGACTTGAGGCCTACATAAGGAGAGAGGTGCTCAAAAAACAGAGGAATTTTGGCAATGGAAGGTTTGTAACCCGTTTGATATCGGGCACCATACTGCCAAGAATGGCCACCAGATTGTCGGGAGTAGAAAACCCAACAAGAAAGCAGTTGCAGACAATAGTTGCAGAGGATATTCCAATAACTGCAGATGAGGCTATGGCGGTAAATGAAACAGGATTCAATGAGAAACTTATAAATGACTCTCTTGCCAAACTTGATGCATTGGTAGGATTGCAGAAAGTTAAAAAAGCCATCCACAATTTTGTAGATGTTGCCCGCTACAGGAATTCAATAGGAGAGAAATTTGTAGGTGGAGACATTCTGAAATGGAGCTTTACAGGAAATACAGGAACAGGAAAAAGTACCGTTGCCAAAATTTTTGCAGACATACTTAAAGGGATGAATCTGCTGCCAAAAGGGAACTTTGTAGAGGTAAAAGGGGAGCAGATATTCAATGTATCTGAGCATACTTGTGATGAGGTGCTAAAATCTGCCGTTGACCGCAGCCGTTACGGAATGCTGTTTATAGATGGCGATGCCCCAGAGCTTAAAGACAGGAATGCCTATGCCCTTACCAATGACCAGTTGAAGATAAAACTTATGGAACTTACGGCCGAACATGGCGGTGCGGGAGCAATAATAATAGCGGAGTGCAACGCCAAAAGGCAGACCCTGGTATCTTCAATGACCAGCAACGGAATCTACGAGTTTGACCACACCTTTGTATTTGATGACTATACTCCCGACGAGTTGTATCAGATTCTGGCCCAATGCCTTTCAACCCATAGAGTCCGCTTTACCCCAGAGGCCACCGGCTGCATCTGCAAATATATCCGCGATATGTTTGAAGACGGTGGAGCGGCAACAGCCAATGCGCGCACAATGAAACTCCTCTCCCGCACCATCTATGAGGTAATAATGCTGCGCGAAAGCCGCAACGCAGACACTCCACGCCGTACCGTTTGTTTGTGTGATGTTGAGAACTTTGTGTGGAAGAATGTTACCAGGAGGTTGGGGTATAAGAGATGATAGAATAACTTATAAACACAGATACTATGAAAATGCTGGATTTAATGTTTGAATCTCTTTACAAACAAGAAAAAATGTTTGGAAAAGACTCTGTAGAAGTAGCCAAAACCTGTTTTCTAATAGGAGCAGTGTTTATGGATGAAAATCTTCCCGATAGTGCAATGGAATACTTCAAGAGGGCACTTGAAATCAGAATCAATTTCTTTATGCCAGATTCTAGAGAAATATTGGAGGTAACGAATGCAATAAGAGTGGCACAAGAGGAGATAAATAAAGCAAATGCTGAATAAATATAATGGAGACTGTAAACTAGAGCCTTTTTATACCACTTTACGGCTTCTTCATTATCTTGTGAAACGCCTATACCTGCCTCATAACAAGGCCAAGAATACGCTGTGCACGAGCATTCCCCTGTTCAGCAGCTTTTCTGTACCATTTTACGGCTTCTGTATAATTTTGTAAAACGTCTTTACCATAATAATAACAAAAGCCCAAATTACACTGAGCAGCAGCATCTCCCTGTTCAGCAGCCTTTCTGTACCATTTTACTGCTTCTGCATAATCTTTAGAAACGCCGTTTCTTCCATGGAAAAAATCATCGCCTCGTTTGTTCATTTCACTTGGAGAGAGAGTTTCTGCAGGATGAGAGTTATTTTCCAAAGCACTCTGTTGTGCAATTGAACCTTTCTTCTTTCCTGTCCATGAACTGAGATTATTTACAAGTTTGTCTACTTGAAGTTTATTAGTAATGTCTATACAGTCTACCCTGCCGAATTTGAAAAGGAACCACCCTTTCATAGTCGCTCCTCTCAAAAGTAATGGAATGACTTTTTTGTCTGTATTTTTTGCATACATTACCTCATCTTTAGTCCACATTGATTCCAATGCCTCATCAGATAGGGCAAACATAACATATGAGGAATTGTCTATGGCTGAGATAATTTTATCTTCAAACTCATCACCAGATTCTATGCCGGTGATATCAAACCAAATATTTAGTTCAGGAATCCTTGATTTTAGCAATTCTATGAAAGAATTCACTTCATCAAAATTCCGTCGGGAATAGCTTATGAATAAATCGTATATCATTATGAATTATAATTACTCCCAAATTTAGTCAATTTTTTTATGTATAGTTCGCAGGGAGATTTTTTACATGGATGTTTGTTGACGTGGATATGTACCCATCCCTATTAATGTCAGCGCCACGCGCAGAGTTACCAAGCGAAATGGAAGAAATATGCCTTCATTAGAATAGTGTAAGAAAGTAAAACTCCATAAATGGAAATGTAGAATATAGAATACCAAATACTTGAGAGTTTGTATGAAAAATATGATTCTTTAAAAATTTGTTGCTAAATATCTTTTTTAGTGAGAATCCTTGAAGTATATACTTGTAAAGGGGAATATATAATGCAATAAAAATCATTAACTTTGTTTCCAGCTTTAAAAATATCAAAGTAGTGGTAGAGAATAGTAAAGTTATAGCAGAGTCTGATGGCGATCTCCCTTTCGGAAGTTGTGTAAGTGCAGATATAAATTTCCGTAAGGAACTGGTTATTGAGTATGTAACCACAGATTATAAAACTGAGATTGAGCAGAAGAAGGTTGCTGTGGTGGATAAAGAGGATGCTCTAAGGATGGCAGAATATCTTGGCGTGGAGTTGGAAGCGTTGCCACAATCTATTTTTGATGAATGCGGAGATTCATCGGGAGTATGTACCCCATCAGAAGTACAGGGCATCTTCAAAGATGTCTTGGAATATATATTGGATTGTGGAGCAAGATATATGCTCAAATAGTATTGATGACAAGGTGCTTATAAAAAACAAAACCCTAAGGTTTGACGAGCAGGGACCTCAGGGGATTACTTTGCAAAGTAAATATATTTTGTTTTATTTTGCAAACAAATATTCAATTTATTTACAATGAATTATAGCGATTATGAAATGGCCTTTTCATCTGTGCGCCTTAAGAAATACAGGGCAGCATGCGATGGTGATTTCAATAACGCTATAAATCTTTACAGGTATAACATTGGGCTGTGCCAAAAGTTCTATGCCCTGTTAAATATTTTTGAAGTGGCATTGCGTAACGCAATTGACAGACATTACAAGGCTCACTTGGGAGATGAGAACTGGTTGGAAAAGCAGTTGGAGCCGGGAGGCATATTGGGAGAATATACCCAGAGAGG
>JAZSEZ010000066.1:0-11549 GCA_045531975.1 Candidatus Egerieisoma sp. | reverse complement strand
ACAAAGGTCATAGTTTTAAAACTATGCTGCTTGTCTTTCTATTATTTTCAATGAACTTTTTCTTGTCTTCCCTCTCGCTCAAGAAACGGCTTTGACCGTCTTTCCCGTTTGGGACCGCAAAGGTAAGAACTTTTTTTTATCCACCAAATTTTTTCTTAACTTTTCTGAAAAAATTTCCATCTCCCATCCTGCCACTCTAACTCTCTCTTCACTTCCCCTCATTTGCGGGCTGCAAAGATAGACACTTTTTTATTACTGGCAAATTTTTTGTTAAAAATTTTACAAAAAAATTAGAACTTCTATATTATATTAACCTCTAACTGGCTCTATCTATTGCTATTAAGAATACTCTCCAACATTGTTGCCAATTGATCAGGACAAGAAGTAGATTTGTTCCCACAACGGATACCCTTAAGACGGGCCACTACCTCCTCCGCCTTCATTCCTTTAGCTAAAGAGCAGACTCCCTGGGTGTTACCCGAACATCCGGCAACAAAATATGCTTCTGTTATTATATTTTCGCTATTCAGTTCTACGTGGATCATCCTTGAACATACACCTTGAGGCACGTATTCAAATGCTCTATTTGCACTCTCCATTATAATAGTATTATAAAAATTACAGTTCCTATATTATTATAAACACAAAAGAGAGACTCCTTACAGGAATCTCCCTTTTATATGTAGGATAGAAATTACTCAGCTTTCTCCTCTGCTGCCGGAGCAGCCTCAGCTTTTTTTGAGCGGCTTCTACGAGTAGCTGATTTCTTAGCCTCTTTCTTAGGAGCAGAAGCTAGAGCTGCCTCGTTGAAATCTACCAACTCAATGATTGCCATATCTGCAGCATCACCAACACGGAAACCAGTTTTTAGAATTCTGGTGTATCCACCTGGACGCTCTGCAATTTTAGGAGCAATTGTTCTGAATAGCTCAGTAACTGCCTCTTTCTGTTTTAGGTAGCTGAATACAACACGTCTAGAGTGAGTGCTGTCATCTTTAGACTTTGTAATAAGTGGCTCAACGTATGTACGCAAAGCTTTAGCTTTAGCTACTGTAGTCTCAATGCGTTTGTGAAGCAAAAGAGAACAAGCCATATTAGCCAACATTGCCTTACGGTGACCACTTTTTCTACCCAAGTGGTTGATTGCCTTATTGTGTCTCATTTTATATTACTTTTTTTCAATATTATACTTGGTAACATCCATGCCGAACGATAGTTTCAATCTATCAATCAACATATCAATTTCGGTTAATGATTTCTTACCAAAGTTTCTGAACTTCATAAGCTCAGCTCTCTGGTGAGAAACGAGGTCTGCAAATGTCTCAATCTCGGCTGCTTTAAGGCAGTTAAGAGCCCTAACCGAAAGTTCCATATCAGACAATTTTGTCAAAAGCAGATGACGCATACGCAATGACTCCTCATCCAACTCGTTGCTTACAACCTCAGGAGTTGTCTCTAGGCTGATCTTCTCATCTGAGAACAACATAAAGTGGTGAATAAGAATCTTTGCTGCCTCTTTAAGAGCATCCTTAGGATGGATAGAACCATCTGTAGTGATCTCAAGATTCAATTTTTCGTAGTCAGTCTTCTGCTCAACACGCCAGTTCTCAACGTTAAACATTACGTTTTTGATTGGAGTGTAGATAGAATCAATTGGAATGGTTCCAAATGGTGCTCCCTCAACTTTATTTTCATCTGCAGGAACAAATCCTCTACCTTTTCCTATTCTCATATCAATAGTAAGCTTTACAGAAGGCTCCATAGAGCAAATGTGAAGCTCAGGATTAAGGACTTTGAATGAAGATAGATGCTTAGAAATATCCTCAGCAGTAAAATCTTGCTTACCACTAACAGTTACAGTTATCACTTCGCTATCCTCTCCCTCAATCATTCTCTTGAAACGTACTTGTTTAAGATTAAGGACGATGTCGATAACACTCTCAATCACACCAGGGATAGTAGCAAACTCGTGGTCTACGCCCTGAATCTTGATAGAAGTGATAGCAAAACCCTCAAGTGAAGATAATAGTATTCTACGCAACGCGTTACCTATTGTAATACCATATCCAGGCTCCAATGGTCTGAATTCGAATTTACCAAAGGTCTCGGTTGAGTCGAGCATTATTACCTTATCCGGTTTTTGAAATGCTAAAATTGCCATTTTCTTTAATTTTTATTAGTGTTACGCTTATAAGCAAGAATTCATTACTTAGAGTACAACTCAACGATAAGCTGCTCGTTAATAGTCTCAGGAATCTCTGTTCTCTCTGGAAGGCTCAAGAATTTACCTGACAAAGAGTTAGAATCCCACTCCAACCAAGAATATTTGTTTGCTGAAGCAGCCAAACTGTCCTGAACTACCTCCAAGCTTTTTGATCTTTCTCTTACACCAATAACATCACCAGGTTTTACAATTGTTGAAGGAATATTCATTGTATTTCCATTCAAAACAATGTGGCAATGTGAAACCAACTGTCTTGCAGCTGCACGTGTAGGAGCGATACCCATTCTGTACACCAAGTTATCCAAACGAGACTCCAACAAAAGGATAAGGTTCTCACCTGTTTTACCTTTCATTTTGGCAGCTTTCTCATATAGGTTACGGAACTGTCTCTCCAACAAACCGTAAGTATATTTAACTTTCTGTTTCTCTTTTAGCTGGATACCGTACTCAGAAGATTTTTTTCTCTTCTTAGCCAAACCGTGCTGTCCTGGAGGGTAATTTTTCTTCTCAAAACTTCTATCAGGACCAAAGATTGGCTCTCCAAATTTGCGGGCAATTTTTGTAGAAGGCCCAGTATATCTTGCCATATTAAATCAAATTTAAATTATTAAGAATTATACTCTACGGCGACCTTTAGGTCTACAACCGTTGTGTGGAAGTGGAGTAACATCAATGATCTCGGTTACCTCAATACCTGCACCGTGGATAGTACGGATAGCTGACTCACGACCGGCACCAGGGCCTTTAACATAAGCCTTAACTTTACGCAATCCCAAATCAAAAGCTACTTTAGCACAATCTGCTGCAGCAACCTGAGCTGCATAAGGAGTGTTCTTTTTAGAACCTCTGAAACCCATTTTACCAGCAGAAGACCAACTGATAACTTGACCCAAGCTATTAGTTAAAGTCACAATTACGTTGTTGAATGTTGATGAGATATGAGCCTCGCCATACGCGTCAACCTTAACAACTCTCTTTTTATTAGATACTGTTTTCTTTGCCATATTCTTAGGTTCTATTATTTAGTTGCTTTCTTCTTGTTAGCTACTGTCTTCTTCTTACCTTTACGGGTACGTGCATTGTTCTTAGTGCTCTGACCTCTTACAGGAAGACCTAGTCTGTGACGGATACCTCTGTAGCAGCCAATGTCCATAAGACGTTTGATGTTCAACTGGATTGTAGAACGAAGCTCGCCCTCAATTTTATACTCTTCTGCAATTGTTGCACGAATTGCAGCGATTTGGTCGTCTGTCCAATCTTGCACCTTAGTATTGAAATCAATTCCGTTTTTGCTAAGGATTTTTTTGGCAGAACTGTGACCAATTCCAAAGATATAGGTCAAACCTATCTCTCCACGTTTGTTTTTTGGTAAATCTACTCCGGCTATACGTGCCATAATTATCTTTTTTTTTCTTTATTGTTTACAATTGGAAATTATCCCTGGCGCATTTTGAACTTAGGGTTCTTTTTGCAAATTACATATAAACGGCCTTTGCGTTTAACAATTTTGCAGTCTTCACTACGCTTTTTGATGGATGCTTTAACTTTCATTGTATTTAGTTTTTATTTGTATCTGAAAGAAATCCTTCCCTTTGTCAAATCGTAAGGGGACATTTCAACTCTTACTTTATCGCCAGGCAAAATTCTGATGTAGTGCATCCTCATTTTTCCCGATATATGTGCGATAACAACGTGTCCGTTGTCAAGCTCTACTCTGAACATTGCGTTGGACAACGCCTCAATAATTGTTCCATCCTTCTCTATAGCAGATTGTTTTGCCATATTATTTTTTCCTTACAATTTATATTATTAAAACTTATTTTCGATATAATCAAATGTTGTCAAGACGTCAGCCTTTCCAGCCCTTACAGCAACCATAAACTCGTAATGGGCAGATCTTTTTCTGTCAACAGTACTAACTGTCCATCCGTCCCTATGAAGATATATATCTTTTTTGCCCATATTTATCATTGGCTCTACACAGATAACCATACCTTCAACAAGTTTTTTGCCTTTTCCCTGCTTACCGTAGTTAGGAACCTCAGGGGCCTCATGCATATTTGTTCCAATGCCGTGGCCAACCATCTCTCTAACCACTGAGAAACCAGCATTTTCAGCATATTGCTGCACTGCTGCACCTATATCTCCAATTCTATTTCCAGCTACTGCTTTTTCAGCCCCCAAATATAGGGATTCTTTTGTAACTTTTAAAAGTTTTGCAGATTCTGCATCTATTTCTCCAACAGGAAAAGTATAGGCCGAGTCTCCATAGAACCCTTTATATATGGTTCCACAATCTACAGAAACTATATCTCCTTCCTGTAGAACATAATCTCCAGGGAAACCGTGTACTACAACATCGTTTACTGAGATACATAGCGTATATGGGAAACCACCATAACCAAGAAAGCCTGGAATTGCACCATTGTCTCTGATGAAGGTTTCAGCAAGTTTGTCCAGGGAGCTGGTTACAACTCCCGGGGCAATTGCTTTACCAACCTCTGCCAATGTTTTTGAAACCAAAATGGCATTCTCTCTAAGGATTTCTATCTCCTCGTTGGTCTTCAGTCTTATCATTTCAAAAGAACTATCAAAAAATTACATTCCCGAACGGCCTTTAAGACGTCCTGTCTTCATTAAACCGTCGTAGTGGCGCATTAACAGATAACTCTCTATCTGCTGTAGGGTATCAAGAACTACTCCAACTAGGATCAACAAACTTGTTCCACCGTAGAACTGTGCAAACTGGTTATTGATTCCCAATTTCATAGCGAAAGCAGGCATGATTGCCACCAAAGCTAGGAAGATTGATCCAGGCAAGGTAATGCGTGACATAACTGCATCCAGATACTCGGCTGTTTTCTTACCAGGTTTTACACCAGGAATGAAACCACCGTTTTTCTTCATATCCTCTGCCATCATTGTTGGATTTACAGTTACTGCGGTGTAGAAGTAAGTAAATGCAACAACCAACAAACCGAAGATGAAATTATACCAGAAACCTGTATAGTTACCAAGAGTGGCGGCTAATCCACGGGTAGCATCAAAGTTTGCAAATATAATTGGGAACAACATCAGTGCCTGAGCAAAGATAATTGGCATAACACCTGCCGCATTAACTTTTAGAGGAATATACTGACGTACTCCACCATACTGTTTGTTTCCTACAATTCTTTTTGCATACTGTACAGGAATCTTTCTGGTTCCCTGAACAAGAGCAATTGTAGCAACGAATACAAAGAACAAGATAACAATCTCAACAATAAGCATCAAAGCGCTACCTGTTGTCTGGCTGAATCTTGTACCAATCTCTGCTACCAAAGCGTATGGCAATCTTGCAATGATACCCACCATAATGATAAGAGAAATACCATTTCCTAAGCCGCGGTCTGTAATTCTCTCACCAAGCCACATGATGAACATAGTACCACCAATAAGAACTATAGTTGCAAATAGGTTAAAAGAAAATCCTTTAATTAGAAATGCTGACTCTGGCAACTGAGTGTGAAGGTTTGTAAGGTAAGCTGGACCTTGCAAAGCCAAAATTACAATTGTCAGGTAACGAGTCCACTGATTCATTTTCCTTCTACCACTCTCGCCCTCGCGCTGTAGTCTCTGGAAATATGGAATCATAATTCCCAAGAGCTGAATTACGATTGATGCAGAGATGTAAGGCATTACACCCAATGCAAAAATCGAAGCATTACCGAAAGCTCCACCAGAGAACATATTCAACAAGCCCATAAGGCCGTCCTGAGTCTGAGCCTCCAGATTTGCAAGCTGTGTTGGATCAATACCGGGAACAACAACGAAGCTTCCCAGTCTGTAGATCAACAACAACATAATAGTGTAACCTATTCTGTTGCGCAACTCTTCAATCTTGAAAATATTCTTTATAGTTTCAATTAATTTTTTCATTGGTTTTGTTAGATTATAGTTGCAGAACCTTGAGCAGCCTCAATTTTAGCTACAGCTGTTTTAGAGAAAGCATTTGCAGTAACATCCAACTTAACTGTAAGCTCACCGTTACCCAATACTTTAACCAAATCTTTCTTAGTGATAAGACCGTTCTCAATCATAGTATCAACTGTGATAACATTTAGACCGGTTTTCTCACTTAGAGCCTGTAGGCTGGTAAGATTGATTGCTTTATATTCTACTTTGTTAGGGTTTTTGAAGCCAAATTTAGGCAGACGTCTCTGGATAGGCATCTGACCACCCTCAAAACCAATTTTACGAGAATAACCAGAACGTGACTGAGCACCTTTGTGACCACGTGTAGATGTTCCACCGTGACCAGATCCCTCACCACGACCAATTCTTTTCTCTCTTCCAATAGAACCCTCTGAAGGTTTTAATGTATGTAATTTCATTGCTAAATCCTCTTAATTAGTTGATTTCTTCTACTTTAACAAGGTGTAGAACTTTCTCTATCATTCCTTTGTAAACAGGAGTAAGTTCCAATTCTACAGAGTGTCTGATACGGCGAATTCCTAGTGACTGCAAGCAAGCAATCTGATTTTTAGAAGCTCCGTTCTTACTTTTAATCTGGGTTACTCTAACTTTTGCCATATTCATTTCCTCCTTAACCATTAAATACTTTGCTCATATGTACACCTCTCAAACCAGCAACAGTGTAAGCGTCTCTCATCTCTGCAAGAGCAGCAACTGTAGCTTTTACAAGGTTGTGAGGGTTTGATGAACCTTTAGATTTAGCCAATACGTCGTGTACACCTACTGACTCAAACACAGCACGCATCGCACCACCCGCTTTAACTCCGGTACCGGCAGCAGCTGGTTTCATAAATACGCTTGCTCCACCAAATTTAGCAGTCTGCTCGTGTGGAATTGTGCCTTTGTATACAGGAACCTTAACAAGATTCTTTTTAGCATCCTCAATACCTTTAGATATTGCGGTAGTTACCTCGTTTGCTTTACCCAAACCGTAACCAACAACACCATTCTCATCACCTACAACAACTATTGCTGCAAAACTGAAGTGACGACCACCTTTTGTTACTTTAGTAACTCTTCTTACTGCAACTAGTCTATCTTTTAGCTCTAGCTCGGTAGTTTTTACCTTTTTTACATTCATATTTGCCATAGTCTCTTAGAATTTAAGTCCACCCTCACGAGCGGCATCAGCCAAACTTTTTACTCTACCATGATAAAGGTTACCACCACGGTCAAATGCTACCTCAGTAATACCTTTAGCAAGCGCACGCTCAGCAGCAGCTTTACCAACCAAAGCAGCAACCTCCACTTTAGTTTTACCTGCAGCCTGCTCTGCAATAGCTTTATCTCTTGATGAAGCGGCAGCCAATGTTACACCGTTAACATCATCTATCAACTGCACATAAATCTGGCAGTTACTTCTAAATACACACATTCTTGGTTTCTGAGCTGTACCATTAACCACTTTACGAATGCGGTAGTGTATTCTTTTCTTTCTTTCAATTTTATTAATAGCCATAAACCTTCTCCTTATTATTTAGCGCCAGCAGACTTACCAGCCTTACGACGTAGTTGTTCACCAACAAACTTAATACCTTTACCTTTATATGGCTCAGGTTTACGCAATGAGCGAATCTTTGCTGCAACCATTCCTAGCAACTGTTTGTCACAGCTCTTAAGAACTAGAATTGGGTTAGCACCTTTCTTAACAGGCTCTGCCTCACCTTTGATCTCAGCTGGAAGCTCAAAGTGAATATCGTGAGAGAAACCTAGGTTGAATTCAAGGATCTGGCCTTTAACCTCAACACGGAAACCTACACCAACAAGCTCCTGTCTTGTCTGGAAACCGGTTGAAACACCAACAACCATATTGTTGATTAGAGCGCGGTACAAACCGTGCAATGAACGATGGCGCGGCTGATCAGTTGGTCTTGTTACTGTCACTACGCCTCCCTCTACGGCTACTTTAATGTCTGCGTCAACCTTCTGAGTCAACTCGCCTAGCGGGCCTTTGACCTTAACCACATTATCGTTACCTACAGTAACAGTTACACCCTGTGGAAGGCTTACAGGTAATTTTCCTATTCTTGACATTGTAATTAATTGTTATTAATTAGATTAAAACTAAAAATGATTATTCTTGAAAGTAATGGTTCTACTAGTATACGTAGCAAAGAACCTCACCACCTACGTTAAGGGTTCTAGCCTCTTTGTCTGTTAGAATACCTTTGTTGGTAGACAAGATAGCGATACCCAAACCGTTCAATACTCTTGGCATCTCAGCAACGCCAGCGTACTGTCTTAGACCTGGTTTACTTACGCGAATAATCTTTTTGATTGCTGCTTTTTTGCTCTCAGGATGATATTTAAGAGCGATTTTGATTGTGTTGTAAGGAGTACCCTCTACAACTTTGTAACTTAGAATGTAACCTTTCTCGTGAAGAACACGGGTTAACTCTACTTTCATCTTTGACGAAGGAATCTCAACCACTTTGTGGCCTGCCAACGATGCATTACGGATTCTTGTCAAAAAGTCTGCTATTGGATCAGTCATTTTTAATTAGTTTTTTTAGAATCGACTCCCATAGGAGCCCGATATCCAACGTTAATACTTTTTTGAATTATATAACAGAAGGATGCACCATACCGGAAGTACAGTGCAATCCTTATATGTTTGCTACCAGCTAGCCTTGTGAACGCCAGGGATCAAACCTTTGCTGGCCATTTCACGGAACTGAATACGGCTGATACCGAAAATACGCATATAACCTTTTGGTCTGCCAGTGATTGAACAACGGTTGTGCAAACGAACTGGGCTAGAGTTTTTAGGTAGTTTATCAAGAGCTGCGTAATCGCCAGCCTCTTTCAACTGTTTACGTTTTTCAGCATATTTGGCACATAGTTTAGCGCGTTTTACCTCGCGTGCCTTCATTGATTCTTTTGCCATTATCTATCCTCTTTAGTTATTCGTACTATTTTTTAAAAGGCAAACCAAACTCGCGAAGAAGTGCCAAAGCCTCCTCGTCTTTCTCAGTTGAAGTAGTGAAGGTAATCTCCATACCAAGAACTTTGGTAATTTTATCGATATCAATCTCAGGGAAAATAATCTGCTCTTTAATACCTAGAGTATAGTTTCCTCTGCCATCCAATTTCTGGTTGATACCTTTGAAGTCTCTAATACGAGGAAGAGATACAGCAATAAGTCTCTCTAGGAACTCGTACATTCTTGCACCACGCAAAGTTACTTTAACACCAATTGGCATACCTTTACGCAATTTGAAGTTAGAGATATCTTTTCTAGAGTAAGTAAGCATTGCTTTCTGACCAGTGATCAAAGTAAGCTCCTGCTGAGCAACCTCAATAAGTTTCTTATCCTGAGTTGCCTGACCCATACCCTGGTTGATGGTAATTTTCTCCAAAACTGGAACCTGCATTACTGATTTAAAACCGAAGTCTTTCATCAATTTGGCAACGATCTCCTCTTTGTATTTCTTTTGTAGTGAAGGAACATAGCCCTCTAGTGATACGCTTGCTACAGCAGCGTTTTTAGTCTCTTTTGCCATTATTTAATTTCCTCCCCAGATTTTTTAGCATAACGAACCAGCTTGCCATTCTCGTTAAGTCTACGACCAATTTTGGTAGGACCACCTTTAGCTGGATCTACAACCTGCAAATTAGAAATATGAATACCAGCCTCTTGCTTGATGATACCGCCCTGTGGGTTCTGTGCATTAGGTTTGGTGTGTTTGCTTACCATGTTGAGACCTTCAACGATGGCGCGATTCTTATCTTTATCTACGCTAAGAACTTTACCGGTTTTACCCTTCTCGTTACCAGCGTTTACAAAAACCATATCGCCTTTCTTAATATGTAATTTCTTATTCATAATACCGTGCTTGTTTTTATAATACCTCTGGAGCTAACGAAACGATTTTCATATAGTTGTCACGCAACTCTCTGGCAACTGGGCCAAAAATACGAGTACCGCGAACCTCACCCTGGTTGTTCAAAAGAACGCAAGCGTTCTCATCAAATCTAATGTAAGAGCCATCTGCACGACGAATCTCTTTTTTAGTACGAACTACAACCGCCTTAGAAACTGAGCCTTTCTTTGCATCAGCTCCAGGGATAGCGCTTTTTACAGCAACTACAATCTTGTCCCCAACGCTAGCGTAGCGACGGCGAGTACCGCCCAACACGCGAATACAAAGAACCTCCTTTGCACCGCTGTTATCTGCTACCAATAATCTTGATTCCTGTTGTATCATGGCTTATTTTACTTTTTCTACAATTTCTACTAATCTCCAGCATTTTGACTTGCTCAATGGACGTGTCTCCATTATTCTTACAGTGTCTCCCTCGCTGCACTCATTCTTCTCATCGTGAGCCACAAACTTAGTGGTTTTATTTACGAACTTTCCGTAAATAGGGTGTTTCTCTTTTGTTTTTACAGCAACTACGATAGATTTCTCCATTTTGTTGCTAACCACTATACCTATTCTTTCTTTACGAAGTTTTCTTTCCATGAACCCTCAATTATTTCTCCAGTTGGCTCAACACTGTAAGCATTCTGGCAATATTTTTTCTTGCTTTCTTAATCTTAGATGAATCCTCTAATGGAGAGATTGCATGATTCATCTTAAGTTGGTCTAGGTTCGCTCTCTCAGCATCTAGACGCTCTTGCAAATCCTTTGCAGACAATTCACGTATTTCAGCTATTTTCATCTTTCTTTCTCCATTAATTATTCAACATAATCTCTACGAACTACGAATTTTGTAGTAACAGGCAATTTCTGAGCGCCCAAACGTAGTGCCTCTTTAGCAACCTCCATTGGAACACCCTCAATCTCGATAAGCATTCTACCTGGAGTAACAGGAGCTACAAATCCCTCTGGAGCACCCTTACCTTTACCCATACGTACCTCAGCAGGTTTCTTAGTGAATGGTTTGTCAGGGAAAATACGGATCCAAATCTTACCCTCACGTTTCATATAACGAACTACGGCCTGACGTGCAGCCTCAATCTGTTGTCCAGTCATCCAGCAACTCTCCAAGGTTTTAATACCGAATGATCCAAAAGCCAACTGATTGCCTCTCTGGGCTACGCCCTTCATACGGCCTTTCTGCTGTCTTCTAAATTTGGTTTTCTTTGGTTGTAACATAACTCTTATTCTAATTTATTGATTCTCAGCAACTTGGCTGTAACGGAGCCTAATTACCGGGTTGCAAAGATACACAAATATTTTTATATGCAAATATTTTTTGAAAAATTTCATCACTTTTGGGCAAAAAAATATGACACCCAACATCGCCATTCTCACGCAGTTACAAACTTCAAAAAAAATTCCGCACCCCCAATTTGGTCTGAATT
>JAZSEZ010000052.1:0-113793 GCA_045531975.1 Candidatus Egerieisoma sp. | reverse complement strand
CAGAACGACATGGCTACGATCCGACTTGCAATATATTGCAGGGGGGTCGGCGGCAAACACAGTTGCGGCATTGCAGCGCTTGGGGGCAAAATGCCGTTTTGTGGGAAAGATCGGGCGGGATGCAGTTGGAGAAAAGTTTGTGCAGGGGCATAGAGGTGATGGTGTGGATATGTTGCTTCTGGAGGGGGAACAGGAGAGTGGAAAAGCCCTTACTTTTATATCGGGAAGAGATGGGGAGAGGACATTTGCCACCTGTTTGGGTGCGGCACTGGAATTTACGCCGCAGGAACTTAAGGAGGTGATGTTCTGCGGATATGATCTGCTGCATATTGAGGGGTATCTTTTGCAGGCTGCAGGGGTTGTGGAGAGGGCAATGGAGATAGCAAAGGGGATGGGGATGAAAATCTCCATTGATCTTGGAAGTGCTGGGATTGTAATGAGGTATAGGGAGGTCTTGCACAGATTGGTGGCCGATTTTGCAGATATTGTTTTTGCAAATGAGCAGGAGGCACAGGCTTTTTCGGGAGCAGAGGGAGAAGAGGCTTTGGAGTATATTCACAGTGTGATGAAGCAACCTGGCAGCATTGCGGTGGTAAAACTTGGGGAAGAGGGCTCTTTGATCAAAAGGGGGGATGAGGTGTTCAGGATAGGGGCTGTGTCTGCAGAGGTTATGGATACCACAGGGGCAGGAGATGCTTATGCTGCGGGATTTCTGTATGCCTTGTCTTGTGGGGCACCAATGGAGAAATGTGGTGAAACAGGCTCGTTTGTGGCATCGGAAGTTGTATCGGCGGTTGGTCCCAAACTGCCGGAAGATAGTTGGAAAGCAATTTTGGTTTGGATAAATTCAAAACTTGACTAACTTTGTATTTAGAATTTATATAAAACAGGAAATATTATAATGAAAAGGTTTATTCTTTTGGGGTTGGCAGTGTGTTGCGGTTTGGGTGTGTGTGCCCAAAGTCTTAAAATGCCAAAACTTGGCAAGAAATTGACATCTGAGCAAGTGGTGGGGTATCTGGCAAGTGATGAGCTTGCTGGGCGTAATGGAGGCACACTTGGGGATACGCTGGCTTCTGATTTCATATACAGGCAGTTGGAGAAATTGGGAATGGAGCCTCATAAGCAGGTGTTTGAGGTGAAGAAGGAGAATTTGCATACGTTTAATGTTTATGGCAGTGTACCGGGGCGCAGCGGCAAATATATTGTTGTGGGTGCCCATTATGACCATCTTGGTATGGGGGGCCAGGGAAGCGGCTCCCGCAGGATGGATACTCTGGCAATCCACAATGGGGCAGATGACAATGCATCGGGAGTGGCAGGAATGCTTTATATGGCAAAACATTTTGCAAAGGTTAAAGGGTTGGAGCACGGATTGATATTTGTGGCGTTTGGGGCAGAGGAGAAGGGGATTGTGGGGAGTAAACATTTTGCGGAGAATTTGGTAGAAATAAAATTGTCGGGAGGGAAAAATATCTCTGCAAAGGATATTGTGGCAATGGTGAATTTTGATATGATTGGAAATTTGCGTGGCAGGGCAATTACTTTGGGTGGTACAGGTACTGCCAAGCAGATGGATGAGATAATTGCAGCGGCTGAGAAGGATTACGGGAATGCCCTTAAGGTTACCCGTTCTGCTCAGGGGCACGGCCCAAGTGACCATTCGGCATTTTATGCAAAGGAGATACCTGTGTTCTATCTTACAACGGGGGCAACAGAGGATTATCATACACCCAGTGATGATGCGCACAAATTGAATTATCCCGGAATTGATTCTGTGGCAACTTTTGCCATAAAATTGGTGGAACAGGTGCAGAAATATCCTGCTGGATTGGATTTTACAGATACAGGTTCACCTGAGGCTACCCCAATGAGGGCGGCATTTAAGGTTACTTTGGGGCTTATGCCTGATGTTACCGGACAGGTGGAGAATGGCTTGAGGGCAGATATTGTGGTGAAAGGGAAGGCTGCATACAAGGCGGGTTTGAAGAACGGGGATGTGATTGTTAAGATAAATGATATTGACATTAAGGATATAGAGGTATATATGAATGCTCTTGCTACCCTTAAGAAAGGGGAAGTGGCTGTGGTTAAGGTGTTGAGGAATGGACAGGAGATGACTTTTGATGTTCAACTTTAATTGGGTGCTGTTATGAGGAAATTTATTTTTTGGGTATTGGCAATAGTTATTACACTGGGTGCGAGTGTGTATCAGAGGATGACAGGTCCTACAAATCCAAAGTATGAGTCAGTTTGGGTTGATGGACAGGAGTACAAGTTCAAGCTTCCCCGCAGCGGTGGGGAGACCGATTGCCGTGTGGTTCTTAAGGGGCTTGGGGTAAAAGGTGATTCTTCTGATGTGAGTGTTGCCGCAACAATGTTCTGGAAAAAGTATCCGGGAAATGATGAGTTTAAGGCGGAACAAATGCTTCCTGGAGATGAGGGGCTTACTGCATTTCTTCCGGGGCAGCCTCAGGCGGGAAAACTTGAGTATTATATAGAACTGAATACTTATAAGCATACTGAGGATGAGATTACTACCAGCCGCACTATGTTGTGCTATGATGAACCCCTTATTATAAGGTTCAAGGGGGATGTTCCGGCTGGGGTACTTATTCCACATATCTTGTGTATGTTCATCTCCATGTTGTTTGGAGCATACGCCCTTTTGTGTGCCCTTGCAAATATGCCACAGTACAGGAGATATACCATACTTTCATTTGCACTGCTTGCCGTTGGCGGATTCATTTTGGGGCCAATAGTGCAGAAATATGCTTTTGACGTTTATTGGAGCGGGTTCCCATTTGGCAGTGACCTTACAGACAATAAAACCCTGTTTGCAGGTGTGGCGTTGCTCATAGCAATATTTACCGGCAAAAAGAGCTGGAACAGGTGGGTAGTGGTGGTTGCAATGATAATTATGTTTGCAATCTTCTCAATTCCTCACAGTATGAGGGGGTCTGAGTTGAATCACGAAACGGGAGTAATAGAGACCGCAAAATAAAATGAGGGTGGCATAAGCCACCCTTTTAATATTCTAGTGTGCTGCCCCCTATAAACTCCCTCATAACAGAGGTTGGGGGAACTGCAGCATGTTCAGAAGGGCTCATCTCCACTATGTATGAAAGGAATTTGAGCAGTCGCAGGCTCTCTGCATATGCAGGTGAGTCAGGACGGATTTTCCTTAGCAGAGGCTCTGCATAGTGTTTTAGCAGGGGCAGTTCATAGATGAGTGAAGAGTTGAACATTGCATCTGCATACTCCTGATAAGGGAAGATATTCTTGTATTCCCCACTGTGCACACTTGCCCAGCGGAGGATAGTCTGTTCAGCACTGGTCCCTCTGAAGTTGTTGTCCCTTACCATTCTGCGGAGCATACGGTTATCTGTTGTGGAAACAGAGTTGTTCTCATCTATAGATAGGGAAGTAAGGGCGGAAGCATAAATCCTGAACTTCTTCTTACTCTCAATTGAGGATGTAAGGGCAGGATTAAGGGCGTGGATTCCCTCCATTATAAGAATGTCATTAGGAGCCATCTTTATTTTGTTCCCCTTATACTCCTTTCTCCCCTCTGCAAAATTGAATGTTGGAATCTCCACCTCTTCTCCGTTGAAAAGCTGGTTGAGCTGGGCATTCAAAAGATCAAGGTCCATTGCCCCAAGGCACTCAAAATCGTAATTGCCGTTTTCATCCTTAGGGGTCTCTTCACGGTCTACAAAGTAGTTGTCCATAGCCAGCACTACAGGATTAAGTCCAAGCACCTTAAGCTGAAGGGCTATACGCATAGATGTGGTTGTTTTGCCGCTGCTTGAAGGGCCTGCCAGCAATACCAGTTTTACATCATCTTTGCGGTTGTATATCTGGTCTGAAATAGCTGCATATTTCCTTTCGTGCAAAGCCTCTGCAACCTGTATCATTTTTGTGCTGTATCCAGCGGTGATGGCAGCATTAACAGTTGCAATATCTTTAACACCAAGGATATTGCACCAGTTCTGGTTCTCCTTGAACACATTGAACAGCTTCTCCTGATATTTTACGCTCTGCAATCCGTAAGGAGGCAAAGTTGAAGGGAACTGCACGCAGAATCCCTTGTTGTATTTTACCAGATTGAACTTCTGTATCTTTCCAGTAGAATGGAGCATAGGTCCGTGGAAAGTATCTGCATAATCTCCAATAAAATATACAGACACAAAGAACTGTCCCAGACTCTTTATAAGTCGGGCTTTGTCGTACTGCCTGTTTTTGGTAAAGAGTTCAACCGCCTCTTCATTTGAGAGCTTTTTCTTTATAATTGGGATATCTGCCGCTGCAATCTCCTGCATCTTCATCTTAATTCTGGCAACCTCCTCTTCAGTAAGTTCCATTACACTCTCCATCCTTATTTTAAGGGCATCCTTGGAATTGTCTGCAGCAGGTGCATCCACTATTTCCCCATATCCTCCATTTGGCAGCGTGTAATCCAACACAAGCTGTTTGTTGGGATAAAGTTCCTTTATTGCTTTCTGAAGCAGAAAATAGATAGACCTTTTATAGCACCTGCGTCCGTCAGAATGTGTATAATCCAGAAACTCTACAGTATGTGACATATATAGAGGGTAGCCCAGCTCCTTAAGCTGATTGTCTACATACGCTGCAAGGGCATCACATCCGGCAATCTCCATTAGGGCTGCCAACGTTGTTCCAGGCTCTACCTGATAATATTTGCCTGTATTTTTGCACAAGATTCTGATATTTTCCATAGATATATTTTTTAGCAGGTCTATCTCTTTAACCACAATTCAGGGTTCTGTTTTGTTGTTCCGTTCCACAGCTCAAAATGGAGCGTTGCAGTGCTGCCGTTACTCTCCAGATATCCTATTGTCTCTCCAATTTTCACCTTATCACCAACTTTCACACCCACTTTGGCCAATTTGCAGTAGAATGTGAAATATTGTCCGTGCTGCACCAGAACACACTGGTTGTACCCGGGGATTGCTATCACCTGTTTTACCACTCCGTCAAAAACCACCCTCACACTGCTCCCGGGTTTTGTTGAAATATTTATACCGTTGTTGAAAGGCAATTTCACATTCTTTAGGGTTGGATGAGGATGAACACCAAACTGCTCTACCACAACCCCGGATGCAACAGGGTACGGCAGTTTTCCTTTATTCAAAGAGAAGCTTCCCGACAGTACATTATTTGCAGAGTACTCCTCAAACTCCTTTTTCCCAATATCAACACTCTTGTTCGGATCTTTCTGTTTGGCCTGTTCAGCTTTTTTTGCCTTCTGGGCCAACTCCTGCTGCCTTTTTATTTCAGCGGCAATAAGTCTTTCAACCTCTTTTGCAAGTCTGCCGGCCTCCTGTCTCTTTTGTGAGAGCTGTTTTCTGTATTGGTTCTGTTTCTTGTCCAAAGACTTTGCAAAAGCTTTACCCTGCTTCTCCTCCGCTGTCAGTTTGTTATACTCTTTCTTTCTCTCATTCTGCTGGGAAACGGCATTATTTTTAAGGACTTCAAGTTTTTTCAACTCCTCTGAGCGCTCCTGTTTGAGGTTCTTTATCTTCACAGATTGCTCATTTATGGTTTTTGAGTAATTTTTAAGGTAGCTCCACCTTCTGTACCCCTGGTCAAAACTGTTGCTGGCAAGGATATACATAAACCATACTTTGGTATCTCTGTGCTTGTAGGCATTGTATACCATTTTCCTGTAGTAATGTTCCAAAGTGTCAAGTCGCCTTTCCAGAAGATTTATATTGTTGCGGGCATTGGCAATCTCCCTTGTCTGCTGCTTTATCTGGGCATCCAGTTCTGCAAGAAGTTTCTTCCTGTTTGCAATTTTCCTCTGTACAAGCACAAGCTCATCAAGGGTGTTCTTTTTCTGTTTCTGGGTAGATTGTATCTGGTTGTCAAGGAAATTTATATCCGCCTCCAATGATTTTATCCTCTCTTTGCGGTTCTCAATCTCTTTGGTCTGGCCGTATGTTGCCTGGCCGGCCAAAAAGAAAAGCGGCAAAAACAGAATTGAAAGTATGGTAAGGCGGTTTTTCATCCTTATTTCTTCATTTGGGCTTTACGCTCCTTTATTTTCTCATCAATTCCCAGAGTAGAATCCAGCTGTTTGGCCTGGTTCCAATAGATAAAAGCCAGGTCGCGCTCTCCAAGTTTGTAAAGTACCTCGGCATAATGGTCGAGTATGGCTGCACTCTCAGTTCCTCCATACAACATTGCGTGTTTGAATTGGGCTTTGGCCTCCAGTGGCTTGTCCATAAGGAATAGGATCCACCCGAATGTATCAAGGTATGTAGGATTGTCCGGTTCAGTCTCAATGGTCTTTTTGCTCATCTGGTATGCCTGCTTGAGGTTTTTCCCCTGCAGTGCAAGATAGTAGGCATAGTTGTTCAGAACGCCATTCTCATTAGGGTTCAGCTTAAGTGCCTTTTTGTAATATGCAAAAGAGCTTTTGCTGTCATTTTTCTCATAATGGAGATCACCCAAAACAGAGTATGATGTTATGAGGGTGGCAGTGTCTTTATTGGCAAGGGCAATCTTCTCCATCTCCTTGTATGATTCAATGGCTTTGTCGGTCTTTTTCTGCTGGAAACGGGCTATTCCCCTCAATTGGGTAAGGTCTTTGTCTGCAGGGTATTTCTGCAGGGCTTCTGTGGTTGCTTCCTCCAGATTTTCCCACTCCTCCAGCTGGTATATTGCTATAACATACTGGAACATTGTGCTGTATTTGTCGGGATAAAGATTGTAGTTCCTCTTAAGGATACTCTTGCACCTTTCGTTGTCTCCTCCCTGTCCCCAATATGCTGCAAGGAAGATATTTGAGGTGGTGTCTGCCGGGTGGGTTGCCTCAATGTCCAGCATTATTGAATCAAGCTGTGGGCGGAATCTCTGTATGAAATTGGGTACCTGGAATACCTGCTTGAGGTATTCTGTCTTCATTTTGGAATCTACCGATGGGGATGAGAAGAAAGGTTTTATTTCATTGAAATAATTTGCAAAATCCCCTTTAAGGCGGTGTACCTCCGCTTTTCCATACATTGCAGGGGCATACTGCTGGTCCAGTTTGAGGGCTTTGTTGTAGTACTCCAAGGCAAGGGAATCGCGGTAACGCTCTGCATACATATCTGCAATGATGCACTCAATGCGTGGGCTCTGGAACTCTTTGTCAAATTCAATCAGATAATTGAGTCCCCCTTCCCAGTTTTGCTCCATACGGTATATGTTGAATGAGGTCATTGCCACTGCTTCACTTTTACCCTGGGCTGCCTCTATCTTTTTAAGGATTTCCCTGGCATTGTCTGTCTCCTGCGTTCCAAGGTAGAGGTTTATAAGACTGTAGTATACAGCAGATTTCTTGGGATATAGGGCAAGGAGCTCTTCATAAACCTTAATGGCTTCCTTTATCTTTTTGTTCTTTATGTATATCTGTCCCAGCATGTCACGGTACCAGAAGTTTGCAGAGTCAAGCTCTATCCCTTTTTTCAGGTACAGTTCTCCCGATACAATGTCATCTGTCTTTATTGAGATGTTTGCCAGGTAGTAGTATGCCGCATCATTGTTGGGGTCTATTGCAGAGAGCAGCTGCAGATGCTCTTTAGCCTTCTGCAGATTTCCGGTATTGTACTCCTTCATTGCATTAAGGAAAAGGGCGGTTTGTGTGCTGTCGCTTATTGTTGTCTGCTGGCCTCTGGATTCTGTGCTGAAGCAGAACTGGAATGTTAGGGCAAGCAGTATAATTGTAAAAATCCTCAAATTCATTTTGTACATATTTGTTGTAACTTACAAATGTAACAAATTCTGTGCTACCTTCTGTTTCCTGGGTTGTTGTTAGATAAATTTATTTTCGTATTGCAACTTTTATTGCCAATTTTGCATCTATATATAAGCTGATTAATGGTAAGGAACCTATCAACTGAATCTGAGGCCGTTCTCGTTTCCAAATGCAGGAAGGGGGATGCGGTTGCACAAAAGCAGGTTTACGAGTGGCTGGCCCCTCGTATGTATGCTGTTTGTACAAGATATGTTGGTGACAAGGAGGCTGCAAAGGATGTTATGCACGACGGTTTCATTACCCTTTTTTCCAAACTTGGTGCGTACAAGGGGGAGGGCTCTTTTGAAGGGTGGGCAAGGAGAATTTTTATTACTGCCGCCCTTATGCATCTGAGGAAGAAAGATGCCTTAAAGCACGCAGAGGATGTGGAGGAGTATGGTGATGCTATGGTTTATGATTACTCTGTGATTGACAGTATGGATGCCCAAACTCTGCTTAAGCTCATTGCACAGATGCCGGCAGGTTTCAGAACGGTGTTCAATATGTATGCGATAGAGGGATATTCGCATCAGGAGATTGCCAAGGAGCTGGAAATTACAGAGGGCGGCTCCCGTTCGCAATTGAGCAGGGCAAAGAATTGGCTGAAAGAGAAATTGAAAGAGTACTAATGCAAATGAATAGGGGAGAGTTTGATAATATAAGGGAAAAGCTGTATGATCTGCAGATGCCTGTTGAAGCGGGTGTATGGGATGATATTGCGGGTACTTTGCGCAGACGCAGAAGGGCAAGGCTTCTTTATTGGGCATCTTCGGTGGCAGCGGTTATTATTGCGGCCTTGTTTGTGTTTTTCCCTTCATCCGGTGAGGAGGAGTCTCTTGTAGCAGTGGTGCAGGAGGTGGAGAATACAGCATCTGTAGCACAAAAGGAGATTACCCAGGAGGGGGCTGCCACAGAGGAGAAGGTTGTTGAAAAGGGTAAGGTTGTTGAAAAGGATGCATTGGTTGCAGATAAGGCAACAGAAAAAGTTGCTGCTGCAGAAGACAATGCTGTGAAAGATGGTACTGCAAAGGACAATGTTGTGAAAGACGGTACCGCAAAGGACAATGCTGTAAAAGAGGTGAAGAGAGCTGATGCCGGCAATTTGTATGCAGATGAGTTTGAGAGATATATAGCCCAGTCAGAGGTGAAGAGTGAGAGGAAATACACTCTGGCATTATCTTCCGGTGTAATGCCCGGAAGCAGCGCAAGTGTGGCGGGGTCAATCATTAAAGCTACAAGTGCAGGTGCCGGAAGTATCTCCCAGAGCCATCTGATAGAGCAGATTTCAGATACCAGATATTTCTTGCCGTTGAACCTGGGTGTGCAGTTCCAGATTCCTCTCAAAAACAATATGGCACTTGGAGCCGGTGTGAACTATACAATGCTCAGAAGCAGTTACGATTGTCTTATTAACAAGAAGAAATTCAACGTTAAACAGACTCTCCATTATATAGGAATTCCGGTTAATGTGTATGGACTGGTTGTAGACAGGAACAACTTCAGTTTTTATGTTAATGCCGGAGGTACCCTGGAGAAGGGGATAAGAGCCGTCTATCACTTGAACAGTTATGATTCAAGTGAACAGAACAGCTCTTCAATAGATGGAATGCTGTTCTCTATACACGGAGGTCTTGGCGTTGAGTACAGATTCAACAATACATTGGGCCTTTATCTGGAGCCAAATATTGTTTATTATTTCAATTCGGATACCCCACGCAGTATACGTACAGACCAACCTTTGCAGGTTAAGGCGGAACTGGGTTTCAGATTCAGGTTCTAGTCCTCAATCTCTATTGTCCTGTTCCCCTCCTCGTCTGCATACACGAACACTTTAAAACAGTCGTCGGGAAGAATCTCCTTAATTTTTTCAGGCCACTCAATAAGGCAAAGCCCCTCTGCTGAGAAATATTCGTCTATTCCAATGTCGTAGGCTTCTGCAATTTTGTTGATTCTGTAAAAATCAAAATGGTAGATAGGGAATCCTTTGGCAGATTTGTACTCATTTACAATTGTAAATGTTGGGCTGTTCACATCATCGCTTACACCAAGTGTTTTGCAGAGTGCCTTAATGAATGTGGTTTTGCCGGCTCCCATCTGGCCATAAAATGCAAAAATGTTGCTCTGAAGGGGTGATGAGGAGATGAATTCCACAAACTCCTGTGCAGCAGTCCCAATCTCCTCAAGACTTCTGATATTTATGATTTTAGACATATCAAATTCCATTTATGTTCAGTCTGAATTGTACAGCTTTAGAAATATGCGCCAAAGATATAAAATCCTCTCCATCCAAATCTGCTATGGTGCGCGATATTTTTAAAATTCTGCTGTAACCTCTGGCTGAGATTCCCAGTTGGGCAATTATCCTTTTAAGGAAAAGCTGCTCCTTTTTACCTATACTGCAATATTCTCCCATTTTCCCTGGAGGGATTTGGGCATTTGTGTAAAAATGCTCTTTTTCAAACCTTTTCAACTGAATGTCACGGGCAGCCTTTACCCTTTTGGCAATCTCTTTGCTGGATTCCTCTTTGCTGCCTCCCAGCCCCACAATCTCAGCCGCAGGAACCGGAACAATATTTAATTGTATATCAATTCTGTCCATTAATGGTCCCGACAATTTACCGTTGTATTTCATTATTGCCCCAGTGGAGCAGGTGCAGTGCTTGTTGGGGTCGTTGAGGTACCCGCAAGGGCAGGGATTCATTGCGGCAACAAGCATAAAGGAGGCGGGATAACACACCCTGCTCCTGGCCCTGCACACCTGAATTTCCCTATCTTCCAGAGGTTGCCGCAGTATCTCCAGTGATGCCCTTCCAAACTCTGCAATTTCATCTGTAAACAATACTCCATTGTGGGCCAGTGATACCTCTCCGGGCATTCCAACACCCCCTGCCAGTGATTGTATTGACGAGGTGTGGTGCGGATGTCTGAAAGGGCGTTCCCTTATAAGTCCGCCATTATCCTTAAGCAAACCTGCCACCGAATATATTTTGCTGGTTTCCAGGGCTTCCCTTTTCTCCATTGGAGGCAGTATTGATGGGATACACTTTGCCATAAAGGTTTTGCCGGATCCCGGGCTGCCAATCATTATGGCATTGTGTCCTCCAGCGGCTGCTATTTCCAGCCCTTTCTTGGCCAATGCCTGCCCTTTTACATCGGCAAAGTCAAATTCCCAGCTGTTGCGGGATATATATTTGCTTTTTGGGGGAATTTTATTGGATGCACTGTCGGGAGCAGAGAGGATATCAATAATGTCGCCAAAGGTTTCTGCTGCAAAAATGGTAATTCCTTCCACCTCGGCGCACTCCTGTGCAGATTTTTTTGGAAGTATGCACCCTTTGAATCCCATTTCTGCAGCGTGCAGTGCTATAGGGAGTGCTCCGTTAATCTCCCTTAGGGAGCCGTCAAGTGCCAGCTCCCCCATAACTATGAAATCATTCAGCCAATCCAGCTCTTCCTGCCGGGAGGCTGTAACAATCCCCAGTGCAATTGCGGCATCAAATGATGAACCCTCTTTGCGGATATTTGCAGGGGCCAGGTTTATTACAATTTTTTTACCGGGAATTCTATAGCCATAACAACCAAGGGCAGAACTGATACGTTGCTGGCTCTCCTTTACGGCGCTGTCGGCCAAACCTACAAGGTAGAAACAGATGCCGTCTGAAACCTTAACCTCTACTGTTACAGTGGTTACCTGAAGACCGCTGCAACTGGCACAATATACTTTGCTTAGCATTTTTTTGCTGCAAAGGAAGGGTGCGCGCTTAAAGTACAGAGGATAAATTGTAAAAACTTACCTTACAGGGCAAAAAAATATCTCTTTTTAAAAAGAGATATTTTCAATTATTGAGATAATCTTGTTTGTTGCTCCCAGATTTTCCTGCACATAGCCAAGGCATATTTTACCTTTGTCTTTGCGGGTACGTTCACTCTTTACATAATTGTCAAGTATGCCGTAAAATTCTTCCGGTCCCCTTACCGGTGAGGCTCCACCTCTGGCAACAAGGTCTTTTGCCTCTTTGAATTTGCGGTAATTTGGCCCGAACACTACTGGAATGCCGTATGTGGCTGCCTCCAGGATGTTGTGTATTCCAACTCCAAAACCTCCCCCTATATAGGCAAATTTGCCATAGCGGTAAATGGATGAGAGGATGCCAAGGCAATCTATAATAAGGACATTTGATTCTTCAAGCTGCTGCTCAAACTGCTCCAAGGCTGAGAATCTGGAATCGTATTCTGTGGTGAACTTTTTGTCAAAATCTGAGAATTTGAGCACCTTGTACCCTTTGAACAGTGTGCATATTTTGTCTATATGCTCTTTGTGTATTTCGTGCGGAGCTATAACCAGTTTAACTTTAGAGAAGTTCTTTACTGTAGCGGCAAGGATCTCTTCGTCGGGACCCCAAGTGCTTCCTGCCAGAATGGTAAATGCATTGCGGCTGAATCTTTCAATAAGTGGGAACTCTTTGCTTGCTGCTGTAATCTGGTTTACACGGTCAAAACGGGTGTCGCCACATATTGTCACATTCTCACGTATCCCTATAGACTCCAGAAGCTCCTTTGATTGCACATCCTGAACAAAAAGGTTGCTGAAGGATTTGAGCATATCGCGGAACAGTTTGCCGTATGGTTTGAAGAAAGGCTGGTCCGGTCTGAAGATGGCTGAAACAATGTATGTATCCACCCCGCGCTTATGCAACTGGGAAAGGAAGTTGTACCAGAACTCATACTTTATGAATATTGCTTTCTTTGGCTGTACTATATCCAGAAACTTTCTGGCGTTGGAAGCAGTGTCTAACGGCATATAGTATATCCAGTCTGCAAGGGGGTAATTTTTTCTCATTTCATACCCGCTTGGCGAGAAGAAAGTGAGAAGAATCTTGTATTCCTGCCTGTTCTCCTTGTACCACTCAATAAGCGGGCGAGCCTGTTCAAACTCACCAACAGAAGAACAGTGGAACCAGATAATTGGGTGGGAGTGGTTTATTTCTGCAGATATTTTTTCCAAAAGGCCTTTTCTGCCCTCTTTAAAAAGTCTGGCTTTATTGTTGAAAGCTCCGGCTATGTTTATTGCAAGACCGTATGCGTTTATTGCTGTGTTGTATAGAAAGCTCAAGCTGGTATAAGTTTACGTGTATCCAACAAATTTAGCAATTTATTGTGTAACTTGCGCAAAATTTTGAGGCAGATGAAAAAGACATTGCAATTAATAGGAGAATATTGGCTGTTAATGCTTAAGGTGTTCCAAAAACCCGAGAAATGGAGGATATTCTTCAAACAATGCGCAGTTGAGGGGCAGAAGCTCATCCTTGATTCCATTCCCCTTATAAGTGTAATATCAATTTTTATTGGTGCAGTAGCGGTAATTCAAACCGTAAACAACCTTGAGAGCCCGTTTATCCCTAAAATGTATGTGGGATATATGGCCAGGGAGATTCTGGTACTGGAGTTCTGTTCTACAATGGTAGCCCTTATTCTTGCAGGAAAGATTGGTTCCAACATAGCATCCGAAATTGGCAGTATGAGAATTACAGAGCAGATAGACGCAATGGAGATAATGGGTGTGAACTCTGCCAATTATCTAATTCTCCCTAAAATTGTCAGCTCTGTAGTACTAAGCCCGTTTGTAATGCTTTCAAGTTTTGTAATTGGTTTGTTGGGAGGTGCGGCAATCATTGCGGCAACAGGAGCTGTAACAATGGCCCAATATGTAGATGGTTTGCAATTTTCATTTAAGATTCATTATATCTACTACAGTATTACAAAAATGGCGGTATTTACCTTCATTATAACCTCGCTGGCATCATATTTCGGATACTACGCAAAAGGTGGTTCACTTGGCGTGGGCCGCTCAAGTACAATGGCCATTGTGGCAAGCAGTGTCCTTATTCTGGTGTTTGACCTGGCTCTTACCAAATTATTGCTTTAGTTATGATACGAGTAAAGAATCTGTATAAAGAGTTTGATGGAAAAGATGTCCTTAAGGATATCTCCATAGATTACAAACCGGGTGAGTGTTCCCTTATAATTGGAGCCAGCGGATCCGGCAAAACAGTGCTTCTTAAGAGCCTTGTAGGTTTGCACACCCCCGAGAGGGGAGAAATATGGTATGGAGACAAGCTCTTTACCCAAATGAAAGACAAACAGAGGAAAGAGATCCGCAAGGAGATGGGAATGCTCTTTCAGGGAAGTGCATTGTTTGACTTTGCAACAGTGGAGGAGAATATTATGTTCCCGATGGATTTCTTCACCGACTGGTCATTGGAGCAGAAACTGGAGAGAGCCAACTTCTGCCTGAAAAGGGTAAACCTTGAGAATGCAAACAAAAAATACCCCAACGAGCTTAGTGGAGGTATGCAGAAACGTGTGGGAATTGCCAGAGCAATTGCCCTTAACCCAAAATACCTTTTCTGCGATGAACCAAACTCAGGCCTTGACCCTACAACCTCAATTGTAATAGACCGCCTCATTCAGGAAATTACCCAGGAGTACAACATAACAACGGTAATAAACACCCACGATATGAACTCCGTAATGGAAATTGGAGATAAGATTGGTTTCATTTACAAAGGGTGCAAATTGTGGGAAGGAAGCAACAAGGAGATTCTCCACTCAGATTGCCCCGAACTCAACGATTTTGTATTTGCATCGCAGATGGCAAAACAGCTTAAGGCTCTTATGAAATAGGGCTGTTTTCTTCCCGACAGAAACATTTCGTGCCCCGCTTTGGGGCACGTTTTGCATATGATTCATTCCCCAACTGGCACTTCGGTGCGGTTGGGGCACACCAAAGGGCAAAAACGTTCCCCAACTGGCACCAGAAAACACTTCGGGCACAGAATCATATGATTTTGTGCCCGAATATGTTTATTTCATTGCTATATCTATCAGCTCCAGTACTCTTTTGAAATCTTCCGGATTCTCTTCAAACTTAAGCTCATCTACGTTCAGAATAAGTTTTTTGCCATCATTATAGCTCTCAATCCACTCCTCATAGCGTTCGTTAAGGCCCTGCAGATAATCCAATCTTATACCCGATTCGTATGCTCTTCCCCTTTTCTGTATCTGGTGTACAAGATTTGGAATTGAGGATTTCAGGTATATGAGCAGGTCCGGTGGACGGACAAGTGAAATCATAAGGTCAAACAGAGATTTGTAGTTCTCAAAATCTCTGGTACTCATAAGTCCCATTGCGTGAAGGTTAGGGGCAAAGATGCGGGCATCTTCATAAATGGTTCTGTCTTGTACTACAATGTTTGATGCGTTGTGGATATCTACCACCCCTTTGAACCTTTTGTTAAGGAAATAAATCTGCAGATTGAATGACCACCTTTGCATATCATTATAGAAATCTGAGAGATACGGATTCACATCCACATCCTCATATTTGGCCTCCCAACCGTAATGCTCTGTAAGCATTCTGGTAAGGGTTGTTTTGCCGCTTCCTATATTTCCTGCAATGGCTATATGCATAAATTTCCTTTTATCAGTACAAAAGTATAAAAAATAAATGATATAATTATTTCCTTCTTTATTTGTATTTTTGTGGGATTAACGGTGTTAATAGTGCAAACAGAAAAAATACAGAATAATATGATACAGGTTAAGACATTTTATTTTAACGATTTGCGTGAGTGCTGCTATGTGCTTTATGATGATACAAAAGAGTGTGTGATTATTGATCCGGGAATGCAGAATGAGAATGAGCAGAAAAGGCTTGTGAAGTTCATAGAGGAGAATGCCCTTACTCCGGTGAAACTCCTTTGCACCCACGGCCATTTCGACCACGTTATGGGAAATGCCTTTGTTACTGCCAAATGGGGTATTCCAACATATATTCACAAGGATGATGTTGGGCAGCTGGAGAGGGCGCAGCAGTATTGCCAGATGTTCGGCTATACAATTGAGCGTCCACCGGTAGAGAATATGGTAAATATAAATGATGGGGACAATGTAACATTTGGAAACTCATCTTTACAGGTAATCCACTCCCCAGGCCATACAAGAGGAGGAGTTTGTTATTATTCTGCTCCCGACAAATTTATCATAACAGGTGATTCACTTTTCCAGGGGAGCATTGGCCGTACAGACCTTCCGGGAGGGGATTATGATGCCCTTATGGAGAGCCTGCTGAACAAAGTGTGCAAAATTGCAGATCCGTTCAGCAAAGTTTACCCTGGACACGGCCCCGAAACTTCAATAGGACACGAACTTAACACCAATCCTTTCCTAAGATATGAGTAATATGAAGAGGGTGGTTTTGGTGGCAGTTGCCTTTTTTGCAGTTTGCACAGCTGCATTTGCACAGAACTCAGAGGAGAAAGGATTTCTTGCATCTTTGCTGGGAAATGTTTCTACCCAACAGCAACAGATTCAGAATGTGGTTATTCCAAAAGTTCCACAGGAGGCATCATTTGCCGGAGAGAGGGTTCCGTTGGAGTATTTTGATGTAAGGGAGAGCCTTCAGCGGGAGATGCTTATAATAAATTATTGGCACGGAAGCCTTTCTTATATTGTTCAGCTGAGTGGTAGATATAAGGATATGATATGCAAGATTCTTGCAGAGGAGGGGGTTCCTGAAGACTTCTTCTACCTGTGTGTGGCGGAGAGCTCTTTACAGCCTCAGACATCCCCTGCAGGGGCAAAAGGGTACTGGCAGTTTCTGGCCGGTACAGCAAGGGATTATGGTTTGGAGGTTGGTTCTGAGGTGGATGAGAGATACAATTGGGAGAAAGCTACCCGTGCTGCCTGCAAATATTTTAAGAAAGGGTATGAAAAATATGGTACCTGGACACTCGCTGCAGCTTCATACAATGTAGGTATGGCAAATATTGACAGCCGTATAGGTTACCAGTCTTTGAACAATTATTACGATATGCAGCTCCCTTTGGAGACTGCAAGATATGTTTACAGGGCTGTTGCATTTAAGATAATGATGAACAATCTTAAAGATTACGGTTTCAACATTTCTGAAGATGATTTGTATAAGCCAATTGAGTGCAAGACAGTTGAGGTTAAGGGCCCTGTTGCCAACTGGAGTGAATTTGCACGCAAGCACAATACCAACTTTAAGATGATTAAGATGTGCAACGAGTGGATACGTTCAAACAAACTTACAAACAAGTTGGGCAAGACATATAAAGTGCTTGTGCCGGTTAGCAGAGAGGCAGCCAAGAATGAGTAGTGGGGATGTGGGATAGAGGGAACAGAGATAAAATTATCGGGAAGAGGAGAGTTAAGTAATGGATAAAATTGAGGTTACAGGTGCAAGGGTGCACAATCTTAAGGGGGTGAATGTTACCATTCCGCGCAACAGGCTTGTTACGGTTACAGGGTTGAGCGGCAGTGGCAAATCTTCATTGGCTTTTGATACAATTTATGCAGAGGGGCAGCGCCGCTATATGGAGACCCTTTCTGCATATGCAAGGCAATTTATTGGCATACTGGAGCGTCCGGCCGTAGATTCCATTACGGGACTCAGCCCTATTATTGCAATTGAGCAGAAGACTACCGGCAAGAATCCCCGTTCTACAGTAGGCACAATTACAGAGATTTACGATTTTTTGCGTCTGCTTTATGCAAAGGCTTCTGTAGCTTATTCTCCTGCAACGGGCAAGCCAATGGTGAAATATACCAACGAGCAGATTGTTTCACTTATCCTTGATGAATATGCCGGAAAGAAATGTATTGTTCTGGCCCCCCTTGTGGTAGGTAGAAAAGGTCATTATAAAGAGCTGTTTGAATCACTTGTAAGGAAGGGTTACCAGCAGATAAGGATAGATGGGGAGATGTTCTATCTGGCAGATGTAGATCCGTTGGACCGTTATAAAACCCACTTCATAGAGCTTGTAATAGACAAGCTGGTTCCTCAACAAGAGGATTACAAGCGTATTGCAAATTCTGTTGGGCAGGCGCTGGAGCAGGGTAAAGGGACAATGGCTATCCTTAATTTTGAGAAACAGGAGGATATAGATTCCACTCCGTTGAGGTTCTTGAGCAAACATCTTATGTGCCCGGAGAGCGGACTTTCATTCCCCGAGCCTGCACCTCATACATTCTCATTCAATTCCCCTCAGGGAGCCTGTCCAAAATGCAAAGGCTTGGGTTATATTTCACGTATAGATATGGGGAAGATTATCCCTAACCCATCCAAGAGTATTTTGCAGGGGGCATTTGAACCGTTGGGGCCATATAAAGACAACAACTGGTTCCGCATTTTGGAGAGTATGGCCAAGGTGCACGAATTCTCACTTAATGTACCGGTTAAGGAGTTGCCGCAAGAGGTGCTGGATATGATAATTTACGGTACCGATGAACTCTTTAGGGTAAATCTTACTGATGGCACCCAGCTTGCCCCATTTGCAGGGGTAATCTCAAAGCTGGAGCAGAACAATGAGGAGATAAGTGAGAAAAAAGAGCGTTTCATAGAGGAGGTGGAGTGTCCGGAGTGTGGAGGCAACCGCCTTAAAAAGGATGCCCTTTATTTTAAAATAGATGATAAAGATATTGCACAGGTAAGTGCATTGGATATAGACCAGCTGGCCCAGTGGATAGAGTCTCTTCCCTATAAATTATCACCTAAACAGAACCTTATTGCCCAGGATATCCTTAAGGAGCTGAGGGACAGGGTTGGGTTCTTGCAGCAGGTGGGGTTGAATTACCTCTCATTGGGGCGTGCTACCCGCAGCCTTAGTGGAGGAGAGAGCCAGCGAATAAGACTTGCAACCCAAATAGGAAGCAAACTGGTGAATGTATTGTACATTTTGGATGAGCCGAGTATTGGCCTGCACCAAAGGGATAACAGAAAACTGATTGCTTCCCTTAAACGGTTGCGTGATGAAGGGAACTCTGTAATGGTGGTTGAGCACGATGAGGAGATGATTAGAGAGAGCGACTGGCTCATAGACCTTGGTCCAGGGGCAGGTGCACACGGCGGCAAGCTGCTTTATAACGGCAAACCTGAGGGGGTTTATCAGATGCCTTTGGATGAGCTGCATAAACTCAACAGCTTTACCGCAGATTATTTGAGGGGTGTGCGCAAAATAGAGATACCTGCTGCCCGCAGCGCAGGAAACGGCAAGTTCCTGGAGCTGTTTGGGGCAACCGGAAATAATCTTAAAGGGGTAGACTTAAAACTTCCTTTGGGATGTTTTGTGGGGGTTAGCGGTGTGAGCGGCAGCGGAAAATCTACCCTTATAAATGAAACCCTGATGCCAATTTTGAGCAAACATTTCTACCGCTCATTGGCAAACCCTCTTCCATATACCGGAATTGAGGGGTTGGAGAATATAGACAAACTTATTGTAGTGGACCAGAGCCCCATTGGGCGTACCCCACGCAGCAATCCGGCAACCTACACCAATGTGTTTGGAGATATAAGGAAGTTGTTTGAGAATACTCCCGACGCCAAAGTGCGCGGATTCAAGGCTGGACGTTTCTCCTTTAATGTAAAGGGTGGGCGTTGCGAAACCTGCAAGGGGGCAGGAGTGGAAACCGTAGAGATGAATTTCCTTCCAAGTGTGTATGTACATTGTAAAGAGTGCAACGGAAAGAGGTACAATCACGAGACTTTGGCTGTAAAATATAAAGGCAAGAGCATAAATGATGTACTGGAGATGACCATAGCGGAGGCTGTGGAATTCTTTGAACCGGTACCTTCAATTGCCCAAAAGATAAAGGCCCTTAATGATGTGGGATTGGGCTATATAAAACTTGGCCAGCCATCAACAACGTTGAGCGGTGGAGAGAGCCAGAGGGTGAAACTGGCAACAGAATTGTCCAAAAAAGGGACTGGTAACAGTATCTATATTTTGGATGAGCCTACCACAGGATTGCATTTTGAGGATATAAAAATTCTTCTTGGTGTATTGCATAAGATTGTGGAGCAAGGAAATACAGTTGTAGTGATAGAACACAACCTTGATGTGCTCAAATGTGTGGACTGGTTGGTAGATATGGGCCCTGAAGGTGGTGCCGGTGGCGGTCAGATTATTGCCCAAGGAACCCCTGAGCAGGTTGCCGCTTGCCCGCACTCTTATACGGGGCAGTTCCTTAAGGAAATTTTTGGGTAAAGGCGGGGGGTGAGCGGAATCTGTCGGGAAGAAAACACTTCGGGCACAAAATCATACGATTCTGTGCCCGAAGTGTTTTCTGGTGCCTGTTGGGGAACAAATCTGCCCCGAAACGTGCCCCAATCGCACTGGAGTGTCAGTTGGGGAATGGTGCATATGCAAAACGTGCCCCGAAGTGGGGCACGGAATGTTTCTGTCGGGAAGAGAATCTTAGTTTTCCGGGTATAGAAGGTAAGGTTTTCTCTCCTGTTTGAATTTCTCCACGTCTTCTGTCCACATTGCCTCAATCTCTTTGGCAGATTTACCCTCTTTAATCATTTTTCTTACGTATGCCTGGCCAATCTCAAGCTCAAACATATTGCGGAAGAAGTGGTCGCCAAGGTTAAGGTTGGTGTATGCATCTACAATGTACTCCAAGTTGATACCGTCTGCATTAATCTGCTCAATTGAAGGGTTGGTTGTAAGGTCTACGCCCCAGCACTCTTTATCCAATAGAGGAGGATTTTTTGCTCCAGGGATGCTTCTTGGGGTGAAGCTGTATTTGTAGCCCAACATATTTGGGTGGCCGTACATCTGGAATGCTTTTGCAGTACCGCGGCCAAGGCTTACAGGGGTTCCCTCAAAGTAGCAGGTTGAAGGGTAAAGGTAGATTGCTCTCATATCGCCCAAGTTTGGAGATGGCTTGATAGGCAATCTGTATAGTTTTGCGTGGGTGTAATTCTGGCATTTTACAACTTTAAGGTCAACTTTTTTGCCTGCAGCATCTTTGTGACCGTGTTTCAACCAGTCTTTCTCGTTAGCCATATATGCTATCTCACCAAGGGTCATACCGTGTACAACAGGGATTGGAAGGCTTCCAACGCCTGATTTGTATTTCTCCATATCAAGGATAGGACCGTCTACGTAGAATCCTATAGGGTTAGGGCGGTCAAGTACAATGAACTCTTTGCCGTCAATTGCGCAGGCAGCCATCATTTTAACCATTGTTACGTAGTATGTGTAGAATCTTACTCCCACATCCTGAAGGTCAAATACAAGAACGTCAAACTCTTTCATTACTTCTGGTGAAGGTTTGCCTGTTTTTCCCTCATATAGTGAGCGGATTGGAATACCGGTTTTAGGGTCTGTTGAACTTGATACGTGCTCACCGGCATCGGCATCGCCTCTGAATCCGTGCTCAGGTGACATAATGCAAGTAACTTTTACGTTGTGAGCCAATAGGGTATCCAATACGTGAGCTGTAGCAGATGCCATTCCAGACTGGTTTGAAAGTACGCATAGGCGTTTGCCCTCTACAAGTTTAAGGTATTCTTCTACCTGTTGTGCTCCGGTAAGGATATCTGTTGCGTAGTTCATATTCTCCTCTCCAGGGAATGTTCCCATAGCATTGCTTGGAGCAGGGGTTGTTTCAGGAGCCTGAGCAGCTGCCTGGTCTTGAGTTTGTCCGCAGGCGCAAAGTGTAAGTGATACAACTGCAGCGGCAAGAGTGGTAAATAGTTTTTTCATATATAACAGGTTATTTATTTGCGTGGTATACATTGTACAAAGGTATTTAAAAAGAACGTTTTATACAATAAGGGAAAAACCCGCAACCGGCACATTTGGGCCAGAAGCGGGTTTCTCTTTTTGTAGTAAGGTAAATTTTAGGTTTTGTCTTTCTTAGAACTTGAATCTCAATGCAAGACCCGGCATAATTGCACTCTTTGTATAGTCTGCCACAAAACTTCCGTTATCAAACGAACCGGTAGTTTTTTCTCCTCTCAAATATCCTACAGCAAGGTCTACAGCCAGGAATTTGGTTGGATTCAAAGTTGCTCCTGCAGTTACTCCGTATGAGTCTGCACTTGGAGTCTCAGGGTTGTAGTTGTCCATCTGAACTGGAGGGGTATCCATATATACACCAGCTCTTACAGTAAAGAAGTCTGAGATTACACGCTCAGCACCAATTCTTACAGCTACTGTATTTTTGTAGTTTTTCTCAAATGACTGGGTTATCTCACCTGCTGCTGTCTTGAATACAAGATCCAATTTGTCGTAGGCGCTCCAACCGGTAAACTGAGCCTCACCGGTTAGGGTCCAAGCCTCAGTTGGTTTGTATGTTATACCCGCACTGAAGATGCTTGGGATTGGCATCTGGGCAGAGAATGTTGCACCATCAAGATATTTCATTGATGTAAGGTTTGCCTGAGTCTGTTTAAGGACATCTACTGGAATCTGCTGCAGTACAGCTGGAGGCAATGAGCCTGCAAGAGATTGCAAATCAAAGTTTGAAACTATATTTACCAAAGCCTGTGCGTTTGAGTTGGCATATTTCAATGCTGCTGAACCATCCTCTACAGACAATTTCATTTTTGAACGGTAAGTTGCACCAAGTGTAACTTTTGGTGAGACATTAACCATAATACCCAAGTTTACGCCATATGCAACTTTTGAATTTCCTTCCAATCCTATTGCAACAGGTGTCTGGCCTGCAAAGCTTGCAATTGCACCTGGAACTGCATCCAAACCTGGAACAAAAGAGGAAAGTCCCTGAGCAAGTGTGCCAAGTGCATCAAAACCTCCTACTGCCACAAGTCCCTTATTCTGGCTGAAACTTCCAAAGTCAATCATAAGACCTGCACCAATGCTTACAATATCAGCAATTTTGTAAGAAATGGTTGGCTGAATGCTGAATGCTTTAAGTGATACATCCTGAATCATAGTTGAACCTGCCCAGTTGTCACCCCATACCAAAGAGTTTCCTGCAGGGTTTGTAAGGCTCACACCAAATGCAAGATTCTTGCAAGGTTTGTAACCTATGTATCCAAAAACAGGAGTGCTAAGAGGGTTATTTGTCTGGTGGGTGTAACTGCCCTGTTCAAACTCTACTTTAGATTTGATAGCTATAGTTCCAAGTGAAATATCAAATTTTGAGTTCATAAATGCCATACCGGCAGGGTTGAACAACATGCTCTCTGCGCCAAGTTTAAGGGCAGTACCGGTGTGGGCCATACCCCACTGTCTTGCACTCTGTGAGTTAATCTGGTATCCCTCTGCGTTTGCAGTTAGTGATGAAAGCACTGCTGCCGCTACAAGAACCAGTTTGTTTGCTAGTTTTCTAAATTTCATTTTTTGTAGGTTTAGTTAAAAACGGGCGCAAAGGTAATCAAAAATTTTAATATACCAAATTTTGTTAATTCTTGTAAGATGCAGTAAATGAGAATGATAAAATTACACTCATATATAAGCTGTGTGAAAATATAAAAGGGGACGGAAAAGCTCCGCCCCCTTTTAATATTACCAACAGTGTGTGTAACTAGTTGTTATTCATTTGTTTGATGTCTATCTGCTCTTTCTGGGAATCTCCAATCAGATACTCGCAGAAATGGTCTGCCATTCTCCAGAAGAAATATTCTGTCATATCACCAAATGCGTGTCTCTGTCCCGGAAGGATAAGCATCTGGAAACGTTTGTTTGCTCTTATAAGTGCGTCTACCACTCTGATAGTATTACCTGGGTGTACATTATTGTCTATATCACCGTGAACCAACAACAAATTTCCTTTAAGGTTCTTAGCCAATTGCTGGTTGGTGTTTATACTATATTTGAAAGTAGTGTCACCTTTTTCAGATATCTCCTCCAATACTCCGTGATGCTGCTCACTCCACCAGCGGTTGTAGATATTGTTGTCGTGGTTACCTGCACAAGATACAGCTGCCGAGAAGAAATCAGGGTACTTAAGGATTGCTGCTGTAGACATAAATCCTCCACCTGAGTGGCCGTGGATACCAACTTTGTTGCCGTTTATGAACGGATGGCGTGCTGCAAGCTGCTGAACGGTAACTTTCTTATCCTCCAAACCATAATCTCTAAGGTTGCCGTAACCAAAGTTGTGGTACCATTTAGAGCGGTTAGGGTGTCCTCCTCTGTTACCTACAGTTACAACAATGAATCCAAGCTGGGCAAGGCGGTCTACTCTGTCCATACTCTTTGTCCAAGAAGAGTTGTTGGCCTCTGTCTGAGGACCAGGATATACATACTCAATGATAGGGTAAAGTTTGGTTGAGTCAAAATCAAAAGGTTTGTACATTACACCGTAAAGGTCTGTAATGCCGTCTCCTGCTTTAACTGTAAAGATTTCAGGGAATTTGTATCCGCGGGCAAACAGCTGGCTCAAATCAGCCTCCTCCAAATCCATAACCTTACGGCCGGTATTGTCGTAAAGTGCAGTTTTAGGAGTGCAGTCAACTCTTGAGTAGTTGTTTACAAAGTATTTGTTGTTGTCAGACATATTCACTTTGTTGTCAAAGTCACCTTTGTTCAAAAGCTTCACATTGCTGCCGTCCAAGTTTGCGCTGTAAGCATACATATAGTAAGGGTTAATCCCTTTCTCTTTTCCACAAGCTGTAAAGTATACAACTCTCTTGGCTGCATCTACACCCAAAATCTGGTCAACGTGGAACTCACCGCTGGTAATCTGGTTTTTAAGTGTACCGTCTGCACCATACAAGTACAAGTGTGCCCAACCGTCTCTCTCAGACCAGAATACAAACTCAGAGCCGTTGTTGAAGAATTTAGGGTCTCTTGTTTCAACGTATGTATTCAACTCCTCGTGCAAAACAACTTTGCACTCACCGGTAGCCACATCTACGGTACATATATCTACCCTCTTCTGGTCTCTGCTCTGACGCTCAAAGTAGAACTTGCTGTTGTCTCCCAACCATTTTGCAGGAACCCAATCCATATAAGTACGCTCTGTAATTGTAACAGGCTCTCTTAGGATACCTACAGACTGGTCTTTGAAAGCATCAATATTTATGGTTTTTGAAGTTTTTGCTGCAAAATCAAACAAGTACATATGTACCTTAGGACCAGGCTCGCCAGGCATCTGATATTTGTAACCCTCCAATTTGGGACGAGGATTTGCAAGTACATCAATTACCCACAACTCTTTAACCTTGCGCATATCGCTTCTGGTAATTGCAAAGTGTTTTGAGTCTGGAGACCATGCAAGGCTTGCACCTGTACGTTTTGTGGTATCCTCCTCGTGGTTTCCGCCATACATTCCTCTACCTGCGTATGGGAACTCTTTGGTACCGTCTTTGGTAAGCTGGAACTCTACAATTGTTGAATCTTTCTCATTCTCCATTGCTTTCTTAAGGTTCTCCATATCCATATACCAAAGGTTGTAGTTCTTTCCGTATACAGCGTATTTTCCGTCGGGAGAAATATTTGCCCATCTTGGGTAATCCTTCTCTTTCTCCTGCTCTGTTATATCTGTAAGTTTGCCTGAAGCAATGTCATATTTGAAACGGAAAACTTTCTTCTCTTTTGCCCCTTTGGCAGGTTTTTTCTCACCAGGTTTCTCTTTTTTAGGAACCATTATAGAGGTCCTGATTTCAAATTCAAAAGCTTTGTCGTTGTCTGTAAGCTCCAGTTTCTCAATAGGAAGGTGCTGTGCATCAAACGGATCTTTTGTAATTGAAGAGATTTGGGCTGCAAGTTTGCCCATATCCCAAGCTTTTCTTTTTGTTCCGGCAACAGGGTCTACAATATAGTACTCAGTACCGTTTGTAGTTTTGTAAGAATACCAGAACTTGTCTGAATTCTTGAACCAGTTAGGCCTTACATCTGTAGAGAAAACCATCTGGCCAACTTTCTTTGCAGAAAATCTCTCTGCCAAATCATAATTTGCTTTGGTAACCGGAGTCTGCTGTGCATACGCCAAAGAGCAAACTGCCAAAGCAATAAGTAGAAACAGTTTTTTCATGTATATTTTGTTGTTAGGCGGAACCGTTGCCAAAGGTTCCATTGTTTATAATTTCCTTTCCCACTCACCCACTTCCATATCCTTTATGGTGCCGTTCTCTATGCGGAATCTCAGTGCGGTCCTTACATTGTGAAACCCCTGTATCCCTGCAGCACCAGGGTTGATGGTGAGCACTCTGTATTTTGTGTCGTTAATAACTTTAAGTATATGGGAATGCCCGCAGATGAATATGTCGGGAAGATGGGCGTTTATAAGTTGGAATGCCTTAAAATCATACCTTCCCGGATAGCCTCCTATGTGCATCATAAGGATTCTCATCCCCTCCATCTCAAAGAGCTGTACATACGGATGGGCCAGCCTTACTGTCTGGTCATCGCAGTTGCCGTACACCCCCCGCAGAGGTTTGAATGCGGCAATGGCATCCGCTGTTTCTATATTCCCAAAATCCCCCGCATGCCAAATTTCATCCACCGGCTCAAGGAACTTGCGGAGCTTGTCATCAAAAACTCCGTGAGTATCTGAAATCAATCCTATATAAGCCATACCGGGCCTTTATGCTTAAAGTTTTATTACAATTTTCTTCTTGTAAAGCCACATTGCCATAGCAGTAAATACCGCCACATAAACAAGGGCAAATATAAGTGAAGAAATCTCATTGTTCTCACCTACAATGGCTACGCACACATTGTTGTAGAACCAGCTCAACGCAGTCCAGGTCTTCTCCTTAACAGCACCGTCATCCATAACAATTGTGGTTTTCCATTTGATAATCTGGCCAAGCACCTTAGCAAAAAGAGCTGCCATTACAAATGCAAACAACGGGTTCATACCCATAGCTTTAAATGGGGTAAACACCTTCTCTTTCCCCTTAATGTCTATAAGGTAAATGAAGAAAGCCAGCATAACTATGCTCCATCCACCCGCATACAGTACATACGAACCTGTCCAAAGAGCCTTAATGATAGGGTAGCAGATGCTCCATACCAAACCGCCTGCAAGGCAGCAAAGGCCAATTGTATAAAGTTGGGCCACAACATCAATCTTCTCTTTTGTCTGCTGTATTTTCTTCCCGATAATATATCCCAACAATACCGTACATGCTCCCGACAATGCACCGAGCAACCCTTCCGGATCAAATGGAATACCAAAACCTTTGTAGATATGGTCTACTCCAAAAATTGCCAAATCAATCTTGTCTGCATTCTGGCCCGCCAATGAGAAAGCACCTGCAGCACCATTGACCATCTCTGCAGAAGAATCACCTATAAGCCAGAGGATAAGCCAGTGCAACCCCATAAGAATTGCCATTGCAGGGATAATCTTTTTGGTTTTCTGTAACCAAAGTGCCACAAAACCGCCAAGCACATAGCACATTGCAATTCGTTGAAGCACACCAATAATCCTCACGTGCTCCAGACGGTAAATGAAATTTCCCCAAACTGAAAGGTCGGGGTTAGGGCTGGTTGGATAGAACGGGAACCAGTTAAGTCCAAAACCTACAAGGAAGATAAGGATGCCTCTCTTAATGAGTTTCTTCAGGCTCTCTGCTGTAAGTCCCTCATTGTATTTTGCAAACGAGAATGCCATTGCCGCTCCCACTACAAAAAGGAAGAATGGGAAAACAAGGTCTGTTGGAGTACATCCGGCCCATTTGGCGTGTGCCAAAGGGGGGAAAATATGGGCCCATGAACCGGGGTTGTTTACAAGAATCATTCCTGCAACAGTCATACCCCTAAGCACATCAAGTGCCACATAACGCTGTGATTTAGATTGTGTCATATTTTATAGCTATAAATTTTTATCTGAATTGCATACTTTGCTTCACAAAGATAAAACTATAATTTAAATTACATATCTCATTTTACCATACTATTATACTTGCTGCAATTGCGTGAACTTGCAGATAAACATCATCATTACGCAAATCTTTAGTAAATTTGCCCTATAAGCAGATAGGGGGACTGTAATGTAACCTCCCAGGCGGCAAACAGGTATAAACGGATTATCAGCAAAAGAATATGGAACTTTTTTTCTCTGCAGAAATGGCAAACGGGCTCTGCACCCTTACAGAAGAGGAGAGCAGACATTGTGCAAAGGTGCTCAGGCATACTGTGGGTGATACTATAAATGTAATTGACGGGAGCGGGGCACTATATACCTGCAAGATTCTGGAGTGCGGCAAAAAAGTGGTTTGCAGTGTGGAGAATGTGCAGGAAGGATTTGGGGCTCACAGGTATAACCTTACAATGGCGGTATGTCCTACAAAAAATATAGACCGCTACGAGTGGTTCCTTGAAAAGGCAACAGAAATGGGACTGGATACAGTGGTTCCTGTAATAGGGGAGCACTCTGAGCGCCGCATCATAAAACCGGAGCGTTTGGAGAAAATTCTGGTTTCCGCTGCCAAGCAATCCCTGAAAGGGGCTGTGCCGGTATTGCAGGAGGCAGTTCCGGTGAAACAGTTCATTAAGGAAGCAGCTTCATATCCCGGGGTAAAACTGATTGCATATTGCGGAGAGAGAGAAAAGGTAACCCTTGCTCAGGCTGTTGCCCAGGCTTGCGCCGAGGCAGATGTTCAGGTGGGGGCTCAGGCGGGGGCATTGGATACAGGAATAGATTTCGCTGCTGGTGACACACGCCCTGTGTTTACGCTGCCGCACATTACAATCCTTATTGGGCCGGAAGGAGATTTCTCTCCAGCCGAAGTAGATGCCGCCATAGCCGCAGGATTCAAACCACTCACCCTTGGTGAATCCCGCCTCCGCACAGAAACGGCCGCCGTTGCTGCCGTTGCCGGGGTGTACTTTATGTGCGGTTGAGTTGTTGCCCCTGTTGGGGCACTTCAATTCAAATCCAAACTATCCGCGGATAATCTCAATCTCACTGCCAAGCCCCACCTTTATAATTTGTGAAGCACTGTGGGTACACTCACCCTCAAACTCCGGAGCAACAATGTAATCCACAGCATCCTTTATCTCCTGAGGAATCTCCTCAAAAGTGGCAGGTGATTTTTCTCCCGACAAATTTGCAGATGTAGATACTATTGCCTTGCGGAACTTGTAGATCAACTGGTGGCAGAACTCGTGATTAGGGATACGGATACCTGCTGTGCCATCTTCAGCCACAACATTCTTTGCCAGCCCCATTGCTCCCGGATAGATGATTGTCATAGGCTTGTCATTCACCTCAACCAATTGGATTGCAATCTCCGGTATCTCCTTTACATAACGCCCAATCATATCAATGTCCGCCACAAGAGTGATAAGGCTCTTGCTGTCTTGACGCTGCTTAATCTTAAATATCTTTTCAACGGCAGCCTCGTTGGTTGCATCACAACCCAACCCCCAAATGGTATCTGTAGGGTAAAGAATCACTCCCCCCTCTTTAAGTACTTTTATTGCTGCATCAATCTGTTCTTTCATAATCTGCATTATTAAGCGATTTTTGCAAATTTACTCATTACCGCTGATTTTTCCCAAAGAGAGTTGCCTTTTTCCAACACTAGGCTTTCACACAATTAATACCAGAGGCACTCTTGCCTTACCCTCGCAGAGAATGAAAAATTTTCACAAGAGGTTAGTAACACTATCCCCTCCCAAAATACATTCTGAACGACATATGCAATCTTAACCTCAAGTAAATATAGGAGGTTAAGCAAGGGTATGTATCCTACAGCGCCACAAAACCGGGGGTATCTCGCTTAACCTCTTGGGTATGTGAAGATTTATCGGGAAGAAAAGATTTGGAATGGGCAAAAAATATTGCAATCTTTGTAAAAGACTTCAATGTTTCCACCAAATTGGCCCGGGTGGGATTGAGGGGAAAGGATTGTGGGGCCAGAAAACATTTCTTTTATGGTGGAGAGGGATTTTTTCAGTTTTGAGTCAGGCAATAGGTTCAATGCGTGCAACTGTTTTCACATATGTACGGACGGTAATGTTCTGCCGTGGATGTTCAAAGATGATACCGATTTTATAAATGGGATAAACAGAATAGGAATATGTTCTTACCTTACACAAGTAAGAGTTTTGTCATACACACTTATGGACAATCACGTCCATTTCCTCCTATGTGGTCCAATGCCATCCTGTAAGGATTTCATAACCAGATACAAGCATCTTACCGGAAAATATATCTATACCCGATATTCCATTGAGGGGCATCTGAGAGGATTGACAACCAGAATAATTCCAATTGAAGATGAGGATAATCTCCTTTCGGTAATTGCATATATAGACAGGAATCCAATAATGGCCGGATACAGGAAACTCCCCTCTGAATACCCCTGGGGTAGTGCACAGTTTGTCTTTAAAGAAAATAATCTGCAGGGAAGAGCGGATGAAACAACCTGCAACGGGGAGTGCATCTGCAACTCTCGAGTTCCCCTTGGCGCAATATCGGCAAATGAAAAATATTCGAAATTGGGTACTCGTGTAAATCTTCCCGATGATTGGGTTATGGACCACAGGGGAATGCTTATGCCTGCCTCTTTCTTTGATACCGGCATTATTGAATCTCTTTTCAAATCACCGGCAAAATATCTTTACCATTTGTCAAAAAAACTTGAGGGAGAGATTGATGCTGCCATTTGGAAAGGGAACAAATCTTTCATTCCCGACAAAGATTTGAGACCTGCCGTTGCAGAACTTGCCGCCAGAATGTTTGGAGAAGCTGATGTGCGTAACCTCAACATTGCATCCAGGCTTGTCATTGCCAGGAAACTGCGCTATGAATACGCCTCTACCCACAAGCAGATAGCAAGGATGCTTCATTTGGATACAGAGCTTCTGAAAGGGTATGTATAATTTGCAATAATTTGGGTATTCCCAAGAGGTTAAGCTACATAGTGTGCCTCACAGCGCATATAAAGCTGATTTACTCACTTAACCTGTAGGAACTACTTGAGGTTAAGGGTGAGAACCTGTGCTACAGCGCACACAAAGGGTATAAGTTCTCTTAACCTCTTGCGGGTTAGGGGGATAGGTATTAAAGTATCATCTCTGCGCTTACAGGGTAGTGGTCTGAGAAACTGATCTTGTGTACGGTGTGGGTAAGGCACTCAGCTTCCTGGGGGACAATGAGGTAATCTATTCTGAGCAGGGGCCATACGGGGACGAATGAGGCTCCAAATCCTTTGCCGGCCTCTTTGAAGGTGTCTTTGCGGTGTTTTGCCAGTGTGTGATATGTGTATGACATTGGGGTGTCATTAAAGTCTCCACAGATGATTGTGAGTTTGGATGAGCGGTTGATGTCATCCATTATCTTTCCAACCTGCTGGGAGCGCTTGATGAAGGTGTCTTTCATTTTTTCGTGGGTCTCAACTATGTCACGCGTAAGCTCTTCTCTGGTTGTTTCATTCAGTATGTTGCTGCCGTAAAACTCTGGTGTGGAACCACCTTCTTCGGTGGTTTCCCCCTGAAGGGCCCGGGCCGCTTTTTGGGCAAGGGCTGTGAATGATACATTGTATGATTCCAAGTGGTTGTTGTATATGCGCAGGGTGCGACCGTAGTGTTCAATATCTGCAAATATTGAGAGGTTGGTGCTCCCTTTAAAACTCAGGCGTCCGCTCTCTACAATGGGGAACCGGCTTAGGATGATATTTCCAAAAAGTTTCCCGTTCAGTGCCTTGAAAAGGTGATAGTGGCGGTACGGATACTGGCTGTAAATGGTGTCGGCCTGGGTATAGCTCTCTGCAAAAAACTCCTGCAGGCATAATATGTCGGGAAGCTCATTTGCAATATGTTTCCCAATCTCCTTGCGGCACTCTTCTCTGGTTATGCCGCCCCGGGCAGATGAGAACATTCCTACATTGTAGCTCTCTATTTTAAGTTCTATCCCCTCTTTTTCAGCCTCCTCGTTGTGTCCTATTTTAAAGAAAAGTTCGGTGTAAAGCAGGGCAGGCAGCAGTGCCACCACTGTAATCCACGCACTTGCACTTCTGCGGAGCAGTGCCACCAGCAGCAACAGCAGGTTTATGGCAAGAATGGGGATAAAATACAGGCCGAAGAAAAGCGGCAGGGCAAATTTTGAAGGATTTACATATACAGAAAGGTATGAAAGGAGCATAGCGGCAGCGGCCACAATCAGAATAGCCCTGAATGTAAGCCCAAACAAAAGGGGAGACCTTTTTCTCCCCCCGCTGTCTCTCTTTCTGCTCATATTAAATTGATGCAGGCATTAGTAGTACATTCTGTTATTCTTTTTCCAGTACAGGATAAGGAAGAATCCGAAAATCATACCTCCAAGGTGTGCAAAATGTGCTACATCTCCTCCTCTTCCCGACAGTCCCAACAGCAACTCCAATGCACCGAAAATAAGTACGAACCATTTTGCCTTAAGGGCAACAGGCGGGAATATCAGCTGCATCACATTGTTAGGGAACAGCATTCCATATGCCAGCAGCAGGCCGTAAATTGCACCCGATGCACCTACGGTAGGGGTGGCAAGCAATGCCTGAATATTTGCCTGTGCATAAATGTTTCCTGCATTTAATTCTGCAATATAACCCTGAAGCTGCAGATACATAACCCCAAGGTGAAGGAACGCTGCACCCAATCCTGTTACAAAGTAGTACAACAGGAATTTCTGTCCGCCCCAAATCCTCTCAAGTACAGAACCAAATATGAACAGGGTGTACATATTGAACAATATGTGGGTAAATCCACCGTGCATAAACATATGTGTTACAAGCTGGTAGGGCTTGAATAGCGGCGATTTGAAATAGAACAGGGCAAAATGCTCATACATAAAATTGCCCGTAATCATTGTAATGAGATACATTACAACGTTTATCATCAGAATGTTCTTTACAACGGGAGGTATGCTCCCCAAAAATGAATTTCCTCTAAACATCTTCTTAAAGTTTGTTGGCCAGCTCTTCCATAGTCATTATTGCCATAACAGGGTGCCCCTGAGGGGTTCTGTTAGGCTCTTTGCAGGCAAACAGAGCATCAATAAGCTCCTGGGCCTGTACATTTCCTATAGCAGAGGGTTTTGTTATGCCGGATTTGTGAACCATATCCAGCGCAATTTTTTCTTTCAGTTGGAGTCCAAAATCCTTGCCAATTTCCTGAAGGTCTGCTACAAGAGTGTCAACGCACTCTCTCACAGCAAGATTCCCGTCTGCAAAAGTGGCAGGGGTGCCGTATACAACAACGCAGTTTTCTCCAAATGAACGGATATCAAACCCCAACCCCTTTATCAATTCCTGATTCTCCATAAGTATATGGTAGGAGTTGTGATCCAAATCTATAGTGTCGGGGAACATCTGTTCCTGTATAGGCTGGTTTGCAACGGTAATTGTCTGCAGATATCTTTCGTAGAAGATCCTCTCCTTGGCCCTTGATATGTCTATAAGCATAAGCCCGGATTTTACAGTTGTAAGGATATATTTCCCTTTCAGCACAAGCAGCGGATTTGCGCAGGCATTTTCCTGGGCAAAAAAGCCGTTGTACCCATCTTCTCTTGTACTGCTGTATCTTCCCAATGATTGATTGCTGTCATCTCCAAATTCAGAACTGATGTTCTGCAGGACAGGGGCCTCCTCAAACAACGGGTTCCCCTCAAATGCAGGGGTGGAATTGAAATCCTGCTGGCTGTTGTTCCACTCTGCAGATGAATTCCACCTTGCCCCGTTCTTTTTCTCCTCATCAAAAGGGTTGAAGAGTGGATCGTAGTTTATTTTTGGTGCAACAAGCGGCCTTCCCCCTCCAAATCCGGTTTTTACAACCGGAATTTCAGGTGCCCCCTCTGTATCAAAATCAATGGACGGTACAAATGAACCCTCTCCAATAGCCTCCTTAACACAGGCTGTGAGGATTTCAAATATTACACTGTCGTTTTCAAATTTTATTTCGGTTTTGCTTGGATGTATGTTCACATCCAGATTCCCCGGTTCAATCTCCAGAAATATGAAGTATGACGGGGAGGTGCTGTCGGGAATAAGATTTCCATATCCCTTAATTATTGCCTTGTGGAGCAGAGGGCTTTTAAAGAATCTGCCGTTTACAAAAAGATACTGGTTCGGCTGGTTCTTTTTTGCAAATTCCGGTCTCCCAATGAATCCCCTTATACTTACAATGTTTGTATCTGTTTGTGCTGTAATGAGGTCTTTGGCAATATCTTTTCCGCAAAGGCCTGTAATTCGCTGCTTTATGTTTGAGACAGGCTGTACGTGGAAAATGTCTTTTGAGTTGTGGATAAGTCTGAATTCCACATTAGTGCGGGTTAGGGCCACACGTATGAACTCATTTACAATCTGACGGTATTCCACATTGTCTGACTTGAGGAACTTTCTCCTTGCCGGAATGTTATAGAATATGTTCCTCACTGCAAAGTTGCATCCAACCGGGCAAGAGGTTTCGGTTTGTGAGATTATGTTGCTCTCTGCAATATGAATTTCGGTGCCGCACTCTTCCCCCTCTTTGCGGGTTTTTAAGGTAACATCGGCACAGGCTGCAACAGAGGCAAGAGCCTCACCCCTGAAACCGTAAGTTTCAATGGAATAGAGGTCCTCCGGTTTTGCAATTTTTGAGGTTGCGTGCCTCTCAAAACAGAGTGCCGCCTCCTGGGGTGTCATTCCGCAGCCGTTGTCAATTACCTGTATGAGGGTACGCCCGCTGTCGTTGATTATTACAACAACAGAGGTGGCCCCGGCATCTACGGCATTCTCCATAAGCTCCTTAACAACATTGCAAGGGCGCTGGATAACCTCTCCGGCAGCAATAAGGTTTGCTATATGACTTGGTAGAACTTGCAGCATCCTGTTATCCTAAAACAATAATCCCATAAGTTGGGCCATATACACAGCTGCAACAAGTACTGCTGCAATACCCAAAATGGAGAGGAACCTCATAAATGGGGTGTACTTGAGGTCTTTTTTTGCTACCTCCATTCTCTTGAACGACCCGCGGATACTTGCTCCAGGCACATACTGCCCTGCTTTTTCCCTTTCAGCTGCATCTATCTTGTTTTTCAATGCCTCTTTCCTCTCATCATAGAATACAGGCTGGTAGTTGAATTTCCTTATTTGACGTTGATGAAAAAATCCCATAATAAATCTCCTTTTTTCTAAACAAACAAAGATAGAATATTTATGTTAAATTTGCCAAGAACACAATTTAATGACAAAAAAATTACAGATATGGATATACGTGTAGGAAACGGTTATGATGTGCATCTGCTTGCTCCTGGGCTTGAATTCTGGCTTGGCGGAGTTAAAGTTGAGCACACAAAAGGGTGTGTGGCCCACTCAGATGGGGATACCCTTATTCACGCATTATGTGATGCAATGCTGGGTGCCCTGGCATTGGGAGATATAGGAAAGCATTTTCCCGACAATTCAGCGGAGTTTAAAGGGATAGACAGCAAAATCCTCCTTGCAAGGGTAAATGAACTGATAAAATCAAAAGGATATACCCTTGTAAATGCAGATTGCACAATATTATTGCAGAAGCCTAAAGTTGCCCCATATATAATACCAATGAGGAAGTGTCTTGCAGGGGTACTTGGTGTTGACGTGGAGAGGGTTTCTGTAAAAGCCACTACAACAGAGGGGGCCGGCTTTGTTGGGCGTGAAGAGGCAATTGCTGTGTATGCAACTGTTTTATTGCAGAGGATGCAATTATAATTGGCAGTTTTTTTATATTTTTGTTTTTACCTCCCCGGTGTGGGTGCGAATGATTTTTTAACCTGAGGGTGCCCGGTGCACTCCACTTTAAATTTTATTGAAATGCAGTATCAACGTATTGCCGGTGGCTTCTTTAAGAGGCTGTTAGTGATTTTGCTGGTATGTGTTCCAGCATTTGCCTTTGCGCAGGAAGAAGAGAAAGAATCTCCGTTTTATCTGACATTGGATGTCGCCACCAAGAATATTTGGAGAGGTATTGGAAACGGAAAAGCTCCTCTTGTTTATCCTACAGTGGGATTCAGTAAAGGAGGTTTTGATGTTTACGGCTGGTGGGCATATGCTGTAGATAACAGTTACAATGAACTTAATGTTGCTGTAAGTTATTCATTCAGCAACTTTACAATAGAGCTTGTAGATTATTTCTTTCCCGGACCGGGCTCGGATTTCTTCAATTTCAGGAACAGTTCCACTACACACTCGGCAGAGGTTATACTTTATTATGAGCCGGAGGCGGTTCCCATACACATAATTATAGGTTCAACCATTTACGGTGATGACAAGCTGGAGAACGGTAAAAATGCCTTCTCATCATACGGAGAGATAGGTTATACACACGAGTTCAATGAGAAGAACAGCGCCGGGGCAGCAGTTGGTTTCTCATTAAACAGGGGATATTATACAGATTATGAAAAAGGGTTCTATCCGGTGAACCTTACAGCGGCTTATACCAGAATATTCACATTGTGGAACTATGATATACCAGTTTCGGCCACTGTTGCATACAACCCGTATCTGGAGAAATTTTACTGGAATATCGGGCTGAGTTTTTCAATCCTATAAATAAGGGCGCCCAGGAGCTGATAGGGTGCCCTTATTTATCAGCAATTATTTCAGGCTGCTCTTCTCTGTCTCAATTACATCAAACATGTTTTTGAATGTGTAACCTTTTGCTTTAAGTTTGTCTATTATCTCACCCAGGTATGTATAAGGGCGGTCGGCATCGGTTCTGTCGGGATAATTCATTGCGTGGATAAGAAGTATCACACCATTGAAAGTATTCTCCTGTTCGTATTGCCAAAGCTGCTCCATGATTTTCTCTGTTGAGATATAGCTCTCTGTTCCCGGACTGGTCCAGTCCATTCCTGTAAGGAACCCGCTGGTTGGGTTTACAAGCCTGTATCCCATATCCTTCATTACATCCACCGCTTTCTGGTCATAGGTTTCATACGGAGGAATCAGCCAGCAATACTGTTCTTTGGTAAGGCCGTACCCCTCAAGCCTGTTCTCCATAATTGCAAAATCTGCCCTCAATGAATCCTCACTTACCAATGAGATGTTGCGGTCCTCCTCGCTGCACAGCAACAGATGCGCGTAAGAATGGGAAGAAAGGTAATGTCCGTTGTTTATTATACGTTTTACAGGCTCCTGGTATCTCTCCACATCAAAGCACACACCAGTAGGGAAGAACGAGCCTTTCACCCCTTTCTCCTCCAGCGTGTTAAGGACTGGAACCACGCCGTCAAAATTCTCAAACCGTCCGGAGTCTGCCTGGCTGTAATGCCCCGTAAATACCAGATACACCTCCTTGTTTTGGGGATTGATTTTTTCCACAACCCCATATTCATCAGTTACAAATACCGGAGCAGCGTTTTTATTGCCTCCGCAAGAACAAATGACTGCCAATAACGGCAGCAAAAGCTGGATTTTAAAGTTTTTCATTTTCAATAACTTTTTTTACAAAGATAACCATTTGGGGAAACACTTATGTAAAATATTTCTTATCTTGCGTGGCATTTTGGGGAATATTCTTCCCGATAAATATAAAGTTTATGGCAGTTATTGGTGTAGATCTTGGCGGTACAAAGATTGCCGCTGCTATTTTTGACCATTTTGGCAACATTAAGGCCAAGGAGGTCAGATTGCTTGAAGGGGCACAAGGGGACAAAGTTGGAAAACTTGTAAACGAAGTGATACTCTCACTTATGGAGGGGAATCCCAGGCAGAATGTGAAGGCAATAGGTGTATGTGTTCCAGGAATTGTTTACTCCAAGAAAAATACTGTGTGGGCCCCCAATATTCCAGGGTGGACCAATTACCCGCTTAAAAAGAGGATAGAGGGTGCTCTTCAGAATCCGAGAATTAAAGTTAGTCTGGAGAGCGACCGCACCTGCTATGTGCTTGGTGAGGTGTGGAAAGGTGGTGCTAAGGGGTGTCAGAATGTAATATATCTGGCGGTTGGAACCGGTATTGGTGGCGGTATCCTTATTGACGGAAGGGTGTTGCACGGCCATAGTGATATTGTGGGTGCTACAGGTTGGATGGCTCTTCAGAACCCTTATCACGAAGATTTTATCCCTTGCGGATGTTTTGAGCATTTTGCTTCCGGCAACGGCATTGCCCTGCAGGCACAGAAGGCTCTCAGATGTGAGAAGAATTACAGCGGTCCGCTATCGGGAAAACCTATAGAAGAAGTTACTTCCAGAGATGTGTTTGCTGCCTATGATGAGGGGGATCTGATTGCCCGCAAGGTGCTTGACAAGGCAATTGAGATGTGGGGAATGGGGGCTGCAAATCTGGTAAGCCTCTTTAATCCTGAAAGATTCATTTTTGGCGGCGGGGTTTTTGGTCCTGCAGAAAAATTCATCCCAAGAATTTATGATGAGGCGTGCAAATGGGGACAGCCCATTTCAATGAAACAGGTGAAATTCAGGGCTTCAAAAGTTGAGGGCGAGGCTGCGCTTTATGGGGCGGGTTATCTGGCTATCAGGGAATCAATGCACGAAAAATAAAATTTAAGGCTATATGGAGAAGAAATATTCAACCGGTCTGGTATTTACAGCTGCCTGTGCAGGCATGTCATTTTTTGGGGTAACCATGCTTTCTTTGGGGCCTATTCTTGGTCCGCTGAATGCAGTTGTTGAAGGGGCAAACGCATTGCCTTCCACAATGTCTATAGGTATTATAATAGGTACAATCCTATTCGGACCTGTTGTAGACAAATTCGGTTACAAATGGCTGCTTATTCTGGCTTCTATCTGTGCCCTTGCCGGAGTTCAGGGGCTTGCAACTTTCAATGAGATAGGATTGCTTCACGCTTCCATTTTCCTTTTGGGCTTGGGTGGCGGCATCCTTAACGGCGAAACCAATGCACTGGTATCGGATATCTACGATGATAACAAACGTGGAGGACGCCTTGGCCTGCTTGGCGCATTCTATTGTATAGGTGCCCTGTTGTGGACTCTTATGAATTACTTCATTCCAGATTTCAGAATTCCGTTGAATGCAGTTTCAGCTGTTATGGCTGTGTTCATCATTTCATTCTTCTTCATTGCTTTTCCTAAAGCAAAACCTCAGGAGAATGTCTCGGTTTCAAAATCTTTGGGATTGCTAAAATATCCTGCCCTTATACTTTTTGCCGTTGTATTGTTCTTCCAATGTGCTTTTGAGGGAACCAGCGGCAACTTTACAGTGCAGTACCTTTCAAATGTGGGTGGTATGGATAATGCTACCGCCACATTGGCTATGACCTGGTTTACAATAGGAATGCTGGCAGGTAGATTGCCCCTTGGAAACATTATGGGCAAACTTAAGGAGTTGGGAACCCTTTACCTTTACTTGGGTGTAGCTCTTGCGGGTGTAATCCTGTTCTTTGTAGAGGCATCCAGCGCTGCTGCAGTTTATACCGCAATGGCCCTTATCGGATTTGGAGTGGGAGCCACTTTCCCTGTAGTGCTCAACTTTATTGGAGGAGCCTTTAAGGATCTGAGCGGAACAGCATTTTCAATTGCCCTTTTCATTGGATTGTGCGGACAGTCTTTGGGCAATAAGTTTATGGGCTTGCAGTTTGACGGAGGCAATTTCACAAACCTCCCTGTAACCCTCATTGTATGTGTGGCAGTAATGGTGGTACTTGTGCCACTAGCGGTTAAAGTATCAAAAAAATAACGTGAAACCTATTTATAAACACTTAAAAATATAAGAAAATGTTAGCTAACGAATGGAAAAAGAACGCTATTAGCGTAATGGACAAAATTGAGGAGACTCAGATGGAGAACATCAGAAAAGTTGCTGAAGTTATGGCTGATACCATTGAGGCAGGCCGTTGGGTTCACACTTTCGGTTGCGGTCACGCTAACCTTCCAATTGAGGAGATGTATCCAAGAATTGGTGGTTTTGTAGGATTTCACCCTCTTTGTGAGCTTCCTCTAACATTCTTTACACATATTACAGGTGAGATGGGTATCCATCAGTTCTTGTGGCTGGAGCGCGCAGAGGGTTACGGACAGTCTATTATGAAGAGCTGGAACTTTGATGAGAAAGATGTCCTTTGGATTTTCTCACATACCGGTATCAATGCAGTGAATATTGATGTGGCTCTTGAGGCTAAAAAACGTGGTATGAAAGTTATTGTATTTGGTTCGGCTTCAGAGACAGGCAACAAAGTTCCTCGCCACTCTTGCGGAAAGAACCTTTTCCAGATTGCAGACTACGTAGTTGATACTTGCTGCCCTATAGTTGACGCATCTTGCCAGTTGAAGAAACATCAGGATAAAGTTGGTCCTCTTTCAACTATGGCTTCTGTAACTACTGTTTGGATGACTATCTGTACAGTTGCTGAGATTTTGGAAGAGAGAGGTGTTAAACTTTATATCCACCCTTCTCACAACGTTCCTGGTGATACCACAGCTCACGAGCGTTTGGATGCTTGTATTGCCGAGTATAAGAAGAGATCTGCAGGTTTGTAAAATTTTGACGTTGTCCTAATTTATAACAAGTTGATAATAAAGAAGAGAGGCTGGATTGTTGGTCCAGCCTCTACTTGTTTGATAAGCCCGGTATGTTGTTATTTTAAGTTCTCTCCAATACCCACTTTGCTTACAACACCAGATGTTCCCTCATTCTTATAAAGGTAACCTCTGTACATTCCGGTGCTGTTGAACTCCATTGCAATATTGCCGTCTTTGTCTACAGCAATAAGTCCGCCGTTACCGGCTTCTGAGTTAAGTTCTGTGTGGATGATGTATTTTGCAGCCTCTTCAAGTGACTCTCCAAGATATTTGTAGCGGGCTGTCATATTGAACGCTACAGCGTGGCGGATATAATACTCTCCGTGACCTGTGCAGGAAACGGCGCAAGAGTTGTTGTCGGCGTATGTGCCGGCACCCACAATTGGAGCATCACCAATTCGGCCCCACTGTTTGCGGAACCTGCCACCAGTACTGGTACCTGCAGTAAGATTGCCCTCTTTATCCAAGATTACACAACCTACAGTACCGTTTTTCTTGCTTTTCTTAGCGAGCTCTGCTACCCATTTCATTGTTTTAGGGGATACAAAGTAACTGTTGTCAACAATCTCCAATCCCTGCTCAGCAGCAAAGGCATCTGCACCCTCACCAGCCAAAAGCACGTGCTCAGATTTTGTCTTTACAGCGTAAGCTGCGTTAATAGGGTTCTTGATGGTTTTTACACCTGCCACTGCTCCGGCAGAAAGGTCTTTACCCTCCATAATGCAGGCATCAAGTTCAAATGTACCCTCATTGGTAATGGTTGCACCTTTACCGGCATTGAAAAGAGGATTGTTCTCCAAATAGTTTATTACAGCCATAACCGCTTTAGGACCGTCTCCGCCGTTGTCAAGAACAACACTGCCGGCCATAAGGGCTGAATCAAGAGCCGCATAATATTGGGCAGCCTTAAGTGAATCCTTCTCAACTTTGGCAATATTGCCTGCACCACCGTGGATTACAATAACATAATCTCTCTTATGCTTGTACTCGTTCCATCCAATGAATCCACCATCAAGGTTAATAACCTCATACCCTTTCTCCTGCAATTTGCCAGCTGCATCTGCACTTCTTTTTCCGCTTTTGCAATAAACTGCAACTTTTTTCCCCTCAGGTATAGCTTTTACTGCATTTTCTACAAAAAGAGAATCCCATACATCAATATTCATTGCATTCTCAATATGACCCTCTGCATATTCAGCCGGGGTTCTCACATCTACAAGTGCAATAGCAGGATCTTTAATAATCTCTTTAAATTGGGCAACACCCACGGTCTCAAAACCAGATTTTCCGCAAGATGCCAAAAGTACTGCGCACAATGCCGTAGCAAAAAGTTTTGTAAGTTTCATATCTGTCTGTTTTAAATTTTATTGTCTGTTAGTGTATTTCTCAGATAAAAGCTCAAAAATTTTCAAATAGGTGTTGGGAGAACATTTATAAGCCACATTGTGCTCATACATTTTAAGTTCCGCCTCCCTGGCCTTTGCCTGAGCCTGTTGCATAAGGTCAAACGTACGGGTTACAAAATTCCCGGTACGTTTGCGTTCCAAACGGAATCCGGCCATCTTTCTAACCTCCCTTAAAGTACGCCACTTCTCCCAGAATCCGCCCTCCAGTTGGGCCTGATGTGCAACCTTAGCCATCTCCCATAAAGCAGTTGCCTTTTCCAACTCCCCCTTTGCCTCCTTATAAAGCCTCACCCACGGACTCATATATGCCGCACACTTCAATTTAATCTGCTCCACATCCATAACAGCATACAACTGTTCCCCATTTGCAATATATTCTTCCCGATAATTTTTTACCGCATCTTCAAACGCCACAATCTCCTCCTGCCCGTACTGCTTGAGATTATACTCCACATTCTCCCAGTCACCAAGCCTCTCCAATAAGTCATATCCTCTGAGCAAAGTTACCACCGGATACTGCCCCGTTGTGGCAATCTCCTGCATATCCACTCTTACCTGCTCCACCTGAGCCGCAAGGTTATTGTTCAAACTGTTGTTTTCCATATACTCTATTATCCATTCAAAGATACTCTAACACGTGGAGAAAAACAAGTCCACTTCATATGTGCCACCAGTGGACTTTAAAGTGCGCCACTTTTTTATGTATAAATACCGAAACTTTTGACTGTGAGAACTCTTTAAAACCTTTGTGCAGTGTGTTCTGAGCGGGATTTCTTCAGTTGCGTACCGCAACAGGTGAGGCAGGGGGAGAAACGGCTTGAAAAATGCGTATCTTTACAATAAACAAACGGCAAATACTATGAAGAGACTGTCTGCAATAATTTTATGTTTCCTTGTATTTGGAACAATAGCCAGGGCGCAGCAAACTGCCCCGCAGTGGAAGGTGGCAATGGACCAGTACAATTATTCAAAGGCAATAGAACTGCTGGAGCCGCAACTGGATTCTCTCCGCAGTATTCTGAATACTGCGCAGGATTCAACCATATACGCAAAAGAGTCACAGAAGCTGAAAGAACTGCTGCTGCATAAAGCAACTTGCCAGAAGAACCTGTATAAATTCACACAGGCTATAAATACATTGGATGAGGCGCTGCAAACCGGAGGGGAAGATGCCATAACTTTTGCAAATATTGCAGAGTGCCACAGACTCTCAGGAAACAATGTTGCAGCATACATATTTTATGACAATGCTGTACGTATGGCTCCAGGCAATCTGTTCCTGAGAATTCAGAAGATGTTGCTCAACTACAAAATGGAGGAGTTCGGCAAATGTATTTTTGAGGGAAAGGAGATACTGCAAATGGATACCATTCCAAATATACTTATAACAGTGGGTAACAGTTTCAACAGAATGAATATGGGAGATTCTGCACTGGTATATTACGGGAGGGCCTACAATCTGAATCCGTATGACTACTCCACACTGGAGAAAATATCCAATATCTGTCTGAAAAGGGAGATGTATGATACAGTCCTTACCCTTACAGAAAATTATCTTGAAAGAGACTCTGCAAATTATGTGATAAATCCTATCAAAGGGCTGGCCCAATACGGGTTGCAGGATTACAAGGGTGCCTACAGGACATTCCTTAAAAGTTTGGAGTATGGATGCGATTCGCTGTCTGGATGCTACTACTTGGGATTGAGCAAATTTATGGATAAGGAATACCGTGACGCAAGGAAATGGTTCAAAAAGGCAATGCGGCTTGATTCCTCTGATGTGAACATACCTTATTATATAGGGGTGTGTTATTCAAAGGAGTCGTCACAATATTATGAAACGGCAGAGTGGTATCTGAATTTGGCGGAGTCTATGTTGCAGCCCGATTCTACAATGATGTACAAGATAAACTCCACAAAGGGGGAGGTGTTTGTCAATTCTGCCCAGTTCAACAGGGCTGTAAAGCAGCTTAAGGTTGCACAGAGGTATGGGGAATTGCAGCCAACACAGCTTTCCGCATTGGGGTATGCATACAGGCGTCTTAAAGATTACGACAATGCAATGAAATATTACAACCAGTATCTTAAAGTTGGCAAGCAGGGTTCTGCTATATGGAAATTTGTGGAGGAGGAAATAGCCTTCATTAAGGAGGAGCTGTTTATGCAGGAGGGGAAAGAACCGTTAAAATAAAATTCTGGCACCATTATGGCATATTGGTGAGGAAAGACTACCGTTATGAAAAAATTGTTTCTATTTCTTTTTGTGGGCATTTTGTTTGCCACAGGTCTTGATGCGCAGATAATAATCTCTGCAGACCAGTTCCGTAACCCAGAATCTGATGTTAAGATACGCCTGTTGGATTCTCTTACCAATGAGCCGCTGGTTATGGCTACAGTGTATCTGCAGCCCAAAGGTGATACAACAATCATGTACTTTAACCTTACAGATACAAGTGGAACAGCAGTCCTTGAAAAAGTTGTAAGGGGTAATTATAACCTTACAGCAGAGTTTCTTGGGTACAAGCCTTTTAAGAAGTCTTTCTATTTCAGAGACTCTAAAGTGGATATAGGTACTGTAAAGATGGTGGAAGATATGGTAATGCTTGAGGCTGCAAAGGTTACAGCAGTTGGAAACGCAATTGAGGTAAAACAGGACACCATTGTATACAATGCCTCAATGTTCCGCACTGCAGATAATGCCGTACTTGGGGAGCTCCTTAAGAAGATGCCCGGAGTTGAGGTTTCAAGCAGCGGAGAGGTTACCCAGAATGGGGTGAAAGTTTCCAAGATTACTGTAAACGGCAGAACTTTCTTCTTTGATGACCCTACTATGGCGGTAAAGAATCTTCCGGCCAAAATTGTAGACAAAATAAAAATTACAGACTACAAGTCTGATACAGAGAAGAGTACCGGTATTTCAGATATGGCTTCCACCCAAGCCAAAGAGATGGATATCTCCCTTAAAAAGGAGTATGAACAGGGGTGGTTCGGCAATGCCAAACTGGCTGCAGGTGCCCCAATTGCACCTGAGAGTTCTAAAGCAGGTATGCTGGTTGGTGGGAAGGATTTTATGTACAATGGCAATGTGATGCTATCGGGATACAATGAGAAAGACCAGGTAACATTCATCGGGAATATGCTCAACACCCCAAATATGGGGACAGGAGATTATATTGTGGTGATGTATGGAGGGGATGAGCAGGGAGGCAAGAGCCGCCCAACAGGAGGTCTTACATCTTCCCGACAGTTGGGTGCCAATTTGAATACCACCAGAATTAAGGGGTTCAACTCCACCGCAACTGCAAACTATAAGGGGAATCTGATTGAATCTGAGAAAGTTTCCCAAAGGAACACTTTCCAGGGTGATGCATCAAGCATACTGTCAAACTCTGAGTATACCGATAACTACAGGGATGATTTGCTTGATGTTGGTTTGGAGTTGAAAAATACCAACCAGAAAAAGGTATATGCCAGGATTGCCCCCAAGTTCAATTATACTAAAGTGAAAAGGGATTCCCGTACCACCAACCAGACTTCACAGGATGGGGATATGATGAATGAGTCGGATACAAGGAGTTATCTGGAGTCTGATTATTTTATGCACAAGACCGAGTTCTATCTTACTTTAAAGAATCTGGGCAAGGAGCAGAGGAGCATTACGGTTAATGCAAACTACTCCATTTCCAATGATGATTCCCAAAGCAAGGAGTATTCCAATATTCTGTATTATAACTCCGGGGAAAATGCCATAAAGGATCTTTATTATAAATCCCGTACGGAGAGCTTCAGTTATAAAGCCAATGTGAAGTATGTGGAGCCTTTAGGCAAACAGTGGAATATAAGTGTGGCTTTGGGGAGTAACCTTAGGGTTAATGATGTTACAAGTGATGCCTTTACCCGCCCTTATGGGGAGGAGACATTTACATCCTGGTTTGGAGATAAGGGGGATTATAAGATATTTGATGATTATTACTCTTCTGTTTCCAATTACAGATATTTCAGGAACAGTGGAGAGCTCCTTTCCCAATACAGCAAGGATAAAATCACTTTGCAGTTTGGTGCTACAGCAGAGGCTGTAAACAATGAGAACTACAGCAAATCGTACGGAATATCCCAAACAACCGGCAAGGGGGAGTATTTGTGGAACTGGGCACCTTTCCTCAGATTCAGGAACGGCTTTAAAAGTGGGGCAAACTTGAATATAAACTACTCAGGCAGTTCATCGGCGTTGGGCAATTCCCAGATTACCCCTGTGCCAAATATCTCCAATCCGGTATATATTACCATTGGAAACATATATCTTGAAACTCCGTTTACAAATGATTTGTGGATGTTGTACAGTTACAACAACAAGAAGAATTTCAGTTACTGGCAAGTTTATATGAATGCAATCAATACCAGCAATGGGGTAGTTTATGCCAACTGGTTTGATAATGAGGGTGTACAGTACAATGTGCCGGTAAACTCAAGGAAAGGGCGCAATAATGTATCTCTAAGTGCCAGTGGCGGCAGCATTCCTCTAAACAAGGAGAGGAGTCTTACATTTGGATTAAATGCAAATGTGTCTTACTCTTTGTCGTACAGTTATCAGAATGTTGCACAGGGGGCAAGCATTGATTTGGATACTTTCAACTATTCAGATTTTATGAATGAGTTCTGGGGAAATTCACAGGGAAGCAAATTTTATAGTGGGCAAAGCGGGTTTGAAGAGAGCAAGACTGTTAGTACATCTGTTACCACTAGTGGAAGCATAAAGTATAAAACTGAAAGTTTTACAGGAAGGATAGGGGGCAGTGCCACATATACAGAAACAAACTACAGCATTAACAAGAATGCCAATGTGGAGGCCTGGAATTTCTATACCTACTGTACAATGCAATATGACACCAAAAACAAATTCAGTTTTATAAGTGATTTGGGCTACCGCTTTTACAGAGGGTATACCAACGGGTTTGGCCAGCCGGCATTAAGTTGGAATATAGAGGCTTATAAAACGGTTAAGGCTTTTACTTTTGGACTGAAGGTTAATGATATCCTTAACCAGACAAGCAGCTTTAGCCGCAATACAACCGCAAACTATGTAGAGGATACGTACAAAAACATTATAGGAAGACATTTTCTTGTAAGTCTTACATTCAATTTTGGAAAAATGAATACGGCCAAAAACCGCAGCGCCACAAGTGCAATGTTCAATATGATGTAGTGATTGAAGAATTTGCGTATTTTTGCAGAGTTACAATGCAATAAGTTTTTATATGATCTGGCGTTTCTTCAAACATTACATACTGTTTTTCCTTTTCTGTGTGGTACAGAAAGTTGTATTCTGGCTCTATTACTACAAGGAGTTTTACAATGAGTGCGGTTTCTCGGATTTTGCAGATGTGGTTCTGCACGGCCTTCCGTTAGATGCGGCAATTGCAGGTTACCTTACTGCAATACCTGCATTGCTCCTTATTGCAAGTGTGTGGTGGAGAAGTAAGGCCCTCAATTATATTTTCAGAGGGTACTATATCTTTTGTGCGGTGCTGCTGGGGTTAATTTTTGTAGCTGATTTGGCTTTGTACCAGCATTGGGGGTTCCGCCTTGATTCCACTCCGCTGTTTTATCTCAAATCAAGTCCTAAAGATGCCTTTGCAAGTGCAACCTTTGGGATGATGCTGGCCGGTGCGGTGGATTTGGGGGTGTATGTATATGTTTTCTGGTGGCTTTGCCGCAAGTTCCTTGTAGAGAAGTTTGACGGGAGGCCTGTAATTAACAAGGTTTGGAAAACCGTATCCCTTGTACTCCTTGCCGGAGCATTGTTCCTCCCAATCAGAGGGGGCTTTACAGTGGCCACCCTAAATACCGGAAAAGTGTATTACAGTCAGAATATGAGATTGAACCACGCTGCAATAAACCCTTGTTTCAGCCTGTTGGAATCCCTCTCCAGGGATGCCTCTTTTGCCACCCAATACAGATATCTTCCTCCCCACAGGGCTGATGAGCTTTTTGCCAGGATGCAGGATGTTTCATTGCAGAACCACCATCCGCAGGGCAATTCTCTTCCCGATAGTACAGCATCTTCCACTTTGCTTCAAGGTGGCCTGATTGATGCTGATGCAATTGAAGTGGCTGCGGAGGCTGATGAGGCAGGAGTGGTACAGGAATTGTCGGGAAGAAAGCAGTTGGTGAAACCTGGGAAACCTAATGTGGTGATTGTGATTCTGGAGAGTTTTCTTTCCAAAGCAATGGGGACTCTTGGGGGGATTGAGGGGGTTGCGGTGAATTTGGATACCCTTGGGGCAAATGGGGTGCTGTTTACAAATTTTTATGCCAACAGTTTCCGTACCGACAGGGGAATTGTCTCTATTCTGAGCGGTTATCCGGCACAGCCCACCAACAGCATTATGAAATATCCCCGCAAAAGCCAGTCGTTGCCATCTATTTCTGGTGCTTTGGCCCGCAACGGATATGATTTGCAGTACATTTATGGTGGCGATGCAAACTTTACAAATATGCGCTCTTACCTTACAGCTATGGGGTTTGAGAATATTATAAGTGATGCGGATTTTCCACTTTCGCAAAAATTGAGCAAATGGGGGGCGCACGATGATGTTATGTTTGATAAAATTGCCTCGCAACTTGAGGCTGGGGAAGAGAAGGAGCCGTTTTTGAAAGTGATTCAAACCTCCAGCAGCCACGAGCCGTTTGAGGTGCCGGGGTTTGGGCGGTTGGAAGATGAGCGGCTGAATTCAATAGCATATACCGACAGTTGCCTGCAGGTATTTGTGAACAGGTATAAGGAGACACCTTATTGGGAGAATACCCTTTTTGTATTTGTCCCGGACCACGCAATGCAGTATCCGGTAGATTTGGATGTATTTTCTGTAGAAAGATACAAGATTCCTTTGATTTTCTACGGCCAGGCTTTGGCTTGCAGAGGGGAGCGAGTTGATGCATTGGGTTCCCAGGTAGATATTGCTGCCACATTGTTGGGGCAGTTGGGGTTGTCGCATACCGAATTTGCATTCAGTAAAGATATCCTTAATCCGTCAAATCCCCATTTTGCATTCTTTACTGTTCCCGATGCTTTTGGGGTAGTAACTGACTCCGGAGAGGTAGTTTTTGATAATGTTGCAAAAAAAATATACTCAAATAATCTACCCGATACCCTCGCTCTGGAGCACGGAAAGGCATATTTGCAAAAAATTTATGATGATTTAGAAAAAAGAGGCAATAAAAATTTGGAGAATTAAAAAAAATACCTACCTTTGCAACCTGTTCGGAAAGGAACGGTACTCATTGAGATATGGTGTAATGGTAGCACAAAAGATTCTGGCTCTTTCGGTTTGGGTTCGAGTCCTAATATCTCAACTACATGTTGGCGCGATAGCTCAGCTGGTTAGAGCGCATGATTCATAATCATGAGGTCCCCAGTTCAATCCTGGGTCGCGCTACAAAAAAAAGTTAAGACACTTGCACAAATGCAGGTGTCTTTTTTTGTGGTTGTTGGTGATATAACTTATTGAAATTCAATGATATGATGTTTTGGGTTTCAAATAAAGTTTGCATTCTTCTAAAATTGGCAAATAATAGAACGTAAGAGTAAAATTTTTGTTATTGTATTACATATGATATATATTTGCAATTAAAAGTATTATAATAATGGAAACAACTATAACAGCAAAGAAAGTTACAACCTTCCGTTTGAGTGAGGATTTGTTGGAAAGGCTTAAAGTTCTTGCCAAAAGAGAGAACAGGAGCTTGAATAATTTTGTGGAATATACTCTTATGGAGGTTGCATATAATGAGCCTAACGAGGAAACATTGGCTGCAATGAAAGAAGCTGTAAGCGGTGTTGAACTTGAAACTCTTGATGTGGATAATTTTAGAAGCTTTGTGAAATCCTTATGAAGATAATAAAGCTGACTAGCCAATTTAAGAAGGACTTGAAGAGGTACCAGAACAATCCTCGTAAGATGGATAGTCTGGAGAGGGTTGTGAAATTGTTGCGTGAGACAGGAACTGTACCAAATGAGTATAAGCCACATCTTTTAATAGGCAATTATAAGGGATTTATGGAGTGCCATATAGAGAATGACTTTTTACTTATATGGTTTGATGAGGAAGCTGATATTATAAAGCTAGTTAGATTAGGATCACATTCTGAATTGTTCAAGAAGTAATTTTGCATACAGATAATCAATCAGAGATGACACAACAGGAGTATCAGCAGGAGCTGGATTTTATTTTTAACAGGTTTCCGTCTTATCAGATGGTGGGGAAGGTGGCGTATAAGCCGGGGATTGAGACAATGGAGGCGTTGGATGGGATGCTTGGGCATCCGCACCGTAAGTTCAAATGTGTTCACGTGGCGGGTACTAACGGGAAAGGCTCTACAAGTCACATGCTAACAGCTGCTTTGCAGAAGAGTTATAAGGTGGGGTTGTATACTTCTCCGCACCTGGTGGATTTCAGGGAGAGGGTGAAGGTTAATGGTCAGATGGTTTCACAGGAGTTTGTGTATGAGTTCCTGCAATCTTATAAGGAGAGGTTTGTAGAGCTTGGGGCAAGTTTTTTTGAGATTACTACGGCTTTGGCTTTTGCTTATTTTGCATCGGAGAATGTGGATGTTGCTGTTGTTGAGTGTGGTTTGGGTGGCCGTCTGGATTCTACCAATATCATTACGCCGGCAGTTTCTATAATTACCAATATTGGGTTGGACCATTGTGAGCATTTGGGCTTTTCTTTGCCGGAAGTTGCTGCGGAGAAGGCTGGTATTATTAAGGCTGGTGTGCCAGTGGTTATTGGGGAGAAAGGTTGCCCGGAGGTTGAGGTAGTTTTCAGAGCCAAGGCTGCACAGATGGGTGCTCCAATTGTTTTTGCAGAGGATGAGGTTCTTGGGGAAGGATTGTCGGGAAGAGTATATGGGGAGCTTCTTGGTGCGGATATGGATTTGAAGGGGGCGTGTCAGGAGAAAAATATTAGGACTGTATCTGCTGCATTGGAGGTGCTGCAAAGGGAGTTGCTTGTGGGGAATGTGGTTGATAATATATGCTGTGCTGCAAAAATAACCGGTTTGAGGGGACGCTGGGAAACCTTAAGTGCGGAACCGCTGGTAATTTGTGATACCGGGCATAATTCTCACGGTTTTAAGGTGCTTGGTCCGCAAGTAGAGGCAACGGCGCAGGTTAGAAGGGGGGACTCTCCGCAAAGTAAATTCAGTATGATTTTTGGAGTTGTTGCCGATAAGGATCTTGAGTCTATTGTAGAGTATTTGCCAAGGGATGCGTATTATTATTTTGTGAAGGCCAGGGGTTCTAGGGCGTTGCCTGCAGAGACATTGGCTGAGAAAATGATTTCTTATGGCTTCAGGGGTGAGGCTGTGCAGGAGGGGATAGGAGAGTTTTTGGGCAGAATAATACCGGGAGCAAATAAGGGTGATTTCATTTTTATAGGGGGAAGTACTTTTGTGGTAGCTGAGGCTATAGAATATTTCGGATAGCCTGAATGGTATATATAGAATACGCCCCGGTCAATTACAATCACTTTATTTGACCGGGGCGTATTCTCTAACCTAAAATTTAACCTATGAAAAAAACTATTCGTTATAAGGTTAAACAAAGTGCGTGCCAAAATATTTATCGGGAAGAAAAAATCTTAAAAAAGGATAAATTTTTGATTTTTGTTAAAATTTTACGCTGATTTACGCTTTGCGGTATGAACTTTGCAATTGTTTTAGCATAGGTTTTTCATAGGTTAATTTTTAGGTAAAAAAATAACGTGTCCCAAACTTCTGTTTAGGGACACGTTGTTTTTTTGTAGTGGGTTGAGGATTATTTGCTCCAGCCCTCAATTTTATCTTTTGCAAATAAATAGTATACAGCCAAGCCGATCCAACCGGTTACAAGAAGCAGTACAGACCAGATAATTTTCCATCCTGTACTGATGTTTTTCTTGAAAACATCCATAACAGCCATAATTGCCAATACTGTTCCAACCAACCAAATGATAGTTCCCATAATTGTAGTTTTTTAAGATTGATTAAATTTGCGATAACAATACAAATATAACAATTTTTTTAATCTTATCATTTGTATGTGGAGTTCATATAATATGTGGAATCCAATAGTTTTATAGTGGAATAAACAGATACAGATATGGAACATATTAACAGAAAAGGTTCATATTCAGTTAAGGTGGATGCCTTGCAGAAATATTTTGGGAGAGACAATCTTCTGCCTCTTTGGGTGGCGGATATGGATTTTAAAACTCCGGAGTGTGTGAAGAATGCTATTCAGGGTGTGGTGGATAATGGGGTTTATGGCTATAATGTTATTCCTCACAATTATTTTCCTACAATTGTAAAATGGTTGGGGGAGAAGCAGAGGTGGGAAGTGGAGAGTGAGTGGCTGGCATTTATCCCAGGTATTGTTAAGGGTATAGGGTATGTGATAAACTATTTTACCAAACCCGGTGACGGAGTTATTGTGCAGCCTCCTGTGTATCCTCCTTTCTTGAATCTTCCAAAGGGTAACGGCAGGGAGCTGGTTTTCAATCCTCTGATTAGGGTTGAGGAGCCTGGTGCAAGGTGCGGTTACAGGATGGATTTTGATAATCTTAGGGAGGTTGCTTCTAAGGGCAACTGCAAGCTGCTTATTTTAAGCAATCCTCACAATCCTGGAGGTATTGCCTGGGATGCTGATTCTTTGCGTGAACTTGCCGCCATATGTTTTGAGCATAATATTCTTGTTATCTCAGATGAGATACACGCCGATATGCCGCTGTTTGGGACTGAACATATTCCGTTTGCATCTGTTAGTAAAGAGGCTGCCCAGATAAGCATTACATTTGGTGCCCCTTCCAAGACCTTCAATATGGCTGGCATAGTTAGTTCGTATGCTGTTGTTCCCAATGAGAAGATAAGGGTGCCGTTCTATAAATGGATGCAGGTTAATGAGTTGAGCAGTCCTACAATTTTTGCCACATTGGGAGCAATTGCTGCATATACAGAGGGAGATGACTGGAGAATGAAAATGTTGGATTACATAGAGGGAAATGTTGTTTATGTGGAGGATTTCTGCAAAGAGAATCTTAATGGTCTTGTAAAGCCTGTGAGACCGTTGAGTTCATTTTTAATCTGGTTGGATTGCAGGGAGTTGTGCCATAAACTGTTTGGCTGTATAGACCAGCAGCGTCTTGTGCACCTGTTTGTGGTAAAGGCCGGGCTGGCCCTTAATGATGGTGGTACTTTTGGTCCTGGTGGTGAGGGTTATATGAGACTTAATGTAGGTTGTGGTATTGGTATGTTGGAGCAGGCGATGACTCAATTGAAGGGGGCTATTGATGAGTACTAAAAAAGTTCTGGCCGGTACAAGTGTTGAGTTACCTGAGATTAAGGCCGGTTTTCCAAGTCCTGCACAGGATTATGTGGAAAATGGTATTGATTTGAACAGGGAACTGGTAAAGAATCCTTCCAGCACTTTCTTTGGGAGGGCGCGTGGCTCTTCAATGGAAGGGGCCGGGATTTATGATGGTGATCTCCTTATTATAGATAAGTCTCTGGAGCCCCGGGAAGGTGCTATAGCTGTGTGTTTTATAGATGGAGAGTTTACCCTTAAACAGATTCACTTTGAACGTGAGGGCGGTTCTGTAGTTGCCGTATGGCTGCAGCCCCATAATGAATCTTTCCAACCAATAAAGGTTACCCAGGAGAACCAGTTTATCATCTGGGGAATAGTAACTCATTCAATAAGAAGTTTTTAATATGTAACTCGGTCACCGGGTACAGGTACACTCAGGGATCGAGTACAGCGCTACCCGGGGACCGGGTACAGGTTATGTTTGCGGTAATTGACTGTAATAATTTTTTTGTCTCGTGTGAGAAGGTTTTCAATCCGGCGTTGGAGGGGAAAGCTGTTGTTGTGCTCTCCAATAATGACGGGTGTGTGGTTTCAAGGAGCCAGGAGGCAAAGGATTTGGGGGTGAAGATGGGGATGCCGGCATATCAGATGGAGGAGCAGTTTGGGGATAAGGTGCAGCCGTTTTCAAGCAATTACAGGTTGTATGGGGATATGAGCCGCAGGGTGATGAATGTTTTGCAGGAGATGGTGCCCAGTATGGAGATTTACTCCATTGATGAGGCGTTTGCTTCGTTTAAGGGGATGTCGCAAGATCAGATTGTGGAGAAGGCGGCCCAGATTGTAAGGACAGTGAGAAGGTATACCGGAATTCCGGTTTGTGTGGGGATTGCCCCAACCAAAACCCTGGCAAAGGTAGCCAACTGGTATGCAAAAAAATATAAAGGGTATAACGGTTACTGTATAATTGACACCCCGGAGAAAAGGGAGAAGGCTCTGCAAAAACTGGATATAGGGGAAGTGTGGGGAATAGGACGCAGGTATGCAAAATTCCTTAGGGGTGAAGGGGTGAATACCGCATACGCGTTTACCCAAAAGAGTGCCTGGTGGGTAAAAAAGAATATGGGAATAACAGGGCTTAGAACTCAAATGGAGCTGAACGGGCAACCTGTGACCCAACTGGATATAAGGGAGGAGAAGAAATCCATTACCACAAGCAGAAGCTTTGGGGAGATGGTTTCCTCTTTGGAGGATCTGGAGAGTGCGGTTTCAAGTTTTGCGGCGGCCTGTGCCGGCAAACTCAGACATCAGAACTCTGTTGCGGGGTATATAACGGTGTATATACTCACAAATTTCTATCGGGAAGATCTTCCAAAATATTACAACAGCATTACTTTAAAATTGCCGGAGGCAACCGATGGTACTATGGAACTGGTGAGGGAGGCTCTGAAGGGGTTGAAGCAGATTTACCGCAAAGGGTACCTTTACAAGAAGGCTGGGGTTATTGTGGGGGATATTTCCCCTTGTAATGGGGTGCAGCAGAACCTGTTTGAACACAAAGATGTAGAGAAGATTAATAGTATAAACAAGGTGCTTGACAGTATAAACCAGAAATATGGGAGGGATACCCTTAAGATAGCTGTTCAGGGCGGTTTGCAGGGGAAGGATGGGGAGAATGAGAGGTGGGCGATGAAAAGGAGCTGTTTGAGCGGCAATTATACTACGGATATAAAGGAGATTATAAACATTAAGGCTTAATCATTATCTTTGCGCTTTAATTTTAAGCAAATATGGAGAAAGTAAGTTACGCATTGGGTATGAGCATTGCCAACAACATTATGGCAAGCGGAGTACAGAATTTGAATGTAGAGGAGTTTGTAAAAGCTATAAAAGCTTCATTGGCAGGTCAGGAGCCTGAAATGAGCGTTATGGAGGCTCAGCAGGTTTTGAATGACTATTTCACAAAATTGCAGGAGGAGCAGACTGCAGCTCTAAAGGCTGAGGGTGAGCAGTTCCTTGCAGAGAATGCCAAAAAAGAGGGTGTTGTAACCCTTCCAAGCGGTTTGCAGTATAAAGTGCTTCAGTCAGGCAACGGTGCAACCCCTAAAGCATCAGACAGCGTTGAGTGCCACTATGAGGGACGTCTTATCAGCGGTACTGTATTTGACAGCTCTTACCAGAGAGGTGAGACTGCTACATTTGGTGTTACCCAGGTTATTGCAGGTTGGGTAGAGGCACTTCAGCTTATGAAAGAGGGTGACAAATGGCAGTTGTATATACCGTACAACCTTGCATACGGAGAGAGAGGTGCCGGAGCACAGATCCCACCATTTGCAACCCTTATCTTTGATGTGGAGCTTGTAAAAGTTGTGAAGTAATTTTTTCTTCCCGACAAAAATTGAGGGTGGCTTTTGGCCACCCTTTTTCTTATTTTTTGCAGGGAAAAACTTCAGTAATATCCAGCACCTTCCCGTTCCTGTCAAGCAAGGTAACGGTCATTTTCTTTTTTGTAACATTCAGGTGCATTCCACCAATTGTCTTTGGCCCTTCACCCCAACGGAACTTTATTCTGTCTGTATTGAATTCCAGCGGTTTGCTGTAATCCCACTCTTCACCCCTCTCATTATCAGAAGAAACAGATTGTATATATGTGGTACCATTGCCGGGCTCTGCAATCTCACCCTTATATATAGGATGGGTACTCACATAAATGTGATTGTTGCCGGCAAGTGCCAATGAAATGCCAAGCTCATCAAAAAGCTGGTTCCAGCGGCTGAACTGGGCCTCTTTTCCGGTTTTGCCATTGAACCACTGGTAATGCTCGCAAACCACTTTATAACGGGCCGGATTGTTCTCCACAACCTCCCTTACCCATTTCTGAGCCTTTTCCAATCCCTCTTCTGTTCTCATACTCTCATTGTTAAGCATAATGAAAAGGACATCGCCGTATTTGAAGAAGTAGCATACACCCATCTCCCCCTCATAGCCGTTATGGGGATATGCCGCTGCATCTCTGAAGAATTTGTTGGTATTCCCTTTGTTGGTACGGGTCATATTATCGTGATTACCGTTCACACCTGCCCACATATAATCCACAAAAGGTTTCTCCTCATAAAGGTTTTTCCAGAAAGAGTAACTTCCGCCCCAGGCGGTAATATCTCCAAGGTGGAGTATCCACTCAAACGGATTCCCATATTTCTCTACAGTGGCAATCATATCCATTGCAGCCTTTGTTCTGCCATACAAAGGGGAGTACACGTGAAAATCAGAAATGATGCAGGCACTCCACTCCTTTGCACCGGAAGTCTTAAAGTAATGCACCTTGCTGGTATCACCATCTGCAATTATTCTGTATTTGTAGTTTTTATTCTTCTTAAGATTGCCAACCGAAGCATTATACTTGTTAATCTTTACATTCTCGTAAAAATTCTCCCCATTGGCAGCCTTGGAATAAATGCTGTCATAAGTTGTACAGTATACACCATCAATCATCTTCCTTGCGGCTTTTTCCCAATTCTTGTCCTTCAAGGAGGTTATTTCCAACAGGGCAGTACCAGTCTGGCTGCCGGTTGCCCAACTGAAATTCATCTCATTACGGGTATTTTGGGCAGGAGAGGCAGTAATTGTGAAAACTTTACTGTTCTCCTGTGCAAAGATGGCGCCCGAAAGCGCCACCATTATTATTGTAGAAACAAATCTGTTCATATACGGATAGTTATTTAACCATTCCAAATTTCTTAAGCAATGCATCAGGCTCAGGATCCCTGCCGCGGAAGTTTCTGTAGATTACATCAGCATCCTCAATGCTTCCTCTTGAAAGAATCTCCTTGCGGAATCTCTCGGCTGTCTCTTTATTGAAAATACCCTCCTCTTTGAAAACCTGGAAAGCATCAGCCTCAAGAACCTCTGCCCATTTGTATGAGTAGTATCCTGCAGCATATCCGCCGCTGAAAATATGTCCGAAAGAAGGAGAGAATGCAGTAGCAGGAACATCCGGCATAAGAGCACAAGCTTTTACAGCCTCTTTTTCAAATGCAACTACATCTGCTGCAGGAACTTCAGTAACAGAGTGCCAAGCCATATCCTCAATACCAAACTGTAACTGTCTTACACTTGAATAGCCGCTGTTATAGTTCTTGGACTCAATAATTTTGTCAATAAGTTCCTGTGGGATAACCTCACCGGTCTGGTAATGTTTTGCAAAAGATGCAAGATACTCTTTCTCGGTAGCCCAGTTCTCCATAATCTGAGAAGGAAGCTCAACAAAATCCCTTGCTACGCTGGTACCTGTAAGGGACGCATATTTACCCTCAGCCAAAATACCGTGTAGGGCGTGACCAAACTCGTGAAGGAAAGTTGTAACCTCATAGAAAGTAAGCAACGAAGGCTCAGTCTCTGTAGGTTTTGTAAAGTTGCACACAATAGAAACGTGAGGTCTCTTCTCAACTTTTCCGTCTTTTGTAAAACTCTGCTCGCGGAAAGAGGTCATCCAAGCTCCACCTCCCTTGCTTGCTCTTGGGAAAAAGTCGGCATAGAAAAGGGCCATATGTCTTCCGTTGGCATCGGTTACATCATATACTGTAACATCGGGGTGGTAGCCCGGGATATCTGTAGCAGGGGTGAAATTAAGTCCGTAAAGAGAATTTGCAAGGGCAAAAACAGCCTCTGTTACATTCTCAAGTTTGAAGTAAGGTTTAAGAACCTCATCATTAAGGGAGTATTTCTCCTTTTTAAGTTTCTCTGAATAGAAAGAGAAATCCCAAGGCATAAGTTCACCTTTAAAACCGTTTGCTTTTGCATAATCTGCAATAGCTTTTACATCTTTCTTGGCAAATGGCATAGATTTGTCAAGCAGGTTCTTAAGGAAAGCATTTACTGTAGGGGCATCTTTGGCCATTCTGTCTTTAAGGGCCATATCTGCGTATGTGTTGTAGCCCAAAAGGTTGGCAGCCTCAATTCTCAAACCTACAATCTGTTTGATAATGTCAAGGTTGCTGAACTCGCCCTCAATACATTTTGAGTTGTAGGCTTTCCAAAGCTGCTCTCTAAGCTCCCTTTTCTCGCTATACTGCATAAAAGGGCTGTAGCTTGGCTGCTGCAGTGTTATTACCCAACCCTCAAGATTCCTGTTCTTTGCCTCAAAAGCAGCTGCATCTTTTACAAAAGCAGGAAGTCCTGCAAGATCCTCCTCTTTTGTTATGTGCATAATATACGCATTGGTGGCACCAAGGGTATTCTTTCCAAATTTAAGGGTTGCAAGAGAGAGTTCCTCCTGTATTTTGCTGTATTTCTCCTTGTCCTCAGCAGAAAGGTTGGCACCATTGTCTGCAAAGCCCTTGTAAGTTTTCTCAAGAAGTTTTGCCTGCTCCGCATCAAGATTCAAAGACTCCCTCTGCTCATAAACAGCCTTAACTCTATTGAAAAGGTCTCCATTAAGCATAATTGAAAGGGAATACTCAGTCATCATAGGGGAGATCTGCTCAGCAATCTCCTGCATACGGTCACTTGTATTGGCCTCGTTAAGGTTATAGAAAATGCTGGCAACTCTGTTCAAAGTGCCTCCTGCATATTCCAATGCAAGAATAGTATTTTCAAAAGTAGGTGCATCGGGGTTGGAAACAATTGCCTCAATCTCTTTTTTACCCTCTGCAACAGCTGCTTCAAAAGCAGGCAGATAATGGTCTTCGGTAATCTTGTCAAAAACCGGAGCCTCATATCTATAAGTGGACTCTGTTAATAATGGATTGTTCATCTCTGTTTTGCAAGACATTAATGAAATGGCAGCACAAGCCGCCACAAGTGTAAATGTTTTTTTCATCAGGTTTATATTATTACATTACTTGAATTACAAGATACTTGGTCTGCTCCCAGAATTTCTCAGGGTCAGATATATTAAGAATCATTTCGCCGTCATTTTCAACAAAAGCGTATGTCCCTTTAGGATGTATAGACATAACCTTTGCTTTTGAGGCATTGGTGTTTATCTCTGAAATCTCTCGCAGGTCAATTTTTATAAAGGTCTCTTTCTCTGCCTGATATGATACTTTTGAAGATTTGAACAATCCCCCTTTTGTCATCACTCCAGCTTCAATAAGTTCAGCTTTTGAACCTACAATATAATATACAGAGTAGATTTCCGCCTCCTGGTCTGCAACCTTGGCCCTAAGTTGTGAACCCTCTGTATTCAAATTTGAAACCTCATCCTTAAGGTTTGAAACAACCTGGTCCAATGTGGCAATCTGTTTGTTCTGCAGCATAATCTGAGCCTCTTTCTCCTCAAGCTGTTTTGAGATTGTCTCAATTATTGCAGACTTCTCTTTAAGTTCCTTCTGCATTGCAGCAAGCCTTTTCTTAAACTGTGAAGACTGCAGCCTGTTGTCATTCTGGAGTTTCTTAATCTCCTCCTGATAATTCTTTATGGCATCCTGAATAGCCTCCACATCTTGTTTCAGCTGCTCTTTTGAACCTTTCTTAATCTCCAGTCCGTCTGCTGTCTGAACAGCAAGGATACTCTCGCTCTCACGGATAGAGCTCAAACCCTGCTCAATTTCGTTTATTGTAGCAAATACCTCATCCAGTTCAGCCCCCTGAATATTGTAATTCGTTTGCAACGAGTCAAGTTTTGCCTGCAATGCCTTATATTTTCCAGAGTTCTCCACACAAGAGGACAAACCCAATGCTACCACTGCAGCACACAATATCAATTTTTTCATATACAAATAATTTAATTACCACTATCAGCGTCCAAATTTATACAATATTTTACAAAATCGGGTTACTAACCCAATTATTTTAAGATACTGGACACCACCGGACTCCTGCAACAGCAAAAGCTCCTTACCAATCATTTCTGCTCTGCTTTTCTCCCTGTTGGTCCCAACACTTCTCCTACGCGAATTGTTCGCATGCACCCTGCATTCGTTGGAACAATAAATCTTGTCTGTCCTTCCAATAATCTTTGTACCGCATACCGGGCATTTTTTCTCAAACATCTGCACATTCTCCATAGCTGACACAAACTTGCTTATCAGCCATAAAGGTATATGTTTAAATGTGCAGATACGGTATATATTTTCCCCCGGGATGAAAAATATCTTTTTTCTAAATCTCCAATTTGCAAAAAAGCAATTTAAACGTTTATATACGGATAATTTATCCTCCCGATGAATATTTCTTGTTTGCTTTGCCCCAACACAAACAATTAAAAAATACGGACGGGTATGGACAAATCATTGAACAAAGTTGAATTGAGAGGAAGAATTGGGCAGGATGCCAGACTTCTTAAAGTGGAAAATGGAGGAACAGCGGCAAGGTTTACCGTGGCAACAAATGAATTCATAAAGGGGAAGGACAATACTTTTAGAGAAGAGACCACCTGGCATAATGTTGTGGCGTGGGACAGAAAAGGTATGCCCGATTTTGCCCTTATCAAAAAAGGGGCCTATATTGTCCTTGAGGGTAAGCTCAGGTATGTGAAATATACCAATTCACAGGGGGAGGAAAAGAACATTACTGAGATTGTTGCCCATAAAATTATTATACCCTTAGTGGAGTGATATTAACTTATTTCTCACTATCTTTGCAAGATATAAATTCTTTAGAGATGGAAAAAATTAGAGATATTCAGATTTACAATACGTTAAGCAGACTGAAAGAGGTGTTTGTGCCTGTAACTCCAGGAATGGTTGGCCTGTATGTATGCGGTCCTACCGTATACGGAGATGCCCATTTGGGACACGCAAGACCTGGTGTTACATACGATGTGCTTGTACGTTTGTTCAGACATCTTGGATACAAGGTAAGATATGTGAGAAACATTACCGATGTTGGTCACCTTGAGAGTGATTCTGATAATGGTGAGGATAAGATTGCAAAGAAAGCCAGATTGGAGCAGCTTGAGCCAATGGAGGTGGTCCAGTACTATACTCTAAGGTTCCACGATGCAATGAAAAAGCTGAACAACTGTCCTCCAAGCATTGAGCCAAGGGCATCGGGGCATATTATTGAGCAGATTGCCCTTGTTCAAGAGATTCTTAAGAACGGATATGCGTATGAAAGCAACGGCTCTGTTTATTTTGATGTAAAGGAGTATAACAAGAGACATAATTATGGAGTATTGTCGGGAAGAAACCTTGATGATATGATTTCCAATACCAGAGCATTGGACGGTCAGGATGACAAACACTCCCCTGCAGATTTTGCCCTTTGGAAGAAAGCTGCTCCGGAGCACATTATGAGATGGCCTTCTCCTTGGAGTGACGGCTTCCCAGGATGGCACTTGGAGTGTTCTGCAATGAGTGCAAAATATCTTGGAGAGGAGTTTGACATTCACGGTGGCGGTATGGATCTTATGTTCCCTCACCACGAGTGTGAGTTGGCACAGAATACCGCATCAAGGGGTAAAGGTGGTGTGAAATATTGGATGCACAACAATATGATTACCATCAATGGCCAGAAGATGGGCAAGTCTCTTGGAAACTTCATTACTTTGGATGAGTTGTTTACCGGGAACAATGCGGTATTGGAGCAGGCATATTCTCCAATGACAATAAGATTCTTCATTTTGCAGGCACATTACAGAAGTACTTTGGATTTCAGTAATGAGGCTTTGCAGGCGGCAGAGAGAGGTTTGAAGAGAATTCTTCAGGCTGCCAAGGATGTGAAAGGGTTGAAGGTAACAAGTGCAACTGCAGAGGTGGCAAAAGAGATAGCAGACCTTAAAGAGAATGTATATGTTGCCCTTTGTGATGACCTTAACACCCCAATTGCCCTTTCTCACCTGTTTGATGCAGTAAGAATTGTAAATCTTGTTAAAGATGGCAAGCTTGCCATTGGAGAGCAGGAGAAAGAGACTTTGGAGTTCCTGCTTGGAACAATTGCAACAGATGTTTTGGGTATAGCTCCTGAGCAGGAGGCTGCAGCCGGTGATTCAGGTGTTACAAAGGTTATGGATGCCCTTGTGAATATGGTTCTTGAGGAGCGTAAAGTTGCCAAAGCCAATAAGGATTGGGCAAAATCAGATAAAATCAGAGACGACCTTAAGGCTATAGGTGTTCTAATAAAGGATACCAAAGATGGGGTTGAATGGACATTGGAATAAAAAAAAGAGGCCGCAAGGCCTCTTTTTTTTTATTTACAATATTTGTCCAACCATCCAAAGAACTCTCTGTTCCAGTGGATTGAGTTCTGTGGTTTAAGAATCCAGTGGTTCTCCTCTGGGAATAGAAGCAGTTTGCTCTCTACACCCATCATACGTGCAGCGTTGAAAGCTGCCATACCCTGGTCTACCGGTACACGGTAATCCATTTCACCGTGGGTTACAAGGATAGGGGTGTTCCAGTTTTTGATAAGTTTATGAGGAGAGTTGCCGTAGTGGCGTTTTGCAGTTGGATTGTTGTCCCAAGGTGCACCACCGTTATCCCAGGTTGGGAACCACATCTCCTCTGTCATCATATACATATGCTCCTGGTTGAAGATGCCGGCGTGAGCAATAAGGGCAGAGAATCTGTTCTCGTGGATACCTGCAAGGTAATAAACAGAGTAACCGCCGTAGCTTGCACCTGTAGCTGCAACTTTACCTACATAAGGCTCTTTCTTCATATTGTCAACAGCTTTAAGGTAATCCTGCATATTCAAACCGCAGTAGTCACCCGAAATCTGCTCGCACCAAGGCTGGCCGAATGCTGTTGTACCCCTTCTGTTAGGAAGGATTACAATATAACCCTGGGAAGCCATAAGTCTGTAGTTCCATCTTGTAGAGAATCCCTGGCTGATTGTACCCTGAGGGCCGCCCAAACACATAAGGATTGCAGGATATTGTTTGGTCTTGTCAAACTTAGGAGGATAAAGGATCCAGGTATGCATCTTCTTGCCGTCAACAGTGGTCATCCATCTCTGCTCTACAAGAGGGGTGTCAAGTTTGTCTAAAGTAGCCTTGTTCTCTGCAGTAAGCTCCTTGAACTCACCGGTAGCAGGGTTAACTGTAACAATCTCTGCAGGACGCATCATACAGGTATTGGTGGTGATAATCTCCTTAACCTCGCCAATCTCATCAGCAACAAGAGCAGGACCTCCAAAATCATAAATAGCCTCAGTAGATGTGATTCTTCTTATGCCGTTTCCGTATGAAGCAGGAAGATAACCGGTACCCTCATTATCCTCAATAGGAAGGCCAACCACTTTGTTTACATCAACAACAAACAATGCAGTAAGGGCATTCACACAAGAGTTGAAATAAATCTTGTCTGATTTAGGTGCCCAGGCAATACCATCCACATTGTATTTGTAATCTGTGGTAAGCTCTTTCATAAACGGACGGAAATCCTTGCTGCCCAAGTTTGCAAGAACCTTATCCATATCAATAACAAAAAGTCTGTTCTTGTCGGCCTCATAACCGTCTCTCTCCATACTCAAGAATGCAAGCTGTTTGCCGTCGGGAGAGAAAAGAGGATTTGTGTCATAACCCATCATTCCTGCAGTAAGGTTCTGGGTAGCACCACTCTCAACATTGTAAAGGTAAATGTCTGTATTGGTTGAGAAGGCATAGTCTCTGCCGGCAAGTTTTCTGCAAGAGTATGCAATATATTTTCCGTCAGGACTCCAAGAAAGCTGCTCCAAACCGCCAAAAGGAAGGGTAGGAAGCTCAAACAATTTCTCTGCACTCTCAGGATTTGCAGTGTCACCAGCAAGGATATCAGTAGCCTCACCCACCTGTGCACCTGTAAAATCAGCAACATAAGTGTGAGGAACCTCCTCTACAAAGTGATCCCAATGACGGTACATAAGGTCTGTATATGTTCTTCCCGATGATTTGTCCAAGTCAGGGTACATATCAGTTGGTTTAACAGCAGCCTTGATGCTCTTTACAAACATAATCTTGTCACCTGCAGGAGAAAGCTCAAATCCTTCCATTCCCTCACCGCCGGCAACCTCAGCCTCACCCGAAAGGGTAGCACCGTTAAGGGTTGCAGTGTAAAGTTTGCCACCTCTCATATAAACAATCTGGCTGTCATTTATCCAGCGTGCGTTAGACTCGCTTTTAGGGGTATTGGTAAGTTTTACATTGTCCGAACCGTTGAGATTCATAATGTAAAGCTCTCTGTTACCCTTGTTCTGCTCAATGCTGGTGTAGGTTACACCATAAAGAATTCTGGAGCCGTCGGGAGAAATCTGAGGATCACCTACTTTGCCCAACTGGTGCATAATCTCAGGGGTGTACTGCCCGTTCTCAACCTTAATCTCTTTTTTTGTAATGATAGGCTCAGTGGTATCTGAACCACCGCAGCCACATAGTGCAGCTGCCATAATCATAACCGGTATAAAATGTTTTCTCATATAGTTTTTTAATAGGGGAAACCCGGTAACCGACATTCGCCAAGCAAAGTCGGCAACCGGATTCCATTAAGTTAGTCCATCAGTTCGTATCCCAAGTCAAATCCTTTCTCAGTTGCAGGGCGGCCCTCTTTCATCCATTTAGGCATTGGGGCACCTTTCAAGTAGTGGTCAAAGAACTGTGAAAGTCTTATACTCAAGTCTTTAGAGTTTCTTCTCTCTGTAAGGTTGTGCTCCTCATTGTTGTACTGAAGCAACCAGGCAATCTTGCCGCAACGGCGAAGAGCTGTAAAGAACTCAATACCCTGATACCAAGGAACTGCACCGTCTTTATCGTTATGCATAATAAGTACAGGGGTTTTCACGTTTGGTACAAAGAACAAAGGAGAGTTCTCAACATACAAATCATAACCGCTCCAAAGGTCTTTGCCAATACGGCTCTGGCCCTGCTCGTACTGTACCTGACGGGTAATTCCGCTACCCCAGCGGATACCGCCGTAAGCACTTGTCATATTTGCTACCGGAGCACCTGAACCTGCAGCCTTGAACTTGTCTGTTTGGGTAATCATATAGGCAACCTGATAACCTCCCCAGCTCTGACCCTGAATAGCCATATTCTCGCCGTCAATCCAAGGGTAAGTTTTCTCAAGCATCTCTACACCAGGCATAATTGAACGCATTGCGCTCTGGCCAGGGTGACCGTCTTTATAGTAGATATCCGGTACAAACACTACATAACCGTTACTTACAAAGTAAGGGATATTTACTGTTGAGCGGCTAGGTGCAGGGTTGCGTGGGTTATACAAAGTCTCAGAATTCTTCTCGTAGAAGTAAATCATTACAGGATATTTCTTGCTTGCATCAAAATCTTCCGGTTTGAACAACAGACCTTCGCAGAAGATATCATCTGCAGTCTGCCAGTTTACAAGCTCTACTGTACCCCAGTTGTAATCTCTCTGCTGAGGGTTAATGTCTGTAATCTGTTTCTGGGTTTTAAAGTTGTCGTAAGTTACAAATGCGTTGCTTCCATCCTCAAAACAGCCTCTGGTGTATACAAAAGCAGCTTTTTTACCTTTTCCTGCTTTAGAGTATGCAAAGTTTGAGTAAGCGTACGGACCTTCAACCACTTTTGTTACAATGCTCTTCTTCTTGGTAATGTCTTTAGTGGCAAGACCGGTCTGTTTGGTAGTGAAGTTGAATGTGGTGAAATATAGAGGATCTTTACCTGTAATCTGTCCTGCACCACGCATCATAGGCATTCCATCAGCATCAGGGTCTTCAACAATGGTTACCAATGAAAGGCGGGTGTTGTTGTTGCGGCCATAGTTGTCTGTAAGCATCTTAGGGGCTGCAACACCTTTAGGATCAAACTGCCAGTAGTCAAATCTGTCATTGATTACAAATGCGCTGTTGTCCTTGAACCATACTGCCTGTCCGTATGCACCTGGAAGGCTAGGGGTGTCGTGGTCTTCATCGTGGAATGCAACACCAAGGGTTGAGGTAAGGTCTTTAAGCTCGCCGGTTGCAATTGTATACTGGAACCATGCTTTAGCAAGTTTGTCATAAACAATAACCCACTCTCCGTTTGGTGAAACGCTCATTGCACCAAAGCAAGCCTTTTTCTGAACAAGTTTTCTCTCACCTGTTTTAACGTTAAGAAGGTAAATGTCTGTAAATCTGCTGTAATCCCACTGGCCCTGAACTCTGTAAGCCTTGTCGTTTCCAACAAGTACCCAATCGGCCATCTTCTTGTTTGGAACATTTACGTTAGGAACATCCAAATCACCCAACTGTACAAAGTTGTCTGCAAGAGAAGTGTTTATATATGCAGTATATGTCTGTTTAAGGTCTCTTGCCCTTCTAAGCAACTGAACTGGCTGAAGGTAATCATCGTGCCAAGACCAGATGTCAAGCTGTGGCTGCTCAAACTCCACCAATGTTGTATCTTTCTCAAGCGGTTTTGGAGAGGTGCCAAAGAACAGTCTTCCACCATCTTCACTGAAACTCAAATTGCCGTTCTCATTAACAATCCAACCTTTCTGCAAACCCTCCATCTTGTTGTTTGCAGCAACATTCAAGCTTCCCGACGAAATATTGTAAAGGTAAATCTCCACATCTTTCTTTGCAGCTTTTGAAGTGTCGGTATTTGCATAGAATGCCATTGTTCCAACTTTGCTGAACTCAGGAAGTTTGATTTTTGAACCTTTAGGACCTGCAAGAACCTCTTTGCTCTCACCTGTTGCGGTGTTGTAAAGGTATAGGGCAGCTTTGCCGGTAGAGTCTTTTTTCTCTGGCTCTACAACGTATGCCATAAGGTCACCCTCTTTGTTGAACTTGTATGAAGCAACATTTTTAAGGGTATCCATCTTGCCGGTGTGGATATTCATTACATACAACTCTTTTACAGGAGCCTTCTTCTCAGGTTTTTTTGCATCTTTTGGTGCAGGTTTTCCCTCTTTTGCAGCAGGCTTCTCACCTTTCGGTGCAGCTTTCTCCTTTGCAGGGGTCTGCTCAAATGCTATGTAAGTGAATAATTTGTCGGGAGTATTATGAGATTTGTAGTTTGCAAATTTCTCAACTTTGCCCGAAGCAAGGTCTATTACTGCCAATGTATCTTTTGGCATATCATCTTTCTTGGCCTTCTTTATTTTTGCATCTCTTGTCTGGCTGAAAAGGGGTTTTATAACTGCAACAACCTTGCTGCCGTCTTCGCTCAATTTGGCACGGGTTGCCCTTGGAACCTCAATCTTCTTGCTGTTTCTGATGTTCTCTATAACCAGAGTTGCATCACCCTCTCCAGGGGTAATTGTGTAAAGTAGCACATCTCCGTTCTTAGGCATTGAAATGCCCCTCAAACTGTTCCACGAGTCATAAACTGAGTGGTCTAGTGCAGGCTTTTGTGCGAATGCCGCTGCAACCGCAAAAAGCAATGTTAGCGTTAGGGTTAATCTCTTCATATTAGTGTATTTAAATTAAATTTTGTTTTCAGATTCCTTTGGTTTGTAAAAATACACTATATTTGCAAATTCACAAAGAATTGTTAACTACAAACACATATTTAAAGGTATGATTTATACTCACGAAGTTCAACACATGTGTGTTGTTAAAAAAGGTCCTAACCACGGACCGGCACCTATTCCTGAAGAGGGCAAATGGGTGAGAAGCAAAGAGATTAAAGACATTTCAGGTCTTACTCACGGTATTGGCTGGTGTGCACCTCAGCAGGGTGCCTGCAAACTTACTCTTAACGTAAAAGAGGGTATTATTCAGGAGGCTTTGATTGAGACTATCGGTTGTTCAGGTATGACTCACTCAGCTGCTATGGCTGCAGAGATTCTTGCCGGCAAAACTCTATTGGAGGCTTTGAATACTGACTTGGTTTGCGACGCTATCAATACTGCAATGAGAGAGCTTTTCCTACAGATTGTTTACGGTCGTACACAGTCTGCATTCTCAGAGGGTGGCCTTCAGATTGGTGCAGGTCTTGAGGATTTGGGTAAAGGTCTTAGAAGCCAGGTAGGTACAATGTTCTCAACTAACGCTAAAGGTGTAAGATACCTGGAGATGGCTGAGGGTTACTGTACAAGAATGGCTCTTGATAAAGATGATCAGGTTATCGGCTACGAGTTTGTTCATATGGGCAAATTCATGGAGGAGATTAAAAAAGGTACAGACGCAAACGAGGCTTTGAAGAAAGTAACCGGTACTTATGGCCGTTTTACTGCTGAGCAAGGTGCTGTTAAACACATTGACCCACGTAACGAATAAGGAGGAAAGGAAAATGGCTATTAGAGAAGTAAAATTTGAGAGTCAGGACCGTAGAATGCCGCAGATTCTTGCTGCATTGAATGCTAACGGTATTAAAAGTATAGAGGAGGCTAACGAGATTTGCGAGCAGTATGGCTTGGATCCATACAAAACTTGCGAGGAGACTCAGCCAATCTGTTTTGAGAATGCAAAATGGGCTTACGTAGTAGGTGCTGCAATTGCACTTAAGAAAGGTTGCTCAAACGCTGCTGACGCAGCTGAGGCAATTGGTCTTGGTTTGCAGTCATTCTGCGTACCAGGTTCAGTAGCTGACGACCGTAAAGTAGGTATCGGCCACGGTAACCTTGCAGCCCGTCTACTAAGAGAGGAGACAAAATGTTTCGCTTTCTTGGCAGGTCACGAGTCATTTGCTGCTGCAGAGGGTGCAATCAAAATTGCAGCTAAAGCAGACAAAGTAAGAAAAGAGCCTCTACGTTGTATCCTTAACGGTTTGGGTAAAGACGCTGCTATGATCATTTCAAGAATCAACGGCTTTACTTACTGCCAGACTGAGTTTGACTACGCTACAGGTGAGGTTAAAGTAGTAAACAAAATTGCTTACTCAGACGGTCCACGCGCAAAAGTTAACTGCTACGGCGCAGACGACGTACGCGAGGGTGTTGCAATTATGCACCTTGAGGGCGTTGACGTATCAATCACTGGTAACTCAACCAACCCAACCCGTTTCCAGCACCCAGTTGCAGGTACTTACAAAAAAGAGTGCATGGAACTTGGCAAGAAATATTTCTCAGTTGCTTCAGGTGGCGGTACAGGTAGAACCCTTCACCCAGACAACATGGCTGCAGGTCCTGCATCATACGGTATGACCGACACAATGGGCCGTATGCACTCAGACGCTCAGTTTGCAGGTTCTTCATCAGTTCCTGCCCACGTTGAGATGATGGGCTTCCTAGGAATTGGTAACAACCCAATGGTAGGTGCAACTGTTGCTGTTGCTGTGGATGTTGCTACTGCACTTGCAAAATAATTGACTCTTAGGAGAAAACAAATTATTGTATATAGCCTCTCCGCCTGATGGTGGGGAGGCTTTTTCTTCCCGATGATTCTGTCGGGAAAAAGATAGAGAAGGTGGTCTTTTTGAGGCCGCCTTTTTTGTTGTTTGCCCTGCTGATGGTGATTCCTCCAAGAGGTTAAGCACGGCTATGTGCCCTGCAGGTGTCTCTGGGGGCGGTGGGTGTGCTTAACCATCCTTGGACGATGGGGGATGAGCACGCCAATATGCCCTGGAAGCACCTGTAGCGGCGGTAGGCGTGCTTAACCTCTTGGGGTATAATGCTCTCTCAATTATGGATGACGCTACCTGACCATTTAATAGTTACTTAGGGTTGGGTATTTTAGTTTCGTTGATGAAGGGGGTGATGTAAAGATACATTGCCCCAAGTCTTAACACGTATTAAGGATATACTTATTCACTTGTAGAGAAGAAAAACAAACCCCACAACCTCATCCCGAAGCTGCAGGGTCTGCCCGACTTAACCTAACTTAAAAAACTATTTCATCTATATAACAACGGAGGAGGGGAAAAGTTTAGAGATAGTGTTTATAAAATCCTGACGGTTGAAGAACTGTCGGGATTTTTTGTGGGATAACTCTTTAAAAGAAAAATTGTTTATTTGTGAAAATCCTTGTTTATGAAATTGATTGAGAGAAATATGCAGACGATTATTGCTTTGTGCCAGATGTACAAGGTGAACAAGTTGTTTGTGTTTGGCTCAATCCTTACTGAGAGATTTAACAAGGAGAGCGATATTGATCTTGTTGTCGATTTTAATAAAGAAGATATCTCGGATTATTTTGACAATTATTATAACCTGAAAGATTCCTTGCAGGAAGTTTTGGGTAGAGAGGTAGATTTGCTTGAAGAGCAGGCTATCAGGAACCCATATTTAAGAAAGAGTATTGATTCTTCAAAAATGTTAATCTATGGATGATGTGGTAAAGAAATCGTTGCATGATATTTTAACTGCAATTGAGGAGGTAGAAAGCCTCTCTGCCTGATGGTGGGGAGGCTTTTTATTCCCGATGATTCTGTCGGGAATATGATTTGTTGAATTGCAGGAAGCGGCAATAAACTGTATCTTTGAAGTATGAGAACAGAAGTAAATCCACAAGATACAACCAGGGCAGAGGCATTCCAGATGTGGATGACCTCGCCTATGCCAATGGTTACTCTTACCAAAACCTTTGATGTGAGCAACTTGCTTAAGGCAAGCCGGAAGTTGGGAATGAAATTCAACGCCCTCCTCTGCTGGTGCATTGGAAAGGCAGCAACCCAAATGGAGGAGTTCTATCTTCTTCCCGATAAAGACAAACTGTACAAGTTTGATAGCATAGCTATAAATGTGATTGTAAACAACTGCAAAGGGGGAATCAATTCTTGTGATATCCCATTTACGGGTGATGTGAAAGAGTTTGTTGAGGCATACCAGAGCCTTACAGCGCAGGCCTCAGCCGAGTGCAAAAGTACATTTCTGGAGGATTATATGATTGTGGGAACCTCTGCAATGGTGCAGACAGAGTTGGACTGCATTGTTAATCAGCACACAGACAAGTTCAACAACCCAATGGTAATGTGGGGCAAATACCGCAAGGGGTGGTTCAGGACAACCCTCCCAATCTCATTCCAGTTCCACCATTCCCAAATGGATGGCGGGCACGGCGCAACGTTCCTGGAGCTGTTGCAGAGGGAGATAGAAAAGCTAAAGAGCTTACCGATTACCTCTCTGCCCAAAGGTGCCTGATTGCCATTATGGGGTGGTAAAGTATCATTCGGGGGCCACAGAAGCGCATTACGGCGCGCATCTGTTCACGCATACGGGGGGTGTAACAGTGGATGGGGCATATACCAACAGTTGGGAGCAATCTTCACACAATGGCTGGCCGTTGTTGTGCTTATGCAATTTGCAGTAGAGGCGGATCATTGTCTCTACTGTCTTTTTTTCATACTCTATTCTTGTCATTTGCGTGAAGACCGTTTTGTTCTCAAATGGGAGCGCAAAGGTACATTTTTTGCAATACTGGTGTGCAGTTTTTGCTTATTTTTGCAGTGAGATGCCGGGAGCTTCTCTGTGGTAGCAGAAAAAGGGACATTAATTTTTAAGACGTAAATATGGAAACAATAGATAATGGTTTGGCCCAATGGCTACAGCAGTTGGGTGTTGCAGAGGAATATATAACATTGTTGCTTAAGGTTGGGGCTATTGCTGCAATTCTGATTGTGGCATTTGTTCTTAACAAGGTGTGCAAGAGGATAATTATCCCAACAATCCGTAAGGTCACTTCAAAAACAGAAAACAGCTGGGATGACTATTTGCTCAGCGATGAGGTTCTGGCAAGTGTATGCAGACTTGTGGCTCCAATTGTAATTTATACCCTCATCCCATTTGCATTGCATGATGAGCCGTCATTGAGGGTATTTATCCTTAAGTTCTGCTGGATTTACATTACCATAGTGGCTGTAAAACTGGTATTTGCATTTATAGATTCTATCTACAATATGTCATCCCAGCACGAGAAACTGAAAGACCATTCATTGAAAGGGTTTTATCAGATGCTCAAACTGGTAGTTGTATGTATTGGGGCAATAATAATCATAAGCACCCTTATAGATAAAAATCCAATTGCCGTTTTAACTGGTTTGGGTGCCGGTACCGCCATTCTTATGTTGGTGTTCCAGGATACCATAAAAGGCTTGGTTGCCGGTATACAGCTTATGGTTAATGACATGTTGCGCCCTGGCGACTGGATTACAGTTCCCAAATATGGCGCAGATGGTGATGTAATAGAGGTTACTCTAACAACTGTTAAAGTGCGCAACTGGGACAAGACCATTACAACAGTTCCACCTTATGCCCTGGTCAATGATTCTTTCCAGAACTGGAGAGGTATGTTTGATATAGGCGGCAGACGTATTAAGAGATCAATTAACATTGATATGCATACCGTGCGCTTCTGCACTGCCCAGGAGATGGAGAATTTCAGAAAACAGCCGTGGATGGAGGGATTTGAGGCTACAGGTAAAGAGGAGGTTAACCTTTATATTTTCAGACATTATCTGGAGTATTACATAAAGAACCACCCTAAGGTACACAAGGAGATGACTATGTTGGTGCGTCAGTTGCAGCCAACACCTCAGGGTATTCCTGTTGAACTTTATTTCTTCTCTGCAGACACTGCCTGGTTGAGGTATGAGCATCTGCAGGGAGAGGTGTTTGACCATATTCTGGCAATGCTTCACATCTTTGATCTGAAAATATTCCAGAGCCCTACGGGTTTGGATATCCAAAAATTGAACTGATATAGAAGTTGCATAGCAGAAAAAGGTGGTCCCCAAAAGACCACCTTCTTTATCATATTCCCGACAGAAACTATCGGGAAGAAGAAATTACTCCTCCACACAGGCGTGGTAAACATCAGTAGCAATGCGCTGAAGGAAACTTTTGCCCGGTACAGGGGTGAGGCCGGTTGCCATTGCAACCATACCCCATTTGTCTGAAGGGCTCCACAGCATAATTCCGCTGAGGCCGTATGAGCCGGCAGAGTGCCCTATAAGGTAATTGCCAGGAACATTGTATTTTGGCTCATCTGTCTGGTATGGGAATTCACCCAGGCCAAGGCAGTATGTGTTTTTGGCATCCCCTTTGGTAAACGGAACAGGAGTCTGCATAATTCTTGAACTCTCTTCAGAGATAATGCGCACGCCGTTCAGCTGGCCGTAGTTAATGTGCATCATCACATATTTTGCCAAATCCTCTACAGACATTTTAACACCTCCGGTAGGGGAAAAGATTGGTGCAGAATATCCCAAAATATAACCCGGCATATCCTCAGCCCTGCTTTTGTAAGGGCCGTCAGAGGCTACCCACTCGCCATCCACATTCTTGTAAATAAGGGCAAACCTGCTGGCATCCAAAGAATCAACATTATGCCCGCCGTACAGGCCCAGAGGTTTGATGATATTATCTCTAATATAATTGTCAAATCTTACTCCCGATATCTTTTCAAGTATTGCTCCGGCAAGGTTCATACCCATATTTGAGTAGTTGTACCCCTCACCCGGACCATATGTGAAGTAGGCATCTGCACAATCACCGTTAACTGCCGGGTTAATGTGGTCCAATGTAAAATAGTTTTCCCCGTTGTCATTTATGCTGGCTGTATGGGACAGAATCATTCTAAGGGTAATTGGAGTATTTGGATGATGAGGGTTTCTCACTCTGAAACCTATAAGGTCACTTACATCATCATCAAGAGAGACGAGCCCTTTATCTACAAGCTGCATCAGACCTGTAGCGGTAAATGACTTTGAAGCCGATGCAATTCTAACTATATCACCGTTCTGCAATGGAATTTTGTTTGCAAGATCTTTGTATCCGAAAGATTTGTTGTAAATGAACTTGCCATCCTTTACAACTGCAACTGCAAGGCCAACAGTATTATATTCATCCATAATAACTTTCAGTGCCTCGTCTGTACGCTGCTCACGTGTTGGGGTACAGGAAAGAAGCATCACAAGTGATGCGGCAATAACCGGTAGAAATCTAAAAATATGCATAGCTGAATGTTTTGAGTGTTCTTTTGCTCTACAAATTTATATCTTTGTTATCAGATTTAATACAAAATACTTATGAAAAAACTTATATGCATATTATTGGTGGCACTTTTTACAGCAGAGGCTTTTGCGTGTACCAATCTATTGATTTCCAAGGGGGCCAGTAAGGATGGTTCGGTTATGGTAAGTTATGCTGCAGACTCGCATACACGTTACGGCACATTGGTTTATATGCCACGCGGATTCCATAAGAAAGGTGAAATGATTGAAGTTAGGGAGTGGGGAAAAGAGCGATTCTTGGGATATATTCCTCAGGTAGAGTATACTTATAATGTTATCGGGAATATGAATGAACACCAGGTTCTTATTGGAGAATCCACTTGGGGTGGCCTTGAGGAGTTCAGGGATACTACTGCAATTCTGGATTATGGTTCGTTGATATACATTACCCTGCAGAGGGCCAAAACTGCCCGCGAGGCAATTGAAATTTTCACTGCACTGGCAGATGAATACGGATATGCATCGGGAGGAGAATCCATTTCATTTGCAGATAAGAATGAGGTGTGGTTTATGGACATTATTGCGCGCAAACCAAAATATGAGAATGGGGTGAACCTTAACAAGGGTGCCGTTTGGGTGGCAATCCGTATTCCCGACGGTTATATCTCTGCACACGCCAATTGTGCCAGAATTACCACATTCCCTAAGGATGATCCGCAGAACTGCCTTTATGCTGCAGATGTAGTGGATCACGCCCGCGAGTGTGGCCTTTATGAGGGTGACGGAAGCGATTTCAGCTTTGCCGATACTTACGGTCCGCTTGATTTTTCAGGTATGAGATCTTGTGAGGCACGTGTATGGAGCTTCTTCCGCAAACACGGCGCAGAAGATATGGACAAATATCTTGATTTTGCCCGCGGCGACAATCCTAAAAACCGTATGCCTTTGTATGTTAAGGCTAAAGAGAAACTTTCCGTTAAGGATGTGGCAGATATGATGCGCGACCATTATGAGGGTACCGAGTTTGATATGACTATTGGAATTGCTGCAGGTGGAAATGAGTTGCCTTACCGTTGGAGACCTTCTTCATATGTAATTGACGGCAAAAAGGGATTGAACGAGCGTGCAATTGCTACCCAGCAGACCGGTTTCTGGTTTGTAGGACAATGCCGCGGATGGTTGCCAGATGAAATTGGCGGTTTGTTCTGGTTTGCTGTTGATGATGCCGGCACATCTCCATTGTCTCCATTCTACACTTGCATAAATGGAATTTCAGAGCATTACGCCCTTGGCAACGGAAGTATGTTGGAGTACTCACCTACCTCTATGTTCTGGTTGCAGAACCGTATTGCACAGTTTGCATATTTGCGCTACAACCATATTGGTAAAGAGGTGCGTGAAAATGTTGATGCACACGAGCTTGCAATGATGGAGGCTGTTGCTGCTGCTGATGAGGCCGCATTGAAACTCCGTTCCGGCAAAGCTGTACAAAAATACCTTACAGAGTTCTCAGTTTCCCAGGCAGACGCCCTGTTTGCAAAATGGAAATCATTGGATGAATACCTTCTTGTAAAATTCATTGACGGAAACACCAAACATCAGAACCCTGACGGCTCATTCAAAAACAACGGCCACTCAGACCGCGTTCCTCCTCAACCAATGTTCCCTGGCTACTCTGATACCTACAAGAGAGCAGTAGCAAAATAAATTGTGACGTTGTCCTAATTTGTAATTAGTTAATTATCAGATATTAACAAAAACGGGGTTATAAACCCCGTTTTTTTGATACCCCTGGGTATCAGTTAATTACAAATTAGGACAACGTCACAATTTTAGTAGGTAACAAGCCCTGCTTCTTTCAACATCTCAATATATTTGGTAACAGTTTCAAGGCTGTCTGCAGCAGGGAACTGGGCATCAAGCATCTTCTTAATGTCAAGAATGCTGTTTGTGCCGTTTGTGGTAAGTTTTGCAATCTCACCGCCGTTCTTAACCGCACCGCGCTGTGCAAAACCATATTTTGCCATAAGGTCTCTTGGAACAGAGTTCAAAACGCCATAACCGAACTCCTTAACCTTTGCAGTACTCTTAGGATATATCTTTGAAGCGGCTTTCTCTGCAGCTGTAAGGGTAACACCTTTAAACGGAGCAACACCAAGAGCGGTAGCCTTAACTTTCATAGCTGCATCAATATTCTTGTTGTTTGCAGCCCAGGCAGCTTTTACACTCTCCTGCATAGTTGCAACAAGCTCTTTAAGGGAAGCGCTTGCAGGGGCAAGTTCAAGAACGGTACCCAATGTTGCAATCTCGTTGTTAAGCATAGCATCCTGATTGAATTTGGCAGCTCTGTAAAGGGCAGCAAACTCATCAGCACTTGCATCATTCATAGCAGCCAGATTCTGTTTCATCTTAATTGACATACGTTTCACCCCATTTGCAGCAACCTCTGAAGCAATCTTAACTGCATCCTGTGCATCTGCATCAGCAATAGTATAGGCAGAAGCGGCAGCCAGAACAATTGCTCTGTGAAGCTGTGTAGGGTCACAAATCTCAGGGCGGTCACCTGAAGTGTGGTAGTAGTTGTCCGGCCAGGTAATCATAATAACGCCAGGAGCCTGAACACCCCAGTCGCTGAACACCTCGTGGTCTGAAGCACCGTAGTGTGCGTTAATTGAGTAGTAGAACGGATCTCTTGAACCGGTAACACTTACTACAGGTTTCAATGCATCAGGTCTTCCCATTCCGGTAGCCACAAAAGATTTGTTGGTTGCACCCATATAATGGTAGAAACTCTCTGCCACATCGTTCAAATAATGAGGGTTACCCATAGTGGTTCTGTGAAGGCAATAGAAAGACTGGCTCTTGCTCAACCACAAACCAACCATATCAAGATTTATGTTGCACAATGTTCTGCTCAAAATCTCCTTGTTCTGCTGTGCCCAAGGAATAGACCCCTGGAACTCAGGAATCCAGATAAATCTGATAGAACGGGCTGGTCTCTCAATCTGGCCGCTCTCAATAAGCTGGTTCAAGGTGCGTGCAACCTCAATCAAGGCAGCCGAACCTGAAATATTGTCATTTGCACCAAGTTTCACATATCCTTCATACAAATGTGCACAAAGAATAATCTCCTCTGCATTCTCATTGGCACCTTTAATTACACAAGTAGGAACCTCAATGTTTGTCTCCTCAGTTGTAGCCTCAATTTTGGCTTTAACGGTAATTTTCTCGCCACGTAGAAGGCGGTCACGCAATACATAACCGTCTCTTGGGGTAAGATTTATACAGAAAGTGGCATTCTCACCACCTCTAATACCGCTGTTTGGAATCTGAATAGGGTCAACCAAAGGACGTGGAGAATAATAAGAGATGATACCTACTGCACCAGCCTTAACAGCCAAATCGTGAACTCTGCTTGCAGAAGCCTCAGTAACTGCAATCTTTCCTTTAAGGTCAGCCGCATCAATTTCAGCCTGAGTGCCGCGTCCTACCCAAGCAAGCTCTGCAGTAACATCAGCATTCTGGCTTCCCTGACCAAGCATTGCAGCCAAATCTCTGTAATCTGCAAGTTTTGCAGTATTGGGAGAAACTTCCCATACATCTGCACTAACACCATCCCAAGTTTTTGATTTTCCAACAATCTCAGTTTTGGCCTCCTCAAAACCGGCAGCCTTAAGTTTGTCTACAACATAAACAGACTCCATAAAAAGACCTTTATAGTCTGCACTCTTGCGGTCTCTCTCGTATGGAGCAATATCCATAATGTAATAAAAAGCCCTGTCTCCCGATGATTCTCCAACAATCAGGTCATAAACTTTCTCACTCATAAGACTATGGGTGAAAGGGCCGGTGTATTCTTGTCCCATCAGATTGGCAACAATTAGGGATAACACCAATGTAAGTGTCAATTTACACTTTTTCATAATTTTATAAATTAGGTTAATTAAAAAGAGAACCTCCGTGCAAGGAGGCTCCCGTTGTTATTTTGTGTCAATTATTTTCTTCCCGATAAATCCTCACTCATTTACTCCAGATAGCTGCTGTTGTCCCAGCAGTGTGTACAAAGTTTGCATTTAGGCAATCCGATAGACTCTATAAGGTCATCAATCCTCTGGAATTTGAGTGTTGTCAGCTGAAGATGCTTGCGCATTGTCTCCACCATCTCCTTATGCTTTTCGCTGTCGGGATTAACATATTCCTGCAATACCTCATCTGAAAGGTTCTCTGTTCCCTCAAGGTCTCTGATGATTCTCCTTGCATAAAGGTCAAATGAACTGCGGGAGGTTGAGAAGTTGAGGAACGGACAAGGGAAAATAAGTGGAGGGCAGGCAATTCTCATATGTATCTCCTTAACTCCGGAGTCAAGCAGTTTTACAACATTGTCTTTCAACTGTGTGCCCCTTACAATACTGTCGTCCATAAACACAATTCTCTGGTCTCTGGTAAACTGCTCGTTTGGAAGGAGTTTCATTTTTGCCACAAGGTCTCTCATCTTCTGGTTCTGCGGCATAAAGCTGCGCGGCCAGGTAGGGGTATATTTTACAAAAGGTCTCTTGTAAGGGATTCCTTTTTCATTTACATAACCAACGGCGTGTCCTACACCTGAATCTGGAATACCTGCTGCAAAATCGGCTTCAATGTCTGAATCTCTTCTGGCCATAGCCGCACCGCTGCGGTAACGTGAGTCCTCTACATTTATACCCTCGTAGTTTGAACTTGGATAACCGTAGTAAACCCACAAGAAAGAGCACATCTGCATACGCTCCTGAGGAGGTGTTACAACCCTCATACCGTCTGCGGTAATCTGCACAATCTCACCCGGACCAAGATCCCTTACGTGGCTGTAGCCCAAGTTGTCAAAGCTTGAACTTTCACTGGCACATACGTAGCCTTTGTCATTCTTTCCTATAACAATAGGGGTACGTCCAAACTTGTCCCTTGCCGCATAAATTGCGTGGTCTGTAAGGATAAGCATAGAGCACGAACCTTTAATCTTTTTCTGAACCAGTTCAATACCCTCTTTAAGTGAGTTTGCCTGAGCTATAAGTATTGCAACAAGCTCGGTTGCGTTTATGGTTGAATCTGAAAGTTCTGCAAAGTGGTGTCTCTTGACAAGCAGTTCCTGGGTAAGTTCTTCTATGTTGTCAATTCTTGCAACAGTAACTACCGCATATCTTCCAAGATGTGATGTTATTGTAATTGGTTGGGATTCGCAGTCAGATATAATACCAATACCCATATTGGATTCTCCAAACTTAGGGAGGTCATCCTCAAATTTGTTTCTGAAATATCCGTTTTCTAGGGAGTGGATAGAGCGGACAAATTTAGTTCCTGTGTAGAAAGCCATACCGGCACGCTTGGTTCCCAAGTGTGAAAGGTAGTCGGTACCATAAAATACGTCATTGACGCACTCATTGCGGGAAACGCAACCAAAAAATCCAGACATATAGAAAGTGTTTGTTTAGGTAAATATCTGCAAATATATAAAAAGGTATCTTTCCCTCTAAAAAAAAATGGGGAGGAAGTCGGGCCTCGGGTTTTTTGGAAGTCGTGGACCGACTTCCAAAAAAATCATTCTTGAAATATGCCCTGCAGGGTGTCTGGAGGGCGTTTTTTAGGATATGTTTCTTAAAAAGAGGTGTTTATGATTGAAAATTTTTTGCCATTTTGGATTTTATTCGTACATTTGCAGCCCCGCAAAATCTGCAGGGAGTTGTAACCAGTTGAATCTCAGCGCTGAGAAGCGAAAAATAAAACTGAAAAAATCGCTGGCAATGCAACTTAAGTTTAACTAAAAACAACTGATTAAAACCAATGTCTGGATTAATTGGAAAAAAAATCGGAATGACTTCCGTTTTCGATGCAGAGGGTAGAAATATTCCTTGCACCGTTATTGAGGCTGGTCCGTGTGTTGTTACGCAGATTCGTACAGAAGAAGTAGATGGTTATGCCGCTGTACAGCTTGCCTATGACGAGAAAAAAGAAAAACACACCAGCGCCCCACTTATGGGTCACTTTAAAAAGGCAAATACCACTCCTAAATGCAAACTTGTTGAGTTCGCTAACGATTTCAATAAAGAGTTGCAGCTAGGTGACACCATTACCGTGGCAGACCTTTTCGTTGACGGAGAGGATTCATGGGTAGATGTTACTGGTATCTCTAAAGGTAAAGGTTTCCAGGGTGTAGTTAAACGTCACGGCTTTGCCGGTGTAGGCGGTCAGACTCACGGTCAGCACAACAGACTTCGTGCTCCTGGTTCACTAGGTGCTTCTTCTTGGCCTTCAAGAGTATTCAAAGGTATGAGAATGGCTGGTCGCACTGGTGGTGACAGAGTTAAAATCCTTAACCTTAAAGTTATCAAAGTTATCCCTGAGAACAACCTTCTACTAGTTAAAGGTTCAATCCCAGGCGCTAAAGGTTCATATGTAATTGTGGAGGAGTAATGTCTATGGAATTAGCAGTATTGAAAATTGACGGAACAGAGTCAGGCAAAAAAGTGACTTTGAACGAGCAGGTTTTTGGTTTGGAGCCAAATGACCACGCAATTTACCTAGACGTTAAGCAATACCTTGCAAACCAGCGTCAGGGTACTCACAAGAGTAAAGAGAGATGGGAGGTTTCTTACAGTACCAAGAAAATCGTAAGACAGAAAGGTTCTGGTGGTGCACGTCACGGAAGCATCAAATCCAACATCTTTGTAGGTGGTGGTAGAGTTTTCGGACCACAGCCAAGAAGCTATGGTTTCAAGCTTAACAAAAAGCTTAAACAGTTGGCACGTTTCTCTGCTTTGTCATACAAAGCTAAAGATAACGTTATTACAGTTGTTGAGCCATTTGCTATGGAGGCACCTAAAACTAAAGAGTTCATCAGCATTTTGAATAATATCAAAGCTAACAGCAGAAGAGTTCTTTTTGTGCTTCCTGAGAATTCAAAGAATATTTACTTGTCGTCACGTAACTTGGAGAACGTTAAAGTTGTAAACGTAAACGAGATCAACACTTATGACATTATGAATGCATACAGCGTTGTATTCGTAGACGGTGCACAGGATGTTCTTTATACTGAGTATGGACGCTAAAAAACCGGGAAACGATGGGAATTTTAATTAAGCCTTTAGTAACAGAGAAAATGACGATTCAGGGCGAGAAATTGAATCGTTACGGTTTTGTAGTAGATCGTTCAGCTAACAAGTTGGAGATCAAAGCTGCGATTGAGCAATTGTATGGTGTTAACGTTAAAGATGTAAATACAGTTAACTACCACGGAAAGAAAAAGAGCCGCTACACTAAAGCGGGTTTATTGACAGGCCGCGCAAACCACTTCAAAAAAGCGTATGTGACTTTGGCCGGTGAAGATAAGATTGATTTCTACAGCAACATTTAAGAGATGGCAGTACGTAAATTTAAACCGGTTACTCCCGGTCAAAGAAATAAAGTAATCAGCGCATTCGACGAGATTACATGTTCAGTACCTGAGAAATCGTTGTTGGCTCCACTAAAAAGAACTGGTGGACGTAACAACTCAGGTAAAATGACTATGCGCTATATTGGTGGCGGTCACAAAAAAATGTACCGTATCATTGATTTCCTAAGAAACAAAGATAACTATACCGCTACAGTTAAAACAATTGAGTATGATCCAAACCGTAGTGCAAGAATTGCATTGGTGGTTTATGGTGATGGTGAGAAACGCTACATTATTGCCCCTAAAGGCATTCAGGTAGGTCAGGTTATCGCTTCAGGTGCAGGTGTTGCTCCAGAGGTAGGTAACACTCTATTCTTGTCAGAGATTCCGTTAGGAACATTTGTACACAACATTGAGTTGGTTCCTGGTCAGGGTGCTGCTATGGCACGTTCTGCAGGTTGCTACGCTCAGCTTACTGCTCGTGAGGGCAACCACGCTATTCTAAGATTGCCTTCAGGTGAGACCAGAATGGTATTGGTAGCTTGCCGTGCTACAGTAGGTGTTGTATCAAATGGCGATCACAACTTGGAGTCACATGGTAAAGCAGGTAGAAAACGTTGGTTGGGCCGCAGACCTCGCGTTAGAGGTGTTGTAATGAACCCGGTTGATCACCCTATGGGTGGTGGTGAAGGCCGTGCTTCAGGAGGTCATCCACGTTCAAGAAAAGGCTTGCCAGCTAAGGGTTATAAGACTAGAAACCCTAAGAAGACTACTAAGAAGTTTATCATTGAAGGTAGAAAGAAATAACGGATTAAACTGAATAGAGTATTATGAGTCGTTCAATAAAAAAAGGTCCTTATATTGAGGCTAGCCTAGAGAAAAGAGTTCTTGCTATGAATGAGTCAGGCAAGAAAGATGTAGTGAAAACCTGGTCAAGAGCCAGCATGATTTCGCCAGATTTCGTTGGTCATACTATCGCTGTTCATAACGGAAACAAGTTTATTCCGGTATATGTAACTGAGAACATGGTAGGTCACAAGCTCGGAGAGTTTGCTCCGACAAGAACCTTCAAAGGTCACTCTGGTAATCGTAAATAGTATAATGAAACACAGATTACAGTAAAATGGGAGCTCGTAAAAAATTAATGGCCGAAAGGCAAAAAGAGATAAAAAGACACACAGCTATAGCAAAGCTGAATGATGTTCCTACCTCTCCCCGTAAAATGCGCCTTGTAGCGGATATTATCAGAGGTGTTGAGGTTAATCGTGCTTTGGATATTCTTAAATATTCAAAGAAAGAGGCTTCAGTTCGCTTGGAGACCCTTCTACGTTCTGCAATTGCAAACTGGGAGGCTAAGAATGAGGCAGACAAAAAAGAGTTGGAGAATGGTAACGTTGTAGTTAAAACCATTATGGTTGGTCAGGGTCGTTCTCTTAAGAGAATCAGAACTGCTCCACAGGGTAGAGCTGCAAGAATCAGAAAACGTTCTAACCACGTTACTATCATTTTGGATAAAAAAGCCGTTAAATCAGAGGAGAAATAATCATGGGACAAAAAACTAATCCAATAAGCAATAGACTTGGTGTTATCCGTGGCTGGGACTCTAACTGGTACGGCGGAAAAGACTACGCTGCTAAGATTCTTGAGGATACTAAAATCCGTGAGTACCTTAACGCACGTTTGGCAAAAGCAAGTCTTTCAAAAATCGTTATTGAGAGAACACTAAAACTTATCACTGTAACTATCCACACTGCAAGACCTGGTGTTATCATCGGTAAAGGTGGTCAGGAGGTTGACAAACTAAAAGAGGAGTTGAAGAAAATCTCTAACAAAGAGGTTCAGATCAACATCTTTGAGGTTAAACGTCCAGAGGTTGATGCAAACATCATTGCAAACAACATCGCTAGACAGGTAGAGGGTAGAGTTTCTTACCGTAGAGCTATTAAAATGGCTATCGCAACTACTATGAGAATGGGTGCTGAGGGTATCAAAGTACTTATCAGCGGTCGTCTAGGTGGTGCTGAGATGGCTCGTTCAGAGCTTTACAAAGAGGGTAGAACTCCTCTTCACACTTTCCGTGCTGATATCGACTACGCACTAGCTGAGGCACACACTAAAGTTGGTGTTCTTGGTATCAAAGTATGGGTTTGCAACGGTGAGGTTTACGGTAAGAGAGACCTTACTCCTAATGCAGGTGTTAACGCAAACGCTGGTGCTCAGGCTAACCAGGGCAACAGAGGCGGTAACAGAGGCAGAAGAGACAACCGCAAAGGTGGCAAACCTCGCGCTAAAAAAACTCAGGAGTAATTTGAATTACACCATATAAAAAGGGAATCGTTGCCGATTCCCTTTTTTTATTCCCTACAGTTCATCCAACTGGGAATTTCCTGGAGGGGCTTCTACATAGAGTCAGTTTGTCCGGGGACTGTGTCTTTTCACGGATGTTTCTTCGGGGGTGTGATAGTTTGTCCGGGGATTGGGCCATTCTCCGGATGTTTTTTGCGGCGGTGATGTTTTGTTCGGGAATTGAGTGTTTTCGTGGACTTTTTTTTGGGGGAGATGATAGTTTGTCCGGAAGATTTCTCTTAATTTTGTGTGAGAAAATACGTGTTATGTTTACAGTCCTTTTTATAACATTTTCCGGTATTGCCTTGGGGTATGCGGTGCGCAAGATGGCGTGGGTGAAATATCTCTCCAAAAGCATAACGTATACTATCTGGTTGCTGCTCTTTTTCTTTGGTTTGCAGGTTGGTGCAAATGAGCAGGTAATAAGTAATCTGGATACGCTGGGGTTAAGAGCACTGGCAATTGCTGTGGCAGGTTCTTTGGGAAGTTGTATTGCGGCAGGGGCTGTTTATAAGTTTTTTTTCAGTAACGGAGGGCTTCCTTGCAGCGGGCCTCAGTCAGATTCTTTGTTGCAGCACCACGAACCATCAGGGGAGATTTGTGCCGAATCCGTTTCTGTGGAAAAGGAATCGGGAATGAATATGGCACAGTTTATAGGGGGATTTATAGTTGTTGCCTTCTTTGCCCTTGGGTGTGTGTGCGGATGGCTGGGCTTCATCCCAACTTTCCTTACTGATGGGGATTTTTCTATGTATGTCCTTTATCTGTTGATGGTTCAGGTAGGTATAAGTATTGGCAGCGACAAGAAATTGAAGGAGATTCTCAGAAGTCTCAGTCCAAAACTGCTCCTTCTCCCTTTGGGTACAATTGTGGGGACTCTTCTGGCGGTGGCTGGAACAAGTGTATTTCTGTCGGGAATAAGATTGCAGGATACTCTTGCTGTGGGGGCAGGTTTTGGGTATTATTCTCTTTCATCTGTGCTGATTACCCAAATTAAGGAGGTGCAGATTGGGGCAACTGCAGCTGCCCAGTTGGGAACAATTGCCCTTATGACAAACATTATGAGGGAGGTGATAACTCTGTTGTTTGCACCTGTGATATTGAAAGTATTTGGCAAACTGGCCCCAATTTCTGTGGGAGGTGCAACCTCAATGGATTCAACACTCCCAGTTATAACTGCTGTTTGTGGCAAGGAGATGGTGTTTATATCCATTTTCCACGGAGTGCTGGTGGATTTCTCGGTTCCGTTCCTGGTTACTTTTTTTGCATCGTTGTAGTGGTGGCTCGTAGCCGGGAGATGAGAATCGTAGATTGCTATATGCATTTTTTGTGGTACAATACCACAATTTTACGTAACTTTATCACCTGCTAAAGAGAAATATTTATAAAACTTATATCTTATGAAAAAACTATTTAGAGTTGCTGCCCTTCTATTGGCAGTTTTTGCAATTTCCTGCACCTCTTCAAGTTCTGTGAGCAATGCCCAGAATGGTTCAATCAAGAGAGTTTCTCCTGCGGAGGTGGGTATGGATGAGGACCGTCTTGTAAAGGTTGATGACATCATTAATGCTTCAATTGAGAAGAAGGAGATTCCTGGTGCTGTGTTGGCTGTTGTTAGAGATGGCAAACTTGCTTACATTAAAGCATACGGTAACAAGAGTGTATATCCTGAGGTTGTACCAATGGAGGAGAATACTGTATTTGATTTGGCTTCTTGCAGCAAGGTGGTGGGTACTGCTATGAGTATGGCTCACCTGTTGGAGAACGGCGGATATAGACTTACAGACAGAGTTGATATGTATATTCCTGGTTTCCAGCCATACGTAGATCCTAAAACCGGTGAGAAGGTGAATATAAGGATGGTTGATCTTCTTACCCACTCAAGCGGTTTGCCTTCATACGTTTCTCCAGAGGTTGTTATTAAGGCTAAGGGTGCTGCAGATCCGGATTCACTTATGAGCTATATCTGCACAATGACCAGAAAACACAAACCTACAACTGCTTTTGAGTACAGCTGTTTGAACTTCATTACTTTGCAGAATGTATTGCAGAACATTACAGGCAAAACTCTTGCTGAGTATGCACAGGAGAATATCTTTGATGTTTTGGGTATGAAGAACACCACTTATATGCCAACCAAGAAACCTGAGATTTTGAAACTTGTTGCCCCTACAGAGAAACAGCCTGACGGCAATTGTCTTGTAGGTGAGGTTCACGACCCTCTTGCAAGAGTGATGAATCACGGTAATTCAGGTAATGCAGGTGTATTCTCCAATGCGGAAGATTTGGCTATCCTTGCATCTGCACTTATGAATGACGGAAACTTTAACGGCAAACAGGTTCTTGGCAAACACACTGTTGAGACTATGACAAGAGTTCCTGCAGAGGTTGAGCATCTTGGCCGTTCTCTTGGATGGGACAACTATTCTTCATACTCTTCAAACAACGGTAACTTGTTCCACCCTACAAAAACATTTGGCCATACCGGTTACACAGGCACATCAATCATTATTGATCCGGTATCTAAAACAGCTGTTATCCTTTTGGCTCATAGAGTGCACCCTGCAGACAAGGGTAGTGTAGTGAGACTAAGGGCATTGGTTGCAAATGTTGTGGCAGGTTCTGTAGTTAGGTAGGTTGCTGCCGGCACAGCCGAAAGCTGATACGAAAAGACAGCCCCGAACTCCCTTAAGGGAATGTTTCGGGGCTTTTTTGTTCCCCAACAATAGTGCGGCTGCAGTGGGGTACGTTATTTGGCAGATTTGCTTCCCAAAAGCGAATAGGAAGTACACCCGTAGAATATTTTTCATATATTTGTCTTGGTTAAAATTTCCGGGGCGGGGTGAAAGTCCCCACTGGCGGTAAAGTCCGCGACCCTGAGGCCGTGTCCGAAGGTGGAACCGTTGAAACTACGGTACCAACAGTTAAAGTCTGGATGGAAGAAAATTTTAAAAGTCATGTTCAAAAAATTTTTTACTCAGCTATGCGCTGCGGCGCTTTTGTTTTGTGTTGCCACATCAGATCTACAGGCAGCACCCCTAAATTCAATCAATAACAAATCCGGTAAAGAAGAGCTGCGTCAGCTTCCCGATACCTCATTCCTCATCAAAGAGGTGATTGTTTCGTCGGGAGTGAGAAGGAGAAATGTTTCTCCGCTCAGACTGGTGGATATTGATGAGAAAACTATTGCTGTGCAGGCGGCAGGGAAAACTTATCCGGAGCTTCTTAAAGATATTCCTGGAATTTATGCAACTGCAGAAACAGGCAGTTATGGTGATGCAAAAATTAACATAAGGGGTTTCAAACAGGAGAACATTTCGGTGTTGCTTAACGGTATTCCAATCTCCGGACTTACCAGTGGCAGCATGTACTGGAACAACTGGCTGGGCCTTACAGATGCAACCGCAAATATTCAGGTTCAGAAAGGTGTTGGAGGAAGTATGCTCAGCGACAACTCTGTGGGCGGAAGTATCAATATCATTACCAAGAGTGCCGGCAAAACTCCGCAATATGGGGTTGGATACAATTATACAAGCGGTGGAACTTCAAAGGCTTTCATTAACTACAACAGCGGAGAGCTTGGTAAGGGATGGGGTTTGTCCTTTATGGTATCAAGAGTTTGGGGAACCAGCTGGGTTGAGTGTACAGATGTAAATGCCTGGTCTTATCTGGCATCTGTAAGCAAAAAAATAAACAACAGGCACTCATTGCTTTTCACCGCAATGGGTTCGCCGGAGCAGCATAACCAGAGATCATCCCGCCTTACATACGAAGAGGTGCAGAAATATGGAAGGGACTACAGCAAAAACTGGGGTTACATTACTCTTCCCGACGGTAAAAAAGAGGCACGCAGCATAAGCCGCAACAATTACCACAAACCATATTTTACCCTTAACCATTACTATAACTCAGAGGTAGGGGCATCGGGAAAGAAATTCTCTATGAACAATGCCGTATATATGGCACTGGCTCACGGAGGCGGTTACTGGACAGAAACTAAGGGACGCAGCATTGCAGCGCACCAGAAAGACGGTCACGTAGATTGGGATGGAGTTGTGGCGGAGAACAAGGCTATAGCTGGAAATGGCCTGCAGAATGCAGATGGCTCAGCACAGAATATACTTAGCGATTATATTGCAGGACATACCCAATTGGGGGCAAAAAGTACATTTGAACTTGAACTTTCAGAGAGGTTTACCTGGGGTGGAGGTGCCCACTATCAGAGCTATTTCACTTGGGAAAAAGAGCAGATTACAGACCTTTTGGGTGGAAGCTACTGGTATGAAGACTATGCTTCAAAATCTCTTGCCGGGATGGCCGGAAGAAATCCTATAAAGAGAGTAGGCGACTATATCCGTACCCGTAATGGCAAGGATACACATTTTGGAACATTATATACCTCTATGGGATATAAAGATAAGGCTTGGAATGTGGAGCTGGGGGCTTCCCTTAACGGCTCAACAACCAGAAGATGGGACAAGTACAATTATATCACTGACATCTACAGCGATTGGGCTACAGGAATAGGTGGTGCTGTTAAAGCTGGCGCACTGTACAGAATAGGTGCAGGAGATAAAGATGCCAGGAGCGCTACAAGCATTTATATGAATGGAGCATATTACAGCAGGGTCCCTTATTCAAATGTATTCTTTGCCACTGGAAACAACCAGATTTCAGAGGGTGTGAAGAATGAGCAGAACTATCTTGGAGAGTTCGGATTCCGTTCCGTATTGGACAGGGTAGGTATTGAGGCAACTTTCTATGCCAGCTACTGGAAGAACAAATCCATTATGAGCAGCCCATACAAACCGTTGGAAGAGGAGGCATATAAATTTATGATTACGGGTCTGGATGCTTTCCACTTTGGAGTAGAGGTTGATGCATATTATAACTTTACCCGTTGGGGCAAACTTCAGGGATATGCCTCTATTGGCAAATGGGAGTGGAAAAATGATGTAAGTGCAACAATTTACGACAATTACACTGGACAGGTAGCTCAGAAGATAAATGTATACAGTAACGGCCTTCCTGTAGGAGATGCTCCGCAAACCCAGATAGGTGCAACCCTTATGCTTAAACCGTTGGCCTCTTTGAGCGGATACTCAATGATTGACCCTTCAGGGGCAATAAGCTATGCAAAATCGGGTGAACTTACAGTGCAGATAGGATGGAACTATAATGCCCGTTATTGGGCAGATTTTGAGCCTAATACCAGAACAGATGCCAATGACAGAACTGAGCCTTACAAATTGCCAAATTACAACCTGGTAAATATTGGAATCAGTTATATGAAACACTTTATAGTTGGTAACAAGGCTGTAGGGGCAAATATCTTCTTCAACCTGAACAACCTCTTTGACGAGTGGTACATTGAGCGTGGAAAAGATGGTGCAGACCATACACTAAAAACCTTCACCGGCTACTGGGGCCAGGGTCGCAACTGTAATTTTGGTATAAGATTTACCTTGTAGGAAAATGCAGGAATCAGGCAATATGCTGCGCAAGCACAATAGCAGCAATTGCCTCTACAATTACCGGGCAGCGGAGAGCAATGCAGGCATCGTGTCTCCCTTTAACTGAAAACTCTTCCATTTCTCCGGTAACAAAGTTGATGGTATTCTGAATTTTTGAGATACTTGATGTAGGTTTAACGGCAACTCTGAATACAATGGGGTTGCCGTTGCTTATTCCACCGTTTATACCTCCGGCTCCATTTGTGGCAGTATGCCCCTCTGTATCTATAAAACAATCGTTGTGCTGGCTCCCTTTCATTGCAGCAGCTGCAAATCCGTCTCCAAATTCAATGCCCCTTACCCCCGGAATAGCAAAGGCAAGATGTGCAATCTCACTCTCAAGAGAGTTGAAGAAAGGCTCTCCAAGTCCTGCAGGCACATTGGTGCATACACACTCAACCACTCCACCAACAGAATCCCCTTCTGACATAGCTGCCGAGATTATCCCATCCCACAATGCAGAATCACAAGCACCGCCAATGGAGGCAATGGAAGCATTGATATTTATATCCCCCACAATTTTCTTTGCCACAACACCTGCAGCCACAAGAGCAAGGGTAATTCTTCCCGAAAAATGACCTCCCCCCCTTATGTCATTAAAGAAATTATGCTTTACCTGAGCAGTAAAATCAGAATGCCCGGGGCGAGGAATCTCCCTGAACATAGAGTAATCTTTAGAAATGGTATTCTCATTCTCAAACACTACGGTTAAAGGGGCCCCGGTTGTACATCCGTCAAACACACCGCTTACAATATGGGGCAAATCAGACTCCTTTCTTGGAGTTGTCCCTTTGGCACCACTTCTGCGGCGGTCCAAATCTGCCATAAAATCCTCCTGACATAAAGGAAGACCAGCAGGTACGCCATCCATTACCACCCCAATCAGTTCACCGTGCGATTCTCCAAACAATGAGATTCTGAAATTTACTCCGTAGCTGTTCATAACACTATCCTTTTAATCTCTCCAAAAACGAAGGGAAAGATTTGTCTATACATTTGATATTATCCAGTCTGATATCTTTGTTGCACAATATTGCGGCAATATATACAGCCATTGCAATACGGTGGTCATTATGTCCGCAAGCCAGTACAACACCATTCCTGGCAGATGGGTTACTCTCCCATTTTTTCTGCTCTGCACCACAAATATACATATTGTCTCCCTCAATTCGTAGCCTGTATCCCAATTTTGTGAGTTCGCTGTAAACACTTTCCGCCCTGTTGCTCTCTTTTTGGGCAAGTCTTTCCACCCCCTCAAGCACCCATTCCCCAGGTGTATTGCAGGCCAGCAGAGCCACAATAGGGAAAAGATCGGGACAATTGCGCAGTGAAACAACATTATCCCTACAAACAGGGGTATCCTTTTTTCTTCCCGACAACCCAATATTGTACATCTCCCCGCAAGGAATCTTTTCTACCCCATACCCAAGCTGCTGCAGAACATTGAGGATATTCTCATCAGCCTGAGCAGAATCAAGAGGCATATTTTGAAGTACAACCCCATTTGTAAGGGCACCTGCAACAGCAAAATTTGCTGCTGAACTCCAATCAGAATCAAGGAACATTGTGGTTGGGGTATATTTCTGGTTTCCCGGAACCTTATAGATTATACTGTGGGGAAGATGCTCCTCAACTCCAATGCTTATACCAAATTGGCGCAGAACCTTTAGTGTAAGTTCTATGTATGGGAGGCTGGTAGGATTTGTAATTGTAAGGGTGGAATCCTTCTCCAACAAAGGAAGCATCATAAGAAAACCCGAAACTATCTGGGAACTCTCTTTTCCGGAGAATTCAATGTTGCTGTTCAGCTCACCCTGCAACTGCACCTGAAATGGCAGATGCCCTCCATTGGTGCGGCATATTGCACCCGCAGCCTCAATTGCTGCTGCCGATTCCCCCAAATTGCGTTTTAGGATACTTCCGTGCCCCGTAATCTCCACACTCTGCCCCTCTGCTGCCAAATATGCAGATAACGGCACAAGCAAACGGGTAAGTAGTCCGCTCTCTCCGGTAAATATTTTGCTTGCCCCTTTAAGGTGCTTTACCCCTTTGCTTTTTACAGTAAGGGTTTTCCCCTGTAGGGCAACTTCTGCTCCAAGCCCCTTTATAACTTCAACTGCCCCTGCAATATCATTGCAAGGTTCATAATTTTCCAGAACTGTTTCCCCCTCAGCCAGCGCTGCTGCCAGAATAGCCCTCTGTGCTATGCTTTTTGAGCAAGGTATTCCCACAGCGGGTTTCCCTGCAAAAATGGTATCCTCCAACTTTAGAGTGCTGTACGGATATGATGCAGGGTTCAGAAGCTCCTCCATCTGGGCCTTGGTATATTGCCCCGGAGCGGTTGCTGAGGCCTTATCAAGGGCCACATACGTATATGGTGCACCAAGTTGCAGGCAAAGGTGGCGGGTAAATTTACCTGCCTCTCCCATACAGAATGCCACCAGCTGTGCCTCATCTTCCCCAAAGCTGTTGCTTAGGGAGCCTGTCTGCTCACCCCTCTCCATAAAATTGTCGGGAACAAGATCAGAATCTTTTTTCTTGTAATTGTACAGCTCCATAACCCTTGCGGCATCTGCCGTATTGTGGGCTGTGGTTACAATCTTAACAATATCTGCCCCCTTGCGCCTGCAAATATCATATATTGTCTGCAGCTCCTGCAAAGATTGTGTACCGTCAAAATTGTGGTAAGATACAATCAGTTTGCATCCGTTAACTCTGGCGTACGATTTTATATATTCCAGGTAGTCTACAGGAGCCTCAATCTCAATATCCACATATCGTACCCCCTTCTTAATGGCTGTTGTCATACACTCCATAGCTTTTGCAAGGGAACTTCCTGCAATCCTGTGGGTGTACAATATATTTGAATGCCCTTTAATGAGCTCCTCCAGCTGGGCAGTTGAGAAATTGCACAAATCACCCCTTACCTCTGCCATTTGGCATTGGGCAAGAATCTCTTTGCATTTTGCAAAATCTTTCTCCTGAATACTAACGCAAACCATTTGCTATCTCCTTTATCTTTTCCAGAGGAAGAACAATATCCTCAACGTCCTGCAACCCTTTAGGGAGGATAAAATGGATGTTCTCTCCTGTAACTTTCTTGTCTTTTTTTACGGCATCTGCCAAATCTGCAATCTTAAGGTGTGCTGTAAGTGGGCAATCCTCCAAAAGGGCAGGAAGTCCTGCATTTCTCAAATCCTCCATAAGCATTTGGGTGAACCCCTCCTGCGCAACCCCAAGAGTATCTGCAAATTTTGCCGCAATAACCATACCCATAGCAACGGCATACCCGTGAGAAATCTCCCCTTTTGTAAGTTTTTCAATGGAATGGGCAAATGTGTGCCCCAAATTGAGCATTCTCCTCTCACCCCTTTCAAACTCATCCCTCTCCACAACACCGCATTTATATTCTGCACATTTTCCAATAATCCCGGTAAGGAGTTCCCTGTTGAGCCTTGCAGCTGTTTCCCCGTATTTTCTTCCCGACAATTCTACCCCGTTATCTGCAGCTGAATGCTGCTCAGATTCAAACTCCCTTGCAACCGCAGCAAAATAATCTGCAGCCACCCTGTACTGTTCTTTGTCAAACAAAATGAAAGTTTTAAGAACCTCTGCAATACCCGCCTTAAACTCTTTTTCCGGTAATGTTTCCAATACTTCCGGGCATATATATATCCATTGGGGCTGGTTGATGGTTCCCAAAATATTCTTGTAGGAATTGAAATTTACACCGTTTTTTCCCCCAATAGAGGCATCTACCTGAGCCAGCAGGGTAGTGGGAACAAATGCGAACTTCACCCCTCTTTTATATATAGAGGCTGCAAACCCTGTAATGTCGGTAGTTATACCTCCACCAACACCAATAATAAGGGCATCTCTGTCTGCCCCCATATCCAACAGCTTCTGTGCAATTTCCTCTATAGTGGCAAGACTCTTTTTTTGCTCGCAAAAGTTTAAGCAAATTTGAGGGAATTCTTTAAAATGTTCCGCAAGATGTTGTAAATTGTTATCAATTATTACAAAAGTACTGCTGTTTTCTAACAGTATTTCTTGTAAATCGTTGATACTCTTGCGTGTATAGATTTTACTCTTCATTTACATTTTGTTTGTTCACTGAGCAAATTTAAAAATTATTATCAGCATTAAAAAAATCTTAAATCCTTTGGATGTTAAACTAAAATACATAAATTTGTTGTCAGATATGAGACAACACCGATTTACATACTGCTTCTTTTATTACTTTTATCAGACAAAACGATAAAGGCGGGAGCTTGTATGTATTTAATTGATAATAGTTTATGAACTCCTGCTGTAGTAGTGGGGGTTCTTTTTTTTGATATGAAAAGGAAAGTAGCAATACAGGGAGTTGGAGGATGTAACCATTACATTGTGGCCAAACTGTTCTTTAAGGATGATGAGATTGAGACAATAGATTGTGATACTTTTAAAGAACTTGCAGAGCACGTTGTAAAGGACCCTTCCAAATTGGGTATTATGGCAATTGAGAATACAATTGCCGGCAGTATTTTGCAGAACTACAAGATTCTTAAAGAGAACAAGCTTACAATTGTAGGGGAGTACAAATTGAGGATTACCCACGCCCTTGTGGCAATGCCTGGGGTGGAGCTTAGGGATATAAAGGAGATAAATACCCATCCAATGGCGTTTATGCAGTGTCAGGATTTCCTTGATACCTTGCCAAATGTAAAGCTGGTGGAGAAAGAGGATACAGCGGGAAGTGCAAAGTGGATTAAAGAGAACAATTTGAGAGACCACGCGGCAATTTGTCCTGCAGGAGCTGCAGAGCTTTATGGGATGAATGTGCTGGCAGACGGTATTGAGACCAACAAGAGAAATTTTACAAGATTTCTTATTCTGGCAAATGAGGATGTGGCACAGGACGTTTTGAGGGAATTGAAAGTAGAGCAGGGTGATATAAACAAAAGTTCAATGGTATTTACCTTGCCACATACCAGCGGAAGTCTCTCAAAAGTGCTGGCGGTACTCTCATTCTATGATATGAACCTCTCAATGATACAGTCTATGCCAATTGTGGGGGAGGAGTGGAGATACCAGTTTTATGTGAATCTGCTCTTTACAGATTATAAAAGATACAGGCAGGCAATAGATGCAATTTTGCCTCTTACAAAAGATTTTGATATTCTGGGTGAGTATATGGAGGGTGAGCAATCAGTCCAATAATTTTGAGTTATGAAAGAGATCATTCCAGCCAACAGGGTAAGTAATGTACAGGAGTATTACTTTTCTGTAAAATTGAAAGAGATAGCGCAAATGAATGCGCAGGGTGCTGATGTGATAAATTTGGGTATTGGAAGCCCCGATCTTCCACCTGCCAAAGAGGTTACAGATACTCTGGCGGCAGAAGCTGCAGATCCCAAAGCACACGGATACCAGCCGTATGTTGGAATACCGCAGTTGAGGGAGGCTTTTGCCCAATGGTACAAAATGTGGTATAATGTGGAGCTGAATCCTGCCAATGAGGTATTGCCCCTTATAGGCAGCAAGGAGGGTATAATGCACATCTCAATGGCATTCATTAATGAGGGAGATGCTGTTCTGGTACCAAATCCGGGATACCCAACATACTCTTCTGTTTCAAAACTGGTTGGGGCAAAAATCATAAACTATAATCTTACTGCAAAGGATAACTGGCAACCGGATTTTGACCAGTTGGAACAGCAGCATGCTGCCGGGGAGATAGATTTGGATGCAGTAAAGCTTATGTGGTGCAATTATCCCAATATGCCTACCGGTGCAAATGGCTCAACAGAGCTTTTTGAAAAGCTGGTTGCTTTTGGAAAGAAATACAATATAATCATCTGCCACGACAACCCTTACAGCTTTATCCTTAATGAGAATCCTTTGAGCATTTTGAGTGTAGAAGGGGCAAAGGATATTTGCATAGAGCTTAACTCTATGAGCAAGAGTCATAATATGCCGGGTTGGAGAATTGGTATGCTGGCTTCAAACAAACAGTTTGTGGAGTGGATTCTAAGGGTAAAGAGCAATATGGATTCCGGTATGTTCCGCCCAATGCAGCTGGCGGCAGTACAGGCCCTGAATGCCCCAAAGAGCTGGTATGAGCAGATGAACAAAGTGTATGCGGCCCGCAAGGCTTTGGCTCAGGCAATTCTTGAGAAGGTAGGGGCGGAGGTGGCTCCCGGGCAGGTAGGACTTTTCCTTTGGGGTAAGGTGAATGGTAAAGGGGTGGATATTTGTGATGATGTGCTCTATAAGGCAAAGGTTTTCATTACCCCAGGATTCATATTCGGCTCAAATGGCGAGAATTACATTAGAATCTCCTTGTGTGCCAATGAAGAGACTCTGGCAAAGGCATTGGAGAGGATAGAGAAAGAACTTTAATTATTTATCGGGAAGAAAATTACAACAGATATGGAAATTGAAAAATTGGTTTTACCGGGTATAGATGCTTCAGAGCGTCCAATTATTATTGCAGGCCCTTGCAGTGCAGAGAGCCGCGAGCAAGTTTTGAATACTGCGCAGGAATTGGCAAAAAACGGTGTGAAGATTTTCAGGGCGGGAATCTGGAAACCGCGCACAAAACCGGGTGGATTTGAGGGTGTAGGTACAGTTGGTTTGCCTTGGCTTAAGGAGGTGAAACAGAAAACAGGTATGCTTGTCTCTACTGAGGTGGCTACTGCCGCACACGTTTTTGAGGCAATTAAGGCTGGTATAGATATTCTTTGGATTGGTGCCCGTACTGCTGCAAACCCTTTTGCAATGCAGGAGCTGGCCGATTCGCTTAAGGGTACAGATGTTCCGGTATTGGTAAAGAATCCGGTGAACCCCGATTTGGAGCTTTGGATTGGAGCCCTTGAGAGACTTGTGAATGCAGGTATAAAGAATGTGGGTGTGATTTTGCGAGGATTCAGCACTTATGACCAGAAAATGTACAGGAATCTCCCTTTGTGGCATATTCCAATTGAGTTGCGCCGCCGCTATCCTAACATTACAATGTTCTGTGACCCAAGCCACATTGGCGGTAAGAGGGAGCTTATTGCCCCAATTTCCCAGCAGGCAATGGATTTGAAGTTTGACGGTCTTATGGTGGAGTCTCATTGTAATCCCGACGAAGCATTGAGTGATGCCAAACAGCAGATTACCCCACAAGTGTTGGATTTTACCCTAAAAATGTTGGTTTTGAGAGAGAACGTACAAACTACTGAGAATATCTCTGTTTTGCGTAAGCAGATAGATGAGATTGATGAGCAGCTTCTTACAATTCTTGCCAAGAGGAACAGAATCTCAATGGAGATTGGTACCTACAAGAAAGAGAACAATATGCCTGTTTTGCAGACAGGACGTTATAATGAGATTCTGGAGAAACGTGCCCATATGGGTGAGGCAATGAATTTGGACAGGGAGTTTGTATTTGCCATAATGAAGGCAATCCACGAGGAGTCTGTAAGGATTCAGCTTTCGTTGTAGTTTTGGCATTTTAATGGGAGGATAATAATATGAGGATACTTATTTTGGGTAATGGAAAAATGGGTTCGTTTTTCTCTGATTTGCTCAGTTTCAATCACGAGATTGCCGTTTATGAGAAAGACCTTAAGAGGATGCGTTTTATTTATAATGCGTTGCGTTTTTCCACTTTGCAGGAGGTTAAGGAGTTTGCTCCTGAGCTTGTGATAAATTGTGTTACCCTCAGTTATACAATTGGGGCTTTTAAAGAGGTTATCCCATATTTGCCGGCCAGTTGTATCCTTTCAGATATTGCTTCCGTTAAAACAGATTTAAAGGAGTTTTATGAAGGGTGCGGGTTCAGATATGTTTCTGTCCACCCTATGTTCGGTCCCACTTTTGCCAATTTGGGAAATCTTCAGACAGAGAATGCCATTATAATAAATGAGCCGCAGCAGAAGGGGCCTTCCGGGGAAGTGCTTGTGAAGGGGACAGATTATATGGGAATGATTTTCTACAGAGATTTGTTTTCTTCCCTTAAGCTGAATGTGAAGGAATATACCTTTGACGGGCACGATGAGGTGGTTGCCTATTCGTTGTCTATCCCTTTTGCATCCACTCTTGTGTTCGGTTCAATTATGAAGCATCAGGAGGTGCCGGGTACAACCTTCAAAAAGCATCTGGCTATTGCCCACGGCCTGCTGAGTGAGGATGATTACCTGCTTACAGAGATTCTTTTCAATCCAAACACAAACGGGCAGCTGCAGGGAATCATTGATAAGTTGAATGAGCTGAAGGAGATTGTTGCAGCCAAAGACAGTGGTGCCATGAAGCAGTTTCTTGACGGGGTAAGAGAAAGGGTGAAGTAGAAACTTCACCCTTTTCTGCCGTTTATTGGGTAAACGGACGTAACAAATAACTAACTTTCTAATAAAATGCAGGATTGTTGAAAATACTGCATAAAGTGGAATAAAAAAGATGCCTTTTTTCAAAGGCATCTTTTTCATTTATGGTAGTGTTGTTAAAATTAGTCGTTAAGAGAGAATCTCTTGAATGCAACAACTTTAACATCTTTGTCTACTGAAGCCAAGAAATCTTTTACAGACTGCTTGCCATCACCCATCTGGTATGCTTGCTCAAGAAGAGTGTTCTCTTTGAAGAACTTGCCAAGTCTACCTTTAGCGATGTTCTGGATTTTAGCCTCCTCAGCAGCAAGACCAGCAGTTTTCTCTGCAGAAACGGTAGCTTTAATCTCGCGTGCTTTAGCAGCCTCCTCCTCAGTGATCCAACCTTTAGCCATATTAGACTCAATGTGGTCCTCGCTATCAACGTGTGAAGGGTTGATGCCAGCTTTCTTAAGAGCAGCCTCAACTGCTTTAAGAACTAGCTCCTCTTTAGTTTTCTCAACAGCAACTGTAAGCTCGTTGTTGATAACCTCTTGTGGAACTGACTCTGCATCAAGAGCAACAGGGTTCATAGAAGCAACCTGCATTGCAATACCTTTACCAACCTCTGGAGCCACCACTTTGTTGAAACCAACGATAGCTGCAAGCTTGCCGTTGATTACGTGCATATATGAAGCGATGTAAGGAGCCTCAATGCTAGCGTAGTAAGGGATAGCGTGTTTCTCACCGCTCTTACCAGTCTGCTGAGTGATAGCGTCCTCTACTGTCTGGCCGTTGAATGAGCAAGCCATCAAACCTGCTAGATCTGCTGGGAAGTTCTCAAGAGCAGTGTTTGCAATGTTGTTTGCAAGCTCCTGGAACTCTGCATTTTTAGCAACGAAGTCAGTCTCGCAACCAAGTGCAGTAAGGATAGCTTTAGTATTGTCTGCGTTTACAAGAGCTACAACTTTACCCTCTGTAGTCTCTCTGTCTGAACGTTTTGCTGCAACTAGCTTACCTTTCTCGCGGATGATCTCCTGAGCTCTGTTGAAGTCACCTTCAGCCTCTACAAGAGCTTTTTTACAGTCCATCATACCTGCGCCGGTCATTTGGCGTAGTTTTGCAACATCTGAAGCTTTAATTTCCATAATATTTACTTCTTTTTTAAAATAATTACTCAGCGCTCTCTGCTTTCTCCTCTGCAGCAGCAGTTGATTTGCGTGAACGAAGTTTTTTAGCTACCGGAGCATCGCCCTCTTTCTCTGCAGATGCCTCTTTCTCTTTCTCCTTCTCCAATTTTCTCTCAGCAAGACCCTCAGCTACAGCACCGCAAAGTGCATCCATAACTAGGCCAATAGATTTAGCTGCATCATCGTTTGCAGGAATTACATAATCAATAGGGGTAGGATCGCAACAAGTATCAACCATAGCGATAACCGGTATGTTAAGGCGGTTAGCCTCTTTAACTGCGTTCATCTCTTTCTGAACGTCAACTACAAATAGAGCAGAAGGCAAACGGTTCAAATCTGCAATTGAACCAAGGTTTTTCTCCAATTTAGCTCTCTGACGGGTAATCTGAAGTTTCTCTCTTTTAGCAAGAGTGTCAAATGTACCATCTGTAATCATTTTATCAATGGTGTTCATCTTCTTAACAGCCTTACGGATAGTAGGGAAGTTAGTAAGCATTCCACCTGGCCATCTCTCTGTAACATATGGCATGTTAACAGCTGCAGCCTTCTCGGCAACAATCTCTTTTGCCTGTTTTTTTGTAGCAACAAAAAGAATCTTTCTACCTGCGCGAGCAAGCTGTTTCATCATATTTGCTGCCTCGTCTATTTTGACAACGGTCTTGTGCAAGTCAATGATATGAATACCATTTTTCTCCATAAAAATGTATGGAGCCATTTTTGGATTCCATTTTCTTTTCAAGTGACCAAAATGCGAACCTGCATCAAGTAAGTCTTGGAAATTTGTTCTAGGCATTTCTTTTGTTTTTTCTTTTTTTATAAATCTCTTTATGTCAATTTGGGGTAGCGGCTAAGCCGATCCTCAAATTTTCCGCAGCCGAACAATTTCTTGGGTAGCTCCCAAACGGGATAATCTCCCAAAAAGGGAAGTCCCAAAAATTTGAATTCGAGCTGTGCAATAAAATAACAACAATACTAACGTTTGCTGAACTGGAAACGACGGCGTGCACCTGGCTGTCCTGGTTTCTTTCTCTCAACCTCTCTAGAGTCGCGAGTTAGGAAGCCTGCTGCTTTAAGAGCTGGTCTGTACTCAGCATTGATAGCGCAAAGTGCGCGAGCAATACCAAGACGTAGAGCCTCTGCCTGACCTTTGATTCCACCACCATCAAGGTTAACTTTGATGTCAAAGTCAGCCAAAGTGTTGGTAACCTCAAGAGGCTGTTTAACGATAAACTGAAGAGTCTCCTCTACAAAGTATGCGTTAAGCTCTTTACCGTTGATAGTAATATTACCTTTTCCTGTGTTCACATAAACGCGAGCAACTGCTGTTTTACGTCTTCCAAGGGCGTTGATTTGTTCCATGCTCTGTGTTTAAATTTCGTTAAAAGTAACTGTTTTAGGTTGTTGTGCCTGGTGAGGGTGCTCTGAACCTGCATATACGTGTAGGTTACGGAACAAGTCCGCGCCAAGTTTGTTTTTAGGAAGCATACCTCTTACTGCCTCCTCAAGTACTGCGGTTGGTTTGCGTACTAGCAACTCCTTAGGGTTTGCAAAACGCTGTCCGCCGGGATACCCTGTATGTCTAACATACACCTTGTCGGTCAACTTTTTACCTGTAAGGCGGATTTTCTCCGCGTTGATAACGATTACGTTATCACCACAATCCACGTGTGGGGTATAGTTGGCCTTGTGCTTGCCTCTTAGCACCAATGCTATTCTGCTGGCAAGTCTTCCTAATACTAGATCAGTTGCGTCAATCACCAACCACTCTTTGGTTGCAGTCTGTGCATTAGCCGAAACTGTCTTGTAGCTCTGATAGTCCACTGTGTTGATTTTTAAGTTAATACTATATTTTGTTGCGATTTTCCCCTATATAAGGGGGTGCAAAGGTAGTAAAAATTTTTAAAGTGCCAAAATATGAGCAATTTCATATAAATTTTTATTGATAAGGTTGTGTTTTGTACAGGCCTGGTTGAACGGAGTATAGGTTATATCTCCATTTACCTGGCCTATCATTACACCGCTCCAACCCTTCAGCAGAGCCTCTACAGCGCCGTTTCCAAGCACGCTTGCCAGAACCCTGTCGTTACAGGTAGGGGAACCGCCCCTTTGAATATGCCCTAAAGTTGTAACACGGGTATCATAATGCGGCAATTTCTCTTTAACCTTGGCTGCAACCTCGTGGGCGCTCCCAGCATCATCACCCTCCGCCACCACAATTATACCGCTGGTCTTGTTTTTTCTCCTCTCATTGGTAAGGTACTGGCACAATTTCTCAACATCTGTATGGTATTCCGGAATCAGGCACTGTTCTGCACCGGTTGCAATTCCGGTATAAAGTCCAATAAAACCGGCATCACGCCCCATAACCTCCACAAAAAAGAGAAGATTGTGGGAGTCTGCAGTATCCCTTATCTTATCTATAGCTTGTACGGCTGTATTTATTGCTGTATCAAAACCTATGGTAAAATCAGTACCGTAAATATCATTGTCTATTGTTCCCGGAACACCCACTACAGGAAAGTCATACTCCTCATATAGTGCATTTGCCCCTCTGAAAGAACCGTCTCCGCCAATAACAACCAGTGCGTCTATTCCCGCCTCCTTAAGGTTTTCAATTGCCAGGGCCCGTACCTGCGCCTCCATAAATTGCGGACACCTGCTTGATTTGAGCATAGTGCCACCCCTGTCAATTATCTTGGAAACGGAATGGGATTGCATTCCAAAGAACCTTTTATCCAGAATTCCCTGGTACCCCCTCATAATTCCAACAGGTTCTACACCTTTATATATACAAGTTCTTACCACCGCCCTTATGGCAGCATTCATTCCAGGGGCATCACCGCCGGAGGTAAGTATTCCTATCCTTTTGAATTTTTTAGGTTCCATCATAGCTGTATATTTCTTGTTTATGTAACAAAATTACTGATTTTTTAGTTGTTGGTATGTAACCCGGTCACCGGGTGTACCTGTACTCGGTGACCGAGTTACATTTTTTTTAAGTACTTTTGCAGCAAATTTTAGGCAAAACTATGAAAATTGGAGATTTGGATTTGGGTGAGAAGCCACTCTTTTTGGCCCCAATGGAGGATGTTACCGATGCATCGTTCAGATATATATGCAAGGAATTTGGTGCAGATATGATGTATACAGAGTTTGTCTCATCAGACGGACTTATAAGAGATGCAAAAAAATCTTTGGCCAAACTTGTAACATTTGACTATGAAAAACCCATAGGTATCCAAATCTATGGCCATATCCCAGAGGCAATGGTGGAGGCGGCCCGCATGGCAGAAGATGCAGCCCGCATTGCAGGGGGTGCCGGTCCGGATATTATAGATATCAACTTCGGGTGCCCTGTGAGCAAGATTGCAGGAAGGGGTGCAGGAAGTGGAATGATGCGTTTTCCCGACAAAATGGTGGAGATAACCAAATCTGTAGTGGAGGCGGTAAAACTGCCGGTTACAGTAAAGACCCGCCTTGGATGGGATGAGGATTCAAAAATAATTGTAGAGCTGGCTGAGCGGTTGCAGGATGTGGGAATAGCAGCCCTTACCGTTCACGGCAGAACCAGATGCCAGATGTACAAGGGGGAGGCAGACTGGACCCTCATAGGGAAGATAAAAGAGAACCCAAGGATGCATATACCTATTATAGGTAATGGAGATATTACTGATGGCCCTGGAGCGGCTGCTGCATTTGAGAGGTACGGTGTGGATGGCATTATGATAGGTAGGGCCACATACGGCCGCCCGTGGATTTTTAAAGAGGTAAAACATTACCTGCAGCACGGGGAAGAGATGCCGCCACTGACTGTAATTGAAAAGGTGGAGTTGGCCAAGAAACATTTTGCAAAATCAATATCGGTAAAGGGAGACCGCGTGGGGGTTCTGGAGATGCGCCGCCACCTTAGCAATTATTTCAAATGTCTTCCTGACTTTAAAGATACCCGTCTTAAGCTTGTTACAGAGAATGATCCTGCAAAGGTTGTGGAGTTGCTGGATTATGTTGCTTGCAGGTGGGGAGAATTTTAACCTCTATCGGGATGAAGAAGAGTCTTTTTTTAAGGTCTTCACTCAAATATGGGTTTCCCATAAGGCGTTTGCTGTCTTTTTCTGTGGTAAGTACAACTGAGGTTGGGTACATTGCTGCCCAGTTGTTCAAATCCTTTATGTTGGATTTTGTGAAGTTGTAGTGGTCGGGGTATTTTATGGAGTTCAAAATCTTGTACGAGCCGCATACGTGGTTGCGGAACTCGGTGTCGTTGGCTATTCCCGTAAAGAAGATTGCGCTGCCCGAGTAGATATAGCGGCTGTCTGCAACTGCCGGTTCTACTCCAACGGGGTTTCCATAACTGATGTATGAGAAGCAGATTTTCTGCTCATCCCTCAATCCAAGTTTCTGGCGCCACTCCTTTTCAATAGGGGCTATCTGCTCTGCTGCCATCTGCGGATCTATTATGCCGTCGTGTTCTCCAAAACGGGGTGATTTGGTTACAATTACAGAGTCTGCACGCCTAATCTGCTCCGGAAGGTCTCTCAGCCTGCCAAGAGGGAGAAGATTGTCGGTGAAGATAGGGTTATGCCAGTTTATAAGTACAATTGAGTGGGATGGCTTTACCCTGCGGTGCTGGAATGCGTCATCCAGGATAATGAGCTGTGGGCGTTCAGCCTCCGGCAAGGCCAGCAGTTTCTCTATCCCTTCACGTCTGTCGGCACAAACTGCAACGGTAATGTGTGGAAATTTGTGCTTTATCTGCATTGGCTCATCCCCAATTTCTGCAAATGTATCTTTGTCTGAGGCTATTCTGAACCCTTTTGTTTTCCTTTTGTATCCCCTTGAGAGTACGGCAATGCGGTATTTTTCCTGCATCATCCTTATTATCATCTCTGTATGGGGAGTTTTGCCGGTTCCGCCAACTGTAATGTTACCTACGCATATTACCGGTACAGGATACGATACACTTTTCTTTATCCCTTTATCATAAAGGAAATGTCTGATTTTTAGTGCTATCCAGTAAGGAAAAAGTAAAATCTTGCTTTTAAGGGGTAACATCCTGCAGGGTTTTATAGGTTGGATGCAAATGTAGTAATTATAAACCAAAACAGCTGAAATTTTGTTAGTAGCCACATACAATTAAAAATTCAACCTATGTGTTATTCAAACGGTTACAAAACGGCTCCACCCAAGGGCGGTGGGGCTGCAGGTTTTAGGGCGGCAGGGATTGTTGTGATATTGCTGGTCATTATGGCGGGAGTGCCAGTGACAGGGTTCTCCGGCAATCCTGTGCCAGCAGCATTGGGCTCCTATGCTGCCACTACAGAGGTTCAGCAGAACATTGATGTGCAGGGTAAGGTTACGGATGCCAATGGGGAACCGCTTATTGGGGTTTCAGTTATGGTAAAGGGAGAGGGTACAAATGTGGCTATTACAGATGTAGACGGTTTTTATTCTATAAATGCCCCTGCAAATGGCATACTTGAGTTTACCCTAATTGGAATGGAGAAGAAAGAGGTTCCCATAAATGGGAAAGGGGTGATAGATGTTGTCCTCAGAGATGACAATCTGTTGCTTGAGGAGCTTGTGGTTGTGGGATTCGGTTCCCAAAAGAAGGAGAACCTTACAGGTGCGGTGGCTACCGTAAATGTAGGGCGTACTATGGAGAGCAAGCCTTTTACAGATCCGGCAAAAGGATTGCAGGGAGCCGTTCCAGGACTTACAATCACCTTTTCAAATGGTGCAATTGACCAGTCTCCTGCAATAAACATAAGGGGAATGGGTTCCCTTAATGCAACTGATGGCGGTTCGCCCCTTATTCTAGTGGACAATGTGGTGATAAGTGACATTTCACTTGTAAATTCAGATGATATTGAGAGTATATCGGTCCTAAAAGATGCGGCCTCAACCTCCATTTATGGTGCAAGGGCAGCTTTTGGTGTAATTCTTATAAAAACCAAGAGCGGTAAAATGGGAACCAGGTTTACAGCCAGCTATTCAAACAACTTCTCTTGGGGTACCCCAACTGTATTGCCGCAGTTCCCAAAAGATGCGGTGGCAGAGATTGCTGCAATGGATGCTGCAATGGCCCGTGGCAAACAGGCTTTTGATATGTTTGGAATGAAGGCCCAGCCACTTATGACCGGTATTACCAACTGGATTGCAAATTACTCCCATAACCGAAAGGGAAATGAAATGATAATGGGGGAGGATTTTGAAATCCTTGATGGTGTTACCTATTTCTACAGGTTGTGGGATCCGGTAAAGGAGATGTACCAGAAATGGACCCCGCAGCAGAGCCATAATCTGCAGGTTACCGGTGGCAGTGAGAAGATAAGTTTTGTACTTAGTGGCGGTTATCAGTATCAGGAGGGTATCCTTAAGATAAAACCGGATATCCTTAACAAATACAACCTGTCATTAAGTGTAAATGCCAAACCTGCCAGATGGGTAGATTTGGATGCAAGGCTAAATATGAGGCAGTTTGATTATGATTCGCCATACCAGTATCAGGACCCATTCTACTATATGTGGCGTTGGGGAACCTATTTCCCATATGGTACTTATACAGATGAGAATGGCACATCTGCCTATTTCAGACATATTCCAGGGTATTTGCACAATGCCTCCTACAATACCAGCCGCGAGACATATCAGAACGCACAGGTAGCGGCCACATTTTATATAGGAGATCTTGTACAGCTCAGGAGCGAGTTTGCATACTCCACAAAACACAAGAATATCCACAAGACAGGAGGATATGTTGCAATGTGGGATTTCTGGGGCGGAGGTTTGAACTACAACACAAAACTTCCGGGCAGTTCTGCAGATGAGACAGATTTTACCTCATCCAAAACAACCCAGATAACCTCAAATACATACGCCACATACGAGCAGGCATTTGGAGACCATACTGTAAAAGTTACAGCCGGCCTGAATGTGGAGAAAGGAGAGTACACAGAGCAGTTCTCAAAGAAAATGGGACTTATGGATAATCAGATGGGGCAGCTACCACTTGCTACAGGTACAGCTACAGTAAGTGGAGATGCCAGTGATTGGGCCGTTGTAGGGTGGTTCGGGCGAGTAAACTACAACTACAAGAACAAATATCTTGCAGAGCTCAACGGCAGGTATGACGGTTCATCAAATTTCCCATCTCACTCCCGATGGGCATTCTTCCCTTCATTCTCTGTAGGTTACCGCATCTCAGAAGAACCTTTCTTTGCACCTGTAAAGAGAGTGGTTTCTGATATGAAGATAAGGGGTTCATACGGACTTATCGGGAACCAGAATGTGGGGGCAGACCGTTTCATTCCAACAATGTCCACAGCATATGCCAACTGGTTGGTAGATGGAGTTAAGGTGCTTTACACCGGGCTCCCTGCAAATGTCTCCTCAAATCTTTTCTGGGAAGACATTGCCACATTGGATATTGGTGCAGATATCAGGTTCTTCAATAACCGTTACGGAATTACATTTGACTGGTTCCAGCGTGAGAACCGCAATATGTTGAGTGTGGGCGAGACCCTACCTGAGAGTTTTGGTACTGCAGCCGCAATGGTAAATGACGGACGCTTGAGAACCAGGGGCTGGGAAATTACAATAGATGGAAGCCACACTTTCTCAAATGGTTTGAGCATTTATGCCAATGTAAATGTGAGTGATTACAAGAGTGTTATTACCCAGTGGAACGCCAATTCCGGCAATTTGCTTACCTCAAATTATAAAGGAAAAACCATAGGTGAGATTTGGGGCTTTGAAACAGACCGTTACTTTACATCGGCAGAGGATGTGGCAGCATCACCAAGCCAGGTTGGGTTGCAGACCGGCAACTTTGTATTTGGCCCTGGTGACATAAAATATAAAGACCTTAACGGTGACAATGTAATTTCTGCAGGGGCTTCTACACTACAGGACCACGGAGATCTTAAAGTAATTGGAAACACAACTCCACGTTACCAGTACAGCTTCAGAATTGGCGGCAGCTGGAAGGGGGTTGATGCAGATATCTACTTTCAGGGTATAGGACGCAGGCAGCTATGGGCAACAGGCAATGAAGCAATCCCTTACTACAGGGGTGCAGATGTTATGTATCAGCACCAGATGGATTTCTGGAGTCCTGAGAACCCTAATGCCAAATATCCGCTTCCATACACCGGCAACGGCTCAACAGCAATCAGCGGTATAAGGTATATGGCAAACGCGGCGGCAAACAGCGGAAACAACTTCTACCCACAAACAAAATACCTTCTTAACCTCTCATATTTAAGGTTGAAGAATGTTACAATAGGGTATTCTCTTCCCGACAGATTAATAAGCAGGGTAAACCTTACCAAAGCCCGTATCTACTTCAGTGGAGAGAACCTGTTTGAATTCTCACAGAAAAAGATTCCTATTGACCCTGAGATTACTGCAGGTTCTTCTACCTCAAACTTTTACGGCAGAACTGCTCCGTTTGAGAGGATACTTTCATTTGGAATACAACTTACTATGTAAAAAAGAGGCACTATGAAAAAGAGATACTATATAATAATAAGGAAACAATGGGGTGGGGCAAGAGCTCTTGCAATATTTACAGTTATGTCATTGCTCACATCCTGTTCAAAGGAATTTTTGGATAGGGGCTCCAAAGTGGTATTCAGTGATGAAACATTCTGGACAAGCGAGAACAACGTAAAATCCTATTGCTGGGAATTCTACAACCTTTTTACAGGTTATGGGACAGGTACAAACGGTGATTTTTACTTCACTACCTTCACCGATGACCAGGCGGCCCGCTCAATGGATTTGTTCCCTACAACAGCCCCTGCCTCCAACTCCCATTGGGATTATACCTATATTAGAAAGGCAAATCTGCTGTTGGAGAGGGTGCCGGCTATGGAGTCGCTTACAGCTGAGGCTGCAAACCACTATTTGGGGGTAGCCCGTTTCTTCAGGGCATTTGAGTATGCCAACCTGGTACGCCATTTTGGAGATGTACCATATATAAACAGGTATTTGGACCAGAGTGAAGTTGAGGCAATATATGCCCCACGTACCCCGCGTGCCGCTGTAGTAGACAGCATAATGGCAGATTTGCAGTTTGCGGCACAGAATATCCGTTCCACTGACAGGAACAAGGCCCTTGGAGATGCAAATATGGTTTCCCAGGAGGTGGTGTGGGCATATATGAGCAGAGTAGCCTTGTATGAGGGAACATATGCCAGATATGTTACAGGGGATGATGCCCGGGCAGTTGCACTTTTGCAGGTTGCAAGGGAAGCGGCAGGAAATGTTATCGGGAAGAACAGTTTCTCCCTTACCCCTGTATATCACGAGCTTTACGGTTCGTTGGACCTCTCAAAAAATCCTGAGGTGCTCCTTTATAAATCGTATGTTTCCGGTATACTTACCCACTCGGTAATTGGGTATACCAACAGCAGTACAATGATGAGCGGACTTACAAAAGATGCAGTAAATTCATTCCTGTGCTCCGACGGGCTTCCAATCTCATTGTCTCCAATGTATGCGGGCGATGAGACAATTTCCCAAACACTCGCAAACAGGGATTTGCGCCTTGTGCAGTCTGTGGAGGGGGAACTGGCATACATAGGCAACCCTAACGAGAAAGGGTTCACCTCCAGCACAGGATATATTATTACCAAATTCAATAATGAAGGATTGGGGGCCTCAGAAGTGCTGGCTCCAAATAATCCTACAGATGCCCCAATTTTTTGGCTGGCCGAGGTGCTTTTGAATTATGCAGAGGCTTCGGCAGAACTAGGAGTTCTTACTCAGGGTGATTTGGATGCAACAGTGAATCTGCTTCGTGCCAGGGCAGGGGTGGCCCCTATGCTTTTAGCCTCTATTCCAAATGACCCTTTGCGTGATTCAGATGTATCACCTCTTTTATGGGAAATCCGCAGGGAGCGCCGCAGCGAACTCATTATGGATGGCTTCAGGGAGTGGGATATCCGCAGATGGGGCAAACTGGAATACTTGAATCCTGCAGTAAAACCGGATATATTCCTTGGTGCCCGCATTGTCTCCGCCTCAGCAGCACCTGATGCTCTTCCCGACGGATTATCCATTTCATCAGACGGCTACATTCTCCCTTATGGAGTTGGCGTTGGGCGCCCGGTTGAGGTTCCTAAAAACTACTTGGATGCAATCCCTACCGGACAGCTTACACTTTACCAACTCAAAGGGGTTAATTTTCCTCAGAATCCGGGGTGGTAGATTTTATATAGGCTAGTACAAAAAAGGGGGCGGCTATTGCCGTCCCCTTCATTATATAAGGTGTGGTTTATTACCAACCTGGGTTCTGTTCAATTGGATAACCTTTCTGAGTGTACTCATCAAGGATATCTGTACAGATAGGCTCAAGATAGTTTCTCTGAGTTACAGGGTCTCTATCCTGAATGTTATTAGGTATTCTGAAACCAATCATATCAGCTCTGTTATCAGAAATGATGTTACCGTCAGCATCAGCTGTACCATCATATACTACAACTGTACCATCCTCCTTCTGTACTTTTAGTACACCAAACTGAGAAGCGGTAAGCAAGTTGAATGATTTCTGAAGAGTCTGAGTAGTGTTGAAATCAACCCAACCACCAACAAGGATATCTGGGTTGGTAGCACCCTGCATTAGCTCAAGTTTACCCCAACGGCGGATATCGTTAACACGATACTGCTCTAAGTAGAACTCCATACGGCGCTCTCTACGGATCTCCCATAGAAGAGGAGTAGGACAAACACCACCAAGAGTGTTAGCCTCAACTGAAGAAGTACGAGCAGGGTCATCCTGAAGCTCAGCCAAAATTAGCGGAGCAGTCTGTTTTACACCCTTAGCTATAGCCTCAGCATCAAGAGGGCGTTTACGGATTGCGTTGATAGATTTATTAATATCATCTTGAGTAACAGCTGAACCACCGTGATGGTATGCCAACTCTGCTTTTGCCTCAACGTAGTTAAGAACTACCTCAGCAAGACGCATTACAGGGAAACCGTTTGTGTTGGTCATTGAACCATATTTAGCAGGTCTTGCCTCTCCTGTAGCTTTTACTGCATCCAAACCGTAAGTAGGACCTACACGGTCAATGAATTTAACGCAGTATACACCTGTACCACCTGAAGTAGGCTCATCCCAGAAAGTAGCCTCAAAACGAGGGTCACGGGTAACAGCCATATCTTTAAGATCCCAGCTGCCAACATTCTCTACAGTTGAAGAAGTGTAAGGTTTACCGTCCTGGCAAATCCAAGCTTTCAACAATGAAAGGTTTGCCATACTTGTCTGGTTCTCGTCCAAGTTAGAGTATGAAGCAATACAGTGGGTAATGCCAAGTGCTGCAGAGTACTCTCTGAACATCAAAGCCTCAGTACCTACCTGTTTCTCAGAACCGAATAGTGAGCGGAAATCAGTGTCAAATGCATATTTGCCAGAGTTCATTACAATCTCAGCAAAGCTTACAGCAGCCTGAAGGAATTTCTTAGCAAGGTCTGCAGAACCGCTACCAGCGTGGTAGTTGTACCAAGTACCCTCAAACAACATATATCTTGAAGCAAATGCTGCAGCAACATATTTGTTAAGGTAGTTAGCACCGTCATCAGCTCTCAAGTTGTCTACTGCAAACTCAAAGTCAGCCAAAACATTGCTCATAACTGTAGTACGAGGGTCTCTTGCTTTGAACTGTGAATCCAAATCAGCAGAACCTACAACCTCATCATAGTAAGGAACATCACCAAATGAGATTACAAGACGGCTGTACTCCATAGCTCTGAAGAAACGGGCAGCACCCATCCAGTGATTGTAAGCCTCATCAGTAAGTTTGCCGTTCTCTTTCATCATATCAAGTCTGTTCATAAGGGTATTCCACTTACGAACCCAACCAAAGTTCCAAGGTGCACCTGCATATTGGTATAGCCAGTTTGTACCTTCATTTCTGTACCAGTTGTCCTCTGGAACAGCCTGACGGGTACTAGTCTGTTTACCTGTAGTGGTACGCTCATCAGAGAACTCACCGCTGCTGTATACACCAGGAGCCCATTGCTGGCTCCAAGACGAGTTATATCCTGTAAAGTAGTTGTTGTAACCACCATTTACAAACAGACGTATATTGGTCTCAGAGCTCCAGTAGTTCTCATCGTTCATCTGTGTTTTAGACGCACGATCCAAATAACCGTTACAACTTGCCAAAGCAAGAAGTGCGATTGAGAATAATATATATGTTAATTTTTTCATTTTCACTTATCTAAATTAGAATGTTAGCTGAACACCAAATGAAGCACTCTTGAATGCTGGAGCACCAACACCGGCTCTGCTTGAGTTGTAGTTGTCGGTATTGAATGAAGAGTAACCAGTTACCTCCTCAACGTCAATTGGAAGACCATTCAAGTTGTCGAATGTTAGGAAGTTCTCCAATGAAACGTATACGCGAAGTTTGTTAATATGAGCTTTGTTAAGAACTTTCTCAGGGATAGAGTAACCCAAAGTTACGTTCTTAAGTCTCAAGTATGACATATCCAATAGATATCTGTCTGAAGTCTGCATGTTGAAGATAGATGAACCACTACAGTTTGCAGCACGTGGATAGAATGCATCGTAGTTAGCGTCAACAACTTTACCATCAACGATAGTCTCATACCAGAAGTCGCCTGCAAATGACTGAGCCATCGCACCATCTGATGAGTTGAAACCAGGTAGAGTCATAGAAGATGAACCCCACATATCTCTTGAGCCTATGCCCTGGAAGAATGCTGAGAAGTCAAATCCTTTGTATGCCAAATCAACGCGGAAGTTGTACTCGTAACGAGGAGTAGTGTTACCGATAACTGTCAAGTCACCGTGGTTGTCAATTGAGCTAGCACCTTTGTTGATAACGCCATCACCGTTAAGGTCTTTAAATTTAACGTCACCAGGGCCGAAGATTAATGAACCGCTGTTCAAGTAACCCTGAGTAGCCATATTAGGATCTGAGAACTGGTATACTGCGTAACCGTCTTTAGAAGTAGTTTTAATTAGGTTACCGTCTGCATCGTATACGAAGTCATCTTTAGTAAATAGTCTGTCAACCTCAAAACCCCAGATCTCACCGTAAGTTTTGCCGTTGTACCAGCCAGAAATACCGGTTGCAGAACCGTATCTGTCAATAGTAGTTACAGCGTCAGCCAAACCCGCAGTTACGTTGATGCTGAAACCGTTCTCAAATACGTGACCGTAATCCAATGACAACTCCCAACCTCTTGTGCTCAAGTCACCATAGTTACCGTTAGGAGCAGTAGTACCGAAACCGATACCAAGACCCTCAGCACCTACAATCATATTTTTGGTCTTTCTCTCATACCAGTCGAAAGTAATACCAATCTTGTTGAACAACTGTGCGTCGATACCGAAACCAAGAGTCTGGATCTCCTGCCAAGTAATGTCAGAAGCTACAGCAGCTGGAGTAGTATAGTATACATCTTTAGCATCGTTGTGAATCCATGAAGAGTTGGTTAGAGTCATTGTAGGGATATACAATGAGTTAGAAACTGACTGGTCACCGATAGAACCCCAAGAACCTCTAACTTTCAAAGATGAAAGAACAGATTTTGCACCTTCCATCCAAGGCTCCTCAGTTACACGCCAACCTGCAGAGAATGATGGGAACCATCTCCATTTAAGGTCGGTAGGGAATTTTGAAGTACCATCGTAACGAAGGTTAGCCTCTAATAGATATTTCTCTTTGTAGTTGTAGTTGATACGACCAAAGAAACCAAGCTGTGAGTTCCAAGTGTGTCCACCACCTGAAGTCTGAGTACCTGTAGCCAAGTCGAACTGAGGGTTGTTGATATCCATCAAACCAATCTTTCTCGACCAGTTACCCTCCTGGATGTAGTCAACTGCCTGAATACCCAACATAAAGTTGAACTTGTGGTTCTCTTTGATAGTTAGGTCGTAAGTAGTCTTAAGGTTGTAAGTCTGACGCTCAGAAGTGTAAGCATCTCTATAGATACCGTTCAAAGTAGCAGTTGCTGAAGTGTACTCGTATGGTGCAAAATACATTGCTGTAAGAGTAGAACCCAACTGGTTGTACTGTGCCCACTCGTTGTTTACAGTGTGACCATCAGGATATGTAGAAGCTGCATACCAAAGGTGTCCACCTGTAAATCTTGTACCAGGATACAAGTTTACAATCTCGTTGTTTGCATATGTGTAATCAAAGTCAATATTCCAATCTTTCAATGGAGTAACAGTGATACCTGCATTTGCACTGCTGTATTTGTTAGTTTTGCTTGCTTTGTTTGCAACTGAAGTCTCGTATGTAGCATTCATCAAGTTGTTGCCATACTCATCCTGTGGAACAAGTGGATAAGTAGAACCCCAACGGTATAGATAGTACCAGATATCAGCAGTAGTAGAGTTGGTAGCATATGACCAGTTTTTCTCAGTTTTTGAGAACATCAAACCAGCGTGGATGTTAATCCAATCATTAACTTTAGTGCTCAAACGAACATTTGCATTGTAACGGCTGAATTTATCATAATTGGTAGTTTTCATCATACCGCTCTGATCCAAATAACCCAAGCTGATATTATAGTTTGTGTTACCTGATTTACCTGCTACTGACAAGTTGTGAGTCTGAGTAGGAGCATTTTTTCTTACCAAGTACTTGTATGGATCGTATGTACGTACACCAATCTTACGGCTTGAACCGTCAAGATACCAGTCACGTCCATAAGTTAGAGGAGACATAGGATCAAGGTCTGCGTATTTCTCTTTCCAAGCAACAGCTGCGTTGTAACCAGCACGGTCAATCAACCAGAATGCACCGGTTGGAGTGTATGTACCAACACGCTCAGCAGCTTCAACTGTGTAATGCAAACCGTCAACATCTGCCATCTCATAGTTCTCAGCCATATTCTGGAATGCGAAGTTGCCAGAATAGTTTACGGAAACAGACTCAGTTTTAGCTCCTTTCTTAGAAGTAATCAAGATAACACCAAATGCAGCTTTAGCACCATAGATAGCTGAAGAAGCAGCATCTTTCAATACAGAGATTGACTCAATGTCATCAGGGTTAACCATAGCTATAGAAGGAATCTCAACGTTATCCAATAGGATAAGCGGCTCAGATGAACCGTTGTAAGAACCAACCTGACCACGGATTCTGATTAAAGCGTCAGAACCAACCTCAGTTGAACCAACGCGAACGTTCAAACCAGGAGTCATACCCTGAAGACCACGACCAACGTCAGCAATAGGACGGCTCTCCAATGCCTTAGAAATGTTAACTGAAGCTACAGCACCAGTAAGGTTCTCTTTTTTCTGAGTACCGAAACCGATAACCACAACGTCATCCAACATCTCTGAATCCTCCTGCATTGTTACGTTAATAACAGCTTTGCCATTAACCGGAACAACTTCATTTTTCATACCCACCAAAGTGAATTCTAGAGTGCCATTTGAAGGTACGTTAATCTGGTATTTACCATCAACGTCGGTTGAAGTACCGTTAGAAGTACCTTTAACCAATACGTACGCACCAATAATTGGCTCTCCATTC
>JAZSEZ010000024.1:0-8388 GCA_045531975.1 Candidatus Egerieisoma sp. | reverse complement strand
GGCCTGCCGGTAGAGTAGTCTCCGTTTACAGAGAGGCTTATCCTTTGGGTAAATTTCCAGTTGGCAACCAGTTTTACATCGTGAGGCTTGTCATACGAGGCATTGTACCAGTTACCTCCGTTAATGGCCATATCTCCCCTGTCGCCAACCTCCCTCAAACGGGTCTTTGACCAGGTATAGGCAAGCCAGCCGTTCAGTTTGCCAAGAGGCTTTTTTAACATCAGTTCCACACCGTACGCCTCGCCCTGGGTAGTTACCACATCCTCCGCAATATTCTTGTTCATAATGAGCACAGCACCGCTCTTGTAATCAAGGTAGTTGTCCATCTTCTTGTAATACCCCTCCAAAGAGGCTTCAACCTTGTTTTGGAACATATTGGCATAGAACCCGCCTGCTGCCTGCCATCCCTGCTGTGGCTTTATGTTCTTGTCGCTCAACTTCCAGATATCAGTAGGGGACATTGCTGTGGTATTGGAGAGCATATGAATATACTGGCTCAAGCTGTTGAATCCCGCTTTAAATGAGACTGATTCAGAGAGCATCATTCTTCCACTTACCCTTATCTCCGGGTTGCTGTAAGTCTTTTCACCATTCTTGAACAGAGAGTATCTCAAACCATAATCCAGAAAGAACCTGTCCGATATGTTCCAGCTGTGGCTCAGATATGCAGCCCCCTCAAGTGCCCTCTCTTTAGGAAGGATATCAGGTACTACCAGTGATTCTTCACCGTATGGAAGATAGCTTCCGGGAGAGAGGTCATAGTTTATGGCATCCACTCCGTAAGTGAGGGTATGGTTGCTGCTCAGTAGTGATTTGAACTTAAGTTTCCCGTATGCCTGCTTTATGTCAAATGACATCTCGTAGGAGTTTACAGGGTTGAATTTGTCGTAGGTGGCATAACCGTACATATCATATCCCGCTGCAAGCTCCAGTTTATGTTTCTCGTGGAAATTGTATCTCCATTTTATGGAGGCGTTTGCATTCTCATATCTGTAACTGGTATCTGCACTGAACTTGAATGCATCCACTGAGTAGTATCCGTTCAGGTGGATGGAGCTTTTCTCGTTGAACCTGTGGGTTACTCCGGCAGTTATATCGTAGAATGAGGCTGCTCCATTGTTATATTCACTATTGTCGGGAAGAAGACCTAACAACCAGTCTGAGTAGGTTCCCCTAACTCCTGCAATGAAGGTGGTTTTGGAGGTAATTGGGCCCTCTATGTGGCCTCTGGCACTAAGGAGGCCAAGTCCCAAGGAACCGGTGATGTTCTTGTTGTTGCCCTCCCTGCTGTTTACATCCAGCACTGAGGAGATACGGCCGCCAAATTCTACCGGTATTGAACTTTTGTACAGCTCTATGTCACTTACAAGATCCGGGTTAAAGCCGGAGAACATTCCAAACAGGTGGGAGGGGTTGTAAACTGTACCTCCGTTGAACAGCACCAGGTTCTGGTCTGTGGCACCGCCGCGTACATTAAATCCGCCGCCTGCTTCTCCAACAGATTTCACACCTGGGAGGGTTAGGATAATTTTTACCACATCGGCCTCTCCAAACACCACAGGTACCTTCTTCATACGGTCTATCCTTACTTTCTCTATACCTATCTCATTGTTGCGCACCTTGCTGGCACTCTCTGCAGAAACTATTACACCTGTAAGGGCATAAACCTTCTCCTTAACAATTATATCCAGTGTGCCGTCGTTGTACACCTGCAGATGTACCTTCATATCCTCCAATGAGTATCCGCTTACATCAAGGGAAGTTTCACCCACAGGGAGGAGAATTTTGTAAAGACCTGCCGCATCTGATTGTGCGTATGTTTGGGATGCACTGTTGAAAATATTTACCCCTATCACAGGTTCTCCTGTTCTGGAATCCCTTACATAGCCGCTCAGGTAGGCCTTGCTGGAAGTTCTTCTGTTGTTCTTGTCACCTATCTGGTATACCTTGTTCTGGAGCATTGCAAGTTGCTGGTCAGAGCCAAGCAGCTCTGCATAAACCGGATTCTGCTCCTGTTGTTGTTTTGCAGGGTTCTCTTCTGCGTACCAGTTCTCGGGCAATGCCTCCCTTATGGCAACACTCTTAAGGATAAAAGTGTACCCCTCGGTTTTGGAAATGATAAACCCCTTCTCCTGCAACTCCCCCTTTATATCCTCAAGCAAGGTAGGGCTCATAGTATTTATTGTAAAGGTGAGGTTTTTAGATGTGGCATCTGAGGTATAATATATCTTCTCCTTGCTTGTGCGCTGCATTATACCCATTAGGGAATCCAAGCCTATATTCCTGTGGATAAAGGCATTTTGGGCAAACAGTGAAGATGCTGCAAGAAACAGTATAAGTAAGGTAAGTGCGCTCTTTCTCATATTCTATTCCTCCATAAGCTCCATAACTCCTTGTAACAGATAATCTTTCTCCACCCTTTTGCCCCTGGTGCCGTTCAGATAGCCCTTAATGCGCTCTTTCTCCTCTTTGTAAAATTTTGCCAGCCCTTTCGCATCCTTTACGGTGTAAACCTTACCATCCTTTACCAGATAATATTTGTATTTTGTGGTAAATACCTTTACTGTAAGATTGGTGATTGACTCTGTTTTATCGGAAGTTTTCTTATAAAATTTCTTTACCAGCATATCATTTCCCCTGTGCAGCACCTGATAGAACCCCTGCGGCAACCCTTTAATTGCCCGTTCCCCATACAAGGAGGTATAATTTCTCTTCCCGATGGTAAAATCCCCAACCAGAGCCCTCCTGGGCACCATCTTCTCACCGGTAGTACCAATTGCCACCTGCAGCTCATCCCTATGGGCATTCAGATTCATCATCAGCCCTGTGTACACCTTGCCGTTAAACTCAAGAGTCCCTTCCTGGAACTCATCTGAATATGCATACACAGTCCCCTCTATAGGATAAGTGTATTTTTCTGCAAGTTCTCCCCTAAAAACAGGAATATTGAAATCCTGGGCACAGGTTACACCCGCAAGCCCCAAAAACATTATGCACAATATGATAAATCTGCTAATCTTCATACCCCATTCAATTTAAATTCTTACTTATTATCTCGGCCAGAAATCCGGTTTTGTACTGTTGGAATAGCTGCGGCAATCCACACACTTGAGTTGGCTCCAGAACATGCCCTCATCTTCTACTCTGAACACTGGTCTGTATCCCAAACTGTAGTAATGGTACAACAGGATATCTCCATCCAGTATGATGTAGTCACAATCAGTCTTGAATAGTTGTTCTGATTTCCAATCTATAAATTGCCTTACAGTATGGGTTGTTGATACACTTGTGTATCCAAGCACTATCTCATCAGCATTTGTCAGGGATCTTATATTGCCTCTGTATTCAGAAGGTTGTGCAGAAAACAGGCCACCTGTTTCTCCCATATTCTTCTTTAAGGTCTCCCAATACTGGTACGCCTCCTTATCCAAAGCTTTCTGGGTTAGTGTTATAGCATACAGCCCATTTACCCTTGTATCTGTATTTGATATCTGCTTGAGGACATATTTGGATATAAGATTCTCACTCAATCTCTCGGTATTGGCAACACAGACATCATTGGATACAGCCTCACTGAAACAATATCTTCGCTCATATTGCTCCTGCTGGGTCAAGTCTCGGATATTATTGCTGCTTGGGATATATTCCAGAAATGGCACAAACACAGAATTGCTCTCCCAATTCTCCGTAAAGTTCCATTTGCAGTACAATTTACCCTCCAGGTCATTATGTGTTGTAACCTCAACATTTGCGTATGTGCTGTCGGGAGCAATGGACCAGGTAATTTCATCTATAGGCGGGGAAATCATTACAGGTTTGAACTCGGAAACATATTCTCCCCTCTCGGGCACAGAAATGCAAAGCCTGTATTTGCCATCCATATCCAACTCACGGGTATCAGCCAGGTAAACTCCAGGTTCATCCTCAACCGCAAATGCACCCACCGTTTCACCACTCTCTGCCTCCACCATAACAGTGCACCCAAGTGGCATTTCCTCCACATCTTCCAATATAGACTCTGTATAACTTAACTTTACTTTAGTAAAATCTCCCACAAGAATATCACCATCAACCACCAATAACGGTTCATCCAACCCTTGCAGGCTGGCATCCGCTGGAGTGTAGTCATATATACACGAGTAAAGAGTGCAGATTGCCAAAGCACAAAACAGCAATGCTATATATTTTCTATGTATTACACTCATAAATATCAAATGCTTTATAGAAGTGCCATTGCTTAAAGTTACAATAAATTTCCTGCTTATCAAACCAATCTGTAAAATATTGGGAACACTATTAAAGGGAAGTAAAGTTTCTATTAGCTCCCCATTGACTTTTTCCCAAGACAGTGGCACATCTTACCTCTCTCACACGCACTTGTAGCTTACATCATATACGCCACCGTCTTGGGAATAGCTCCACCATCTATTTCCAAAATCAGATAATCTTAACAAACTTTTTAGTTTATTCGGACACCAATAACATAATAATGAGGAGAGTATTTCAAAATTTCCGAAGTCATTAATGGATCTATCTCCTTTTCTCCACAACATCTGATGACATTATGCTTGGCATCAAACCAAAATGAGCAGTAAAGAACTAAAGGAATAAATTCTCCTTCTTCAAACTTACTTGGTTTGAATGGTCGAGTCACATATTTGTACAAGGGCTTTTCATACAAAGGATTCTCTATAGGCTTTAACTTCATATCTACAGCGAATGACCCCATATGTTCTACTGAAACTCTTGCATATCTTACTGTGTCCACATCACTGGGGGTAAATCCTATTATAATTTTCTCACTACAAGAATATATGCCATTTTCATAATCATATGAATTACGTTTTATATTCTCTAATTCTTCAGTGCTGAGTTGACGCCACATAAAATCGGTTACCATTATCCGATTCTTCATACTTCTGTATTTTTTAGAAGATATTTCAGAGTCCTGGCCTCCTACGTATTCCTTCATTTCAAAAGTCAAGGTATATGTGCTATCTTTCAAACATGAAATATCAAATGGAAAGGCTTCATATCCTTTTGCATTCAGCAACTCCTTGTAATCTTGGAACGATGCATCCAGCCTCGTAATCTTTTGAGCATTAATATCAAATGAGGATATATATAATAATGATATTAACAATGCGATACTTTTTATCTTAAACATATAGCGGATATTTATTTCATTAATTCCGAAAGTTCATTCAGGAGAGATTCTCCTCTTAAATTACGACGAATGATAATTCCAGTCTCGCAGTCTATGAGGATATTGTCGGGAATACCGAAAAGTCCATATAAAGTCCACGGCTCAATCTTATGTCCCTTTCCTTCACAGACGTGTAGCCAATTTAAACCATTCTCATTAATGTAATCCTGGCATTTCTTGATGTCATAATCGCAAGATACCCCAAGAATTTGCAGTCCTTTATCATGAAATTTCTGATAAGCTTTTACATGATTGGGAAGTTCGTCGCGGCAAGGGCTACACCAACTTGCCCAGAAGTCTACCAGCACATATCTGTTTGCAGGATCTTCTACAACCGATTTAAGGCTCAATGGTTTTCCGTTAAGGTCGTTCTGGGTAAAATCAATATAGTAAGGAACTATGTCATAGCCTTCTACCTGCGGCTCTGTTTTTGCTCTACTTTCCAATTGTGTTTTTATCTCTGTGGCTAATTTGAGTGATTTGTATTTCTCCGATAACTTCTCAATCTCTTCAAGAAGTAATATAGCTGGGTAAGCCATTCTTTGATCGTCAATTAATGCCAATCTGCCTGCATCAGTCAAATCTCCTGAGAAAATCTTCTGCAATAACGAGTTTGCTTTTTTAGCAGCTTCAGGTCTTGGGTAATTCTGATATAACTCCAATACTGTTTGTTTCCGATTTCTCATAATCTCATTCATAGAGCTACCTGTCACGCCAGACCATCGGTCAGATTTCAAATCACCTTCAACAATCAGATCTCCAGGTTCAAGAATGAATCGTCTTATTTCAAATCCTTTCTTTTGTGTCTCAGGTTTAAAGTATAAACTGACAAAAGTCTCAGAAACAACGTTATCCAATTCAAATCTAAACTGTCCATTTTCATACCTTACAGAATCTAAAACGTTAAAATCGTTCCAAATATCTTTGAGCAATATCCAACCTTCTCCTTCCAGTCCATTAACATTTCCTGTTATCTTACAACCTTCGTTTCTACAAGAGTTCAGGCTTATTATGCCCAACAAAAAGATTATTCTGAATAATGTCTTCATATTGAAATTGGTATTATTATTTTCTAAGCATAAAAACTATGGGAAAAGTAAATGTGACAGGAATAGCCTTACCATCTTCTGTACGTCCTGGAGTCCAAAGTGGCGATGCATTTACCACACGCATTGCTTCTGCATCCAGATCTTTGTGCACTCCTTTTAATACCTTTATATCGCACACTTTACCAACTTCATTTACAGTATACTGCAGAGTCACTCTCCCTTGTATCCTTTCATCTTTACATTTGGTTGGGTAGTTTAAGTTATTGATAACCCATTTGTAAAACTTATTAACATCCCCACCATCAAATAAAGGCTTCTGATGTATCAGACTTAAAGGAATGTCATCTTTACTATGAGAAGAATATGTCAGTTTAAGCAGTGATAAATTTCGAAGTTCCTCTTTAAGAGCATGTTTTAACCCTTCCGCCGTATTTGAAGAGAACTTTATTTCAACAACTATGTCTGAAACCGGACCTCCAATTCTCTCAAGTGAACCCATTATTTCAGATGATGTAAAATTTACAAGGGATATACTCGTAGATTTTGATGTAATAGTAATACCCACACCTTCATATCTGATATTCTTGTCTATCAATGAATTCTTACTACAACAGCAGATAGCCACCATAAGTATAGGAATACAGAGAATATATACACAGCGCATCCAGTTGTTTGTCCTATCCCGGTGCATCATATCTATGCGATTTCTTAGCTTAGAATGATTGAAACCATTGGCTATTTGGAAACGTTTTTCACCTACAGCCTTTTTTATAAGTAACAGTTGATACTGGGAAGAATCAACACCCGCATTGATTGTAAGGTTATCTGCTTCATACTCATGGAGAATCTTAAGTTCAGTACGTATAATCCACACCAACGGATTGAACCAATGGATTGTCATAATTACAGCATATATCATTAAATCAATAGAATGCAGACTTCTGACATGCATCATTTCATGAATAAGTATAGCCCGGTTCTCCTCAAAGTCTTTACGGCTAATCATAATTATATTACCCCAACTGAAGGATGGCATATCTATATCCGAGAGCTTTATTTTTTTACCATCAATAATGTGAGTTGGAACATTATCCATATGCAGTAGCATACGTATGAACGAAAAAGTTAACCCTCCCATTACAGTTATCGCCCCCATAAGATATACAGCACTTACGGTTATCAGCCAGATATTCTGTCCCTTTTCCGCATCCGAATCCCAAGCACTTTCCACTGATGGAGCCGAGATTGCCTCCATTGGCAAATGCACTACAGCTATTTTAGGTAGAGAGAGATTTAACATAGGCAAAGCAAAACACAATGCTGTAGAGAAAATGAAGACGATACGGTTAAATCTAAAGAAGGTGGTTTTCCTCATGACAAGCATAAAGAAAACATAAAAGACAGACAAGTATACAGTTCTTTTGAAAATATAAATAAGATAATCTATCATTTATTTCTGTTTTCAATCTGCTTAATAAGAGCTTTCAGTTCTTCAAGATTCATTTTCTCCTCTTCCACAAACTGTGAAATAAGACTTGTATACGAATTATTATAATACTGTCTCACAACACTGCTGACAGTCTCTCCTCTATATCTTTTTTCAGAGATTATTGGAGAATACAGAAAAGTATTTGCAACGGGTTTTCTAACCAGAAATCCCTTCTCTTCTAAAAATTTCACAAGTGTTGCCACAGTATTATAATGTGGTTTAGGTTCAGGAATAAAATTTACTAAATCCCTTATACACATTTGACCATGCTCCCAAAAAAGCATCATCAATTCTTCTTCCTTCACTGTAAGCTTCTGTTTCATGCGGCTTGATATTATTGTATGTACGGCAAAGATAAGGAAATTTAATAAAACTCCTAATTTGTTTAGGAGTTTTATTAAGCAATTTAGGAGAAATTATAGTTTTCAGCAATGGGAATAACTTCTCCATCTAATCCTTAAATCAGAAAATCTTAACAAACTTTTTCTTTTTTCGAAAAAGTTTTTCGGGAATTTTTTGCATCTTGCAACCGATACAAATAAGTAATAACCAGTGGGACGATTGAGGGGGATGCAAAGGTTAGTGTGCAGACTTGAAAGAGTCCCACACAAAACCTTAGTATTATGGAAACTGATTATTTAAAC
>JAZSEZ010000002.1:0-11901 GCA_045531975.1 Candidatus Egerieisoma sp. | reverse complement strand
TGAAATTGTGCAATTGCTGCTATATCTGCTGCAGTACCAGTTTTTATGCTATAACTATTCATAATTGATGATATTGTGTTTTGATAGAATTAGTATTGCTCAATAAACTCTTTTACAAGTTTGAATACTGGTTCATAGCTTGTAAATATTGCATTCTCCCAAGTGTCATAAACAGTATGGTAGTAGATGAAAGCATCACCCTCTTTGTTCTCAAGGAAGATACAAGGAACACCTCTTTTTGCAAACGGGTAGTGGTCGCTGTTTGCAGCAAGCTCACCTTTGTCCAATCCTTTGAAATATCCCGTCTCTGCATTTATTTTCTCAAACAACTTAAAGCCTCTCATTCCCGGATCACTTACCTCGCAGTATTGCATTGGGTTGTTGTCTCCAATCATATCAAGGTTGAACAGATATTTAATCTGTGAAAGTGGAGCAAGAGGATGCTCTGCATACCACTCAGAACCTCTCAAATTTGCATCTTCACCTGAGAATGCAATGAAATACATATCATACTCAGGTTTGTTCTTTGCATAGTAGGCTGAAAGTGTTACAATTGCAGCAGTACCTGATGCATTATCGTGAGATCCAGGGTAGAAAGTTTTTTTGCCCAATTTTCCAAGGTGGTCATAGTGGGCAGTAAATACATAGCAACTGTCGTGGCTTTTACCCTCAACCTTAGCAATTACATTGAAACACTCGTAATCTTTAAGGAACTCATTCTCCATATCAACTTTTACCCTTTTGGCATCCTTAGGAAAATCCGGTTTAACCCACATAATAGGTTTTTCTCTCACTTTCTCTCCGTATGCTTTGTAGAATTTAAGTGGAGCATCCCAAGTGTAAAGGAATCCTGCAACTGCGCCACATTCCTCTTTACTCTGCATTTTCTTGAAGTCTTTTGAGTGTTTGTAGGTGAACATAAAATCACAAACTACAAATACCCCCTGATTCTCTGGAAGTGCAAGGTCTGCAAAGATCTTCTGTGCATCATAGTTTAAAGTATCTATATAGTAGATACCAAACTCCCCTTTGATTGACGGGTTGAACTCACGTACTGTAAAGTCTACTCCAGGAACCATTTTAACACCATCAACAGACATTTCCATTTTGCCTGGGAAGGTGTTTATGTCAAGTTTGAAAGGCTGGCAGATTACTTCATCGGCTCCCCCTTTTTCAAACTCTTTTGCAAGGTATTTGCCGGCTTTGTTGGCTCCGTCACAAGCGTATCCACGTCCCTGGTATTTTGCGGAACTTAACTCTTTTACAACTTTTTTGTAATGGGTAAGGTCTTGGGCATTAAGTTGCAGCACAAAAGCTGCCAACACCAATAGTAACAGTTTTTTCATTGCCTATAGTCCTATATATTTGATTTTGTTTATATCTCTTGGTTTGGCATCAGGTGCCTCATATGCATAACCAAGTCCAATGCAGATAATTGGGTTGTAACCCTCACTGAATCCTAACATCTCAAGTGCCTGTGGTGAATTGTTGATAAAACGGATTGGGCTTCCAAGGCATACTGAACCTACACCCAAAGACCAGGCAGACAACATAACATTCTCTGAAAGAAGTCCACAATCTATGGCAGAAAAATCGTATGCTTTGTCATTTGCCACAAATACAAGGGTAGGGGCATTTCTGAAACAACCTTCAACCATCTCGGGTTTTACATTTGGATTGCCTGCTACCATATACTCTTTCAGTTTTGCAATTGTTTGCGGGTCATCCATTACTCTAACCTCCCAAGATTGCCTGTTCATACCGTTAGGGGCGTTTATTCCGCACTCAAGGATAATGTCCATTGTCTCTCTCTTTACAGCCTCAGGTTTGTATTTGCGGATGCTCCTGCGGGCCATTATTGTTTCAATAACTTCATTCTGTGCTTTCATATTGTCTGAATTTTCATCTCTCTGCGGGGTGCAGGAAACCATTGCTGCAAGGCAGATTGCTGTGATTATTAGTTTTATGTTTTTCATAAGTATTTGAATTTTTTATCTGTCGGGAAGAAAAATTAAAGTGTGGATATAAGTATTATTGCTCCGCTAATTCCTATGTAGCCGTAAACTACGTATGGGAAGGTTTTTCCAGGGATGCGGCTGAATGCCCAGGCTCCTATGGCCGAACCTATTGCTACAGAACCAAGACATATTGCAAAGCATTTCCAAACGCTCAAAGTTACAAAACCGTTCCCTGCCCTTACAAAGGTCATAAGGAGGTTGGTTATTGTAAAATAGATTTGGGTCATCCCCATATAGTGCATTTTGTCGGGCTCGGAATTTATGAAATAGAGTACTGCCGGCGGGCCGTGCATTCCAAAGAAACCGCCCATAAGACCACTTACTGAGCCTGCTCCAATCTGGTAAGGAAGAGTTGTCTTGAACCTTATTCTTTTGCTGAGGAATGCAAAATATATGCTCACGCAAATAAGAATAACACCCAAAATCTGCCTTATTGTATTGTCTTGCATAGTTTTAAGCATACAAATTGCTGCAGTTGACGTAACAATGAAGACAGAGAGGATTGGAATAAGCCTTTTCCAGGTAATGAATTTCCTGTATTTCCACGCCCCAATTACAGATGTTACAAATGCCAATAATCCCGACAATGCAGTAGCCTCACCGTATGACGGCATAAGGAAGGGGAGGAGTGTCATAATGAATATGCCAAACCCGAACCCTGTGGTCCTTTGCACAAAACTGGCACCCACTGCAAGGAGGAATATTTCAAGCATGTTTTCCATTTTATTCTCTTGACTCTTATTGCAAAGATAATCAATATACTTGTCCGGAAGAATTACATCTGCCGGAAGCTGTTAAATATTGACTTGAGTTTCCTGAAAAAAATTTTGTACCCTTTGCAAAGGTAATTGTTTTTTTCCACACCATATAAGGTAAGCTTCTCATTGAGCATTAATGGCATTTACGGTTGTTAGAGTGTTGTATTCAACGTTGTGCTTCTGCAGCAGACCGATGCCATTCATAACCTTAGAGAACGTTCCGTTTTCTGCTGTGTCTTTTCTGTATGCATTATGCAGATGCTCCGGCCCGTCTATGCTTATGCCAATTCTAAAGTTGTTCTCCTGAAAGAATCTGCACCATTCATCATTTAACAGTGTTCCATTTGTCTGGAGTGTGTTCAAGATTCTCCGCCCATTCCCATATTTCAACTGGAGCTCCATTGCTTTACGGTAAAATGGAATTCCAGCCAGTGTGGGTTCCCCTCCGTGCCAGGCAAATTCAATTTCTGCCTTTGAGCCGTGGATTGATATCACTTGTCTGATATACTCTTCAAGTACATCGTCACTCATAATGCCACTCTGTGGAGCCATCCTTTGTGCAGGTAATAGCAATAATCACATCTTAGATTGCATTGTGATGCTTCAGGTTTTACAACTATTGCATAATGGCGGTAATCATTTGCCATATTTCAATATACCTCCAACGAATTTTTCAGTTTCACTGCCGTTATCAATTCCAATCTCCTTTTGGATAAGTGTGTTCAGTATTTCGTTATATCTGAGCACCAGATTCTCATTGTTTCCTTTAGGGAAAGCCAGGTCGAGATGCGAAGTAATACTCTTGCAACTTCTTCCACCAACATATTCGGGATGGTATATAATCAGCGGCACATGGATGTTGTTCTCATAGATATTTCCACCCTTACCCTTCAAACTATGTTCTCCCATCATCTCGCCATGATCAGAGGTGAATACGATGATAGTGTTCTTCATCAGTCCCAACTCCTGGATATGATCCAGCAGACGATTCATCTGATTGTCGCAATCCTGTATGCAGTTGAAATAATAGTCACGGAAGTTACGCCACTGTTCCTCGTTCTGTGGCGACTGACCTGTAACCAAATCCCACCCCTTCTGATACTGGTAGTGAGCAGATGGACGTCCAGCCTTGTCCAGTGGTTCATTCCAAGAAGCTGGTACGGACACGGATGGATACTTCTCCTTGTAGGCAGCATAGTAGCCAGCCTCGGTCATCATATCACCAATAGTCTTTATATCCGTATTCATATCTGGTTGGAATACCAGATTGGTATTATCCATCATCCCAGTTTCCGTAACATGTCTGCCGGTATATATTACCGAGCGCGATGAGGTGGATACATTTGAACAGGCATAGTGCTTCTCAAATGTGGTCCCAAGTTTTTTCAGCCTTTCACGTGCCGCATAATCACTCCCTTGAGGGTATGATTTCATATATGCTTCCTGATCTGTTGTAATGAAAACAATGTTGTATTTGCCGTCTTCATTTTTTGTTGGAGTGTAAGGAAGCTCAGATTTTTTACAGCCACAAAGCAGACCTGCAGCTTGTAAAACCAGCAATGAACTTACTGAATATTTAGCTTTCATACTCTATAGGGATTCTATTTGTGGATACTTTCATCTTTACTAAGATATTAAGATTTCCATTTATCGGGAATAATTGGTATCTTGGGAACTCTAATATTTTTGTTATGGCTATAAAACTTACTTTAAATCATACAGAGAGGATTCTTTTCTGTGCCAGCAAATGGTGGGGAGATCCTGATATGCCTGAAAATATGCAATATCCTACAATTGAGGTTACAGAGGATGGGGAGACCTTTGATTATCCCCTTACTTTCATTTGCCAGATAAATTGTGAAGACATTGCTCCGTTTGACAAGGAGAATAAACTTCCTCACGAGGGAATGCTCTATTTCTTTGCGGCAATTGACAAATGGATTGGGTATGAATCCCCAACTACCAATGGGGCAGGAGAGTGGTCAAAGGGGCATTTTGTGGTAAAATATGCCAAATCCATCAACTTTGAGACATTCCAGAGCTGTATGATGGTAGATGATGAGGACCAGTCAGTTACAGAGAGGGAAATGGAGATAATTTTCTCAGAGTGTCTTCCCGATGAAAAATGTCTGAAATTGCTTGGTGTGCCCTCTTCCGTGGAGGTTGCAGACAGGTATCCCGATATGTTGAGCCTTCTCCAGCTCACCGCTGCAGAGAATTTCCCTATAGAGTTTGACGGGGAGCTGAACCTGATGATGAAGCCTTCGGACCTTGGATACGGAAATTGGAAAAAAGTAATTGCACACTTGAGATAATTATGAAGAGATTTACCATATTGTTGGCATTGTTCATTGCCGTTTCAGCCGCATATGCGCAGGATTATGTAAAGATTATGACCTATAATGTCCGTAACTCCAAAGGGATGGACAATGTTATGGATTGCAGGCGTGTGGCTGCTGTAATTCGCTCTCAGGGACCTGATGTGGTGGCTGTTCAGGAGCTTGACAGTATGACCAACAGGAGTGGTGGCAAGTATGTTCTTGGGCAAATTGCAGATTATGTAGGGATGCATGCAGCGTATTTTCCGGCAATTGAGTTTGATGGCGGCAAGTATGGTATAGGGATTCTTTCCAAAGAGAAACCCCTTGCGGTTAAAGGGTATCCGCTTCCCGGAAAAGAGGAGAAGAGGGCTCTGCTGGTTGCCGAGTTTGAGGATTATGTTTTTGCCTGCACGCACCTTTCCCTTACTGAGGCAGACAGGTTGGCATCGCTTGAAACTGTAGGTAAGATAGCAGAAGGGTGCAGCAAACCTTTTTACCTTGCAGGGGATTTGAATGATGTGCCCGGGTCGCATTTTCTGACAGCGTTGCAGGAGAATTTCAGAATTCTGAATAATCCTCAGGCACAGACTTTTCCGGCTCCTCTTCCCGACAGAACCCTGGATTATATTGTTGTATGGAAGGCAACTGTTCCCAAACTTGATGTGGTTTCTTCTGAGGTTGTGGAGGAACCCCTTGCATCCGATCATAGGCCTGTAAGTGTAGTGCTGCGGACAGCTATTGCTTCCGATGAACTTTTCCGTACAAAACCGTATCTGCAGAACCCTGCCGATGGGGGTATGACTGTTATGTGGGAGACTGTGATTCCCGCTTACAGTTGGGTTGAGTATGGCACAGATACCACTTCCTTGCAGAGGACAAGGTTGCTTGTTGACGGACAGGCGGAGTTCAATGAATCCATTCACAAGATAAGACTGGATGGATTGGCTCCCGGTATGAAGTATTATTACAGGGTATGTTCCCAGGAGATTTTATATTATGGCGGATATCATAAAATTTGGGGCAATACTGCGGTTTCACCTTTCTATTCTTTTGTTACTCCCTGCACGGATGCTGACAGTTTTACAGCGGTGATCTTTAATGATCTGCATCAGAGAAAGCAGGTTTTTGATGCTCTTTTTGAACAGGTGGAAGGGGTGGATTATGACTTTGTGGTATTTAACGGGGATTGCATTGATGACCCTAAAGACCACAATCAGGCAACCGGGTTCATTAAAGTGCTTACAGAGGCTGTTGGGGGGAGCGGTATCCCTACAATTTTTATAAGAGGTAACCACGAGATACGCAATGCCTATTCAATAGGGTTGCGAAAACATCTTGATTATATAGGGGGCAAGACATACGGAGCGTTCAATTGGGGAGATACCCGTATTGTAATTCTGGATTGCGGAGAAGATAAGAAAGATGATCACAGGGAGTACTCTGGGTTGAATGATTTTACAAGTCTTCGCTGGGAGCAGGTTGATTTCCTTAAAGGTGAACTCTCCAGTAAGGAGTTTAAAAAAGCGGATAAAAGGGTTCTGTTCCATCATATTCCAATTTACGGAATGTTAGGTGGCAATTTGTGTGAGCCGCTGTGGCGCCCTATGCTTGACAAAGCCCCTTTTGATGCTGCCTTTAACGCACACACCCATTCTTATGCTTTCCACCCTGCAGGAAGTTCAGAAAACAACTATCCGGTATTTATAGGGGGCGGAAAAAGCATGGACAATGCCACAGTAATGATACTTGAAAAGAATAAAGGGGCGCTTTCGGTAAAGGTGCTCAATACTAAAGGGGAGATTGTTTTTCAGTGGGAGGATTGAATAGCTTCAGATTTTCAAACCCAGGTTTAAGCTCTCCTTTTTCTATTTTATGGATTATCTCCACTACTTTGTCATTCATTGGGGTAGGGGTGCCCACTGTGAGGCCAAATGCAGATACTGATCCATTAATTGCATCAACTTCCGTGAGTTTTCCCTTTTCAAGATCCTGCAGCATGCTGGCTTTCAGTTTGGCATGCTTGCGGATTGCAATAGGGATGATGAAGAATGAGAAGGCTTTCTTAAGGCTGTTGGTGTAATTGAGGAGTTTTACAATGTCCTTGCCTTGTACCGGTTCTATTCTTATTCCTCCTGCTGCACATACATCTATGCACTCTTTTATGAGTTTCTGTACTATTCTGCGTGATTCTTTGTTTCCTGCTGCCTCTCCAAATGTGCAACCCAATACTGCACTCATACCTGAGAACGCTGCATTTATAAGGAGCTTGCTCCACCTTGTGCCAATGAAATTCTCTTCTACCTCTACAGTGCCCATCAGCTCCAGAAGCTCCTTAACTTTACTGAGGTGTCTGCTCCTGTTTTTGGATATTGCTCCCAAAGAGAATGAGAGCGCATCCGGTGAACTGGTGAGTTCACATACTCCAGGAGATTGCATTGTTGCGCCCCAGGCAACTGCTGATCCAAGTACCCGCTCTTCTCCCAATATTGCAGCAAGTCCCATCTCTGGCAGTCCGTTCTGGAATGTTACCAATACACTGTCGGGAGCAAGGAAATTCTTAAGGTTCTGCACCACTTCTGCGTTATGCTGTTGTTTGGTCATAAGGAATATGATGTCATAAATGCCACTCATCTCACTTGGGGTATATGCTTTAACCTTTTGGGTGAAATTTACAGTACCTGTCACCTTGGCACCGTTGCTGTTAAGGGCTTCTACGTGTGCTTTGTTACGGTTAATTAGTTCTACAGGCACTCCTGCCTTACTGATATATGCTCCTAAAATTGTTCCCAATGAACCTGCACCATATATTGCTATACGCATAACTTCAATTATTAAATTTCTTTTTATAGCAAATATAATCAGTAAATTTGTAAGAGTTGTATTTCAGATTGCTGTTTTATGAAAAAACTATTTTTGATATTATCGTTTCTATTTTTTGCCTGCTGTTCTTTTGCACAGGTTTTTACCCGTGAGTTTGACGGATTGCAAAGGAGTTATAAAGTGTATTTGCCCTCCGAGCTTCAGCCTGATGCTCCGCTGGTTTTTGTACTTCACGGCTATGGTGCTATAATAGATTTGCTGGAGGATAAAGGTTTTAATGAGGCTGCCGATAAATTTGGTTTTGCAGTGTGTTATCCTCAGGGCTCAAAGGATGGAAGGGGTAATCCTTGCTGGAATGTGGGGTATCCGTTTCAGGAAGATATGGAGGTTGACGATGTTTCTTTTCTATGCAAACTGGCTGCGCACCTGCAGCGGGAGTATGGTTTGAGCAAGAAAAAGACATATTGCACAGGAATGTCAAATGGTGGGGAGATGTGTTACCTCCTGGCCTACTGCGGCCAGAAAACATTTGCTGCAGTTGCCCCTATAGCAGGTCTCACAATGGCCTGGATGCCGGAGAAATTTACCCGTACCCGCAAGATTCCTTTGTTTGAGATTCACGGTACCGAGGACAGGGTATCTGAGTGGGGTGGGGATCTTCAGGACTTGGGTGGCTGGGGTGCCTACCTTCCTGTTCCTGATGCTGTACAATATTGGGTAAACAGGAATGGCTGTTCCAAAGAATTTGTGGAAGAGCTTCCTTTAAAAGGTGAAGGTGCCCATAAGGTAATTGCACATAAATTTGTCGGGAAGAAAAACACCCCGCAGGTGTGGCTCTACGAGGTTGTTGGGGGTGTGCATTCCTGGTTCAACGAGGATATAAATACTGCAGAGGAGATTTGGAGGTTTTTTGAGATGGTTGGGTTACCTTAGGATTTTTTCCATAGGACAAGTCTCATTATAACATTATTTCCCTTCCCATGCATCCAATAAAATAAATGATGCCCAATATTTTGGATTATCCCATCCTTTATCTTTATGGGAGCGCACAACTTTCTTCGCTGATTCTAATGCTTCATATTTGCTTTTTCCATTCATCCAATTCCTGTAAAACTCTGTCATAAGCTCGCATGTAGCAGCATCGTCAACCTTCCATAGTGACATTAAAATACTATTTGCTCCAGCCTTCTTGAATCCACGCTGTAAACCAAAAACACCGTCACCTGTAATGTCTCCTTGAGCTGTTTGACATGCACTCAATGTTACAAGATCCAATGTCCGTAAATCTAATGTGGATATTTCCAAAGCTGTCAAAATGCCATCATCATGACTGTCGGGAATACTATCACACAACAAAGTATTTTCTGCCCCAGCAAAGAGCAAACCTGATCTGGTCAATACTTTATCCTCATTATCCTGTTGTTGATAGAAGCCAGATGCGAGGGAAACGTCATCATTGGCAGTATTGTAAAAGCCGTGGGTAGATACATGAACTATTCCAACATCTTTATTGCTAATAGCCTTGAACGAAGATTCTGTTCCATTAGAACCTGTAAACAGTTGGGCTTTGCTTGAATCATTCTTGCTTTTCAGAATCCTGGATATATTTTCTGCTTCAATTTTTGAACCTGGAAGATAATCTATACCGTGGATGGCTCCACGTAAATCCCGTAAAATTTCCATATTATCATCCTTATACACAATATCCTTTTTCTTATCATCTTCCGAGGAATTCATGGCAGCCTGATAATCTATACCACCATAAATGACAGCATTTCTTTTTTTATGCTGGGACCAATCTGAATGCATTGCCAATTCTCTTGTTGATGAAACACGGTAAAGGCTATATTTTTCTGACATATATCCATTACCATAGGGGGCAAGCAAGGATTCCAATCCGATATTATAAAGTACTCCAGCAGGGGCAAAAATTATATTTTTAATTCCGTCCAAATATTTATAGATAGGTCCCCAACACAATTGGGAGAATTGAATATTATCATATATATTTTCCGGAATTTGTTCTACAGAAAATAATTCCACAATTATGGGAGAATTCCAATCTGAACGTAAAATCAATGCAGCCAGATGCTCCTTTTGGTCTGTATAGGATGAGTAACTGAGAAATTCTATTGCGATATCTTCCTTTTTTAACCGTTCCTGAATTCTGTCCCATGTCATATTCAGACCATTCGTAAAATCGCCATACATTTTTGAATCTTCAACCAATTGCTTTTCCAGCTGAACGATTCGTTCTTTCAGCACATCAGCAGACAATCCGTTAGCATCATATTGTTGAACGTTTGTTCGCAAATTCTGCAGTTCTTGGAATTTTTCTTTCACACTTTCATCATCAGAATCAAGAAGCTGTTTTTTCATCAGGTTTTCTGCTGTCAAGAAAGATTGTTTGTAGAGTAAAGTATAGTTAAAAGCTTTGATAGCCAGACTATCCCCACCCGATAAAATTGCGACATTACATAAGTTGTCATTTACCTGTTTTGTCCATGACATTGTATTTTGAGATGATTCTTTGTCCATTTGGTTCAGTGTAAACTTTATGAGCGACATTTTTTCTTCAACATCCTTTTTCATCATTTCCTCAGCTTCTTTCTGCATACCCTTATGACAGAGAGCCCTGTAGTATTGTGTCTCTATAAACATCTCATTCAAATAAACAGACATTGCAGAGAATGTATTGATAAATGTAAAAGTTGTCTCCATAGATATTGAAGTGGACTGCGACTGATCAAAAGTGTATATCTCCGTACAAAGTCTCAACACTTCATCAAAATTTTCCTTTATATCATAATAATAAACTGCTCTGCAGCACAATGAAAAATACTCCAAAAACTTCTTGTAACCAGGAAACACTGTTATCATAGATAAAACTTTCTGATTCTGCTCAAGTGCTTTGTCCCACTGTCCTTTAAATAATAAACAGATTTCAAGATATTGCTCATATTTTAGTATTATGCGAGTATCTGCATTTCCTTGTTTTAAAGAAATAAGTATTTGACGAATAATGTTTTCAGACTTGTCAAATTCTTTCATACCCAAATAACAGATTGCTTTATATTCCAGAATCTCTGCCTGGCCAAGAGCAGTAGTTGCAGCTAATGGATGCGATAACAAGTAATCATCAATGAATGTCAGTATCTGATCATTAGGCTCGCCAGTCAAACTTGCTGCTTGTAATACATTGGAAAAGATATACTTTTGCACGTCACTTCCATATCGATTCTCATTACTCCATTTCTTGCCAAAAGCAAGCAAACCATCAATATCTTTTGACTTTTTATAACAGTTAACAGCTAATAAAACTGTAGAAATAATGTCGTTCTCTCTTGGCTGAGGAGAAGAAGCACAACATTCCATCATTTTTTCAAAAGTTTTAAAAGCCTCTCTATATAATCCATATTGTTCCTGCTCAAAGGCCAAAATCAAAAGATCACCTACATTCATATTATTTGTATAGGTGGATCGCAAGCTGATAGCCTCTTCCATATGATGATTTAGCGATAATGAAGTACTTAAGATGCTATGTGTACTTTTATAGTATATATGTTCTTTCCCATAAACTTTTTCATATAAAGACAACAATTCCTTTAAAATTGGTATTGCAGCTCCATCATTCATCTTATAAGTTCTTATCAATTGATCAAGAGCTTTGCAATATATTTGATTTTCTTTTCCATATATTTGTTCCACTATAGAAGCATATTCAGTAACCAAATGACGGACTCCAAGTGTATCCTTCATTTTATATTCCATATTCGTTTGTACTACCATACCAAATGCTTCACAATATATCTCACTTTCTTTACCATATTTTTTTCCCACTAAGGAGGCACATTCTGCTACTGTCTGACAGATTTCAACCGTATCTTTCTTTAAATTCCTCAAATCAAATAACAAACTATTGATCTCAGATATCTCAATATCCTTCTCCATTGAAACATTCAACCTTAACAGTTCTTTTTTATA
>JAZSEZ010000048.1:0-39878 GCA_045531975.1 Candidatus Egerieisoma sp. | reverse complement strand
ACTCCGCGGTACCATTTGTGGAGTATCTGAATGTTGTCTCCACCTATTAGGAGGGCGAAGTTTTTGTCGGGAAAATCATTTGAAAGCCTCTGCAGGGTGTTGTATGTGTACAAAGGGGGCTCCAGATGGAACTCAATGTCTGAGGCGGTGAACTTTGTAGCAGGGGCTGTGCCTGATGAGGTTATGTGGGCAGACTGCTGCTCAGTATTCTGTGTGCTCTCAACGGAATACTGTGTGTCCCCAGCTGGGTTCAAACCTGAAACCTCGTTATTCTCAACAGACTGACATTTACCATCCACAGATTGACATTCCTGGTTGAGCTTTCTCACCACCCTCTGCAAATCTTCCCAGCGCTCGTGGGCATCTTGCAGGGTGTTGCTCTCCTTTATAGGGTTTTTGGGGCTCAGAACAAAACACAACTCCTCTACCCACGGCAGCTGGGCTACAAATTTTGCTACAGCTGCGTGTCCAATGTGGAAAGGGTTGAATGATCCAAAGTAGAGGACCGTCATGTTCTGCAATTTTGTCATAATGGCTAACTAGCTTAAAATGAATTATTTTTAGAGAGATGTATTGCTCCTGCAAGGGCAACTGCGGGTTGTTACCCTTTTATTTTGCCTGAAACTCTGCAACCATCTGCTCAGCTTTGGCAAGAGCCTCTTCAAGGTTGTCGTTTATGAGTACAACATCAAATTTGTTGGCGTATGTGAGTTCCTCTTCAGCCTTTGCAACGCGTCTCTCAATTGCCTCGGGCGAATCGGTGCCACGTCCTACAAGTCTGTTCCTGAGCTCTTCCACTGATGGAGGCTGGATAAATACGGCAAGGGCATTTTTGCCATAAAGGCGTTTCAAATTCACACCGCCTTTTACATCAATGTCAAAAATGATGATGTTCCCTTTCTCCCATATACGCTGCACCTCAGAAACCAAAGTGCCGTAATATGAACCTTTGTACACTTCTTCATACTCCACAAACTCCCCTTTGCGGATTCTGTTCTCAAACTCCTCAGTGGTGAAAAAGTAATAGTCCTTACCATCAACCTCCTGCCCCCTTGGAGCCCTGGAAGTTGCTGAAACAGAGAATTCCAGGCAGCTGAATTTGTTTAGCAGATGCCTTACAATTGTACTTTTTCCTGCTCCCGACGGTGCCGAGAAAATTATCACTTTTTTATCCATAATATTTGTCTGTTTCAAATCTGTTCAATCATTTTCCTGTGAGGATTTTCCTGTGAGGACCAACCATTTCCACCTTGAGCCGATTTGTCCTCAAACCGTGTCTTTTCCCGGACAAAACATTTCGCTGGTGCAAGTTTGTCCTCAAACCATGTCTTTTCCCGGACAAACTCAGTTGCCAGGAGTGGGCTTGATGGCATACCCCGCAAAGATAACTATTTGGTTTGTAAGAATTGCAGATATTTTTTATTTTTGCGCCGCCTGGAAATTGTGGCAAATTGTTACTGTATTTGTAGCTGTATGGGTAATGGGGTGCAATATGATTGTGGAGGAGTAGGATGGGGGGGGAAATGGGGAATGATACAGGAAGGGATAGGCTGCAGATTGTCGGGAAGAAAATTTTCATTAACAAAAAACATAGAAATAAAATGATTTCTTACAAAGAGTTAGGCTTGGTAAACACCAGAGAAATGTTTGCTAAAGCAATTGAGGGCGGCTATGCTATTCCTGCTTTTAACTTCAATAATATGGAGCAGATGCAGGCTATCATCAAAGCTGCTGTTGAGACAAAATCACCAGTAATTCTTCAGGTTTCTAAAGGTGCACGCCAGTATGCAAACGCTACACTTTTGCGCTATATGGCTCAGGGTGCAGTTGAGTATGCTAAAGAGTTGGGTTGCGAAAAACCTGAGATTGTTCTTCACTTGGATCATGGTGATACTTTTGAGACTTGTAAAAGCTGTATTGATTCAGGTTTCTCTTCAGTGATGATTGACGGTTCACACCTTCCATATGAGGAGAACGTTGCACTTACAAAGAAAGTTGTTGAGTACGCACATCAGTTTGATGTAACTGTAGAGGGCGAGCTTGGCGTTCTTGCAGGTGTTGAGGATGAGGTTTCTTCAGACCACCACACATATACTAATCCTGAGGAGGTAGTTGATTTTGCTACCCGTACCGGTTGCGATTCATTGGCTATTTCAATTGGTACTTCTCACGGTGCTTACAAATTTACCCCTGAGCAGTGTACTATTGATCCTCAGACTGGTGTAATGGTTCCACCTCCACTTGCATTTGATGTTCTTAAGGCTGTAGAGGAGAAACTTCCTGGTTTCCCTATCGTGCTTCACGGTTCTTCTTCAGTTCCTCAAGAGGAGGTTGCTACTATCAACAAATTTGGTGGTGCATTGAAAGCTGCTATTGGTATTCCAGAGGAGTGGTTGAGAGAGTCTGCAAAATCTGCAGTATGTAAAATCAATATTGACTCTGATTCTCGTCTTGCAATGACTGCTGCTATCCGCCAGACATTTGCTGAGAAACCAGCAGAGTTCGACCCAAGAAAATATCTTGGTCCTGCAAGAGACAATATGGAGAAGATGTACAAACACAAAATCATCAACGTATTGGGTTCAGACGGCAAACTTGAGTGCTAATTTGTTTCCCGACAGATAACAGACGCCCTGGCAGATTTTCCGCCAGGGCGTTTTTTTTGTATCTTTGCGGCCGTTTTGGGGAAGTGTGAAAAGGTGCAGAGTGATGGAGGAAGCAGTTAGAACAGTTTGTATATAAGTAATTTATCGGGAAGATGAAAGATAAGATTAAGGCTATTTTTTTTGATATTGACGGTACGTTGGTGAGTTTTAAGACGCATCAGGTGCCACAGGAGACTAAGGATGCCATAAAGAGGTTGAGGGAGAATGGCATTAAGGTGTTTGTGGCTACCGGAAGGATGCTTAAGATGGTGGAGGTGCTTAATGATATTGAGTTTGACGGTTATATCACTTATAATGGTTCTTGTTGTGTGGATTCTACCAAGGAGAATGTGATTTTTAAGAATACTGTGCCGCAGGATGAGTTGGAGGCTTTGGTGGAGAGGCTCAAATGGGATCATTTTCCGGTATCTTTTATGTGTAAGGATGAGATGTATGTTAATGATCTTGCGGAGATAGTTCTGAGAGTGGCTAAGGTGGTGGAGGTTGAACCTCCAATTGAGAGACCTGTTGAGGAGATTATTAAGGAGGATGTGTATCAGATGTGCATTTATGTTCCGGAGGAGAAATTGCAGCAGATTATTGCAGAAGTGCTGCCAGGATGCGTTGGTATGCGCTGGATTGAGTATTTTGCGGATGTGAATGTGAAGGGGATGAACAAGCAGCTTGGTATTGACAAGATACTGGAGCATTTTAATATTCCGTTGGAGTGTGCAATGGCTTTTGGAGATGGTGGAAATGATATTCCTATGCTGCAGCACGTCCCTTATGGAGTGGCTATGGGCAATGCGAATGATGCGGTTAAAGCTGCTGCCTGGTATGTTGCCGGAGATGTTGATGAGGGAGGGCTTGTAAATGCCCTTACTGAATTTGGTCTTTTGACTGATTAGCAGAGAGTTAATATGTAACTCGGTCACCGAGTACAGCTACACCCGGGGACCGGGTGCGCCTGACAAAATGGCGCAAAGCCCGTTTGGCAGATTATTTGCCTTACACCAAAGGTGTAATTTTGAAGTGAAATAATAAAAAATATATAACTATGTTTAAAAGCAAGAAACAAGGGGAGACAATAAAAGAGGAAGAGGTTAAATCTGCTCAGCAAGAGGCTGGCAAACAGGAGGATGTAAAGGAGCAGGAGCAGCAGGCTGAGGTTGCTGGGAACCAGGAGCAGGTGGAGAATGCTGAAAAAGGGGAGGAGGAGACTCAGCCGGAGCAGCAGGAACAGCCTTCAGTGGAGGAGCAGCTTACCGCAAAATTGGCAGAGTCAAATGACAAATACATAAGATTGGCAGCAGAGTTTGACAATTACCGCAGAAGGGTTGCAAAGGAGAAACTTGATCTTATCTCTACAGCAGGTGAAGATGTGATTAAGGGTCTGCTTCCGGTTTTGGACGATTGTGAGAGAGCCCTTCAGGTGTTGAATGCCTCTACAGATTCTGAGGCTGCAAAAGCTGCCAAAGAGGGTACTGAACTTATTTACAATAAGTTGATGAACTATTTGAAATCAAAAGGCCTTGCTCCAATTGAGGCTGTTGGCAAGGAGTTGGATACTGATTTTCACGAGGCTGTAGCCCAGTTCCCTGTACAGGAGGCTGAGAAGAAGAACAAGATTTTTGATGTTACCCAGCAAGGATATACCCTTAACGGCAAAGTTATCCGCTTTGCAAAAGTGGTAGTAGGAATTTAAGAATATGGCAAAAAGAGATTATTATGAGGTCCTTGGAGTAAACAAGGATGCCTCTGCAGATGAGATTAAGAAGGCCTACAGAAAAATGGCCATTAAATATCATCCCGACAAAAATCCGGGTGACAAGGATGCCGAAGAAAAATTCAAGGAGGCAGCTGAAGCATACGATGTGTTGAGCAATGCCGACAAGAAGAGCAGATATGACCGTTTTGGTCACGCAGGTGTAGATGGAGCCGGCGGTGGCGGATTTGGCGGTGGCGGATTCTCTATGGAGGATATCTTCAGCCAGTTCGGTGATATTTTTGGAGGTCATTTTGGAGGTGGCTTTGGCGGTTTTGGAGGCTTTGGCGGTGGCGGACGCGGCCAGAGAGTGCAGAGAGGAAGCGATATAAGAATCCGTGTGAAACTTTCACTTAAAGAGGTAATGCACGGAGTTGAGAAGAAAGTAAAAATAAATAAGAATGTAGTTTGTCCCGACTGTAAGGGGAAAGGTGCAGTTTCTGAGGCTGACATTAAAACTTGTGACCATTGCCACGGTAGCGGTGTGGTTACCCAGGTGGTAAATACAATGTTCGGTCAGATGCAGAGTCAGGCAGCTTGCCCGGTTTGTAAAGGTGAGGGTAAAGTAATAGCCAAAGCTTGCGGCAAATGTCACGGAAGCGGACTTGTAAAAGACTCGGAGGAGATTTCATTCAAGATTCCGGCAGGTGTGGCTCAGGGGATGCAGCTTACAGTGCAAGGAAAAGGTAATGCGGCAAAAGCCGGCGGTATAAACGGTGACTTGTTGGTTGTAATAGAAGAGGAGCCTGACAAGGAGCTGCAGAGAGATGGCAATGATCTTATTTACTCATTGTTTGTAAGTGTTCCAGATGCTATTATGGGAACCAGTGCTGAGATTCCGGCAGTTGACGGCAAGTTGAGAATTAAGATAGAACCGGGTACTCAGAGTGGCAAGGTGTTGAGACTAAGAGGCAAGGGTGTTCCGGATGTAAACGGCTATGGAGCAGGTGACCTTCTTGTTTATATTCAGGTTTGGATACCAAAACACCTTACAAGTGAGGAAAAGGCAATGATGGAGAAACTGAAAGGTTCAAGTTCATTCTCTCCAAAACCAAGCAGCGAAGAGAGGAATTTCTTTGACAGAATAAAGAGAATGTTCAGTTAAAATTTCTTTAGTATATTCGCACTTTCAAATAAAGCGATATCCTAAAATGAAATATACAAACGTTTTAAAAAGGGTAATGATGCTTTGCAGTATTGTTACCCTTTCTTTTTTAGCCTTGGCACCGGTATCAGTGTGTGCCCAAACCGGAACAACATCACAAGATGAGAATGTTGTTTTCCGTTATCCGTTGGATGTTCCTATGAGCCTGTCGGGCAATTATGGAGAGCTTAGAAGCAACCATTTCCATTCAGGGATAGATTTTAGGGTTGGAGGAGTTGTGGGGGCCCCAATTTATGCTGCAGCACAGGGCTATATTTCCAGAATATCAGTTTCCCCTACCAGTTATGGCAATGCCATTTATATTACACACCCAAACGGATATGTTACTGTGTATGGGCATATGCACTGTTTTGCAGATGAGATTGCTGAGTTTGTACGCCAGAGACAGTATGAGCAGGAGAGTTTCAGGCAGGATATAACCCTGCAGCCTGATCAGTTCCCTGTTAAAAAGGGGGATTATATTGGAAAGGCGGGAAATACAGGATCGTCGGGAGGACCTCATTTGCATTTTGAGATAAGGGATGAGAATAACCAGCCTACAAATGCTTTTGGAAGGGGGTATCTCACTATTAAAGATAATTTGCCTCCAATTTTCAATAACATTCTGTTCTATGGTTTTGAGCATAATGATGGGGTTCCGCAGAGCTACTACATAGGTATGCCTAAAAATGGTGCAATTGCTTTGCCCCAGCACTCGTATATATGTATAGATGCCGTAGACAAGCAGGAGGGGACAAATGCAAAGCTGGCTGTAAATGAATATAAAGTATTTTTGGATGGCGAGTTGCTTTACCACTATACGGTTGGTGAGGTGCCAATCAGCTGGGGCAGGGATATAAACTCTGTAATTGAATTCAAACAGAAAGTTGTGAGGGGGCGTACATATATAAAGAGTTATGTGGAGCCGGGAAGCCTGTTGCAGGATAGAATAAAGCATACCAATTCTGGTATAATTTCTTTGCAGGATACCCTTAAGCATAAAGTTAAGGTTGTTGTAAAGGATATAGCAAACAATTCAGCCACCAGAACTTACACTGTTAAAAGGGTGGATTCGCTTTATACCAATGCTGTGGCAGACACAATTGGCGGTACATTTAATGCCTGGTTTCTGCCTGGATTCCATATAAAGGAGGGATTCAATATGTATGTGCCAAGGGGGGCATTGTACAGTTCTGCATATATAAATACAGATACACTTCCAACCAGAGTTACCCCGTATGCCCCGGTATGGAGTGCAGGGAGCAACCGGATTGCCCTTAGAAATGCTGCAACTGTAACTATTAAATGTAATCTTCCCGACAGTTTGGTCTCAAAGGCATTTGTGGCATATGTATATAATGGAGGCAGGCTGGGTTATGCAGGGGGAAAATATGATTCTGCAAGGGGTGAAATTTCTGCAAATGTGTTATCTTTGGGTAATTTCACTGTTGCAGTGGATCTTATACCTCCTCAGATTACTGCCACTCTTGCAAATAATGGTGTGGTTAAGGGGAACAGTGTGGTGTTCAGGATAAAGGATAATTTGTCGGGAATAAAAGATTACAGAGTGGAAATTGACGGACATTGGGTGCTTGCGGAATATGATGCCAAAACCAGAAGGGTGATTGTTCCGTTGCAGTATGCCCACATTTCCAAGGGGAAAAAGCATACTTTGCAGATGAGTGTTTGGGATAATTGCGGCAATGAAAGCAAATTGAAAAGAGTATTCACTTGGTAACGGAAACATATATGAAAACAACTTCTACTGGATTGCAGTATAGCGCACAAGATGGCATAAGGGTAATTGGTCTGATGAGCGGTACTTCGTTGGACGGTTTGGATATCTGTTATGTTGAGTTCAAGAAAATTGACGGGAAATGGGATTATAAGATTCTTATTGCTGAGGATGAAGGATATTCGGATGAACTTAAGCACAAACTGGCTACAGCCCAGAATATGAGTGCATTGGATTATGCATTATTGAATTCCGATTATGGGATTTATTTGGGTGAGAGGGTTAAGGCATTTATTGACAGACACGGTATTGAGCCTCATTTTGTGGCTTCGCACGGTTCTACAGTATTCCATCAGCCGGCTTTGAGATTTACAACCCAGATTGGTTCGGGAGCTGGTATTGCAGCTGAGACCGGTGTTGATTGTGTATGCGATTTCAGAACCACTGATGTTGCCTTGCACGGCCAGGGTGCACCGTTGGTACCAATTGGAGACAGAAACCTTTTTGGAGATTATGATTACTGCCTAAATATGGGAGGCTTTTCAAATATCTCATCTGAGAGTTATGTTGAGGGGGCAGACGGTTCGCGTGTAGCCACCCGCATAGCATATGACATTTCTCCGGTAAACTATGTGATGAATTATTATATGAGGCAGATAGGACAGGAGTATGATAAAGACGGTGAGTTGGCCCGTAGCGGTTCAGTTTGCAAGGAGTTGCTTGATGCCTTGAACAATTTGCCTTTCTATACCCAGGAGGGACCAAAATCACTTGCCCGTGAGTGGGTTGAGAAAGAGGTGTTCCCATTGTTGGATTCTTTTGGCCTTGAGCGTGCCGATTTGCTTTGCACATTCTGTGAGCACGTTGCACAGCAGATCTCCCGCAATATCTTAGGCGGCCGCGTTCTCCTTACCGGAGGTGGAGCATTGAACAAATTCCTGGTAGAAAGAATGCAGGCAAATGCCCCACAATGCACATATTTTGTTCCCGACAAACTTACAGTCAATTTTAAGGAGGCACTGATTTTTGCATTCCTTGGAGCATTGTATGTTGTAGATGAACCTAACTGTATGAGTTCTGTAACAGGGGCGCGTTATAATTGTATAGGAGGTGCTTTGTATAAGGCCGGCGGGGCAATTGTATTGTAGAAGCGAAAATTTTTAAAGAAAAATTTGCAAAATTAAATTTAATTCATACCTTTGCACCCACTAAAAATAAAGCAACCTCTTACAAGCACCTGCAATATGGTTTTTTAAGGTGTAATGTTGCACTTAAAAACTTTAATTGAAATGGATTTAATTAAAATTGCAGAGCAGGCATTTGCCGGTGAGAAAAAAGAGTATCCAGAGTTCAGAGCAGGTGATACACTTACAGTTACCTACAAAATTAAAGAGGGTGACAAAGAGAGACTTCAGAAATTCCGTGGCGTAGTTATTCAAAGAAGAGGCGCTGGTATTACAGAGACCTTCACTATCAGAAAAGTATCAAACGGAGTTGGTGTAGAGAGAATTTTCCCATTTGCTTCTCCATTTATTGAGTCAATCGTTTTGGAGAAACGTGGTAAAGTAAGAAGAGCGAGAATTTTCTACCTAAGAAATCTAACTGGTAAGAAAGCTCGTATCAAAGAGAGAACTTACAGTGCACCTAAAGCTGAGTAGTCAGCTTTAAAATATCGGCCCCGTAGCTCAACTGAATAGAGCATTTGACTACGGATCAAAAGGTTACAGGTTTGAATCCTGTCGGGGTCACGCTACAAGCAGGAAATCCCCCGCATTTGATGCGGGGGATTTTTTGTGTTCAGACGAACCGTTGCAAGCTTGCTTGCATAAGGGGCGACGGAACACAAAAAAAGCACAGCCGCTCTTGGCAGGCTGTGCGGGATTTCCTCACTCCGCTTGGGCTGTATTCCCGGCCCCTACAGGAATGCCGGAGGCCAAATCCTGTACCCTTTTATCAAATCTTCTTTTGTATTTTGTTATGTTTTATGTAAATATGGATACTTGAGGCCTCCCAATCTTAAAAATCTTGTCCTCATCTATCCGTAAAATGAGTGTTTTATTCTCAGATTCTGATATATAATAGTAACTTCATATTGGTACTGTTACCTTTTTGGTAATTTAATGAAATTATATGAGAACTACAACCCATGCTGTCTATGCGTGAGTATATTTTATTTATATAAACACCCTTATGGCAGTAACTGCTTTATAAGGGTGTGATAAGATTTACAATGCTCTGATTTTTTTAATAATAGGGCATAAATTGATAAAACAGCGTAAAATTTTTAAAATTTACGCTGTTTTTATTTGATTTTAGTTAGTTTTGTGGAGAAGGAGAGTTGAGGCATTGATTGAAATTAAGACAGGAAGACCTTAACGCCTGTATAGTTGCGTGCAAACGGTTCCTGGAGAGTTTGTGTGCAGAAAAAGGCATTTCACTGGAACTGAATCTGTGCAAGGAAAACCCTTTTGTGATGCTGGATGCTGCCTTGTTTGAGCAGGTGCTGGTGAATATCATAAAAAACTCCGTTGAAAGTATAACCGGTGAAGATGGCAAAATTGTCATTACCACATCTGTAAATTGCGGTACTGTATCTATTGATGTCTCAGATAACGGCTGCGGCATTCCTATTGATGCCGCCCAACAACTTTTTACTCCATTCTTTACTACCAAGCCTCAGGGCCAAGGATTGGGGCTTACCCTTATAAGGGAAATTCTTACCAAACATAACTGCACATTCCAATTGTATACCGGGGATGGTGGGATTACCCACTTTGAAATTGTATTTTAATTTTACTAAAATTGCTGTAGTTTTTAGAAGGGTTCGTTGTTTAACGTAGAAAACAAATCCCAAAAACCTGATTTATGGACAACAACGAGAAAGAATTTGCGCGAATTGTGCGGGAGAACAAAAGGAGGATCTATACGGTCTGCTATATGTTCTCCAAGGATGCGGAGCAGGTAAATGATCTGTTTCAGGATATTCTCATAAATATATGGAACGGCCTCAAGACTTTTGAGGGAGAGAAGCATCTTAGTACCTGGATATGGAGGGTGAGTCTGAATACCTGCATCAATTATTCCAAGAAAAAGAAGAGGGAGGTTCCTACCTTGCCTTTGGATGTGAACTTTAATCTGTATGAGGATACCGATGATGACTCTCTGCAGATAAAGCAGCTTTACAACAGAATTAACAAGTTGGGCTTCATAGACCGCAGTATTATCCTTATGTGGCTGGAGAATATGAGCTATGATGAGATAGGTGCAATATTGGGCATTACAGCCGGCAATGTTTCCGTAAAACTGGTACGCATAAGGGAGAAGCTTAAACAAATGTAGAACCTCAAAAAACAGAGCAAGATGAACAATAAAGATAATTTTGAAATATCACAGGAACTGGAGCAGATGAGGGAGCAGTTCAGTATCCTTTCAAGGAAATTGGATGAGCAGAATATTGTTACTGATGGCATTCTCCGCTCTTGTGCCGGAGAGAAAATGGAGAAGTATGACCGCAGAGCTATCTGGTGGCCAATAGTTATGTGGATTGTGCTTGGAGGATGGCTTGTTGCAAAACAGATTGATTATGGGATGCCGCAGTGGAGCAATATTCTCACTGGTTGTGTTATAATTTTGGAGGTGGGAATATTTTCAATCAAAAAAATCCTGCAAAACAAAACCCTTAATTTTGATGGGGATATAAAAATATTTTCAAGTCAGGTAAAGTTGCTTAAGGGGACTCATCTGAAACTCACTGTGCTGTCGGGAATAATAGGATATTCCTGGTGTGCTGTATGGTTATGGTTGTTTTTTAGTATGTTTCCTGTAAGGTCGGCTGTGGGGATTATACTTTTGGTTGCTTATATTGTTGTAATGATTTTCATTCATCTGAGGGCAGAGGTGAAAGCACTGCATATTTTGGATGAAATAGCTGAAGATATTGAAAAATAAATTGAAAGATATGAAACGTATATTGGCAATTATAATTTGTGTACTGCTGGCAGCACAGTCAGCCAATGCCCAACTTTTATGGGAAATTACCGGAAAAGGGATAGACAAACCTTCATACATCTTGGGCAGTCATCACGCAGTCCCTTTCAATTATTGCGATTCCATTCCAGGGCTGATGAATGCATTTGACCAGGTGGATTATGTTATAGGAGAGTTTGATATGGTTAAGATGGGTGAGATGACCTATGAACAGATTCAAAATATGCAAAGAATGATGATGATGCCTGCAGATACAGTACTGCTTTCATTGTTCAGTGGAGAGGAAAAAGAGTTGTTGGATGCATATCTGAAGAAAACCGTTGGGGCAGAGTTGCAGATGTTCTCTGCAATGAAACCTATGACCATAATGGTTACTGTGCAGAACAAGATTCTTACTGATATTATTCCCGACAATGCATCAATGACCACCATAGACAAATATATGCAAACATTGGCCATGAGTAAGGGAAAGAATGTTGGAGGTTTGGAAACAATGGACTACCAGATGAGTCTCCTTTATGGAAATTCCCTTGAAGAGCAGGCTGATGCCTTGTTGGAAATGGCTAGGGCAAGCAACAGTAAGGAATTGCTTGTAGAACTCACAGCTGCATATAAATCGCAGGATATTGGGAAATTGTGGGCAGTGTTTAAAGAGCAGATGACCAGTTATGAGTATGATTCTTTTATAACTGTAAGAAATGATAACTGGGAAAAGCAGATGAAAGAGCTCATTCCTGCACAATCTTCTCTGTTTGTTGTAGGGGCAGGGCACTTGCCTGGCGAAAAAGGGATGATAAACCTCTTGAAAAAGGCCGGCTATAAAGTTACGCCGGTTCAGAAGTAAATACTTTAATATCAGTTTTGTTGCAGTAATAAGAAACATTCTCATTCCCTTTGATTATCTTTACAGATGATATAATATAAATTGGCAAAAATGAGACGTAAAGATAGGGAAATGGATGCGGAGTTTGCACTTGAGGTGTTGGACAAGGCTCCGTATATAACATTGAGTATGACACGCCCGGATGGTACAGCATATGGAATACCTCTTTCGTTGGCAAGGGTAGGGGAGAATGTATTTTATTTCCACGGTGCACAGGAGGGAGAGAAAATGGAGTGTATAAAGCATAATCCAACAGTTTGCCTCTCTGCTGTTACCAGGTGTACTCCAACAGTCGGGCCCAAAGACAACTCTTTTACTCTGCAATTCAAATCTGCAATTGCCGTTGGCAAGGCAGAAATTGTAGAGGACACTCAAGAGAAGATTATGGCATTGAGGGCTATTTGCCAGAGGTTTCTCCCCGGGCATATGGAGGCTTTTGATGCTGCTGTTGGGAGGTCATTGGATAGAACTGCAGTGGTTAGAATTACTTTAACGGAACCACCGGTAGGCAAACGAAAGCAGTTTGATGAGAACGGAAATGAATAATTTTAGCAGCAAATTGCACTGAAATTAGTGCAATTTGCTATATTTGTAGCACTGAATAGAGTGCAAAAGTTATGGATACACTACTTCAGACTTATAGGATCAGACTCAATTTAACTCCAATTCATTATGTGAGGTCATTTCATGATGATATTAACTGGAAGAACAGGTTGATAGGCATATTGGGCCAGAAGGGAGTGGGAAAGTCAACTATGATTCTCCAACATATCAAACTCTATGATAAAGTGGAGGAATCTTTATATGTACAGACGGATGATTTTTATTTTGCAGGTCATAGAATTTATGATCTTGCATTGGATTTTTTTCAGCGTGGAGGAAAGAAATTATATATTGATGAGATTCATAAGTATACAGGTTGGACAACAGAGATTAAAATGATTTGTGATCAGCTGCCTCTTTTGCAGGTTGTATATTCAGGTAGTTCAATTCTGGATTTGAAGAAAGTCGGAAGAGCTGATTTGAGCAGAAGGACAGTAGAGTACTCAATGCCAATTCTTTCTTTTAGAGAATATTTGAATATTTCTCAAGGATGGAGTCTTAAACCATCCTCATTGGAGGATATATTGATTGGAAAGGTTGATTTTCCGTATGGTGAGCATAGACCAATAAAGTATTATCAGGAGTATCTCAAGCATGGGTGTTATCCATATTTTACTGAAGAGGATTTTCTTATAAAGTTGAAGCAAGCGATAAATGCAACAGTTGAAGATGATATACCAAAATATGCTGAGATGACAGTGGCCGCGGCTACAAAACTGAAGAAACTGATGTATATGGTTTCTCAGTCAGTACCTTATAAACCTAATTATTCTACATTGGCGAGAGATTTGGATATAAGTAGGAATACTCCTCCTGACTATATTGATTATTTGGAAAAGTCAGGACTTTTTAATGCTCTGTATGAGAAATCTACTGGTGATGGACTCTTACAGAAAGTGGAAAAATTATTCCTGGACAATTCTAACATAATATATGCTCTTGGATTGGACAAGAGTGTAGAAGGAACAATTCGGGAGACAATGTTCTTTACCTGGATGAAGTATAAATATTCTGTATATGCATCAAAAGTTTCAGATTTTGAAATTGGAGATATTATCTTTGAAGTTGGTGGACGTAAAAAGAAAGGCAAACAACTGAAGGATGCTGATAAGGGATTTATAGTTAAAGATAATATAGAATATGCTGCTGGGAAAAATATCCCTATCTGGATGTTCGGATTTATTTATTAACTCTGAAGTTACTTTTTAAACTATGAATATACTGACCTACATTATTGTTTTAGTTACATTCTGCGTTATCCCTGCCGGGGTAATGTGGTTGTGCCGTAGGGTGGAGCTGCTTGGAAAGCTTGGCCCTATAATGATACTTTATGCAATAGGAATGGTAATTGCCAATATTCCAATTATGCCACGAGAGCAGATGGCTGCAATTCAGGATTTGCTCCCTAATGCCCTTATTCCACTGGCTATCCCTATGATGTTGTACGGGTGCAAATTTACCAATAAGGCAGCCGGGTTGCAGTTGAGGGTTGCTTTGAGCGGTATTATCTCTGTTGCACTTGCAGTTGTTGCAGGTTATTTGTGTTGTGGCAAGAATCTTACCCAAGGGGCAGAAATTGGAGGTATAATAACAGGTATGTATACAGGAGGAACTGTTAACGCTGCAGCCCTGCAGGCGGTATTTGGAGTGGAGAGTGAGACATTTATCCTTATAAATTCATACGATATCCTTATCTCTTTCCTTTATTTTGTCTTCCTGTTTGCATTTGGAATAAAGATGTTCAGAAAGCTGTATGGTGAGAAAACCAATAAAGATGATATGCAGGTGGTGGAGCGGGGACAGGGTCAAGTGTCCGGGCAGGAGGAAGATCAGATAATCAGCTATCGGGAAAACAGGGAAAATTCTTACAGCAGACTCTTTACCAGAGAAGGATTGAAGCAGCTTGGAAAGATTCTTGCCGTTACAATTGGGGTGGTGGCCATTTCTGCGGGCTCAGCCATTTTATTCCCAAGCAACTATTTTATGGTGGTTTTCATTCTCCTCATTACAACTCTTGGGGTGGCTTGCTCGTTTGTCCCTGCTGTAAAGAAGTTTGATTTGAGTTACGATGTGGGAATGTATCTTATATATATTTTCAGTATTACAATTGCCTCAATGGCAGATTTCTCAAAGTTGAGTCTTGAGAGTGGTATAGGGCTGTTGGGTTTTATGGCAGTGGCAGTTTTCCTCTCTTTAACTTTGCACGCTATCCTGTGCAAGCTTATGAAAGTGGATGCAGATTCAATGATAATCTCTTCTGTTGCATTTATAAATTCTCCACCTTTTGTACCTATGGTATCAGCAGCAATGAAGAACAGGGATGCCCTTGTTACAGGTCTTGCAGCCGGAATAGTTGGTTATGCTATAGGAAACCATTTGGGAGTTCTTATGGCGCAATTACTATAATGCCCGGTTGTTTGTTATAATAAGAAAACGGTTATGCAGAATACATCTACAGCGGAAATTAAGGGTATTGTTGAGGCTCAGAGAAGATTTTTCAGGAGTGGGGCAACCAAGGATATTGAGTTCAGAAAGAGAATGTTGCGCAGGCTGCAGGAGGCATTGCAAGTGTGGGAGGAGAGACTTGCGGAGGCTCTTTGGACAGATATGCACAAATCATACGAGGAGGCTTATCTTACAGAGATAAGCATTGTTAAGGGGGAGATAAATACACACTTGAAAAATGTTTCCAAATGGGCGGCAAAAGAGAAGATATCTACCCCAATAACCCTTTTCCCCTCACGCAGTTATACTGTAAAGGAACCGTTGGGATGTACCTTAATCATTTCCCCTTGGAACTACCCTGTACAACTCTTGCTGAACCCTCTTGTGGGTGCCATTTCTGCCGGTTGTACAGCTGTGTTGAAGCCATCCCCATACGTTCCAAATGTAAGTGACACCTTGGGCAGGATGATTGCAGAAACATTCAACCCGGAATATATTGCTGTGATGCAAGGACACAGGGATGTAAATACTGCCCTGCTCCAGGAACGTTGGGATCTGATTTTCTTTACCGGAAGTCCTGCACTTGGGCGTACTGTAATGGCTGCTGCAGCTGAAAATCTTACCCCTGTAGTATTGGAGTTGGGAGGAAAAAGCCCTTGTATAATAGACCGTTCCGCAGATATACAGATTGCTGCCCGCCGCATAGCCTGGGGCAAGACACTGAACAGCGGCCAAACCTGCATAGCCCCCGATTATCTGATTGTACATAAAGATGTAAAGGATGCCTTTGTAAAGGCCTTTGCCCGGGAGATAAAATCCCTGCACGGTGAAGATATATTTGAATCGCCGTACTATGTGCATATGGTAAACAAAAAAGCATTTGAGAGGGTGAGCAGTTATTTCAGTGAGGGAAAAATCCTCTACGGAGGGAGAACCGATGCAGAAAAATTATGTATAGAACCCACAATCCTGGAATGCACCAACCCTGATGCCCCTGTAATGCACGAAGAAATTTTTGGACCCATCTTCCCGATGATTGTGTTCGGGGATGCCTCCGGGAACTCATCCAATGCTGGGGATAACTTTGCCTCTCAGACAATAGATTTCATTGTGGGGAGGGAAAAACCTCTGGCACTCTATTTCTTTGGGCAGGAGAAAATGGGATGGGAGATCATACAGGGAACTTCGTCGGGAGGAGGATGTATAAACGATGTGATTATGCATATTGCAAACGGGAATATGCCGTTTGGTGGGGTGGGTAACTCCGGAATGGGGCGCTACCACCACCAGTACAGCTTTGAGTGCTTCTCGCACACCCGTTCAATAATTGTTTCCCCTGTATGCCCTGATCTCCCTTTCAGATATATGCCTTACAGGTTCTTCAAGTGGGTTAAAAAGTTGCTGTAAGTTATTTTACGCACTCCTTCAATCCCCTTATAACGGAACTGGTAAATCCGGCGTGTTCCATTTCATTCAGCCCTCTGATGGTTATTCCACCAGGGGTGGTAACTTTATCTATTTCTGTTGCAGGGTGGGCATTTTTGGCCAAAAGCAATTTGGCTGCACCAATCATTGTGTGTTCTACAATCATTTGAGCATCAGCTGCTTTAATGCCAATCTCCACCCCACCTTGTGCCGAAGCCTGAATATAGCGCATTGCAAATGCTATTCCGCAAGATGCAAGGGCTGTGCAGGCTGTCAATTGGCTCTCTGGAACAATCATACTTTGGCCAAGCTCTGAGAAGATTTTCTCCACCAGTTGCAGAGAATCATTTTTCAGATCTGAAGCGGTAATGAATGTCATACTCTCCCCAATTTCAATTGCGGTGTTTGGGATGACCCTTACAACATTGGAGCTGCCAAGCCACTCCTCCAGCTCTTTGCAGGGAATTCCCGCAGCCACAGAGATATAGAGCTGGTTGCCTTGTGGGTTCAGGGCTCCTTTTACCTGCTCAATCACCTCTTTTATAAGCCACGGCTTCACAGCAAAAACTACAACATCTGCCCCTTCCACAGCCTTTAAATTATCTGTGGTGAGATTCATTTTGGGGTTGGTACATCTGAGTTTGTCCAAAGTGGCATTTCCCTTTGCTGTACAGGTTATATCACTTTCTGAAAAAATACTCCCTTTAGCCAATCCCCTGGCAATGGCACCGCCCATATTTCCGGCTCCAATTATTGCAATTTTCATTTTTATCTGGTGTTAACAGCTTCAACAAATGTGTTCCGGTTGGTTGCAACCTTTGCAAATTTACAAAAAAAAGGGATTTAGATTGAGTGGCAGGGTGAGGTTGTAATAATTATTTAGTTAATTTTACGGGACAAAACAGGAGAGAACAATATGGAAATTTCAATGTTAGTGCTGGCTTTGGTTGTTGTAGGGATAGCCGCCTTTTTTATAGGCAAGAAGAGTGTTAATATTCCCGACAGATCTGAAGAGATTGGGCAGAAGGATGCCCGGATTGATGATTTGTTGGTGCAGGTGAGGGAGCTTACTTCCCAGAGGGATGTGAGTAGGGCCAATGAGGAGAATGCCATCAGACAACTTGAGGCGGCAGGAGAGGCTGCCCGGAAGCAGTTGGCGGAAGTGAAAGAGGCTGCAGAAAAACAGCTGGCAGAGGCAAAAGAGACTTATGAAAATCAGCTGGCAGAAGTTAAGGAATCGGCCCGGAAGCAGCTGGCAGAGGCAAAGGAGGCGGCTGACAAGCAGTTGGCAGAGGCAAAAGAGGCGGCTGACAAGCAGTTGGCGGCTCTGAAAGAGGCAAATGAGCAGCAGGTGGCAACTTTGAAACTGTCTCAGGAGAAACAGATTGAGGCCCTTAAGCAGATGAACAGGGAGCAGGTGGAGAGTCAGCTGAAATTGATATCTGAGCAGATGCAAACCACTTCGGAGAGAATTCTGAAGGCAAGACAGGAGGAGCTTGGGCAGGTTAACAAGGAGCAGATGAGCAAGATTGTTGATCCGTTGAATGTGAGCTTCAAGCAGATTAGGGAGCAGATGGCCAAGATGGAGGAGAGTGTGCAGAAGGTGAATACAGATTCTGCAGAGAGAAAGGCCTCCATTACACAAACCATTGAGGCGCTGGCAAAAGAGACTGTAAGGGTAGGGGCACAGGCAGAGGATTTGGCCAAAGCCCTTAAGAACAAGAGTAAGGTGCAGGGTGATTGGGGTGAGCAGGTACTTGAGAATATCCTTGAGGGTAGCGGATTGCGCAAAGGGGAAGATTACCTTACACAACAGAATGTTAAGGGTGAGGAGAATGAAAATTACCGCCCCGATGTTATAGTAAAATGTCCTGGTGAGAAGAGCATTGTAATTGATTCAAAGGTTTCCCTTACTGCTTATCTGGAGTATGTTGGGGCTGAAACCCCCGAGGATCAGAAAAAGTTTGCTGCGGAGAATCTTGCTTCTGTGAAGAAACATATAGATGAACTGTCGGGAAAAAATTATGAAAAACTGGTTGGAAATACCATTTCCCACGTCCTTATGTTTATCCCTAATGAGGGGAGCTATATCCTTGCACTGCAGACAGATCCAAAGATTGGGCAGTATGCTTTCTCCAAGAATGTGCTGCTGATTAACCCTACAAATCTTATGATGAGCCTCAAACTTATCTATAATATCTGGCAGAGCGAGAGACAGACCCGCAATGTGGAGACCATTGTTAGCGAGAGTACCGGCCTGTATGAGAAATTTGCCGGCTTCCTGGATTCTTTCAATGATATTGGAACTAAGATAGAGTCGTTGCAGAAGTCTTTCGGAACAGCTGAGAACCAGCTTTGTTCAGGCAGGGGTAACCTTATCAAAAGGGTTGAGTCACTGAAGGATAAGGGTATTCTTCCTAAGAAGTCTATTCCCGACAAATACATTGATAAGGCAAGGGACTGATATTTTTTTTGTACCAAACAGCATAATTATTGGAAATTTTACGTACTTTTGATGATATTTCACTGAAAATATACCTAAACATTTTAACACCTTTTATGTATTTAACTTTTGGCTAAATAGATGAGGAGATTTTCTATCTTTTTGGGGGTTGCGCAAGCTCCATTGCAGCAGTCATCCTGGGGGGATGCAAAGATAATTGGAAGTATATGATACTTGCCGGAGATTCTCTGTGTACGCACAGAGGATTTTCCGGCTTGTGTTGTTTATAAGCCAAACCTTAATCTATAACCTGAAACTTGTACCGCAAAATGGAAAACAAAGACTATATCATTGAACTTAACAATATATCAAAGAGCTTTGGTGACAAGGTAATCCTTGATGATGTGAGCATTAAGGTAAAGAAAGGGGAGTTTGTTACACTTCTTGGACCGTCGGGATGCGGAAAGACTACATTGCTCCGTTTGCTTGCAGGTTTTGGGCAGGCAGACAGCGGTGAGATAAAGATCAACGGCAAGGATTATGCCCACGTACCTCCACATCTCCGCCCTGTGAATACTGTTTTCCAGAAGTATGCCCTTTTCCCTCATCTTGATGTGTACGAGAATATTGCATTTGGCCTCAAGTTGCAGAAAGTGCCTGTAGAGGAGATAGACAAATGTGTGCGCAAGGTGCTTAAGATGGTGAGTATGACAGACTACGAAGACAGGGATGTGGAATCACTTTCAGGTGGCCAGCAGCAGCGTGTTGCCATTGCAAGGGCAATTGCCAACCAGCCTAAAGTGCTTTTGTTGGATGAGCCGTTGGCGGCATTGGACCTTAAGATGCGTAAAGATATGCAGATTGAGCTTAAGGAGATGCACAAGAAATTGGGTATCACTTTCATCTATGTTACCCACGACCAGGAGGAGGCCCTTACCCTTTCAGATACAATTATAGTTATGAATGAGGGTAAGATCCAGCAGATTGGAACCCCAACAGATATATACAACGAGCCGCAGAACTCATTTGTGGCAGACTTTATTGGTGAGTCAAATATCCTTAACGGAACAATGGTTAAAGACAAGCTGGTAGAGTTTGCAGGACATCAGTTTGAGTGTGTGGATGAGGGATTTGGAGAGAATGTTCCGGTTGATGTTGTAGTACGCCCTGAGGATATTTACATTGTAAATAAAATTGAGAGCGGACAGTTTACTGCAAAAGTGAAATCGTGCACATTTAAAGGTGTCCATTATGAAATGTTTGTAGATACAGACAAGGGCTACGAACTTATGATTCAAGACTACAACGCCTTTGCCCCAGAGCAGCAGGTGGGCCTTATCATCCGCCCTGCAGATATTCAGGTAATGCACAAGGAGCGTACCTGCAATACTTTTGAGGGTGAGATTGTAGATGAAACCCACGTGAAATTTATGGATGAGACATTTGAGTGTCTTCCTCAGGAGGGATTTGCAGCGGGGGAGAAGGTGAAAGTGCAGGTAGATTTCTCAAAAGTGGATCTTATAGACCACCAGGAAGACGGTATGTTGCAGGGAGATGTGGATTTCCTAATTTACAAGGGTGATCATTATCACCTTACAATCCTCACCGACGAAGGATACCATATTTGGGTTGATACAACAGACATTTGGGACAAGGGAGACCTTGTGGGTATAAACATAGCTCCGGCTGACATAAAAATTGTAAAGAGCAATGAGCATAATGACTAAAAGAAGTACCTGGGCACTGCCGTATGCCATTTTCCTGGTACTGTTTGTTGCCCTTCCACTTATAATAATTTTCCTATACGCATTCCAGGACAGTTCCGGAAACTTCTCATTGGGAAACTTCTCAAAGTTCATCAATGATGCGGATGCTATTGGTACATTTGCCCTCTCTCTTGAGGTGGCAATAGAGAATACATTAATCTGTCTCCTTTTGGGTTATCCTGCCGCCTGGATTCTGGCAAACAAGAATCTCAACCGCAGTGCGGTAACTATAGTGCTCTTTATCCTCCCAATGTGGATAAATGCCCTTATGAGAACCCTTGCTACTGCAGAGCTGTTCCACGTTATAGGAATGGAACTTGGCAAAGGGACCCTTATCATAGGTATGGTTTATGATTATTTGCCGTTTATGATATATCCTATCTATAACATACTCAATAAGATGGATAAATCGTATGCAGAGGCGGCCCAAGATTTGGGAGCTACCCCTTGGCAGGTTTTCTGGAAAGTACAGGTTCCTCTCTCTATGCCTGGTATAATGAGCGGTATAATGATGGTATTTATGCCAACAGTAAGTACTTTCGCAATCTCTGAATTCCTTACCAACAACAAGATAAAGCTCTTTGGTACAATCATTCAGGAGAACATAAACTCCTCTATGTGGAACTACGGAGCAACACTCTCACTGGTAATGCTCATAATCATTGGTATAACATCCTTATTGCAGGACAATAAGAAAGAAGCAAACGGAGTGGTATAGTTATGAAGAGGTTTTTTGCACAATGTTATATATGGTTGCTGCTTATAGTGCTTTACGCTCCTATAGTGTTCATAGCAATCTTCTCGTTTACAGAGAGCAAAGTGTTGGGTAACTGGACAGGTTTCTCAACCAAGCTGTATTCAAATCTGATTACCGGAGATATGCAGGGAACAGGTTCCCTTATGAGTGCAATTGAGAATACACTTCTTATTGCCCTTGTTGCAGCCATTGTATCAACCTTATTGGGTACAATTGCAGCAATAGGAATACATAATATGAGGGGAAGGGGGAAACAGGCAGTTATGTTCCTTAACAATATCCCTATGCTAAATCCCGACATCATTACCGGTGTATCGCTGTTCCTGTTGTTTGTATTTTTGCATATCAGTCAGGGATATATGACGGTAATTCTGGCCCATATAACATTCTGTACCCCGTATGTGGTGCTTAATGTACTTCCAAAGCTTACCCAAATGAACCCCAATATATATGAGGCTGCCCTTGATTTGGGGGCAACTCCGTACCAGGCATTCAAAAAGGTACTTATTCCGCTGCTGAAACCGGGAATGATATCAGGGTTCATACTGGCATTTACAATGTCGTTGGACGACTTTGCCGTAACATTCTTTACAAGGGGAACAATAGGTTTGGATACCCTTTCAACCTACATCTACACTGATGCCCGTAAAGGTGGTCTTACTCCGGAGCTACGTCCGTTGATTACACTTATGTTTGTTGGTATTCTTATCCTCCTTATTGTGGTGAACATAAGGAATGCAAAGAATGCAAAAAATGCAGTTCAGAAATAAGATGAAGAGACTGTTCTATTTTATTGCGGTGGCATTGCTGCTGGCTGCTTGTTCAGACAACAGGGATAATATCCTTAAGGTCTACAACTGGGCAGACTATATAGATGAAGAGCTTATCACAGAGTTTGAGGAGTGGTATGAAGAGCAGACAGGAGAACCTGTTACCATTATTTACCAGACCTTTGATATAAATGAAACAATGCTCTCAAAGATTGAGCTTGGACACGAGGATTATGATGTGGTATGCCCCTCAGACTACATAATTGAGAGGATGTTGAAGAATGACCTTATCCTCCCGATAGATAAGGATTTTGGTTCAACCCCAAATTATCTGGAGTATGTGTCGCCGTATATAACCAATGCCCTTGGCCAGCTTAACGGAGATGGGAAGAATCCTAACGACTACTCTGTAGGTTATATGTGGGGTACTGTAGGATTGCTTTACAATCCAAAATATGTTTCCCAGGAGGAAACTCACAGCTGGGATGTGCTGGCTAACCCTGCATATAAAGGGAAACTTCTTGTAAAAGACGCTTTCAGGGATGTATATACAACAATGCTGGTAGCCCTTAATAAAGAGGCAATCCAACGGGGGGAGAAAGATCTTAAGACACTTACTTTTGATGTTTCGGATGAATCAATAGCTCAAGTGGAGGAGTATATAAACACATTCAGAGGTTCTGTTGCCGGTTGGGAAGCGGACTTTGGAAAAGAGCAGATGACAAAAGAGCTTGCCTGGCTTAACCTCTCCTGGAGCGGTGATGCCCAGTGGGCTATGGATGAGGCTTCAGAGGTTGGAGTGGAGCTGCAGTACAGTATCCCAGAAAGCGGAAGCTCAGTTTGGTTTGACGGTTGGGTAATTCCCAAATATGCTAAAAATATAAAGGCCGCCAGATATTTCATAAACTTTATGTGCAAGCCTGAGAATGCTTTGCGCAATATGGATATGACCGGTTATGTAAGTGCGGTTGGAGGAGAAGAGGTGTTGGAAAATATTGTAGATGAAGAATCTTATGAACCAATAGATGTGTCATATTTCTTTGGTGAGGGGGCAGACAGTGTGGCAGTAAATCCAGTAATGTACCCCGATAAGGCAATCATTGAAAGGTGCGGCATTATGCACAATGTGGGAACTGAAAAGCTTCTGAGAATGTGGAGCCGCATTAAAGGTGACAATGCATCAGCCTGGACATATATCCTTATCTGCCTGGTATTTGCAGGTCTGATAGGTGCGGTAATCTATAAATACACAGAGAAGAGATACAGGATGAAGAGGTATGCCAAAAAACGCAAGAAAAGACAAAAAGGTGCAGTGAAATAACAAGAAAGTGCAGAAAATCGGGCTTTTCTGCACTTTCTTTGTTTTGGTGAGGGAGTTTGTGCAGGATTGTGGCGTTTGCTGCACAAACTTCAGTTGCTGGGATAACTTTGTGCAGGGAATGGAGCTTTTCTGCACAAAGTAGTGTGTTTTGCTTGTGGCCGGGAGCTTGTGTATGTGGCAGGAATCTTATTTGCTTGTAAGCATCTTCAGCAGTCCTGTGCAGCCGGCCAGGACATCGCGGTAGGTCTGCTCAAAATCTCCGGTATACCAGGGGTCGGCAACATCTCTGGTTGCTCCGGCAAACTCCATCATAAGGTGCACTTTCCCTTCAATCCCCAATCCTTGCAGATTCTCTCCGGCAGGTGCATCCTCCCAATCCTTTACAATGTATCTGAGGAGTCTCTGGTTGGAACTGTCCATAAGGATTACCAGGTCATTATAACGGAATTCGTCGGGAGTAATCTTGTGGGCAGCGTGGCGGGAGAATTCTACCCCCTTTTCATACAGTTTCCTTTTTGCAGGTGGGTAGATGTCATTCCCAATCTCCTCTGTTGAAACTGCTCCCGAGGTTATTTCAAATTCATTTTCCAGTCCTGCCTCCTTTACAAGGTGTTTCATTACATACTCTGCCATTGGACTTCTGCAAATATTGCCGTGGCATATGAATATTATTTTTTTCATTCTGTTCATTACAGGTTATTTAGTATTCTATGGACAAAATTATATTAAATTTGCAACACTATAACATAACTTGATATGAAACTTAGTCACTTTAGAATAGCTGTTTGTACAGCTCTTGTTCTTGCAGCTTCTGTGCAGTTGTTTGCTCAGACTGCGAAAAACTCAACAAAAAAAGCAAAAATTAAAGATTTCATTACTTTGAGTGAGGCAACAGATTTTGTAAAGACCCCAAAATTTGCCGAGACCAAAGCTTATTTCCAGAAATTGGAGGAGGTTTCTCCAATGGTACACAATACCTCTTTTGGTACAAGTCCGCTGGGAAGGGAGCTTTCCCTTGTAATTGTGGATAAGGATGGCCTTACCACTCCAGAGGCTATAAGGGAGAAGGGTAGGGTAATTATGTTGGTGGAGAGTTGTATCCACGCTGGCGAGCCTGACGGAAAGGATGCTACAATGATTTTCCTTAGGGATATGATTGTGGGGAAGAAGAATATAGATATTTTGGATAATGTGAGTTTCCTTTTTATCCCAATTTTTAATGTGGATGGTCACGAGAATTTTACAGCCCTTAACCGTATAAACCAAAATGGCCCCGAGGAATTGGGAACCAGAAATACGGCACAGCAGCTTAACCTTAACAGGGATTTCCTTAAGGCTGATGCTCCGGAGATGAAGGCGTGGCTGAAGTTGTACAATTACTGGCTTCCGGAGATGTTTATAGATGTTCACGTTACCAATGGCGCAGACTTCCAGTATGTTATGACCTACGCTATAGATAATATGACAGACAATATGGAGCCTGGCATTACAGCTTGGAGCAGAGATGTTTATGAGAAGCAGTTGTGTGAGAGGATGGCGAAGGTAGGTTTCCCTATTTTCCAGTATGGAAACTTTAAGAAATATAATGCTCCGGAGAGCGGCTTTGTGGCAGATACATTTGATCCGCGTTATTCACAGGGTTATGCAGCAGCACATAACAGACCTGCACTTCTTATAGAAAACCATATATACAAACCTTACAAACAGAGGGTTGAGGCTACAATAGAGGCTCTAATTGCAACTGCACGCATTATGGCAGAGAATAAAGCGTCTTTGCAGAAGGCTGTGGCAGAAGCGGATGCATTCAACTCTTCTCCGGCTTGGAGGGAGCAACCTTTCGGGTTCCAGTACAAGGCTACAGATGAGGTTTCATTTGAGGCAGATTACCTTAGCTGGGGCAGGGATACTTGTATTAGTGACCTTTCCGGTGCAGAGTGGGTTACACACGATTATTCAGATCCAATCACTTTAAGGATTCCGGTATATACATCTTATAAACCTTCATTTTCAATTAAAGTTCCTCAGGCATATATTCTTATGCCGCAGTACAAGAATGTTGCAGAGTTGTTGGACCTTCATGGGGTAAAATATACCGTATTGCAGGAGGCTGCCCAGGTGGAAGTGGAGACATACCGTTACACAGGCGGTAAATTTTCTTCCCGACAGAGTGAAGGCCGTATTCCTGTTCAGGCAACCTTTACAACTCAGACAGAGAGCTTGACAGCCCCTGCAGGGAGTATAGTTGTAGATATGGACCAGCCTGCTGCCCGAGTTGCAATGTGGTTGTTTGAGCCTGCAGCCCCAGGTTCCCTAACCTATTGGGGATTCTTTAATGTATGTGTTCAGGCAGGTAATGAGTTCTGGATCCGCCCTCAATATATGGAGGTTAAAGGAAGAGAGATGCTTGCAAAAGATCCTGAGCTTAAGGCCAGATTTGAGCAGAAGTTGCGTGAAGATGCTGAGTTTGCCGGCAATCCGCAGGCAATCCTTGGATTCTTCTATGATATAGTGCGCAAACGTGCCCATCAGAACAATGAGTTGCATCCTGTTTGGAGGGTGATGGATAAAAGTCTTGTAAAGTAATTGAAAGAAACAGATATGAAGAAAATATTTAAAATTTTTGCTGTTGCTGCAGCAGTTTTTGCAACATCCTGCGGTGGAGAGAAAAAGTTCTCAAAAGCAGATTTGGAGATAATACATACAAATCCCCAGGAACTTTTACACATTTACACTATTGAGAACCCTGCAGAGCTTGAGGTTTTGAGAACTCCATCCTGGAACCTTACAGAAAAGGCAATCCACAGCAACGATTTCAAATTGTTGGCGGAGAGGATGGTAAAGACCGTTTCCGATTCTACAGTAGGCGGTGTAGGTTTGGCGGCTCCTCAGATTGGTATAAATAAGGCAGTGATTGCTGTTCAGCGTGTAGATAAACCGGGTGCCCCTTTGGAGGTTTATCCTAATATAAGAATAACTACTTATTCAGAAGAGCAGGATATCTCAATAGAAGGATGTCTTTCAATTCCAGGCAAAAAGGACTATGTAGAGAGATCAATAGGAATAGTTGTTGAGTACTACAGCATCCCTGAGCGAAAAATGGTTCTGGATACCATCCGCCAATATGCTGCAATTATTTTCCAGCACGAGATTGACCATTTGGATGGGACGCTTTATACCGACAGAGTTTGGTAAAAAAAAGAATTAAATTGTGACGTTGTCCTAATTTGTAATTTACTAATTATTAAATACTTATAAAAACGGGGTTGATAACCCCGTTTTTTGATACCCTCTGGGTAACAATTAATTACAAATTAGGACAACGTCACAATTATTTATTTGTGATACCTGTCAAGCAGGTAAACAAGTTGTGTGAGTGCCTGTGAGCAATCTTTAAGTTGTTGCTGGTCCAGTACCTCAAAGTTGTCGTTTGAGGCGTGGTGGTAGAAGAAATAATCTTTGTTGTTGTCGGGAATAAACCAGCCTGCAATTGCACCAAATTTTGTGGAGGTAGGGAATCTGCTATATATCTCACCTGCCCTTACAAGTATTGGTTCTTCATATCCCCAATCCAAATATGTCTCCACAAAGGTATTAAGGTTGGCCAATTTGGTGGAATCTCCATAAAGTCCTACACATTTAGGATTGGCAATGCCTGAGTCTATCTCTATGTGGAAGAGGTGATTCTCGCCCGAACCCTCTTTTTTCTCTGCATATGTGTGAATTCCCTGCAGGCCAACCTCCTCATCCTGGTAAGGCATAACCCTTATTGTGTTGTACGGCTGAATGCCGCTCTCTTTAAATGCACGGAGGATATTCATAAGAATTACAACACCCGAACCGTCATCGTGTGCCCCCTCTGCTATATGCCAGGAATCCAAGTGGGCGGTAATCATAATTATATTCTCAGGGTGCAGGCTTCCTTTAATCTCTGCAATAACATTGTTGCCTGTAGTTTCCCCCTCTTTTGTGTGGGCTGTTGAAGAGATTGCCAGTTTAACCCTCTTGTTGCCGGCAATTGTTTCAGAAAGTTTTTCAGCCTCAATTGTGGAGATTGCAATTGCAGGAATTTTCTCTGCATTAGGGCTGTAATGGGTTGAACCGGTATGGGGATGCACATCCATAAACTGGGTAAGCGAACGGATAACCACCCCTTTTGCCCCTTTTTCTGCAGCAAGTCCGGGGCCAAGTCTGCGCTGCCACCCTGCACGGCCGTAATCGCCGTGAGATTTCATAGGGTCATTGAAGAAAACAATCTTTCCCTTAACATTTTTCTCATCCAGCTCCTTGCGGCTTTTTATCTCCACAACCTGCTCTGTAATTGTTTTTCCTCCTGTTCCCTCTGCAAGTCCAAGATTTACACTTGGAACAGATGTGGATTTCCCTCCAACAATCACCTCTACAGTACTTTCACCTCCATACCAGTTAGGGACCGGCACCTCCATAAGGGAAACATCTGTACCCATTTGGGCAAACTCATTGTAAAGATATTCTTGAGCCTTTCTGTTATTTTCGCTTCCCGACAGTCTTGCAGGGTATTCCTTGCACAAAACTCTCAGATTATGTGTAATAGTGGTATCATTCTGAATGAAACTCTCCAGTTTCTCCAAATTTTTGTTATGATTTTCTGCGCATCCTGTACAAACGGCAGCTGCCAGAACAAATGATGAAATGATTTTTCTCATATAGTTAAAGATTTATTATAATTCGTCCCTGTGTTTTACTGTATTCTTCCCCAATAACGCCACCAAGCTGCTGCAGGTATGCCGCAAGGATCTCAGCATCCTGTCCAAGATTGTCTTGCAGCAGTTTGGCGTAGCGGAAAATTCCTTCGCTTCCCAAGTCTGTTATATTATAGCTTACACTTCCCAATGAATATGTTCTGGAGAGGTCAACAGGTTTGTATTCTTGGCTCTCCTTATCCAATATCTCCACATTGGATACTCTTCTTGAATTGTTGCCAATGTGAGAAAACAATCCAGACTCATCAAGTACTACGGGAGATTTTACCTTTGCATTAACCTTAAATTTTATTCCGCTTACCTGCATAAACCTTCCCGCTGTTTCCGGCAGCAACATTACCGAAACCTCCAGGGCATCCAACAGCTGTTGTCCGGTAATTGAGGCTGTGCAGGCGGTGTTATTGAACGGAAAAACAGATAGCAGCGAGTTGTAGCTTATATCTCCGGCAGGCAAATTGCTCCTTATTCCACCACCGTTCAGCATTGCAATATCAGTTCCAAGGAGACATCGGAAAGCATCAGCACAAAAGTTCCCTATAGGTGTCTCTCTATCCCTTACCAGCCAGTTGTCATCAGCATCCAGGGCATAAAGGGTAATCTCTGAAGTTCCAATAATTCTCTCTCCTGCCTCCAGAGCGCTCTGCTTCACCTCTTCAATAAATTTTTGTACAGATGTATCTGGTTCCACAGTGCTGCTTTTAACAAGTTGTGCGGAAAATTTCCCTTCGGTAGAGAGGGTAAGGATTCCAATATTTTCAAATTTGCTTCCCGACGAACTTAAAACTACCCCTTCCCCCGCAAGGTTAAGTACAGTACTATCGGGAATAACAGAGTGGGAATGACCGTCCAGTACTGCATCTATTCCTGTGGTATTGGCAATCAGCTCAAGTGAGGTGGGGAAACTTTCTTCTTTTACATCCCCCATATGTGCCAGAACCACCACATAATCTGCTCCGTTGCTGCGGGCTTCATCTACATATTTCTGGATGGTTGGGAAAAGGTTGTTTGGAAGAAAAGAGTATTTGGGATTGCCGTTTTCATCCCAAAATGTCTTGGGTGATGCAGATGTGGCAGTTGCTGGGGTTGCCATTCCTATGAATGCTATATCCACTTTGCCGTAGCGGATTATCTCGTATGGTTTGTATACCGGCTGGTTTGTGGTAAGGTCTGTGAAGTTTGCGCAAATTGGCTCGCCCAGCAGCTTTTGTATCAGAATTTTATGCTGCTCCATCCCAAAATCAAACTCGTGGTTTCCCAAAGTGATGAGGTCGTATCCGGTCTGGTTCATTATATCAATTACACCTTCCCCCTTTGTAATGGAACCCACTATATCTCCTTGCACAAAATCTCCGCACGTGGCCACTGTAATGTATGGCGTTTTCTCCCCTTGTGCCTTTTTTAGTGCCGCCATTGCCGCATACCCGTCTACTGCACAATGCACATCATTATCATACAGAATAACCACCGGACTTGTGGGTTTGTCGGGCTCTGTATTTTTTACTCCGCACGCAGCAGCACACACCAGCAGGAGAGCAAGTAGCAATATTGAATAGAAGTTTCTCATAGGAGCAAATTTAATTATTTTTTTGTGACGTTGTCCTAATTTGTAATTACTTAATTCTTAAGTAATTAATTTTACAGCACCTGAAAGGGCTGTAAAATTATATCCCTGATTCTCAGGGTATTACAAATTAGGACAACGTCACAATTGTAAAGTTTTTTATCAGTTGTAAAGTTTCTTTACAACTTTTAGTAGCTACTAAAAATGCTTAAACTTTGATTAACAAGTAATTAGCTTGTTTGGCACGCCTGTTGCGCTATAGATGAGTTGTAAATGAAAATGTAAAGTTTTGTAAAGTGATTTAATTATTGATATGAGAAAACTATTAGGAATATCGGTTTTTACGGCTCTTTTTTTAGGTACAGCAGGCAGTTTGGAGGCACAGGAAGTGATGTCACTTAGAGATTGTATGGAGTATGCCGTTTCAAATTCTACCAAGATGAGAATCCAGCAAGCGGATATACGTGATGCTCAGGTGGAGCGCAGAAGTGCAATTCTGGAGGCGTTTACCCCTTCTGTTTCTGCCGGGTCTTATGCATATTATAATTTTGGACGTTCGGTAGACCCTGAGACCAATACATATAAATCTACCACCTCTTTTCAGAACGGGTATCAGGCCAGTGGAAGTATTGCTCTTTTCAACGGGTTTCAGGCGATAAACAATATTAAGATTTCAAAAACAGCAGAGGCTATGGGGCTTAGCCGGGAGGAGCTTACACGCGATGAAGTTTGTTTGGCAACTATGGAGGCTTACTATAATGTGGTGTATTATAATCAGATGATTAAGGCAATAGTTGATGAGGTGGAGGCAGCCCGTAAAGCTGTGGAGTTGGCTCGCAGACAGGAAAAGTTGGGGCAGAAGGGGTATGCAGATCTTGTACAGATTGAGGCAGACCAGGCAGCTAAGGAGTACAAATTGGTGAATACACAGAATTTGTACAACGATGCGCTTCTTTCTCTTAAGGATGTGATGTTCTGGCCGTTGGATGAGGAGTTGGAGATTGATTTTTCTATTGCTGATGATGATGCAATGAGTAATGGAGAGAAGTTGCTATCGGGAAGATTAGTTTCAGACTCAAAAGATGAACTTGTTGTAAATGCACTGAATTCCCTCCCTGCAGCTTATATTGCAAGAGGGGAGATGCTGAATGCGAAGAGGGCATTAAATACTGCCAAATGGCAACTGCTCCCTTCTTTGAACCTTAACGGTGGATGGAGTACAAGTTATTTTACTTATCCCCGTGAAAAAGGGTATATGGCAACACCATTCAGAAATCAGTTTACCAACAATATGGGTGAGTATATACAACTTTCTATGAGTATTCCAATTTACGGCAGATTGTACAAACAGGCTACAATTGCAAAGAAAAAGAATGCTTATGTGCGTGCAACTGCCCAATATGAGCAGAAAATGAGGGAGATAGAGGCTGAGGTTGTACGGGCATTGCAGGATAAGGAGGGGGCTGGTGCGGCATTTTTGCAGGCCAACAAACAGGCCCAGGTGCAGAAAGAGGCTTACAAATACAACACAAAGAAGTTTGAGCAGGGGATGATTTCTCCAATTGAATATCAGACTGCATCGGGTAATTGGCTGGCAGCCCGCGCCGAGCAGTTGAATGCTTTGCTCAAGTATTATTTGAAAGCGAGTATAGTTGAATACTATAGTGGGGTACCTTACCTGGAGCAGTAACCCGGTCCTCGAGTGTACCTGTACTCGGTCACCGAGTTACATATTAAATGTTTGATTAATAGTAAATTGATAGTTTATCGGGAAGAAAAATAAAAAATTACAGATATGGATAAGATTATTGAGAAGAAAAAAGGTTTTGCGGCAGTGTTTACAAAGAGGGCGTTGCCTTATTGGATGGGTGCTTTGGTAGTGGTTTTTGTGTTGTGGCTGGTGTTCCGCGACAATTCAAGTACTTTGCGTGTGAATGGGGATACTCTTTCATATGGTACGGTTACCCGTGGGGAGTTCAATGATTATATAAGGGTTACTGGTCAGGTGCAGCCAATGACTACAATACAGATTTCTCCGCTTGAGGGTGGCGTTGTGCAGGAGATTGTTACCGAGGAGGGTTCAAAAGTGAAGAAAGGGGATGTGATTCTGGTTTTGAGCAATGAGAGCCTGGATCTTCAGATTCTTAATTCAGAGGCTGAGTTGGCGGAGAAGGAGAACCTGTTGCGCAATACAATGATTTCTATGGAGCAGCAGAAGTTGAGCGTGAAGCAGGAGATGTTGCAGCTCAGAGTGGAGGTGAGACGCAGTAAGAGGGCTTATGAGAGTGCAAAAGAGCTTTATTCTGAGAAACTTATCTCCAAAGAGGAGTGGCTTAAGGCTGAGGAGGATTATATGTTGGCCTCAGACAGATTGGAGCTTGTGGAGACACGTGCGCAGCAGGACAGCCTTTACCGTTCGGTGGAGATTGAGCAGATGAGTGAGAGTTTGCAGAATATGCGATTGAATATGAAAATGATACGCAAGCGTAAAGATAATCTTACCATTAAGGCTCCAATTGATGGTGAACTTGGTTTGTTGGATGTGGCTTTGGGCCAGAGTATTGCAGCTGGAGTAAAGGTTGGTCAGATTAACAACTTGGATTCTTATAAGATTGAGGCTCAGGTGGATGAGCACTACATTGATAGAGTTGTGGCAGGGCTTGAGGCGCAGTTTGAGAGACAGAATGAGTCTTACGGCACAGTTATCCGCAAGGTTTATCCAGAGGTGCGTGACGGCAAGTTCAAGACCGATTTCAAATTCAGCGGCGAGCAGCCTTCGAATATCCGTACCGGCCAGACCTATTACCTGAATTTGCAGCTTGGGCAGCCAGAGGAGGCAGTGTTGATCCCTCGCGGCACCTTCTACCAGAAAACCGGAGGCCGCTGGATTTATGTCCTTACTCCCGACGGATCTTCTGCAGTCAAACGTGAAATCCGCATAGGCCGCCAGAACCCGCAGTACTACGAGGTACTTGAGGGCCTTGAGCCAGGTGAGAAGGTAGTGGTGAGCGGCTATGATAATTTTGGAGATAATGAGGTGTTAATTTTCTGACGTTGTCCTAATTTGTAACTTATTGATTATAAACGTGGTATAAAATAGGGGGCTACATAGGGTGATTTTCTAATGTTTTGGTAATTAGTGAGTTGCAAATTAGGACAACGTCACAATTTTTGTGGAGAAAATGCTTAAGAACTTTTTAATGACCCTAAAACGCTACAAGGTGGCGGGGGTGTTGAATATAGTGGGACTTACGCTGGCGTTTGTGGCGTTCTATATTATTGCGGCGCAGGTGTGGTATAACGTAACGTATAACAGGCCGTTAAAGGATTCGGACAGGGTGTATATGATTTCGGCGTTGTGGGGGAGAGCTATTGGAGCTGAAGCTGAGAAATGGAGTTCAACTTGTCCTCAGCCAGTAAGCATAGAGTCTGTAGAGATGTTTCCTCAGGCGGAGGTGAGTACTCATTTTAGAGAGTTTGCACAACCTTCAAGAGTATGGGGAAAGAGAGAGCAAGGGGATTTCCAGAAATATAATATTGGAAGTTATGATATGGCTCCAGAGGGGCTGAATGTTTTTGGATTCAACATTATTGCAGGTGACGAAACAAAAATAAAGGAGCCGAATACAATTGTAATATCTGAGAGTGCAGCTCAAAGAATTGGTGTGGAAGTGGGTGGACAGATCTATTTTGAAGGAGGACAATTCAATAGTAATATGCATCCGGAGTTTCCACAAACTGTTGTGGCCATTTTTAAGGATTTCCCTAAGAATACTTTCCTGTATGATCATCATATCTTTAGAAATGATAACTGCAAAGACGGTGAAGGAAATAACAATTGGAATTATAACCGTTTTATAAAGTTTGAGAAGGGGGCAGATATTGAGGCATTCAAGAAAATTTGGATGGACAAATATGCCCAATGGTTGTTGGGAATGGTAGAAGAGTGGAAAGCCAAGTATCCCGATGAAGAAATCTATGAGGAGGGAGATGAGGTGCAGCCAATCAGGCTTATCCCTTTGGATAAAATGTATTTTGAGGGAAACCTTGATAGCAAAAACTATGAGGCAGGAACAGTTGGTTCTACTGTAACCCTTGCTGCCATAGCACTTGCAATCGTAATAATAGCCTTCATAAACTTTGTAAATTTCTTTATGGCACTGGTCCCTACCAGGATGCGTTCTGTAAATATTTGCAAAGTATTTGGAGCAGAGCAGGGATCTCTTAGAAGAAGTTTCCTTTTTGAGGCAGTGGGACTGGTTATAGTGGCATTTGCATTGGCTCTGGGAATCATTCAGGCGTTGCAGGGAAGTTTCATTACAGAATATGTGACTTGTTCCCTTTCTCTTCCCGATAACTTTTCAGTTATTGCCATCATCCTTGTACTTATGCTCGTCCTTGCAGTAGTGGCAGCCTTTTACCCGGCAATGCACATTACAGGATTCAATGCATCTTTGGGTGTAAAAGGGGGATATGGAAATTCACTGTCGGGAAGAAAATTGAGAAAAATCCTTTCTGGAGTGCAGTTTGCCGTAGCAATGGTGCTCATTATTGTGGCCGCTTCATTCTGGATGCAGTACAAGTATCAGGTGAATTATGATATTGGACTTGATAGGGAGAATGTGGTAACCTTCTCTGCATTTGATTTGGCGCAGAAAGGGGAGGCGGTGGTTGAAAAATTACAGCAGTACCCAGATGTGGCAGATGTAACGGCTTCTGCTAGCCCTATTACAAAGTATTACAGCAGATGGGGCAGACAGCATAATGGCAAAGATTATTTACTTAATGTATGGGCGGTGAGATGGAATTTACCGCAGTTCTTTGGAATTGGGATGGCAGATGGGGAGCAATTTACAGAGCAGTCTCATCAGCGTAGGGAAATGCTCCTTACAAGTAATCTTAAGGGCGAAATAGAAATTCCATTGGGGCACGAGGAGAACAATTATACTACAGTTGGTTTTATGAAAAATGTAGAGCTTGCTCCACCAACCGGAGGTTCGCAGTATATTGGTTTTTACTGCAGCAAATCACCCTTGTTTGGAACCTATTATGTCCGTTTGCAACCAGACGCAGATATTGCCGCATTCTCTCAGTATGTAAAAGATCTTGTACATGAGTTCTCTCCGGGAAGTGATGACCCCGAGGTGCAGTTCTTCAACCAGTTGGTGGCTAACCGTTACGACTCCACCAAAAAGGCTACCGTTACAATTGGCCTCTTTGCCCTGTTGGCAGTTGTGATTGCCCTAATGGGAGTGTTTGGAATAGTGATGTTTGAGACCCAGCACCGCCGCAGCGAGATTGCTATCCGCAAAGTTTACGGTGCAGAACGTGGCCAGCTTGTAGGATTGCTCAACAACCAGTATGTGGGACTTGTTTTGGTGAGCTTTGTTGTTGCTGCACCTGTAGCCTGGTATATAGTGCAGCGCTGGCTTGAGCAGTTTGCCAACCGCATTGCAATGCCTTGGTGGATATTTATAGTGGCATTGTTTGCAGTACTTGCCGTAACCGTAGCGTTGGTAACTGTACGCTCGTGGAGAGCCTCCGGCGAGAATCCGGTAGAAGTAATTAGAAGTTAACGACGATATTTCGTGCAATTTATTGATTATTAGATACATACAAGTGTTAAAAACTAATTGTAAAATTTTTAAAAATATAAAGCGGTGATTATTAGTGTTTTGCACAAAATATCGTCGTTAAAAAAAAAGATGAAAACATATTTTAGATTTTTAAGCAGAAACAAGTTGTACACCGTTGTTATGGCGGTGGGATTGAGTGTGTCGCTGGCGTTTGTGATATTGTTGAGTTCATATATAGTGGATGATATGAGTTGCGACAAAGTGCTGGGGGATATGGAGAATGTGTATCTGGTTGTAGAGAATAATTCTCCGTATTGTTTTGAGCAAAATGATAACTACCTCAATTATCCGGAGGTAACCCAGAGATGTCGTGTGCAATTTACTAAGACTCAAATCATAGGAGACATAGCTCACCTTAAGTGCAAAGGTGAGGATATGCCAGTTTCAGTAATGCCTGCAGACAATAATTTCTTTGAATTCTTTACATTCCCCCTTGTCTATGGAGCAAAAGAAGAGGTATTGGCAAGCAAAAATAACATTGTGATTTCAGAAAAGGTGGCCAATACTTTTTTTCCCGACGAAAATCCTGTAGGAAAAACAATCAGATTATTTTCAGAAGGGTTTGCAGACAAAGATTATATCATAGGTGGAGTTTATAAGGATTTCCCTAAAACCACATTGAAACAAGGAGATGTTATCATACATATTGAAGAATTCAATGAAACGTTGAGAATGGCAACTCGTGGTAGTATGGGTTCATCACAGTTTGCTTTTTTGAAACTTGTAAATGATGCAGATCTGTCTGAACTTGCCCAGAAACTGACTGCTGATTATTGTAAGGGAGTGCGGCCAAAGCGTCCCCAGCGGGAGACGGGACTTATAAAATTCAGCCAGATTAGGGAGCAGCAGGATAGAAGTTTCCAGGGTGCTTTTGATAATATGAAAAATGGGAAGATTCTGGATACATATATGATTATATGTGCATTTCTGGTACTTGCCTCTTTGTTCAATTATATAGCACTTACCATTGCCTTTTCAAGATTGAGGATGAAGGAGTTTGCAACCCGTCAGCTTTTGGGTACAGAAAAGAGGGGGATTGTTTTAAGATGTATTGCAGAGGCATTTGTGTTGCTTGCAGCATTTTATCTTATTGCAATTCTTATAGCTATGGGGCTGAACAATTATGTTGGGGCAATTCTTGGGGTAACTTTAAATCCTATGCAGCACCTGAATGAGTACTTGTTGCTGTCGGGAATAATAATTATAATGGGATTGGTTGCCGGTATTGTGCCGTCTTTGTTTGCAATAAGGCATAACCCAATTCAGGTTATAAAAGGGGAGGAGAGATTTAAGGACAAAATGTTCCTAAGTAAAGCTTTTGTGTGCTTTGAAGGAATCCTGAGCATATTCTCCATTGCTGTATGTATAGCAATATTTCTTCAGACCAATCTGCTGATAAATGAGCCAAGAGGATACAATACAGATGGGTTGGTATATGTACAATTCAATTCGGAAGAAGACAAAAGATTTACAGATGAATTGCAAAGGGAAAGTTATGTAGAGAGAGTAGGGCATATATCAACATTCCCGGTGCTAAATTGGATTATGACCAGCTTTAGTGATACCAATGAGAATAATTATGAAACAACCTATTTGAGTACTGACCAGGCTGCCGCAGATATGATGGGTTTTACAGTTACTGATCATAACAAAACACTTAACACTGGCTTGCATAATGGTTATATGTATCTGACCGCAACTTCAATGGAGAAATACTCTTCCATCATACTTGATAATGCTTTGTGGCACCGGTGGGGTACATTCGTTGAAGCCTGTTATTTAAGCGGAACGGTAAATGATTTCAAATTTGGTACTTTAAAGCATGCTCCCAATGGGGAAAATATTGTTGGTCTGGAGATTATTCCCGATGAAAATATAGAGCATTTAGGCTCAATGGATCTTATGGTGCAGGTTTCTGGCAGTACCAATGAAGCTGCAAGGAAGATAGAGGAGTTTTATGCAGCAAAAGGGTATGACAGCCACAATGTAATTGTAAGGTCTGCCAACGGTATCATTGAGGATGCATACAAGGAAGAGCTTAACCTCAAAAGGCTGCTGGACATTTTTGCCATTATAAGCATCATAATCACAGCCCTAGCCATTACAGCATTAGGAAACTATTATACCCAGGTGAACGCCCGTTCCACCGCCATCTACAAAGTGTGCGGCGAATCCCAGGGGACCGTGTTCTGGAAAACAGTCTGGGGATTCTTTGCTCCGGTGCTTCTGGCATCTTTTGTGGCTATTCCGTTGGCGTATATGTACATTCACAGATGGCTGCAGGAATACCCTCTAAGAATAGACAATACCCCTTATATCTACCTTGGTGCAGTGGCTGTGGTGCTGGTAATAGTCCTTATTGCCATAGCCTTCCACGCATATTCCCTTATGCGAACTAATCCTGCCAAGGTGCTGAAGAAGGAGTAGTAAAATTGTGACGTTGTCCTAATTTATAATTGCTTAATTATTAAGCAATTAGTTTTATAGTGCTTTTAACTGCTGTAAGGTTATTCTCTTGTGTTCCAAGGAGTTGCAAATTAGGACAACGTCACAATTTTGTTAATAAATTCTCTACTGTCTCCTCTTGGTTATCTACTTGATAATCAGTGCCAGGTAATGGATAAACATACGCAAATATTATATAATGTGTTGAATAATAATTTATTATAACATTAAAGATTTATTTATTTCATTCGTTATACTATGCGTAATTTTTAGGTATTTTTGTATGCTTGCATAAAACAAAATCTTATGAAAAAGTTTATAAATATACTTATCCTCCTTATTGGAGTTTTATTGTGTGCTTGTAGTTGCACTCCAACAAGTTATAAGTTGTCGGGAAGACTTAATGCATTCCTTACATCTTATGCAGATGGGGCGGTAATTGATTCGGTATATATAATGTGTGGAGACAGTATTGTGGGGCAAAAGGCGGCAGTTGCGCCGGATGGAAGTTTTACTCTAACAGGGGCCGTTGATACCCCTTTGGAGGCAACTCTGGTAGCAGAAGTTTCCGTTCCAGGTGGAAAAGGTAAGTCTTCCAGACTGTTTATTCTTGAGAATGGAAATATATCATTTAATGATATTGATAGTGGAGATATTCAGGGAACGCCTCTGAATGATGCTGTATATGCGGAAACTGTCTGGTTGCAGCAGTCTGCAGATAATGCTGAAAGTAAAATGCAGAGGGCTTCTGAATTTATAGAAAAATACAAGCATACCCCTGCATCTGCTGTTTTGTTATATAACATATTGTGGAAAAATATCTTTTCATTTGAACAACAGGAGACTATAATCAATAATGCTGATCCTTGCATAATGGAGAGCAATTTTGTAAACCAATATGTTTCTGCTATTTTGAGTGAGCAAATCAGACGTAAAGCCTTGGATGCCACAAAGGAGGGGGAGATGTTTGCCGATTTTGAGGTGGAGTATAACGGTAAAATCCAACGTCTTTCAGATTATGTTGGGCGTGGCCAGTATGTATTGGCTGATTTCTGGGCATCGTGGTGCTCACCTTGCCGGATGGAGATTCCAAACCTTGTGAATATATACAACAAGTACAAAAATAAAGGACTTGTGGTACTGGGGGTAACTGTTAATGACAAACCTGAAGATACCCAAAAGGCCATTAAAGATTTGGGAATCCCATATCCACAAATCATTAACGGAGGTCAAATCACTGCAAAACCTTATGGCTTCCAAACCATACCACATATAATCCTTTTTGCTCCCGACGGCAAAATCCTTAAACGCGGCCTCAGAGGAGAGGAGGTTGAGAAAGTGGTTAGGGAGTATCTTAAATAGGAAAGACTGAAGGTATCCGATGTATAAGAAGTATGTATGCAATCATTTGGTGCGATTGCATACATACTATCTTTTTTCTACAACTTTTCAATCTGTTCAATGCTCAGTCCGGTATTTTTTGCAATTACTTCATGCGGTATCCCATCAGATTTGAAGTTTCTTGCAATCTGTATAGTTTGCTCTTGTCTGCCTTCCTGCCTACCTTCTTGCCTGCCTTTCTCCAGTCCTTCCTCCAAACCTCGCTCTCTTCCCCGCATTTCGGCAGTCCATTTGATGCTGTTTATGTCGCGTTCGGTTTTCATCTCGCTGGTATTCTTTAAATTCTTCGTTGCTCATAGTTGCTACATTGGCTGCAGTAAAGAGTTTCTGGAATATCTCCTGCTGCAGTTCAGCCGGGCGTTCTTTCAGGTATCCCATGTAGCGCAGACAATAATAGAAACGCTCAA
>JAZSEZ010000083.1:0-123339 GCA_045531975.1 Candidatus Egerieisoma sp. | reverse complement strand
CTCACGGATTGCGAAACGTAGACCCTCATTGATAGCAACTGGGTAGATCAACTCTACATTAATAGTTACGTTATCACCAGGCATTACCATCTCTACACCCTCTGGAAGAAGAATCTCACCAGTTACATCCAAAGTACGGATGAAGAACTGAGGACGGTATTTGTTGTGGAAAGGAGTGTGACGACCACCCTCTTCTTTCTTCAATACGTAAATCTCAGCAGTGAAGTTCTTATGAGGAGTGATAGTGTTAGGTTTAGCAATAACCTGACCTCTCTTAATCTCTTTTTTGTCAATACCACGAAGAAGTAGACCTACGTTGTCACCAGCCTCACCCTGATCAAGAAGTTTACGGAACATCTCAACACCGGTTACAGTTGATTTCTTAGGCTCCTCGCCAAGACCAATAATCTGAATCTCCTCACCAACTTTGATAACACCAGTCTCAATTCTACCAGTAGCTACAGTACCACGACCAGTGATTGAGAATACGTCCTCAACAGGCATTAGGAATGGTTTCTCGTTGTCACGTGGAGGAAGTGGAATGTACTCATCAACAGCAGCCATAAGCTCCATTACTTTCTCCTCCCACTGTGGATCACCGTTAAGAGCACCTAGTGCAGAACCACGGATGATAGGAGTGTTGTCACCGTCAAAGTTGTAGAATGAAAGAAGCTCTCTTACCTCCATCTCAACTAGATCGATCATCTCAGGATCATCAACGATATCAACTTTATTCAAGAAAACAACGATTCTAGGAACGTTTACCTGACGAGCCAAAAGGATGTGCTCACGAGTCTGAGGCATAGGACCATCAGTAGCAGCACAAACTAGGATAGCACCGTCCATCTGAGCAGCACCAGTAACCATGTTTTTAACGTAGTCAGCGTGGCCTGGACAGTCAACGTGTGCATAGTGACGGTTAGCAGTCTGATACTCTACGTGAGCAGTGTTGATAGTGATACCACGCTCTTTCTCCTCTGGAGCGTTGTCAATTGAATCAAATGAACGAAGCTCTGAAAGACCTGCTTTAGCCAATACAGTTGTAATAGCTGCAGTTAGGGTAGTTTTACCGTGGTCAACGTGGCCAATAGTACCAATGTTAACGTGAGGTTTTTCCCTCTTAAAAGTTTCTTTTGCCATAATAATAAATTTTTATAATTGAATATTTACACACTTATAGAGCCGGTGACGAGATTTGAACTCGTGACCTCTTCCTTACCAAGGAAGCGCTCTACCCCTGAGCTACACTGGCTTTTACTGGAGCGGAAGACGAGGTTCGAACCCGCGACCCTCAGCTTGGAAGGCTGATGCTCTACCGACTGAGCTACTTCCGCATACGTTTAGATACAAAAATAGTGGGGAGAGCAGGATTCGAACCTACGAAGGCGTGCGCCAGCAGATTTACAGTCTGCCCCAGTTGGCCACTTTGGTATCTCCCCATTATTTATATCTTTCAAAAAACTTGGAGCCGATGGAGGGATTCGAACCCCCGACCAGCTGATTACAAATCAGCTGCTCTGGCCAACTGAGCTACATCGGCAATATGTCAATTTTCCCTTCTGTCATAAACCCGAGTGGGTTTCTTTTTGTTTGGGATTGCAAAGGTAGGTATTATTTTTTATTATCCAAACTTTTTTGCAAATTTTTTCAATTTTTCTTCAAAATATTTTTTCCACCTTCTGCACAAATTATACTATTATAAATATTATCAGCACTATAGCCACATTCTGAAATTAATTCCTCCACAGCACCCTGCTCAATAAACCTGTCGGGAATACCCAAAGAAATAATTTTTACAGGATATTTGTTTGCCGACACATATTCAGAAACTGCACTTCCCAAACCTCCCAAAACGGTTCCATCCTCCACCGTAATTATAGTATGGCACTTTCTGCAAGCCATATCCACCATATCATAATCCAAAGGTTTGAGGAATCTCATATTTATATGCATAGGATCCAATCCGTCCGCCACAGCCTTGCCTACACCTTCAGCTGCCCTATTCCCTGCAGTTCCAAGGGTAAGTACACCAACCCCCTTGCCATCCCTCAGCAATACACCCTTCCCAGGTTCTATAAATTCAAACTCCTTTTTCCATTCCAATCCCTCACATTTCCCCCTTGGGTATCTGATGGCTGTAGCACCATATTCCGGCAAGGTTGCCGAATAGAGCATATTTCTCAACTCAATCTCATTCAACGGCGCAGCAATTGTAATGTTTGGGACAGGTCTGAAATATGCCAAATCAAATGCCCCCTGATGGGTTGCACCGTCTTCTCCCACAATACCTCCCCTATCAAGACAGAATATCACTTTCAAATTCTGAAGAGCCACATCGTGTATAATACTGTCGTAAGCCCTCTGCATAAAAGTGGAATATATATTGCAAAACGGAAGCAATCCGTTGGCGGCAAGACCGGCAGAAAACGTTACCGCATGCTGCTCCGCAATACCAACATCATAGGTTCTGTGGGGGAACTCCTCCATCATCCTGACAAGAGAACATCCGGAAGCCATAGCCGGTGTTATACCCACAATCTTCTCATTTGCCTTTGCCAGCTCAACTATAGTATCTCCAAATATATCCTGATACCTGTACTCTTTTTTATCCGACACAATCCTCTCACCGGTAAGGACATCAAATTTACCTGGTGCGTGCCAGATACTCTGCTGCTCCTCTGCCGGCTTGTATCCTTTACCCTTCACTGTTCTTATATGAAGGAGTTTTGGTCCTTCTATCTCCTTAAGATTGGAAAGGGTGGTTACCAGCTCTCCCATATCATTGCCGTCTATGGTTCCAAAATAACGGAATCCCAATCCCTGGAATACCGATCCGTTTTTCATAAATGCCAATTTGGTGCTCAGCATAAATTTCTGCACAAGCTTGCGGAGCTTGCTGCTTCCCAAACATCTCCAGATTCTGTTCTTCACCCTATTATATACAGGTGAAACGGAAATCTTTACAAGATAATTGTGCAAAGCACCTACATTCTTGTCTATGGAAATCTGATTGTCGTTAAGGATTACAAGAATATTTGACTTGAGCGCCCCCGCATTGTTCAACCCCTCAAATGCAAGTCCTCCAGTCATTGCACCATCTCCAATAACAGCCACAACATTTACCTTCTCCCCTTTTATTCTGGCAGCCTCAGCAATGCCAAGTGCAGCAGAAATGGATACCGAAGTGTGTCCTGCGCCAAACGCATCATACTCACTTTCAGCCATTTTAGGGAAACCGCTCAAACCATTCAACTTACGGTTATTTACAAAAGCCTCTCTCCTGCCTGTAATTATTTTGTGCGCATACGCCTGATGCCCTACATCCCACACCAGTTTATCTGAAGGTGTATCATACACATAATGAAGCGCTACGGCCAACTCTACCGCTCCAAGGCTCGAACCCAGATGTCCCGGATTTTTAGAGCAACAGTCAACCATATACTCCCTCACCTCAGCACACAACCTGGTGAGTTCTTCAATTCCCAACCCCTTTAAATCTTTAGGGTCATTTATTTTATCCAATATCTCCACAAAAAAGGCATTAGTAAAAACTGTGCCAAGTTACAACTTATTTACAAGAAGGTAAAATTTATTTTTTTTGGATTTCAACCGCAAAATTTCTAACTTGCTTAATTATTTGAACTTTTAGAAAAAACTATAACAAAATAACCAGATGACTCAAGCTAAAAAACTATTAAATGACAATAGTGCAATACGCTGGACAGCCCTTGTCCTTATTGCACTTATGATGTTCTTTGCCTATATGTTTGTTGATGTGCTGTCACCGCTGTCAACACTTTTGGAAACCAGCAAAGGATGGAGTGCAGAGACCTACGGCACATTCTGCAGCTCGGAGTATTTCCTCAACGTATTTGCATTCTTCCTCATTTTTGCAGGAATTATTCTAGACAAAATGGGAATCCGATTCACCGGAATACTGTCGGGAGCAGTAATGGTAATTGGAGCATCAATAAAACTGTATGCAATAAGTGATCTTTTTACTCCCGACAGCGCACTTTACCAGTTCCTTTCATCATTCTGGACAAGTTTCCCTGCAACTGCCAAATTGGCATCTGTAGGATTCATGATTTTTGGCTGCGGTGTTGAGATGGCAGGCGTAACAGTTTCAAAAGCAATTGCAAAATGGTTCAAGGGTAAAGAGATGGCACTGGCTATGGGACTTGAGATGGCAATTGCCCGTTTGGGCGTATTTGCAGTATTCCGCCTGTCACCGTATCTTTCAACCTGGGCAAACGAGGCAATGCCTACAGTTGTAACCCCTGTACTTTTCTGCACCATACTCCTTGTAATAGGCCTTATCACCTATACAGTATTTACATTTATGGACAAAAAACTTGATGCCCAGATTGGGTCATCTGCATCTGAGGAGGCTGAGGAGCAGTTTAAAGTGAGCGACATAGGAATTCTTTTCACCAGCAAAACATTCCTTATTGTATCCGGTTTGTGCGTATTGTACTACTCTGCAATCTTCCCATTCCAGAAATTTGCAACCGGTATGCTTGAGGCAAACCTCAATATGCCAACAGAAGAGGCAGCAGGCCTTTTCTCCTGGTTCCCGATAGGTGCAATGTTCCTTACCCCATTCCTTGGGGCATTCCTGGATAAAAAAGGTAAGGGTGCATCAATGCTTATCCTTGGAGCAATCCTTATGATTACCTGTCACCTTGTATTTGCACTGGTTCCACTTACAAAACCAATCGCATACACAGCAATTATCCTCTTGGGAGTATCATTCTCATTGGTACCTGCAGCCCTATGGCCATCTGTTCCAAAACTTGTAGAGGAAAGATACCTTGGCTCTGCATACTCTGTAATCTTCTGGATTCAGAACATAGGACTTATGGCATTCCCTATCATCATTGGTTGGAGCTTGGACAAAACAGGGGGGTATACCGTTCCTATGCTTATTTTCTCATCACTTGGAGTTGCAGCGCTTCTATTAGGCTTGTGGCTGAAAGTTGAAGACAAGAAAAAAGGTTACGGACTTGAGCTTCCTAACATTCAGAAATAATCAATTATTAAATTTATATTAACCAAAAACACATTAAAACTTATGACTAACGTTGTTAAAACGCTAAAAGAGAGTAAGAGTGCCTGTTGGATTGCCTGGGCTTGCCTGGTAGTTCCAATGTTTGCGTCATACTTCTTTGACGACATGTTCTCTACTATCTCACACATTTTCAAAAATCCAGAAATGCTTGAACTTGGCTGGAACACTATGGATTACGGTTTCTATGCCGGCGGTTACTCATTCCTTTGTGTATGGGGCGGTCTTATCGTATGCGGTATGCTTTTGGACAAATGGGGTGTTCGCGTTACAGGTTCTATCTTCGTTGGCCTTATGGCTGCAGGTGCTGCACTTGTTTATGTAACCATTTCATCTAAAGCAATTGTTGCTACAGGCAACTCACTTTACATTGCATACGTAGGATGTATGTTGTTCGGTTTGGGTAGTGAGATTGCAGGTGTTGCAGTTACCCGTTCTATTGCAAAATGGTTCAAAGGCAAATCTATGGCTTTGGCTATGGGTCTTCAGCTTGCAATTGCACGTTTGGGAACAGCAGCTGCATTGCTTATGTCTCCAATTCTTGTAGCAGAGTCTGCAACTGGCGAGTATCCGCTTAATGTAACCAACAAACCTGCATTCCTTGGTCTTATGCTTCTTTTGCTAGGTACAATTGTATGGGCTGTATTTGTAGCAATGGATGCCAAATTTGACAAACAGGAGGGTACTTCAGACAAAGTTGTTACTGCAGAGGAGGACAAATTCAAATTCTCAGATATCTTCAAGATTTTGGGTAACAAACATTACCTTCTAATCTCATTGCTTTGCGTATTCTTCTACTGCTGTATCATCTCATTCAAAAAATTTGCTACAGCTATCCTTATCCCAAGATTCGGTGCAGATGCTGCAAACTTTGAGCAGACAGCTTCAATGATGGTATCTATGATTCCTTTCTTTACAGTAGTGTTCACCCCATTGTTCGGTGGTCTTGTAGACAAGATTGGTAAAGCTACAACTTGGATGATTACAGGTTCAGTAATGGTATTTGCAGCACACGTTATAATTGCATTTGCTCCAGGTGAGGCTATTTTCGGATACATTGGTATTGCAATCCTTGGCGTAGGCTACTCACTTGTTCCTGCAGCTATGTGGCCTTCAGTTCCAAAAATCGTTCCTGAGAAGAACCTTGGTACTGCATACTCACTTATCTACTGGATTCAGAATATGGGTATGATGGCAGTTCCAATCATCGTTGGCCACATCCTTAACAAATATTCAGGAGTTGAGGCAGCTGTAAATGCAGAGTACGTATTCATTATATTGGGTATTGTAGCAATCTCTGTTTCATTGTTGCTATTCTTCTCTTCTAAGAAGAACCCTCACCTTAACCTTGATGTTCCAAACAAACAGTAACAATTGCTGTACACAATAAAAAACTGCGGTGCAAAAAAATGCACCGCAGTTTTTTTATGCAATGTTATAATGTCTATAATCCCATTCTCAATATAAACATATCCCTTATATACTTCCACTGGTTCCTCTCAACAGAACCAATCCCAGGAAATATAAAATACTCTTTAACGGAAGAGACCATATTATAAATGGCAAAATCATCCTGAAGTTTTGCTGTCTTGTCCTGCAGCCCCAATCCAAAAAGTACAGGTACAGAGACTTTTTTTACCAAAGACTCTATAGTGAAACTCTCAACAAAACGTCTGAAATCTGGTGTTGCAACAAAAGAGGCAGCAACATTATCATCAAGCGTAGATGCCAGGAAGGCACAAACAGCACCTGTCCCCTCACCTTGGGTAAAAATCTTGGATGAGTCAATCTCTCCCCTCTGTGCAAAAAAATCAATGCTCAATACTACCTCTGTAAGCAGATTCTTAAAATACTCCTCCCCATCACCGTTCTGGGAAATATAAATGACCAGTTCTGCCATATCAGATGGGGCAGTAAAATCTGCCAGAGGGTTCACATTCATATTCTCCACCGGCACAAAAGTAATCATTGCAGCAATCCCCTTTTTTCCCTTAGGAAATGCAGCCAACCCTTTGACAACCTTTCCTCCCCTTGAGAACATTTTAAAGTCATACACATTCTTCTCTTTTCCCGACAGTTTCTTGTTCCTTGTTAAAGTATACTGGGGATTAAATTCCCTCCTCTCCAATGCCACCTGATTTGCCATTTTAGTATAATCCCTGGAAAACTCAGGCAAAAAATCATCGGGAAGAGGTGTGTTATATGGAAGAATCTTCCCCGGCTCGTATGCTATGTTCACACTCCTTACCATTTTTGCACCTTGCCAGAAAATTGCATTGTAAAATCCTGGGGACATAGTCTTAAAAGCAAATGACAGTGCTATGGAATCCATCTGCGGTATGGTACTTTTCTGAGAAAGCTCATACATGGAGACACCATTTGCCCCCCAAATTTCACATTTTATATCCAGGGGCATCTGCACACCTCTGCTGTTTTTGGCCACAAGTTCCACTGTGGGGTTCTGTGTCCCATAAAATGCCCAATTCTCCAATTGCCTTATCCTGTATGAAACAGTATCTGCCGCAAAAGTGGAGAGTGCGGCAGACAAAAACATACACAAAATAAAAAAACTCTTCATCATTTTAACTTAAAGCAACAGCTTTTGCCTTTAAATAACCTTCTTCTTTTTCTTAAAATTCTCTCTGAACTCTTTAGGGGAACAATTCTTTTTCTTCTTGAATATCCTGTTAAAATTGGAGAGGTTATTGAATCCGCAATCATAACAGATATCGGCTATTGAATTGGTTGTATCAATCAGAAAACTTGATGCATATCCCAACCTCACATCAATTATATAATCAGAAAGGCTCTTTCCTGTACGCATCTTGAAGAACCTGCTGAAGGCAACAGGAGACATTCCGGCCATCTGTGCAAGTACAGGCAGACGGATATCCTGCTTATAATTGTCATTTATATATTGCTGTATATTCTGTACCCTCCTGCTGTCGGAATGGGTCTCCACCCTTGCAAATGGAGAGCTGGAAAGGGTTCTTGCCCCCTCGCACCTTGAGAGTTCATACAATATTGTAAAGAACTTCATTACAGCATAAAAAGAGTCCTCCTCAAATGAAAGCTCGCTTAGAATAGGATACACCTTAAGAATTGCAGACATAGGGAAAGCTATTCCCCTTTGTCCCCTCTCCAACATTCTCCTTATGGAGTCAAACTGCTGCTTGTTGGTAAAATTCTTCTCAAAAATATCTGGAGAAAACTGAATTGTTATCTCCCTTACCCTCTCACTCCGGCACTCATTCTGCTCCAGCACGTGCTCAAGATCTTTATTTGAAACAAGTACCAGGTCATAGTCACCAATAACCTCCACACTATCCCCCACTATCCTCCTCACCCCTTTTGCATTCTCAGTAAAATTCAGCTCATACTCTGCGTGCGAGTGAATTGGATATGTAAACTCACTCTTGCTTCTGTCTGCAATATAGAAGAAATCTTTCTCTGAAAGAGGTGTTATCTCCCTTATAACTTTATCTTTATTATAAGCTGCCATAAGGTATATCGGTTTTAACAAAATTAAAAGTATCAAATCTGTCCGGTGCAATATCCTTCACCATCTGCATCATCACCTGCATATTGTCTCCAGTTGTAACAAAAGTATTAACCTTCAGTTCTTCTGATGCTCTAAGCATCCCTTTACTATCCAAGATTCTCCTCCTTTGCTCAAGCACCTCCCCCACTCTTCTGGCAATTGCCGGAGCAGGATTCACAATCTGCACATTATCACCCACAAACTCCTTTATCACTTTCTCCAGAAACGGATAATGTGTACAACCCAAAACAATATGGTCCACATTTTCTTCCAACATTGGAAGAATATACCTCCCCATAACTTCACGTGCCTGCGGGGAATCAGTATTTCCACTCTCCACCAGTTCAACAAGTCCCTCTCCAACCTGTTCCAACACCTTAGCATTTGATGCAAACTTATGCAGGGTTCTCAAATAAAGCTCACCCTTGAACGTTCCCTTAGTGGCCAGAACTCCTATTGCACCCGTTTTTGTATTGATTGCAGCAGGTTTCACTGCTGGCTCCATACCCACAAAAGGTATATTATAATGCCCTCTCAGATACTCTATTGCAGCCGCAGTAGCTGTGTTGCAGGCAACAACCACAATCTCTGCCCCTTCTGATATAAGATAATCTGTAATGGACTTTGCCCTTTGTATAATCTCTTCTTTAGATTTTGGACCATATGGGCAATATCCGCTATCTGAAACATACAGATACGTCTCACCCGGGAACTCCTTGTAAAGTTCTCTCCATACAGACAAACCGCCTACTCCCGAATCAAATACCCCTATCATAAATAGAATCAATTGGTGCAAAGTTATAAAAAAAGGTGGTGACTTTTGCAGCCACCACCCAAATTATACATTTAATCTATCTACTATAGATCCTCTGGCCAACCAGTATATTTCCAACCGGTAACTTTATAAGTTTTACCAGGGAATTTAGAGTTGGTGAAGGTCATAGTGATTGACTCTGTAACCTCAGTTGAAGGGCATTTTGCGCCATTCTCAACCACAACACCCTCTACAGTGAATGTGCTGGTAGATGAAGCAACGTTACCTGCCAAGTTCTCAACGTTTGTACCAGAGAAAGTCATATTCTGCTTGTCACTGACATTGCAGTTAACTTTACCATTTATACTTGCAAAGTTAGAAGCTGCATAGCTGTAACGGCCAATTCTAACCCAGCATTTATCTGAATCGTATGCAGTTGTATTTGACAAGAAAACATATCTGTCGCTGCTACCGATTTGAGATTTCAACTCAGTACCTGTCTCATCAACAATTGAGATAATTCTGTACTGACCTCCCATAGGTGCAATAGGGGTATACTCAATCTTATAGTCATCTATACCACAAGAAACAACAGTAAGAGCAATTAGCACCCACAAAATATTTTTAATGAATTTCATAATCGTAATCTCTTAAAGTTAAACAATTATTGGCCATCAGCTACCTGCCACCACATTGGCTCATAAAGCTCTTTAGTTTCAGGAGCATTAGGGTTATACTGTGATGAGTTTGTAGGAACCATCAGACGTCTTGGCATCTGTTTTGGCTGCAAACCTGTTTCACCTGGATCTACAAAAGTACCAAGCTCATAACCAGGAGTAAGACCAGCAGAAGGATCAACATCACTTGCTCTTACAGCAATTGCGCCAGCTACTCTTGGATAACCGGTACGGTTTCTGTCAAACCAACCGTCAATTCCGTTAGCTTTTGCATATGAAACCCATTTCTGAAGCATAATGCACTCAATCATATTGTCTGCATCAAACTCATAAGCTCCACCTGCAGCAACATAAGAACTTCCATCCAAGCCAAATCTTGCAAAACCAGCAAGTACACCAGCATCATAAGCAGCTTTTGCTTTATCTGCCTGACCAAGTCTTGCATAAGCCTCAGCCTGAGTGAAATAAGACTCAGCCTCATTCATAAGGTAAACAGGATCATTCCAGCTCTGCAAATATCTGCTTGAAGAGGTAATTGGAACACCACCATCACCATCTGTAGGAGGTTTTGTACCGTAAGGAAGACCCTCAAACTTATCTCTCAAAGAAGTTGCACCACTCTGAGTAGCCTTGTAAGTAGGCTCAAAAATGTAATTCAAACGGATATCATCGTTAGCAATCATATACTCAAGGAAAGTATGTGATGCCCTTACGTTTTCCTGAGTGTTCAACTGACGGATATTAGCCTCATAGAAAGGGTTACCTTTATCAGTTGCATCCTCCCAACAAGCCATTTTACAATCTGTTGCAAGAAGGCCACCTGAACTAAGCAATGAACTGATCTCACTCTGTTTTGCATTGAAATCTTTCATAAGCATTTTAAGCTTAAGTGATTTTGCAAAAGCAATCCATTTGCTCATATCACCATTAAAGAAATAATCTTTATTGGCAATTGTAGGAAGACCGCTAGCAGAAGCCTCTCCAGCTTTAGCAATTGCTGCATCCAACATAGAAAGGATTGCTGGATATACTACAGTTTTACCGTTATCATAATTAGGATAAGGGAACTCATCTGAATTCAAAGCCTCAGTGAAAGGAACATCCTCATAAAGGTCAATCAATAGGCCCCAAGTATAAGCCTCAAGCACTTTACCAATTACCCAATAGTTCCAGTAACCCTGCTCTTCAGCAAGCTGGTTCATGATTTTAAGGTCTGGAAGGGTGTTACCATATGCATTGCTCCAAAAAGTTGTAAAACTACCTGCAGTAAGCGAGAAGTTTACTACCGAGTTGTACTGGTTGGTAGAGTTACCCTGAGTACAGAACTGGTTGAAGAAAATACCAATCTGCTCGCCACTGGTACCCAAATATGCTGTTGTTGATGCACAAACAGATGGAAGCAATGTTGCACAAGTAGCCTCTGTAGGATAGTTAGGGTTCTTGTTTATATCCAAGAAACTCTCACAAGAGGCCAATGAGAGGCTGCAAAGAGCCACCATTGCAAATATTTTAAAATATTTTTTCATCTCTTTAATCTCTTTAAGTTATTAAAATACAACCTTCAAACCAAAACCAAAGTTACGGGTAGAGATAGTACCACTACTCTCACCAAACTCTGAAGTAAGGTCATTACCCAAGTTAGTTGACTCTGGGTCTACCAAGTTGTTCTCTTCTGGAGTTCCCAAGAATAGGTTTCTACCAATTGCAGATACTGTAACCTGTCTCAAGAAAGTTTTCTTGATAAGTTTAGCAGGAAGAGTATATGCCAAAGTTACCTCTCTTAGTTTGAAGTAATCTTTAGGAAGTACCCAATACTCTCTGTTTCTTGCCTGGCTCTGGCTACCAAATGCAGTTGGCCAATAAGTTGCCATAATAGGAATATTGTTCTCTACATACTCACCGTTTACTATCTTAACAGTATTAGGAAGCACAAATGCATCACGCTCATTGTATACAGTAAAAGTAGCATTACCGTTGAAACCTGTGATGTTTGCAGTTCTTGAGTACATCAAACCACCATGTCTCCAGTCACCTACAGCAGTGAAAGTAAGGTCTTTCCATCTAAGTGTAGTGTTGAAACCCATTGTAAAGTCTGGCTGTGAAGAACCAAGATATTTGTATTTAGATGAATCCACATTCTGGATACCGTTATTGTTTACAACCTCATATCCATAGTAAGGGCTGTTAGGATCCTCAACTGTCTGCAAAGCAGGGATACGGAACAATAGAAGAGGCTCACCAACCTTCAATACACCATAAACATTGTATGATGAAGTGTAGCTGTACTCATCCAAACCATCCCACAACTCAATAACTTTAGAGTTGTTCTTTGCAAAAGTAGTTCCAATCTCCCACTCCCAGTCACCTCTACGTACAGGGGTTACACTTAGAGCAGCCTCAATACCTTTGTTACCAATCTTACCTACGTTTCTTGTCTCAGTAGTATAACCGGTCTCTGGAGGAAGTGAAGCAGAGATAATCTGATCTTTAGTAATCTTATCGTAGTAAGCGATATCAATGTTCAATCTGTTCTGGAACAATGCAGCTGTCAAACCAATCTCCCACTCAGTAGTCATCTCAGGTTTCAAGTTCAAGGCAGGTTTTGTATTGTTCTCAGTAAGACCTGATGCACCATTCAATGGAAGTCTTGTATAGTTGATGTCAACTGGACCAAAGTAAGAAGCTGTTTTGTAAACGCCAGCATCGTTACCTGTCTGACCTGCAGCAACTCTCACTTTCAAAAGATCAAACTTGGAATCTTTCAAACCAGGAATCAAGTTTGTTAGAAGAAGTGAAGCATTTGCACCACCATAGAAGAAACTGTTGTTCTGTAGAGGAAGTGTAGATGACCAGTCATTTCTACCACTCAATGTCAAATAAGCTATATCTTTATAAGATAGCTCAACCTGTGCAAGAGCACCAATAAGACGTCTCTTCCAGTAATCTGTAGAAGTAGTTGCAGCTGTTGTTGTATTCAATAGGCTGTACCAGTCTGGAATATCCAACTCTGAAACATAACCACCAGTCTGGTGGAACTCTCTCTGGTTCATATTCCAACCTGCAATGGCATTCAAATTGAAGTTCTCACCCAATTTGTAATCTGCAGTAAGCATTACTGAAGCATCAATCTGAGCTCTACGGTATTTGTACTCGCTATAGTAACCTTTGGTAGGGGTTGCACCACCTAAGTCGCTGTAAGAACCCTCAGAGAAAGCGATCTCTGCATTCTTGTTCTTAATATCATAGCTCATAAAGTCTCCACCCAAACGTGCGATTGCATTAAGGCCAGGGATAATGTTATATTTCAACTCCATTTTACCATATACTCTATCATCCTGATACTCATATTTGAAATTGTCAATCATCCAATATGGGTTGGTAGCATAGAAAGTATAGTAGTTGTCAAGGTTCCAAGCAGGATCATTGTAATCGTGAGCTGCAGAAAGGTCAATATCTGTAGCGTGCTGCAACAACTCCATATACATACCCTCAGTACGGCGCATGTCTTTTCTTACATAGTTTACAGACATATCCATAGAGAGTTTCTTGTAGTTTGCATAAGCTCTCAAACCAAAAGTATTTCTGCTCATCTTGTCACCATCATTAGGAAGAATACCATTAGATGACAAATTCGAGAATGAAGCTACAATACCTGAATTTCTGGTACCATATTTTACGCTTACTGAGTTGTTCCACTCTGTACCGGTTTTGTAGAAATTCTTAAGGTTATCCTCTACATATGAGAAAGGTTTTACCATTGGTGTCTCCAACTCTGTTGAACCCCACTCGTGCATAATGCCGGTTAGTCTTGGGCCCCAAGAACCGTTCTCTGCACGGTCCCATGAACCCCAACCCTGACCAAACAAATCCTGAGTTTTCATAACTCTTGCAGTGGTTGTAGCTGTAAATGCACCATCATAAGTAACTGTAAGCTGCTCGTTAGCCTGAGCTTTTTTGGTAGTAATCATAATTACACCGTTAGAAGCACGTGAACCGTAAAGAGCAGTTGCAGAAGCACCTTTAAGAACGGTTACTGACTCAACCTCCTCTGGGTTGATATCGTTGGCACCGTTACCAAAGTCCGCAGAGTTGTTACCAATACGGTTGTTCTCAATTGGAACACCATCCACAATGTAAAGAGGGGTATTGCTGTTCAAAGATGAGATACCACGGATAATAACTTTCTGAGAAGTACCTGCAGCACCACCGGTAGAGATGTTTACACCGGCAACTTTACCTGCCAATGAACTCATCAATGCTCCTGATTTTGCAGCTACAATCTCATCAGACTTCATTGTTGTAGCAGCGTAACCCAAAGCTTTCTCACTCTTTGAGATACCCATTGCTGTTACCACAACGTCATCCAACATTACCGCATCCTCTTCCAAAACAACATTTAGGATTGCTCGTCCCTGAACTGGAACTGCTGCAACACGATATCCTATCAAAGAATACATCAAAGTTGCATCAGATGGAGCAGATAACGTATAGTTACCGTCCACATCTGTAGATGTTCCAGAAGTTGTTCCTTGAAGCAAAACGTAAACTCCAATTAGAGGCTCTCCGTTCTTATCTGTAACCTTACCGGAAACAGTAAGATCCTGAGCCCATGCACCCATTGCTATGAACAATGAGGCCAAGGTCATAATCACTGAACGTGATAGTAGACTCACTTTTCTCTGGTTAAACATAACGTTAAATTTTTAGGTTAATTATTAGGTATAAATTTATTTCATTTTGTAAGCACGCACTATACCCACTACGCACAACAATAATAAGTGCGCAATTAACTAACATTTTTTTATTTTTCAAAGAAATTTCTACACTTTTTGCACATATTTGCGCCTACAACACAGATTTACAAGCACTTAAACCTGTTGTGATTTTATATTTCAACCTATAAGAAATAAAAAATCCCCCTTATTTTTATTAAAAAGGGGGATTTTATTATTAAAATTGATATGTTTTATAGTAAAACAACCTAAAATAGTTACAATCTATAAGCAACAGAGTTGTTACGGAATCAATACCGGCCTACCTAATGGCCTGAATTCTTCTACAAAATTCACAGCTTTTGTCTCTGAATTATCTGTCTTCTGCACATCCTTTTCAATGAACTTCTCCATTGTAAGTTCCTCTTTTGCAACACTTAATATTCTCTTTACAATATAGTATCGGCTAGGAGAATTATAATAAGGTCTGTTATCCTCCATACAACTTATCTTTTCCGGTCTCCACACTCCATATTTGTAATAACCGCCACCTTCAAACATACTTACGTGAGAATACTCTTTCAACCCTTCAAAATGGCTCCATGGGGAATCTTTTTGCAATGGGTATACAGAAAGATTCATATTATGACCTACACTCTGCCAAGCCAACAAATCTTCCTTTTCATCTGATGGTATACTTTCCGATGAATTCTGATACTCATCACCCAACATGCCAAAGCCATGTCCACCCATCTCGTGACGCACCACATTTGCAAATTTTGTCATACCATTTTGTGAATCTCTGGAATATGTGATAAGTGATATATTCTTTCCATCGCCCCAACTCCAGCAAGTTCCTGCATAAACATCTGCATTAGAAATGACTGCTACTGAACTGCGTTTAAAATCATTATCCGAAACCCCCTCTATAGTTTTGCATAGTGCAAATACACTCTCTCCACTATCGGGAAGAGAAAGGCTTGTACTTCTGCCCCCCTCCCATTGCAATCTGAATCTTGTATTTTTAACATCATTCTCTGCAAGGTTGGTTATTCCTGTCTCAGAACTGTATGCAGCAATCTTGTATACTGTAAAATACTCTCTGTATGATTTGTACGGTTCAATTTCAAACAATGCCTCTATTGCCTCATTTATATCCTTATCAAACAACCCTCCATACTTGAAATGCTCAGCCAAATATCCATCCCCAGTAAAAAATAGTTTTACAGGGTTCGCTTTGGTACTCTCCATATATACGAGATAGTCGCCATCTGCGTATGCATCCTTATCAGATGTTGTGAATGTATATATATCAGACTCGGTAGTACCCTTGTAATGAGCATCATCTGCAACCACCTTATAGTAATACAATGTATTGGATTTCAAAACGCCTATGGAAGCTGGGAGCGGTACAGATGTTGTTTTGCCACCTGTAATTCTTTTCCAGTTGTTACCATCTTCTGAAATTAACACATAATACGAGAGCTCATCACCTTCAACATCTGTGGATGGTTCCCAAGCAAACGTTGGCATTAATGTTACATCATTATGTCCGGCAGGATAAGTTGAGACCGGCTTTGTTGGCGGATTATTGTATGCCGGCTCCTGCTTTATCTCAATCCTTTTGGTCAAACTGCCCCCGTAAGTTATTCTTAAAAGGTAATTTTTTTCAGAAATACGCTCAGTATCCCCTTTAACTGTTATACTTAACTCCCCATTGCCTTTACCTTGCTGTGGTGTTATGGATGTAATCCAATCCGGAATGGTAATACCTGCCACTGACCACTCTGTATTACTTTGAATTGTAATACTTTTTGTTAATACTCCGTCGGGAAAATACAATGTATCCTGTGCTGTGTTAAATTGAAGTGCCTGCTGTGTTATCTGCACTGCAGCACTTGCACTTCCTCCAGATACTGAAAGGGTAGAATTTCTTGGTTCTCCTGTATTATTTGGGGTATATGCAACTTTTACTGTTGTTGAACCGGGAACTCCATTTACAGGTGATACAGAAAAGCTGTAATTGCCGCTCTGGGTTATTGTCCACGACACATTTGATGTTACTGTAAATGATACACCCTGCACCTCCATCTCCATTGATGAGGCTGATACCTGAATATTATCCTCCTCACTGCAAGATACTGCAACTGCAACAAGAAGAATAGCAAAAATACTCTTAAATAATATTGAAACCCTATTTCTCATTCCCGATGATTTTTATTGTAAAAATTCTGTAAGTTTGATCAAGCTCTGCGGATCATTCCATTTTATTTTATTCTGCTTAAGGAAACCTTTCAGTTCACCCTGCTTGTTGGCAGGAATAAGCTTCTCAAAAAGCTTCTTCTGACAAGGATAAACACTGCCATTGGCCACAAGATAAAGTTCATATTGTAATGGAATAACTTTTCCGCTCTCCTTTTCTGACTGCTGCAACATATGGTTTGTAATGGAACCTATCCCCTCCAATGATGTAAGTGCCTTTGTGGAAATTGTATTGGAAGATGAACCATATGCCCCACCAGTTTCGTTCATTCTTGAATAGTCGGGAGATGCCAGTCTTGCTATAAATCCCTTGTTTCCTTCAGCAACAATTTCCATAAGGGAATTGTTTATGTTCATATACCTTTTGGAGCCTATCTCTACCAATAGAATGTCTTTCAAATTTGCCTCCATTATATTACTGTTGTCCTTTACATAATGCAGCTGGCTTGCCTGAAGATGGATATTTGCCAGATAATGTTGTTTGCCGCCACTCTTCAGATATAGGGTAGCATTCTGAAAATCGTTGTAAATATAAGGCCAGGTTGTTGTAGGCTCTTGTGCCTGCAAAATTGTTCCCAATAGAGAGAACAAGATTGTAAATATCGCAAATCTTCTCATACAAATATATTTCTCCAAATATAACAAAAAAATCAATATCTGTATGTATACAGAAAAAAGGGTGGCATGAGCCACCCTAATTCATTAATGAACATATGATCTCTTCTGTGTATGTTACTGAGCTTTAACTCCAGTTACAGGAGGAAGCATTACATTAACATAACCAGCACCATCAATATACAATGCTGGAGCAAGTTCATTAAGTTCAATACCTGCACCACCATTAACAATGTTAATGATCATATTGCCTGCATCATAGATATTCAAGTCCGCATCAACACCAAACAAGTATACGCTTGCACCGCTGTACAGATATTCAGTTGTCTGTCCTAGAGGAACTGTAATTGCGGTCATATCTGAATTTACAACACCATACAATGCTGTCTCAGGAATATCCCAACCTGGATTACAGAACAAGTTGCGGATCCATACTTTAGTCTCATCCACTGCATCTTTCTCAAATACCATATAAGTATTAGTAGGACCATTAAAGTAACTTTCACCACTAACATTGTATGTACCCAAGATTGCTGAAAGTGGGTGATCCTCATCCTGGATAGTTACAGTAACAGTAGATCTGTAACCCGCATTTACACCACCCAAATCAGAGAATGACAAAGTGAATTTAAGGTCGCCTGTATAGTCACCAGCCAAATCAATAATTTCAACCTCCACATATGCAGTTCTTGTGTTTGCATTGAACATTAGCTTACCACCATTCTTAACATTGTAGTTTCTGCCAGATGCAGCAGTACCATCAACACCAGAAACAGTTACAGTAGTCTCAATACCTTTTACAGAAGCAAGAGTTACAGGAATGCTTATAGAACCACCTTGCTCTGAAATGGAATAGCTTGCTCCATCAAATGCCACAAAAGCATCATTATCGTCAAATACAGCATACTCATTTGGATTACAAGCAGCCAACAGACATAGAGCAAATATGTTAAATAATAAAAATATCTTTTTCATTGTTCTTCTATTTATTAATATTCAGGATTCTGAACAAGGTTAGGGTTGATATCCAACTCACTCTGAGCAATTGGAAGAGCCCATTTGTAGCTTGGGAATGGAATATTTTTGAAAGAGTCACCTGCAGTAAAATCAGTTCTCTCAACTGAATCTCCCCATCTTCCAAGGTCCCATAGATAGTGACCCTCGTATGCAAGCTCAAGTCTTCTCTCAAGTTTAACATCACCAAAAGCACAAGAAGTCAAAGGCTCAACACCTCTGTTTGCTCTAATTGCGTTAATATCAGAAATTGCAGTTGCACCAGCTACACTCGCACCGTTAAGGATAGCCTCAGCTCTGTTCAAATACATCTCTGAAAGACGCAATACAATAATGTTGTTACAGTCTGGTGTACCGTCACCTTTACCAGCATATTTGGTAGTCCACTGCAAACCGCCAGAAACGTTGTCTTTATCAGTTCTATGCAAAGATTTTCTTACGTCAGCATCCTCATACAAGCTGTATAGGTCGTTTGAAACACCGCAGTCTGCATAACCGTTAGGATTTGTAACATATGAAATGTCACTCCAAGACTGGTAGTAACCGTTAGTTTTCTTGCCGTAGAACTCCAAGATAACCTCACCGTTCTCAGTTGCTACATCTTTTGTCCATACTGAAGGAAGCTCCTCAGCAGTCCAAAGGTTGTATTTAGAGTTATTGATAACCTTTGTAGCATAGTCTGCAGATTTCTGCCACTCACCCATATAAAGGTAAACTCTTGAAAGAAGAGCTTGAATAGCAGGAACAGTTACAGTCGCTTTAGCATCAGTAACACCTGCTCTCTGGTAGTCTGCTGCCATAATTGACTCAGCCTCCAAAAGGTCTGCTACAATCTGGGCATAAACCTCTTTAGTAGTGTTTCTTGCTGGCTCATCCAATTTTGTCTCCAATACAACAGGTACACCCAAACCGTCTGGCTGATAAGTGTATGGCTGTGCATAGTAAAGAACAAGGATGTGGTGAGCCATAGCTCTTACGAACAAACACTCAGCTTTAAGGTTATTCAAATCCTGTAGGGTTACGCCATCCTCGCTGTCTTTACCCTCAAGGTTATTGATTACGTTATTTGCAGCTGAAATTACATAATATGCGTTACCCCACATACCTGAAGTAGCATCTGCTGAATAGTTCCAAATGTACTCTGAGTAGAATCTACCACTCTGGAAAGTACCTGAAGCCTCTCTACGGCCGTTACCTGAACGCATCTCAACCATCTGAACGTATGAGCTGCTATACCAGCTGTACATAGGCATAATTGCAGCATACGCAGCCTTGTTAAGACCCGCATAGTTACTCAAAGTAACCTCTGTACTCTGAGAAGTTGTTGGTCCCTTCTCTAGGAAATCACCACAGCTGGTAAAAGAGAGGGCAACAATTATTGACAATAATATTTTAATATTTTTCATCTTCATTTCTTTATTTAGAATGTAATCTCTAGACCGCCAATAAATGATTTAACCATTGAGTATCCACCACCAGACTCATAACCTAGTGAACCTAGCTCTGGATCAAATACTCCCTCTACATCGTGGAAAGTATAAGGGTTGATAGCACTTACATAAACTTTAACATTCTTCATACCAGCTTTTTTGCTGATTGTCTGAGGCAAGTTGTAAGACAAAGTGATATCTTTAATTCTCAAATAGCTGCCATCCTGTAGGAAACGGCTTGAGTAACCTGCATAGTAAACTGATGAAGAACCTACAACTGGTTTAGGGTTAGTAGCTGTATCACCAGGTTTCTTCCAATAGTTAAGTGCAAAGTTGTTTACTGGAACGTTGATATCATCATCATACCAACCGTAAATGTTTGCAATAAGAACATCATTACCCATAGTGTACTCACAGAATGCGCTCAATGAAAGGCCTTTCCAAGAGAACTGAGTATTGAAACCACCTGTAGCTTTAGCCTCTGGTGAACCAATGTAAGCATATCTTGCTTTAGAACGGTCGTTGGTTAGAGAACCATCCTCTGCATACCACAAACCGTCACCATTTGAAGGGTTAACACCGTACCAGTCACGTACATAGAACTGATATAGCTGCTCACCGTTTACAATTCTTACAGGAGTGTCACCACCATTACGCTGGTCTGTTGCAGTAAGGAACTCTGAACCTGCAAGGTCAATAACCTTAGATCTGTTCATTGCAATATTGAAACCAGCTGTCCAGGTAATATCCTCTGTTCTAACGATATCACCCTCAACCATAAACTCAAAACCTCTGTTTCTTACAGCACCAATGTTCATAGTGTTTGAAGTGAAACCAGATGTTTGAGGAACACGTTTGCTAAGTAGCATATCCTCTGTATTACGCTGGTAAACCTCAATACTACCATTAATTCTGTCTAGGAATGCGTAGTCAACACCAAAGTTCCAAGATTTGTTTTTCTCCCAAGACAAGTTAGGGTTAGCAACACGTGAAGGAAGCATACCTGTGAAACCGTTGTAAGTTGAAGTTGCGTACAAACCATAAGCCAAATATCTTGAGATATTGTTGTTACCGTTTACACCGTATGAAGCTCTAAGCTTAAGTGTATTCAACCATCTTACATCTTTTAGCCAGTTCTCATTGTGCATGTTCCAAGAAGCTGAAGCACTCCAGAACAAACCCCACTGAGTTGCAGAACCGAACAATGAAGAACCATCATAACGAACTGAACCCTGTAGATAATATTTGGAATCAAAGCTATAATCTGCAATACCAAAGAATGACATCAATGTCTCTGCACTCTCACCGTAGTAAACAGCATCTTTCTCAGCTGAAGAGGTGTTAGGGAATGGGATAGCAGGATCTACATCTGGAGATTTGCCACCAAAATAGTTGTATGCATCATACTGAGCCTCCTGACCTGCAAGAACTCTTACAGAGTGTTTGCCAAACATATCATCATATGAAGCAGTATTTGAAGTGGTAAGTCTGTACTCCTCTGTACGGTATGTCCAAAGAGTTGAAGTACCCTCATTTGTCTCTGGAGCCCAATACTGTCTTGAGTTAACCAAACTCATCTCAGCACCATTGGTAGATTTGATGGTAACTTGTTTGATAGGTTTGTACTCAACAAACATACTACCCTGGAAACGGTATGATTTATCGTTATACTGATCATACTCAGCAATAGCTCTAGGGTTAGTGTTTGCATTGTTAGGAAGATCCTGATTGTGTTTGCCATTCTCATCGTATGCAGGCTCCCAAGGAAGGATATTCCACATTGCAAACGCACCGTTTGAATAATACAAGCTACCCATCTGACCAGAGTTCTGATCTGCATAACCTGCATTGATTTTAGCACCAACTTTCAAGTTGTTCAAAAGTTTGTAATCTGCATTCAAACGTGCAGTGAATCTCTGGTAGTCAACACCATAGTAGATACCAGTCTCATCGTGGTAAGACAATGAAGTATAGAAGCTTGATTTGTCATTACCGCCAAGACCGTTAATCTCATACTCCTGCATTGTACCAACTCTTGTTAGATGATCATACCAGTCAGTAATCTCACCATTCAACAAAGACATTGGACGGTAGTAGCCACCCTGTGCATCATCTGGATTGAAACCAGCATTGATGATCATATTTCTCTGGTAGTCCAAAAGTTCAGCAGCGCTAACTGGTCTGAAATTTTTGTCATTTGACATCTGGGTTACACCAGCTTTAGCTCTTGCTGTAAATGATGATCTGCCCTGTTTACCGCTCTTTGTAGTAACAAGGATAACACCGTTAGCAGCACGTGAACCGTAGATAGAAGCTGCCGCAGCATCCTTTAGAACTGTAATGGACTCAATATCATTAGGGTTGATTGCCGACATAGTAGTACCAGAACCTGCACCAACGTTTGACATAACGTTCTGGTCGTTGGTCATAACTGGAATACCGTCAACAACCCATAGAGGATCACTGCCGGCACCAATAGAAGAGATACCACGGATACGGATAGTTGAAGGAGCACCTGGCTGACCAGAGTAAGAAGAAATCTGTACACCGGCCATTTTACCAGCAAGCATCTTCTCAACTGAAGCAACTGGAGCGCTTCCAATAACATCTGATTTAACTGTTGTTACAGAACCAGTTTTAGCCTCTTTGCTTACAGTACCGTAGGCAACAACCATAACGTCGTCAAGCATCTCAGCCTCTTCTTCCATAACTACATTAATTGAAGATCTGTTGTTGATAGGCATAACAACATTTTTCATACCAACTAGGGTATAAACTAGAGTTCCATTAGCAGGTGCACTAATCTGGTAATTACCATCTACATCTGTAGAAGTACCCTGAGTAGAACCCTGAAGCAAAACGTATACTCCAATTATAGGAGATCCGCTTTGATCAGTAACAGTACCTTTAACAGTTATGTTTTGTGCCCACGCAAAACTAACTGCAAATAATGAGAGTACTGTTAAGAAAAACTTTACTTTTCTCATAAAAGTTTGTTTTAAGGTTAATATTAATTTTTTTGTAGGTTTTTCATCTCTACAATCCACCCAATTAAGGAAGGGTGCAAATATAATAAAGTTTTAAATATAAAAAAAAAAGCGGGACTGGAAAACCAGTCCCGCCAATATTTTTGGTTAGGTATATTATTAGATAATACCCTGCTCCAACATAGCCTGAGCAACTTTCATGAAACCTGCAATGTTAGCACCTTTCACGTAGTCAACTCTACCATCAGGAAGCTGACCGAATTTAACACAAGCCTCGTGGATGCTCTGCATGATGTAGTGAAGTTTAGCATCAACCTCAGCACCAGTCCAGCTGATATGAGTAGCGTTCTGAGTCATCTCAAGACCTGAAGTAGCTACACCACCTGCGTTAACTGCTTTACCTGGAGCGAATAGAATCTTAGCATCCTGGAATGCTTTGATAGCCTCAGGAGTACAACCCATGTTAGAAACCTCGCAGCAGCACCAAGTACCGTTAGCTAGAAGCTCTTTAGCATCGTCACCATTCAACTCATTCTGGAATGCACAAGGAAGAGCGATATCACATTTTACGCTCCAAGCTTTTTTACCTGCAGTAAATTTAGCAGCACCTGGGAACTTGGTTGCCATATCCTCTACTTTGTTACGGTTAGATGAACGCATCTCTAGCATATAGTCAATCATCTCTTTAGTGATACCGTCTGGAATCTCGCAAACGCCGTCTGGACCAGAGATAGCAACAACTTTAGCACCTAGCTCAGTAGCTTTGGTTGCAGCACCCCAAGCAACGTTACCGAAGCCTGACAATGCAACAGTTTTACCTTTAATATCTTTACCAGCCTTTGCAAGAACGTGCTCAGTGAAATAAAGTGCACCGAAACCTGTAGCCTCTGGACGAAGGATTGAACCACCCCAGCAAGCACCTTTACCAGTAAGAACACCTGTATTGTACTCTCTAGCAAGTTTAGTGTACATACCGAACATGTAACCAATCTCACGGCCACCTACTCCTACGTCACCTGCAGGAACGTCCTGATCTGGACCAATGTTGTGCCACAACTCTAGCATGAATGCCTGGCAGAAACGCATAATCTCAGCGTCAGATTTTCCAACTGGATCGAAATCTGAACCACCTTTACCACCACCCATAGGAAGAGTAGTTAGAGCGTTTTTGAAAGTCTGCTCAAAGCCCAAGAATTTAAGCATTGAAGGAGTTACTGCTTTATGGAAACGGATACCGCCTTTGTAAGGTCCAATAGCTGCATTGAACTGTACACGGTAACCCAAGTTAGTCTGTACATTACCAGCATCGTCAACCCAAGTAACACGGAATGTGAAGATTCTGTCTGGCTCTACGATTCTCTCTACAATTTTAGCTTTCTCAAACTCAGGGTGCTGGTTGTAAACCTCCTCGATTGACTCCAATACCTCGTGAACTGCCTGTAGATACTCTGGCTCATGGCTATATTTAGCCTGAAGTTTCGCCATAATTTCAGCTGCTTTCATAACTTTTTCTATTTTACGTGTTTTATATTTTTGTTAAAAATGTGTGTCTGTCTGTTATTTAACCTCCCAAGTTGCACCTGAGCGCAATAGCTGGTCGATTGTAGAAATTTTTGCTTTCTCTTTTACCTCTGCCACCTGTTTGTGAACGTTCTCATCATAAGTTGAATCCTCAACGTCTCTGATAACACCCAAAGCAACAGGATAATCAGGGTATTTCATATTTGCAAGCATAGTGTGGATAGGAAGCTTGTCATCAGATTTGGCATCATGAACAAGGATATCCTTCTCTGTTACACCATTCTCACCAATAGTTACAACTTTAAGCTGCAAACCGTCAAGAACCAAACCTTTGTCTCTGTTGGCACCAAAGATCATAGGTTCACCGTGTCTTAGGGTAATGGTTCTGTCTGCTCTTACAGATCTTTCAGCAAACTCCTGATGTGTACCGTCGTTGAAGATAACACAGTTTACAAGCATCTCCATAATTGAAGTACCTTTGTGTTTTGCTGCAGCAACCATAACCTCCTGGTTAAGTTTAAGCTCAGAATCCAAACTTCTTGCAAAGAATGTACCTCTTGCGCCCAATACAAGGTTACCTGGAGTAAATGGCTCCTCAATAGAACCGTATGGAGAAGTTTTGGTTACAATACCTTTCTTTGAAGTTGGAGAGTACTGACCTTTTGTAAGACCATAAATTCTGTTGTTGAACAAAATTATGTTAAGGTCAATATTTCTTCTGATAGCATGGATAAAGTGGTTACCACCAATAGCCAACGAGTCACCGTCACCGGTAGCCTGCCATACAGAAAGTTTTGGATTAGCCACTTTCACACCTGTAGAAATTGCTGTAGCTCTACCATGGATTGAATGGAATCCGTAAGTGTTCATATAATAAGGGAAACGTGAAGAACAACCGATACCTGATACAAATACCAAGTCCTCCTTGTTGATGTTAAGCTCCTCACATACCTCAGGCATTGCTTTAAGCACTGATGCCAAAATTGCGTGGTCACCACAACCCGGACACCATTTTACTTCCTGATCACTTTTAAAGTCTTGTGATGTATATTTCATAACAATGTTTCTTTTGAAATTAAATATTAATTATAGAGCATTTACTGCATCAACAATCTCTTTAACAATAAATGGCTGTCCCTGAACCTTGTTCAACTGCTCAAACGCAAACTGAGGGTGAAGACCTCTCAAATAGTTTACGAACTGGCCGCTGTTAAGCTCACATACAATGATCTTCTTGAATTTCTTGAATACCTCTGCAGTGTTCTTAGGAAGTGGGTTGATATAATCAAAGTGTGCGAAACCAACATTCTTACCTGCTGCAAGCAAATCTTTTGTTGCTGTGTAAAGGTGGCCGTATGTACCGCCCCAACCAACGATAAGAACATCACCCTCCTGGTTGCCCATAACCTCAAGGTCTGGAATATAGTTTGCAACTCTTGCAACTTTCTCAGCTCTGTTTGCAACCATAAGCTCGTGGTTAAGAGGATCTGATGAAACAGAACCGTTCTCAGCTTTCTCCAAACCGCCCACTCTGTGCTCCAAACCTGGTGTGCCAGGATGTGCCCAACGTCTTGCCCAACGCTCAAGATCTCTCTCGTAAGGTTTGAATTTACCCTCACATTTGTTGATGATAGGAGGATTGATGGTTGGATAAGTACTCATATCTGGAATTCTCCAAGGCTCTGAACCGTTGCCAATGAATCCCTCAGTAAGAAGGATAACCGGCATCATATGCTCCAAAGCATATTTTGCTGCGTAGAATGCAGACTCAAAACAATGCGAAGGAGTACGTGCAGCCATAACCATAATAGGACACTCACCGTTTCTTCCGTATAGTGCCTGAGCCAAGTCTGTCTGCTCTGTTTTGGTAGGGATACCTGTAGAAGGACCACTTCTCTGAACATCTACAATTACTAGAGGAAGCTCAGTAATCATAGCAAGACCCATAGCCTCTGATTTAAGTGAAAGACCAGGACCTGAAGTTGTAGTTACAGCAAGGTTACCTGCGTATGCTGCACCAACTGAAGTACAGATACCGGCAATCTCATCCTCACACTGAACAGTTTTAGCACCAAATGCTTTGTGAATTGCCAACTCCTCAAGGATTACAGTTGCAGGAGTGATAGGATATGAACCGCAGAACAATGGAAGACCAGATTTCTCAGAAGCTGCCAAAAGTCCCCAAGCAGTAGCCTGGTTACCGTTTATGCTTCTGTAAATACCAGGTTCCTGAGTTGCAGGCTCAATTCTGTAAGTGTTTGGAATTGCGTGAATATTGTGTGCATAGTTGTAACCGTCATTCAAAACTTTCTTGTTAGTTTCAATAAGTGCCGGTTTCTTTGCAAATTTCTTCTCAAGATACTCCTCTGTGAAGTGAAGAGGACGGTTGAACATAAAGTAGCACATTCCCAAAGTGAACATGTTCTTACTTCTTACAATTGCCTTGTTGTCCAAACCACTATCTTTCAAAGACTCCTTAGTAAGGGTAGTAATAGGAGCCCAAATGATGTGATAATCTTTAAGGTTCATCTCCTCAATAGGGTCATTTGTTTTGAAGCCGGCTTTCTCAAGACCTTTCTCATCAAATGAATCCTCATCAAGGATAATGCTTGCGCCAGGTTTTGCCCATTTTGCATTAGCTTTAAGCGCTGCAGGGTTCATTGCAACAAGCACGTCACAAAAATCTCCTGGTGTCTTTACCTCAGTTTGTCCAATGTGTACTTGGAATCCCGATACTCCCGCTACAGTACCTTGCGGTGCTCTAATCTCAGCTGGATAATCCGGAAATGTAGAAATCTCATTTCCATATAAAGCAGAGGCATCTGCGAACAAAGTACCGGTTAGCTGCATTCCATCTCCCGAGTCTCCGGTAAAACGGATTACGACCTCCTTTGTGTCAATAATTTTGTGTTCCATAAAGAATAATTCCTCAAGTTACGTAAAGCTACGTATAAGTTTATTTTTAGCGTATTTTAAAATATTACACAAATGTAATGATAATTCTTTACGATTTCCACTTTTTGTGAAATATTTTTTTATCGTACAACATAAATCCCTAAACAATAAAAAAGGGAGAAAAACATTATGTCTTCCTCCCGATAATTTTAAAAAGTGTTTGTAATACAATTACTCAGCTGCAGCCGGCTGCTGAGGAGCAAGCTGTGTAGGTGCCACTTTGCTGGCAGGGATACCCAACTCAGCTTTAGCCATTGGCAACAAATCAATACTTGATGCACCCTTGAAAATTACAGCACCTGCTGAAAGGTCAATGATGTAAGTGAATCCTCCATCTGTACCAATTTTCTCAATAGCCTTGTTTGCTTTGTCAAATACCGGAGCATATAGAGTCTGCTGCAACTGACCCATCTCCTGCTGAGCATTCTGCTGGAACATCTGCAATCTCTCCTGCATCTCCTGAAGCTCTTTTGTTTTTGCCTCCAGAATAGCTGCTGTCCAAGTAGCGCTCTTCTGCTGGTATGTCTGATATTTTGTATTGAACTCCTGCTGCATACCCTGCATGGTCTCATCAAGCTCCTTAGCATAGTTTTCCAACTTGATTACAGCTGAATCCCTCTCAGGCATAAGGTTGATAAGCTCCTGCATATTGATATGACCAAGTTTGGTCTGTGCAAAAGACTGTGTAGCAAAAAGCACCATTACAAGTGCCAGAATTTTAGTTACGTTCTTCATATTTTATAATCAGTTTATATTATTTCAATCAATAGCCAAGGGCCTTTATTACCAACGGACTCAAATCATCACTCTCTCTGGCATAAGCAACCCCCTGCATAAGGGAGGTGTCAAAGATAATCATAAAATTTCCGTTTTCTGCAATTTTCTTTACAGCTGCATCTACCCTCTCCTTAATAGGATTCAAAAGCTCCTGTGATTTCTGCTGCATAATACCATCTTGTCCAAAGTATGTCTTCTGCAGTTCCTTCACTTTCTGCTCCCTTTGAATAATCTCATTTTCACGCTGTTGTCTTGCCTGAGCAGAGAGATTGGCCTTCTGTTGCTGGTACTGCTGGTACATAGACTCAATCTTTGAGTACTCACTCTCAATTTTTTGCTGGTACTGTTTGCCCAGATTCTCCAACTCAGCCTGTGCGCTCTTATACTCCGGTATTACAGAAAGTATCTTCTCTGTACTGATATAACCTACCTTTTGCGCGTTCAACTGCAATGCACCAAACATCAGTGCTACTGCAATAATCAAAATCTTTTTCATACTCCAACTCTTTTTAAATGATTAGAACTGTTGTCCTATCATAAAGTGGAACTGGCTGCCACCCTTGTTCAATCCCTCATTTGGAACAGGATCAAAACCGTATCCCCAGTCAATACCCAACATACCTACGATAGGAAGCATTACTCTAAGACCCACACCTGCAGATCTCTTTATTTCAAATGGGTTAAAGTCTTTAATTTCTTTCCAGCAGTTACCCCCCTCAAGGAACAACAAAGCGTAAATTGTAGATGACGGCTGCAATACAACAGGATATCTCAACTCAACTGTGAATTTGTCATATACCCTACCGGCATAAGCATTTCCCTCAATTGGTGTAAGGGAGTAATTAGGATAACCCCTCATACCTATAATGTCTGAGCCGTAAGTGTTGTAACCGCTCATACCGTCACCACCAACCTGGAATCCTTCAAACGGAGAATATCCCAATTTATGGTTGTATGTACCAAGATATCCGAAGTCAGCCGATGTCTTCAATACAAAATCACCAATCAGTTTTGTATACAACGCACTCTTGAATGTCCATTTGTGGTACTCAACCCATCTGTACCTCTCCTGGTCTGTCATATTCTCATAATCGGGTTCTTCTGATTTCATCAGAGAATATGGCGGAGTAAGCTGCAAACTGAACAGGAAGTCTGAACCGCTTCTTGGGTAAATAGGCTGGTCTGTAGAGTTTCTGTTAAGTGTTATCTTATAACTGAAATTGTTTGATTTACCGTTTGCAAACAAGAAGTTATACTGCCAGTCTTTAAGTCTGTACTGCTGCCAGCTGAGCTCGTGGTAGAGTACAAAATAATCATCCGGCCATTTAAGGCGTGATCCCAATGATGCTGCAACTCCCATAACCTCCATATACTCGTCATCATTCAAATAATAATAGTATGAGTTTGTCTGGCGTGTATAATAAATTGATGTATTCAGTGACATCGGTTTCTTGCCTGTAAGCCAAGGCTCCATAAAGTTTGCAGACAATGCAGTATAATATGTACCGTTAGTCTGGAACCTTATTGAAAGGGTTTGTCCGTCACCAAGAGGAACCGGTCTCCACGCTTTCTTGTCAAACACCCTCTTTATGGAGAAGTTATTGAAACTTACACCCAAAGTTCCTACAAAGGTGTTTCCACCCCATCCTCCCGACAACTCCAACTGGCTGTTAGGTTTCTCCTCAACATTATAGGCAATATCCACTGTATTGTTGTTGATGTTAGGCAACACACTGTAACCTGCCGATGACTGGAATTTCTCAGGATCAAAGTGTCCTATTGAACCCAGCTCCCTGATGGATCTCTCAAAATCACTCTGGCTGTACAGATATCCAGGACGGGTATACACTGCCCTTCTGGCCACTTTCTCACTTGTAATTGTATTACCGTTAATTACAATATTGTTGAATGTTGCCGGTTTGCCCTCCATTATACGCATCTCCACGTCAACTGAATCTCCTTCAATGGCAATCTCAACAGGGGTAACATTAAAGAACAGATATCCGTTGTCGGTATACATTTTGCTCACATCCATATGCTGCTGCTTAGGATCTCCCTTCAATCTCTTGTCCATTGTAACAACATCATAGATATCTCCTTTGTTTATCATAAGGACACCGTTCAACTGCTCAGTTGTGTAAACAGAGTTTCCTGTCCAGGTTATATCTCTGAAGTAGTATCTTTTTCCCTGATCAAAAAAGATGTCAAGCACCATTTTGTTTTCAGGGGTATAACTTATGGAATCCCTCAAAACAATGGCATCCCTGTAACCGGCCTCATTGAACACCTCTATAAGGGCATTCTTGTCATTCTTATACTCTTTCTCATTGAATTTCTTGGATCTGAAGAAGTTGATGATACGTTTGTCCTTGGTCTTTTTCATAGCCTTAGCCAACTTTGTCTCCTTCACATCTTCATTCATTCCGTGGAAGTTGATCTGCTCAATCTTAATCTTGTCACCCTTATTTACGTGGAAGGTGGCAATTGTAGCATTCTTGATTACGGTATCCGGCTGTTGTGTCATATACACATCAACCTTGTAAAAACCTTTCTCCTTATAATAGTTCTTTATGATGTCAATTGATGACTTCTCTACATAATCTGAAAGTTCACCACCCCTCCTGAGTTTAAGCCTCTCCGAAAGGTCTGACTGCTCTGAATTCTTCACCCCTTCAAACAACCATCTTGATACCCTTGGACGCTCCTGAAGTTTCAAGACCAACAGACAGCTGTCTCCTTTAGGGGAAAGAGAATCAATGTAGAAACCCACATCAGAGAATTTTCTCTGCAACCAGATACGTTTCATAATATCCGCAAGCTGGTCACTTGGAACATCAATCTTGTCACCCGCCTGCAAACCGGTAAGTGCTGCAATACGGTCACCATTAAGATAATTGGTTCCTTCAACCTTCACACCTTTAAGTATATATGACTTTGGTGCAGAATAATCCACTACATTATTGTTCTGCGCTGACACAGAAAAGGGCACAATAAATGCCAGTACAATCAATATTCTTGAAAACAGTTTCATCTACGTTAAAATTAAACTTTACCAAACCTTCTCTCCCTCTTGCTGAAAGCATCCAAGGCTTGCTGAAACTCCGGTTTGCGAAAATCGGGCCAAAGCACATCGGTAAAATAGTATTCTGTATAGGCAGTCTGCCATAACATATAATTGCTTATCCTCTGCTCACCACTTGTACGTATGAGCAGATCCGGGTCTGGGATATCTGCAGTTGAGAGATTGCCGGCCAATGCAGCTGCTGTAATCTGAGGGATATCGCCCTTTGAAATTCTCTCTGCATTCTGTGCAATAAATTTGTCTGCAGCCTGAAGAATGTCCCATTTGCCGCTATAGCTCAAGAAAATGATAAGCTGAAGATTTGTATTCTCCTGAGTAAGTTTCATACAGTCATCTATCTCATCCCTCAATTTCTGAGACAATCTGCTGAAATCACCTATAACTCTGAAACGTACTCCATTTTTCTGGAATGTAGGGGTTTCCATTGTTATGGCTTTAAGCATAAGCTGCATAAGCCCCTCAATCTCCTCTATTGGCCTGTCCCAATTCTCCTCAGAAAATGCAAACACGCTAAGATATTTTATCCCCTTCTCAACAGCAAACTCAGTGCAGGCACGCACACTCTCCACACCCTCCTTGTGGCCATACAGCCTCTCCTGCCCACGTAGTTTGGCCCATCTTCCATTCCCATCCATAATAATTGTAACATGCTGGGGGATATTCAACTTTTCCATTGCTATAAAACATTTTTCCAAATTGGGCGCAAATATAAGAAATTTATTGCATATTTCTCTTGTCCTCACCCCACAAAAGTTTCTGATTCAGAGCTGCAATAAAATTATTGTTTATAGATATGCTCTTTATTGGGAAATCCCCTTTTGTTATGGATACCTTTTCTCCGGCATTAAGGTTGAAAGAACGGTTGTCAACTGTAAGCAGGGCTTGCGGGTTCCTCCCCTGAAAAGATATTTCCACCGTTGAATTGTCGGGAACAATAAGGGGTCTCACATTAAGGTTATGAGGGGAAATAGGTGCTATTATAAGAACTTTTGAATCTGGGGTTACAATTGGACCTCCTATGCTCAATGAATATGCTGTTGAACCGGTTGCTGTAGCCACCAGTATACCGTCTGACCAGTACTTTGGAAGTTTCTGGCCATCTACCGATATATTTATCTCCAACATTGAAGGGGCCACCCTCTGAATTGTTATTTCATTCATTGCATAAGGGTAAAATCCCTCCGGTATCCCATCTTTTTTCAGGTGCAGAAGTGTCCTCTCCTCCACCGCATAGTCTCCAGAAATGAGTTTTTCTATCCAAGGATTATTCTCCTCCACACAGGCTGTAGTAAGGAAACCCAGACGGCCGAAATTTATCCCTGCAATTGGGATGTTGCAATCCCTTACCACTGTAAGGGAATCCAGAAATGTTCCATCTCCACCCAACGAGAGAAATATATCTGTATCTGCAGGCAATTCATTGTAGCTGCCAAACACTTCACCCTCAGGAAGTTCCTGGGAAAAACCAGTAATAAGGTTATAAAATGAGCTGTGATAGCAGAATTCTATTCCGCCGTATTCTTTAAGCTTGTTTATAAAAAGAATCAGCTTCCCGACATTTGTCTCGTCTATCCTTTTTCCAAAAAGTACCGCCTTCATACAAAAAATTTTATGCAAGATAAAAATTTTTGGCCTAATGATTGTTTAAAGAGGAACAAAATCCATATTTTTGTAAAGATTAACGTTAAAGAGACAAAAGAATATTATGACAGTTCTAAGTGTAAATATAAACAAGATTGCCACTATAAGGAATTCAAGGGGTGGCAATATGCCTAATGTCCTTGAGGCAGCAGTCAATTGTGAAAAGTTTGGAGCCCAAGGTATTACAGTGCATCCAAGGCCGGATGAGAGACATATCAGATACCAGGATGCCAGAGATTTGAAACCTCTTCTTACAACAGAATTCAATATTGAGGGAAATCCCATTGACTCCTTTACAAAACTGGTTCTTGAGGTAAACCCTGCCCAGGTTACACTGGTACCGGATGCCCCTGATGCCATTACTTCAAATGCCGGCTGGGATACAATCAGACACAAACAATTCCTTACAGATATTACAAAAGTATTCCACGCAAATGGAATAAGGGTATCAATTTTCATTGACCCTGTAGAGGAGATGATAAAGAATGCTGTTGATACAGGTTGCGACCGTGTAGAACTTTACACAGAGGCATACGCAGCCAACTATCTTAAAAACAGAGAAATGGCTATTGAACCATACGTAAAGGCAGCAGAAACAGCTGTAAAATGCGGATTGGGGCTGAATGCCGGTCACGACCTTAACCTTGATAACCTCAAATACTTCAACCAGAACATTCCGGGACTGCTTGAGGTATCAATAGGCCATGCACTCATAAGTGATGCCCTTTATATGGGACTGGAAAATACAATCCAAGCGTACAGAAGCCAATTGCTGTAAAGCAAAATTTAACTATATTTGCACCCTTGAAAATTAAATAAATAAACAATTATAAAATGAAACAACTAAAGGTAATTCTAACTGTTGCCATTGCAGCAATCATCTGCTCTTGCAGCGCTACAGGCAACACCAACAACACACCAGCAGCCAATGCTCCGCAGGCTGGAGCAGCACCACAGGGCAGCATCGTTTACATTCAGCTTGATTCTCTTATCAATCAGTATGATATGTTCAATGACCTGAGATCTGAACTTGAGAGCAAAGCTCAGGCTATTCAGGACGACCTTACAAAAAAAGGAAGATCATTTGAGAGCGCAGCCAAAGATTTCCAGACCAAAATTGAGAAAGGTCTTCTTACCAGATCACAGGCAGAGGAGCAGCAGCAGAGACTTGCTGAGAGACAGCAGAACCTACAGAACCTAAGCCAGCAGAAACAGTATGAGATGGCTGAGGAAGAGGCTGTAATGAGCAGAAAGGTTATGGATGCTGTTCAGACATACCTTAACAAATACAATCAGGAGAAAGGTTATGCAATGATCATCACCACTTCTGCTGCAACAAACACTATAATTGTTGGCAACCCTGCGTTGGATATTACTAAAGATGTACTTGCAGGTTTGAACGACGAGTACATCAAATCTAAAAAACAGTAAATTGAGAATTGCAATATTATCGTGTTTCTACCCTTACAGAGGGGGGATCTCGCAGTTTAATGCCTGTCTGTTACAGGAGTTGGAGAAAAACCACACTGTAAAGGCTTTCAATTTCAAAAGGCAGTACCCCGACATCCTGTTTCCGGGCAAGACACAATATGTTACAAAAGATGATAATGCCGTACCGGTAGAGTCCCAGGCTCTACTGGATACGGCAAATCCATTTTCATACATAACCACAGCCAAAGCAATAAGGGAGTGGAACCCCGACCTTCTTGTAATGCGATATTGGATGAGCTGGTTTGCCCCATCTCTCGGATATATTGCAAGACATATGAAACCCGGCTGCAAGGTTATATCTATCCTCGACAACGTAATTCCTCACGAACCCCATTTCTTTGACAGGCCGTTCACAAGCTGGTTCCTCAAACCTCAAGACGGCTATGTGGTTCTATGCAATGCTGTGAGGGATGATCTTCTGAGCTTCATACCTGATGCCAGACATATATGCACACCGCATCCCCTTTACTCCCATTTTGGAGAGAAGCTTGAAAGGGGGGAAGCATTGCAAAGTATTGGTATAAACAACACCTCAGAGAAGACCAAAAATATCCTTTTCTTCGGACTTATAAGGGAATACAAAGGATTGGATCTTCTGATTGAGGCATTTGGAAAACTGGACAAGAGCTACAGGCTCATTATTGCCGGTGAACCTTACGGCAGTTTTGACAAATACAGGAAACTTATTGATTCCTGCCCAAATAAAGAGAACATTACACTTAACACAAACTACATAGAAGACAACCAGGTTAACAGGTACTTCTCCAGTGCAGATGTTTGTGTCCTACCCTACAGAAGTGCCACACAAAGCGGCATAAGTTCTGTTTCCTACCATTTTGAAGTTCCAATGATTACTACAAATGTGGGAGGTCTTAAAGAGACTATTGGAGATAGGGGAACAGGTGTGATTATTGATAACGGAGATCCTTCAACAATTGCATCAGCCATAGAGAACTATTTCTCAGAGGCCAATGCCGGAAAAAGGGAGGAGATGATAAAGAATATAAAACTGGAGAAACAAAGGCTCAGCTGGAGCACTTTTGCCAGCAAACTTGAAGATTTCTACAACACATTGTAACAATAAAACAAAAAAGATACTATGAACTCAATTACAAGAACCCAATTTGATTTCCCAAAACAGACTGCCGTTTATAACGGTAAGGTAAGGGATGTGTACACCATTGAAGACAAATATATGGTAATGGTTGCTACAGACAGAATCTCTGCATTTGATGTTGTATTGCCTAAAGGCATTCCATTTAAAGGTCAGGTTCTTAACCAGATTGCAGCCAAATTCCTTGACAGCACTTCAGACATTGTAAAGAACTGGAAAATTGCATCACCGGACCCAATGGTTACAGTTGGCTACAAATGCGAGTCACTTCCAGTGGAGATGATTGTAAGGGGTTACCTTACAGGCAGCTCGTGGAGAGCATACAAAGCAGGTGCAAGAGAAATTTGCGGTGTTGCTATTCCCGACGGTATGAGAGAGCACCAGAAATTTGAGAAACCAATCATTACCCCAACCACAAAAGCGGAGATAGGTGGTCACGACCAGGATATCTCAAGAGAGGAGATTATTGCCCAGGGACTTGTAAGTGAGGAGATTTACACACAGCTTGAGAAAATCACCCTTGCTTTGTATGAGAGAGGTTGTGAGATTGCAGCCGAGAGAGGCCTTATTCTTGTAGACACCAAATATGAGTTTGGTTTGAGAGATGGCGAGATTTACCTTATTGATGAGATTCATACTCCAGACAGCAGCCGTTACTTCTACCTTGAGGGTTATCAGGAGAGATTTGACAAAGGTGAGCAGCAGAAACAGCTTTCTAAAGAGTTTGTTCGCGAGTGGCTTATGGAGAACAACTTCAGCGGCCAGGAGGGACAGAAAGTTCCTGAGATGACCGATGAGATTGTTACCAGCATCTCTGAGAGATACATTGAGCTTTATGAGAATATCACCGGCTCAAAATTTGAGAAAGCTCCTTACGGAGACGATACTTACGAGAGAATTGAGGCTAATGTGAAGAACCTTTTGGCCCGTCTATAATTTTAATGTGTTATGCGTACTTTATTTCTTATAGTTGCAATATTGGCTGCAGGTATCGTCTATGGCCAGACTTCTCCACAAATTACAGTTTCAACTGAAAAAGTGAACGTAAACGGAGAGGTGATGTATGTTCATAAGGTTAAGGCAAAAGAGACCTTGTACTCCATTGCCAAGGCATACAATGTTACAATTGACGATATAGTACGCAAAAATGAAGCGCTTAAAGCAGGCCTTAAAGAGGGAAGTGTAATATACATTCCCTCTTCAGGTACTGCTGTTGCGTCAACACCACAACCTGTAGCAGAAGAGGTAAATAAACCGGCACAGGAAGTTAAACAGACTCTACCTGCAGAAAAAACAGAACAAGAGAGTCTGAATTGGGTTCTCAATAAAGAGAACATAAAAAAATACTCCAAGAAGAAACATACTGTAAAATGGTATGAAACTCTGGAAGATATAGCTGCAAAATATAAAGTGGCACAAGAAGATATTGTTGCATTCAATAACCTTAAGAGTTACCAGGTAACAAAAAAACAAGTTCTGTATATCCCAAATGCAGATTTTATTGCTCTTATTGCCAGTAAAAAAGAGCAGGAACCGGTAAAAATATCTGAGGATATTCCAGGTGAGAAGGATGCAGTAAAGACAGAAGAGCAATCTGTAGAATATGTAGACTGGTCCTTTTCCAAGGAAAATGAACTAACATATATTTTACCATTAGCTCTAAATGACACATTGGGTCCAAACAGCAATTTTATGGATTTTTATGCCGGCTCTCTTTTGGCTATAAACAAACTTAAAGAGAATGGCTTGAAATTTAAGGTGAACATCATTGACCAGTTGCAGTTCAGTTCAGTTGATGAGATTGTTGCAGCAGGAAAACTTGACGGGAAAAGGTTCATCATTGGTCCTGTAAGATCTTCTGACATTAAAAAGACACTTGAACTTACTGCTGGCAAAAGTATTGTAATTTCCCCAATGGACCAGCTTGCAGAGAATCTGATAGAGGGGCATCCTGCACTTTTTCAGATTCCACCAACAAATAAAGCCCAACAGGAGAGTATTATTGGATTGTTTGCAAGCAAATGTACAGCCAATACCAACCCTGTTATAATTTACGAGAAAGGAACAAGAGATACTCTACTCATAACGATGGCCATAGATACCCTTAAGGCCAGAGGTATTGAATGCACCACTTTTACATACGGGCTTCTTGAGGGAAGGGAGATTCTGGAGAGTATGCTTGCCCAAATGAAACCAGAGTGCAACAACCTTGTTTTTGTACCATCAAACAGCGAGGCTTTTGTAAGTGATGTTGTAAGAAACCTTAATCTTATACATACCAATCCGCTTGAAGAGAACAGACGCAACATTACATTGTTTGGTCTGCCAAAATGGAGAAACTTTGAGGGGATAGAGGTTGATTATTTCCACAGAATGAACCTTCATTTGTCTCTCCCTTATTTTGTTGATTACAACAGGGAGGAGGTTAAGGATTTCCTTATGAAGTACCGCGCACTGTTCAACAACGAACCTACACCATTTGCGTTCCAGGGTTATGATATAACGCTTGCCACATACGGGTTTGAGGGGAATAATAATGCCACAAGTGGCGCATCTGGTCGTTTTCTTCAGTTGAATTTCAATTTTAAACGCACATCCGAAGGTAACGGCCTAAGCAATACCGGCACTACCGATATTGCTTATAATCCGGATTATACCATTACCGTAATAAAATAATTTCTACAAATATTTGTCTGACAACCACTGCGCCGTTTCTGCACCAAGGAGCGGCGCAAGTTTTTCATACACACTCCTGTTGTAATCTTTCACCCATTGGGTTTGGGCTGCATCCAAAAGTTCCCACTCCACACAAGAGGTATCTATAGGAACTAAAGTAAATGTTCTGAACCTGTAGAACTCATTCATTTTATTGAACTGCCACTGCTCTACAAGCACCACATTCTCCGTTCTGATGCCATACTGACCCTCTACATACACTGCCGGCTCATTAGACATTACCATTCCAGGTGCAAGGGTTACAGGATTCTCCTCCATCCTTATGCTCTGAGGCCCCTCGTGCACGCACAAATAATGCCCTATACCGTGCCCTGTTCCGTGGAAATACATTGCCGCATCATTGAACAATGGACCTCTGGCCAGAATATCCAACTGGCTGCCCCTGGTATTTTTAGGGAAACAGGCCATAGAGAGCCTTACCATCCCTTTGAGTACCAACGTATAATGTCTCCTCTGCTGCGGGGTAAGTTCCCCTACAGGAATTGTTCTGGTTGTATCTGTTGTTCCAAAAACATACTGTCCTCCTGTATCCATAAGAAGGAAATTGTTCTTCCCGACAATTTGCGTATTATCCTCTGTAGCACTGTAATGAGGCAATGCGCCTGCCGGGCCAAAGGCAACAATAGGTTCAAAACTCTCTCCCCTGTAATTCTCATCCTCCCCTCTGAACTGGGCAAACTTCTCCCCTATTTCATACTCGGTAAGTTCCTCTCCTGCCACCAATGCATCATCTATGAATTTGAGCACCTTGCACCAGGCAACTCCATCTGCAAGGAATGCTTTCTCAAAACCGTCCTTCTCCCAGTTGTTCTTAATGGCCTTAAAATAATTCACAGTACCACCCAAAGTCGGGTCATCCATAAATCTGGCACCAGGTATATCCAGTGCCTTATAATCCCTTACGGTAATTTTTCCTTTAGAACATATTCTCAAGATATTGTCGGGAAGAGATTCAAGAATTTTTGTAAAATCATTGTATGGATGCAGCTCCACCCCCTCTGCCACAAGGGTATCCCTTACCTGCTCATCAATTGAATCCAAATTTGCAAAAAGGTGTGTTGCAGTGTTGGTTACTATGGCATATGATTGTACCAGAGGGTTGTACTCTATATCTGTTCCCCTGATATTGCACAGCCAGGCAACATCATCACACATTGTTACAATATATGCAAAACGCTCGTCTTTAACTCCAAGTGCCTCCACTACTCTCTGATGTTTTGATTTTGGAGTTTCACCACAATATTGGGTATTGAGATACATTACGGGATTGAACTTCAAGGATGGCCTTCCCTCCCACAACTCATCAAAAATATCATCTGCAAGATACACACTGCAAGGGGACAACTCTGCTGCCAAGGATTCATACTCACTGTATGAGAAGAGCGCTTTGTCTATAGCTACAGCCTCACCTTGAGGGTATTGCCCAAGAATCCACTCTGCAATGGTTGGAGTGCCCTCCATCTTAAGGCGCATCAGTTTTATCTGACTCCCCTGCAACTGTGCGGCAGCCTGTACAAAATATCGGGAATCTGTCCACAATGCAGCGCTGTGCAATGTTACCACCAATGTTCCTGCAGAACCGTTGAAGCCGCTCAACCACTCCCTCACTTTATATCTATCTTGTGTATACTCTCCAAAATGGGGATCATTGGTTGGAATTATCATTGCAGATACTCCCATCTGCTCCATTTTTGCTCTAAGTGCCTTAAGGGCCTCCAATCTGTACATATCTTTCTATTTATTGTAAAACAAAACACCCCGGCATTGCTGCCGAGGTGTTAAAATTAGTCAACTTTTGTCTGAATTACAAAAGTGAATCTGCATTAAGGTTATCTTTCTCAATATCCTTGAAGTATTTTACTGTACCAACTTTCAACTCGTCAGTTGCAGCATCATCACAAACGATGATTCCTTTTGGATGCATCTGAAGAACGCTGATAGTCCACATATGGTTTACACAACCCTCAACTGCATGGTACAAAGCTCTTGCTTTAGCGTGACCGTTTGCAAGGATAAGAACCTCTTTAGCATCCATAATTGTACCAACACCCACTGTAAGGGCGGTTTTAGGAACAAGATTGATATCGTTGTCAAAGAATCTTGAGTTTGCAATGATAGTATCAGTTGTAAGGGTTTTCATTCTGGTTCTTGAAGTTAGTGAAGAACCTGGCTCGTTGAAAGCAATATGGCCGTCTGGACCAATACCACCCATAAACAAATCAATACCACCGTAAGATTTGATCTTCTCCTCATATCTGATGCACTCGGCCTCAGGATTCTCAGCGTTACCGTTAAGAAGGTTTACATTCTCAGGCTGGATATCAACGTGCTGGAAGAAGTTGTTCCACATAAATGAGTGGTAGCTCTCAGGATGATCCTCTGGAAGACCTACATACTCATCCATATTGAAGGTAACTACGTTCTTGAAAGAAACTTTACCGTCTTTGTAGAATTTGATAAGCTCTCTGTAAGTTCCAAGCGGAGTTGAACCTGTAGGCAAGCCCAAAACAAACGGACGCTCTGCAGTAGGAGCAAAATCATTGATTTTCTTCACAATGTAAGCTGCTGCCCAGTGTGAAATCTGTGAGTAAGACTCTTGAATAATTAATCTCATAATTAAGTTTATTTATTATTTTCTTTTAATAATTCCCTGGCATTCTCCAATGCTGCTTTTGTAAGCTGTGAGCCGCTAAGCATCCTTGCCACCTCATTCTCCCTCTCCTGTCCCTCAATTCTCTTTATTCTGGTAGCAGCATTGTTATCTTTATCAAACTCTTTATATACCAAAAGGTGTGTTCCCTTTTTTGAAGCAATCTGAGGCAAATGTGTAATTGCAAAAATCTGCATCCTCTCTCCCATCTTCCCGATAAGTTCACCCATCTTGTCTGCAATGCTTCCCGACACACCAGTATCAATCTCATCAAAAATCATTGTAGGCATACCTATAAACTGGGCCATCAGTGATTTTATGCACAACATTATTCTGGAAAGCTCGCCACCCGATGCAGCTTTCTGCAACAAATTGAGTTTTCCGCTTCCATTTGCACTGAAAAGGAATTCCACTGAATCCTTTCCCTGCATTGTATATTTTCCGGCATCTGCCAACCTCACCTGAAAAATTGCGTGCGGCATCTGCAAATCCCTTATCTGTTCCTGCAGAACACTGCCAAGAGATGCCACTTTTGCCCCCCTTGCATCTGTAAGTTCACAGGCCAGTTTCTCACGCTCCCTGCGTAAAGATGCTATTTTCTCCTCCAAAGCAACTTTATCCTGCAAACTTCTGTCTGCCCCCAAAAGCTCCTGCTCCAAAGAATCCTTCAACTGCAACAACTCCTGAACACTGCCGGCAGAGTGTTTTCTCATCAGTGAATACAACTGGGAGAGCCTCTGATCAACCTGCTCAAGCCTCTGGGGTGAAACCACCACCTTATCGGCCAGGGATTCAAGCTCCTCCTCTATATCCTTGCACTCTATCCTACAGCTTTCCAACCTGTTGCACAACTCTTCCAAACTGGGCACAAAGTTAGAACTCTTTTGCAATAAATGCACTGCATCCTTTAAATTTTGTACAATTGACGTACCCATTGGCTGCATAAGGGCCACCGCCCCATACAATCCCTCTCTTATCTGCTCAGAATTTGCAAGCTGCTTCTGCTCCAACTCCAACTCCTCCAATTCCCCCTCCTTCAGTTTGGCTTCCTGCAGTTTGTCAAACTGGAACTGCTTGTATTCCCTCTCCCCATCACTTCTGGCTATATGCTGCTCCATCTGCAACAGTTCCGCCTCTGCCCGCTGCAACTCAGAATGAGTATTCCTGTACCTCTCCACAATTGCACCGGTATTGGCAAAATAATCAAGCACCTGCATCTGATATCCTGCATCTGTAAGGAGCAGATGCTGATGCTGTGCATGTATATCAACTATCTTTGATGCTATCTCCGTCAGTGCCCCCAAAGTTGCGGGCTCATCATTTATAAAGTTTCTGGTCCTTCCTGCAGGAGAAATTACCCTTCTGAGTATTATCTCTTCCCCTTCAACCTCAAATTCTCCCTCTACCACACAGTTTTTTCCATTGTCCTTAAGGGCTGAGGTATCCCCTTTTGCCCCCAACAACAAAGACAATGCCCCAAGCATTATTGATTTTCCAGCACCTGTTTCACCTGTAACAATAATAAGTCCACCGGGAAACTCTATATCCAGTGTATCAATAAGGGCATAATTCTGTATGACCAGTCTCTTGAGCATTATAACATCAACTTTTCAATGTTATCCACAATATGGGATGCTACATCACCTTTGCTCTGAAGCGGCAAAGCAACAGGTTCACCATTCTTGAAGAATAGAGTAACCTTATTTGTATCGTGTCCGAAACCGGCTCCGGCATCCCTCATTGAATTGAGGACAATCATATCCAGTTTTTTCTTCTCCAATTTGGCTGCCGCATTCTGCTCCTCATCATTGGTTTCAAGGGCAAATCCAACAGCAATTGTTTTATTGTCCCTGTTCTCTCCAACCCAGGCAGCAATATCATTGGTAGGAGTAAGCTCAAGGTTATAGTTGCTCTTCTCCCTCTTTATCTTTTTGTCTGCTGCCTGTGCCACAGTAAAATCTGCAACGGCAGCACACAATATTACCACATCAGAACCTGGAGTATTCTCTTTTGTTGCCTCAAACATTTGGGCTGCAGTAACAACATCTATTACCTTTACCCCTACTGTTCCCATCTTAATGTTTACAGGGCCACTCACCACCGTTACATCCGCACCTCTGAGGGCAGCCTCTCTGGCAAGTGAATATGCCATTTTTCCACTTGAATGGTTGGTGATGTATCTTACAGGATCAATCGTTTCCCTTGTAGGTCCGGCAGTAATAAGCACCTTCTTCCCTTTCAGTGAACCTTCTCTGGCAAAAATGGCCTCAATCTGATATACTATATCTTCAGGTTCAGCCATTCTCCCTTTTCCTTCCAGACCGCTGGCAAGCTCACCGCTTTCTGGTTCTATAATTTCAACACCCCATCCTTTAAGGATATCCAGATTTCTCTGGGTTGAAGGGTGCTTGTACATATCAAGATCCATAGCAGGGGCCACTGCCACTTTGCACTTTGCCGATAGATAACTGGTAAGCAACAGATTGTCTGCCACACCGGAAACCATTTTTCCAAGTGTATTGGCAGAGCAAGGGGCTATAAGATACAGGTCAGCCCACATTCCCAATGAGACGTGACTGTTCCAATCGCCATTCTCGGGATTGTAGAAATCCACAAGAATAGGATTTTTTGAGAGTGTGGCCATAGTTAAAGGGGTGATAAATTGTTTTGCCATCTCTGTCATAACAACTTTCACCTCCGCACCCTGTTTAACAAGGTTTCTTACCAGTATTGCAGATTTATAGGCAGCAATGCTGCCTGTAATCCCCAGTAAAATATGTTTACCCTTAAGCATAGCAAGGGGTATTAAGCCTCAATCTTTCTAGAGTAGATTTCGCCGGACTGGAACTCTTTAATTGCAACCAATGTTGGTTTAGGCAATTTCTCATAATGACGGGAAATCTCAATCTGCTCCCTGTTCTCAAAAGTCTCCTCCAAAGTATCTGCAAAATTTGAGAACTCCTCCAATTTTGCACTAAGTTCCTGCTTAACCTCAGCAGCAATCTGATTTGCCCTCTTTGCAATAATCATAGTAGACTCGTAAATATTGCCTGTAGGCTCAGCCAGTTCACTTAAATTTCTGGTAATGGTATTACCGTAAACTTTGTACTCTTTTTTCTCCATTGTATTATATTTCTTCTTTACTTTCTTTCTTCTCTATATAGTGGTCAACTTTACCGAACAAATTGTCCAACTCCCTCCTGTATTTGGATTCAGGGTACTCGCTTATAAAGTTGTAATAATCATCTATAAAATCAAGGTATCTCTCTTTCTGCTTTTCTGGGATACTGTTATATGCATATTTGTACGCAGACATTGCAGTATAATAAAGGACATCCTCCCTATACTTGTTGTCAGCATTGTCTTTCAATACATTTTTCAATGCATATCTTGCCGCCTTGTAATCCTCCATTGTGTAATAAAGTTTGGCTGATTCAAAGCTCTTTCTCTCAAGTCTGTCCATCAGATCCTTCATCATATCCTGACATATAGGATAATATTTGCTTCCAGGATTATCATACATGAACTCACTTATCACCACCATAGCCTTTCTGGTAGGGGTCTGGTCAAGTTCATATCTGTATGTGTTCTTGTAAAGGCAGTCTATACGCATAAACTTTGCCTCTTCAGCAAATGGACTTCTTGGATAAACCTCAATGAATTTTGCAAGACTGGTTTCGGCTGTCTCAAAATCACCGTATCTGTAGTTGCTCAAACCGTGATAGAAGTTAACCGTATCCTCCTGTGGCAAACCTTGCACAAGAAGATTGAGATTGTCAAATATATCGGCAGCCTTCTTGTACTTTTTCTCATTAAAGTACTTGTGGGCAGCCTTATATTTCAAATCCACATCGTTACTCTTCATAACGGTATCGTAATAACTGGCACAAGAGAACTGCATAAATGCTACTGCCAGCAAAACTATAAAACTTACTGAACGCATCTGCCGTAAATATTAGTTTTCCTGCAAGAATTTCTCCGCATCCATAGCTGCCCTGCAACCGCTGCCGGCTGCCGCAATAGCCTGTCTGTAAATTGGATCCTGAACATCACCCGCTGCAAATACTCCAGGAACATTTGTCTTTTGGGTTCTGCCCTCTGTAATGATGTATCCTTCCGGATTTGTTTCAACAAATTCCTTGAACACCTCTGAATTAGGATGGTGTCCGATTGCAAGGAAGAATCCGTGAATCTTAATCTCACGCTCCTCTCCTGTCTTGTTGTTTACAAGAGCAGCACCGGTAACTCCAAAATCATCACCAAGAATCTCTTTTGTGTTTGTATTCCACAACACCTCTATGTTAGGGGTGTTAAGGACTCTCTCCTGCATTGCTTTGGATGCTCTCAACACATCTCTTCTTACAATCATATAAACTTTATTGCAAAGACTTGCAAGATATGTAGCCTCTTCACAAGCTGTGTCACCGCCACCTACTACTGCAACATCTTTTTTACGGTAGAAGAAACCGTCACAAGTTGCACAGGCAGAAACACCCTGACCTCTGAATTTCTCCTCTGAAGGCAAGCCCAAATATTTTGCTGTTGCACCGGTTGCAATAATTACAGAGTCTGCCTCAATCTGTTTGCTTGAGTCAACCTCCAAAGTGAACGGTCTTTTTGAGAAATCAACTTTTGTAATATTGCCGAATCTCACCTCAGTACCAAATCTCTCAGCCTGTTTCTTAAGGTCATCCATAAGCTCGTTACCTGTAACGCCCTGCGGATAACCGGGGAAGTTATCAATCTCCGTAGTTGTTGTAAGCTGTCCGCCAGGCTGGCCACCCTCATACAATACTGGGTTAAGGTTAGCTCTTGACGCATAAATGGCAGCTGTATACCCTGCAGGGCCGCTACCTATAATAAGACATTTGACTCTTTCCATTTCAATAAGACATATTATCTTGCAAAGTTAGTATTTTTTTTTGAATAGCTTGTCTTTTATATAATATTCACATCTTAACTCCCATACCAGAAGAAACGATGCAAACCATCGGGAAAACAAAAGAATATACCAAGTTGCCCCCATTGCTGTAAGGAGAAGGAGATCTTCAAAGTTGCTGTGGGAAATACATATGTGGGTATTGAGCAAATCTATATCCCTTTTTGTAACATTTCCGTTCCCTACCTCTTCCATCATAACAGCTGCACCATAGGCCAGTCCAAGGGTATTTGCAACTATCCACAGGAAGGATGTTCTTGCAGGCAATCCAAAAAATGCAAGGAAATGCCTCAGAAATTTTGAAATCCACCTTATTACTCCATACTCGGCCAACAGCTTCTGCAATATTGCAAGTGAATAGATAAGGGTTGTCATTTTTATAATTACTCCCAAAGTTGAACGGAGCCAATCTTTGAACATAACCATAAACCCTACATCCTGCTGTTGTACGGCACCCAAACTCTTCATAACCTCTCCCGGCAAAAGCTTATTCAAGAAAAATGCCAAAGTGAAAGCAGATACGGTTCTTATGATAACAATCCTTACGGCAGATGTGCCAGTCTTCTTCTGCACAGCAGTTTCTGTTATCATATTGTGGGCACATAGTATCATTGTACTTAGAATGGTGAGTACCCTTACGTCAAAATCAAAGGATACCGCAACAGATATTGCAGCATACACATTTACAAAATATCCTGTAACAAAAGGAAGCGCAGCCTCTCCAGGCAATCCCAAGCTGTTGAAAACAGGGCTCAGAAGATTTGAAAACCAAGGGAGGATATTGAAATATTTGAGGAACAATATTGCAAAAGAGACTCCGGTTGTAATTTTAATAAGCCAAATACAGGTTTTTGTAGTACTTGGCAAAACACTTTTAACACATCTGGTTATCTTTTGGATATTGGTCTCTCCAGCAACTTGAGCATTAGTATTTTCCTGCATATATATATTGTTTAATATGCCGCAAATTTACACCTTTAATCCAAAAGTGTATTATAATTGTGCAAAAAGGTGCTAGAAACTGAATCTCACTCCACCCTGAAGTGAAAATCCGGTTGGTTCCTCTGTATATATGCTCTCAAGAATATACCCGTTCTGACGTGTAAGGTCTTTACCTTTCATACCCAAATATTTGTATATACCAGGCTCAAGATATAAGAATGCCCCGCCCCCAACATTCAATTGGGCCCCCACATTTGCATTAATGGAGTTCTGCCATTTGCGCACATACACCCTGAAATCATCATTATACCTGCTCTCAACCGTTCCATAAATACATTTCTCCAACAGATACCCTCCGGAAATATAAGCAGAGAACACCCTGGATTTTACCACATCCACTCTCAACCTTGCCGGAATACCCAAATAATGGAGTTTCTGCACGTACGGATCCCTACTTCCTCCCATTTTGGATTTCAGATACTGGTATGATATTCCGCTCTCCACATACACCCCTTGAGCTACCTCCCTGGCAAACATTACACCTATTCTTACAGGCTCGTTATGGGTATATCCAAAAGATTTGAAACTTTGCAGAGCATTGTTCACAAGGTTAGTAGGACCATTTTTCCCTATCCAGGTAATATTCTCTGTAGGAAGTACCCCCATATTCAGAACACCGGCAATATTTTCAATTTCTACAGGAGTATTTGTTGTTCCACCACTACTGCTGGTTGGAGGCAATATCACATCCCGTAAATCATCCAAATCATCTGCATACAAATCTCCGCCAAAATTTATTGGAACACCCCCTGTACCTGCTGCAAATGCCAACAATGTTTTACCTCTCCTCTCCTTTCCCAAATCCTGTTGCAGATACTCCATTTCCTTCAAATACTCCTCCCTCTCCTTTTTCTTCATCTCTTCCCTATCCGGAACCCCCTTTTCTTCCCTACAATCTTTCTCCATATTTTCCTTCTCATCCACTATCTTTTCATTCTCAACCTTCCCAACCTTTTCCTCTACAATCTTCTCCTCCCCAATTTTCATCTCCACCGTCTTCTCCTCCACCATCACTTTCACCTTCTTTTCCATAACTGCCTCATCCCTCTTCTTCTCCAAATCACCTTCTCCAAAGCTCTCCATCTCCACTGCAGGTTCATCCACTGCAGATTCATTCACTGCAGGTTGCTCCACAACGGCTACTGCCACTCCTGCCGGCTCCTCAGGTTGAGGCCATACAAGTAAAAGTGCAAGCAGCAGAACCGCTGCTGCAGAAGTTATCCACACCAACCGTCTCACCACACCTCGTTTAGGACGTAGTGCCGGCATATCATTCTGAATCCCTTCCCAAAAATCATCGGGAAGCTGTTCAGAATAATTCTGAACACTGTTCTTCAGCTCTTTAAGCCATTTTTCCTGTTTATTGCTTCCCATTTTCTATGTTTTTCAGATAATTATCTATTTTTTTCAATATTGCCCCTTTGGCTCTCAAAAATTGTGATGAAGATGATTTTTCGTTGATTCCCAACATTCTGGCAATCTCTTTATGGGGCAAATCTTCAAACACATATAAGTTGAACACAGCCCTGTATCCCGGGGGCAGCTCCTCTATGAATTTGATGAGCACTTTTTGGGGAATTATCTCTATGAGGCCATCCGCCGGTTCCTCCTGAGCAATATCGTACTGGATATCAACCGTCTGCAACTTGGACTCCTTACGTATTTTCTCCAGAGCCATATTTACGGTAAGTCTGGCAAGCCACCCCTTAAGTGATCCCGAACCACGGTAACTGAATTTGTCAATATTGGTGTATACCTTTATAAAGGTGTCGTGAAGCAAATCCATAGCAGCCTCCCTGTCTGCACTATAGCGCAGACATATCCCGAACAGGTACTCAGAATATCTTTCATATAAGATTTTTCTGGCATCTGTCTCTCCTCTTACACATTTTATAGAGAGTTCACGCTCTTCCATTTTGGCTAATTCTGTTTCTTAAACGAACAAAATTAGAAAATACTGCATCCTTTTGTGCAGTATTTTATATTTTTGCACGTTTTATGTAGTAGAATAACAAAAATCAAACTGGATATAAATGAAAAGACTTACAAAAATTCTATTGGTTGCCCTATTGGCTGTTCCATTCCTTTACTCGTGCAATTCCACTTACGAGCAGGCAGACCAGGCAGCACTTGTAACTGTTCAGAAATCTTTGGATCCTGCCGGATTCTACGGTATCCTTGATAACGGACAAAGATTGTACCCTGGAGTAATGAGAGTTTCATATACTCCGTCAAAAGATTTGCAGCGTGCCATCATTTACTTCTCTGAGCTGGAAGAGCCAAGAGAGGGTTATGCTTACAATGCAGATGTATTTAATGTTGCGGAGGTTACAACAAAACATATAACCCCGGTTTATGATGTTGCTGCCGACACCCTTAATAATGGTCTTGAGATTACCAATGCCTGGATTGGCGGCGGTTTCTTGAACGTGGAGTTCAAAATGAATGTTGAACCATATTTTACATCTAACGTTACCATATCTCTACAGGATATGCAGATTGACGGTCCTGCAAATACAGATGACGGCCTTTATCCTTTCACCCTTGGCGTAAAGTGCTATCCTGCCATTGATAATGGTGTAGGTACAACTGTAAGTACAATGGCTTGTTTCTACCTTGGTATGGATTACAGTTTGGACAATCTTGGCTGTACAGGTTATAAAATCAGCTACGACAAATTGAATGCACTTCCTGGTGAGGAGAAGCTGTTCACCATTGTAACTCCTCAGAACAATGCACAGTCTTCATTGTAACAAATGACACTATGGATAAAAAAAGAGACCTGACGGTCTCTTTTTTTATTTTTGTTCCTCCCAGTGGAAAGGTTCAAAAGCAGCATTTTCTGACTGCCACTCTTTTTTTCTGTTGGCATATATTACAAAAGGTATCCCCACCATTACAATACACCCTATAATCAGAACCGAATACCATACGGTATTGCTTCCGGTTGCAATTTGTGATGGAGGTATGAAGCTCAACACAAATGCAAGCAATGAACCGCAGAATCCCACACCACTTATTATCCATATAAGGGCGTTGCCTTTTCTGCCAATCCTGTAAGGGCGCTCGGCATCCTTCATATTGTATCTCAATTTGATTGCAGCGGCAAACATTATCAGATACATTATAAGGTATAGCACTACTGTAAGCTGGCTGAGAATCTGGTAGAAACTCTGCACAGATGGCATCACCACAAACAACAGGCTCAACAATGTAACTATAGCCCCCTGCACAAGGAGAATATTCTTCTGAACACCATTCTCGTTGGCCTTTTGGAAAAACGGAGGAAGATAACCGGCTTTTCCTACAGCAAAAATACCTTTTGAAGGACCGGAAACCCAGGTAATTACACTGGCAAGAACACCAAATGCCAATGCCACCGCTATTACCGGAGATAGCCAGCTGGCCTTCAGATAGGCAAAGTATTTGTCAAATCCTATAAGCAGACTCTGTGTAAGGTTTATATCTTTCTGAGGAATGATTATGCCAAGTGCAAACGTTCCAAGTACAAATATGACCACTGTAATTATTGCACCCATAAAAACTGCCTTTGGATAATTTTTCCCCGGATTGTCCATATCGGTAACATATATACCACCCATCTCCATACCGGCATAGAACAGGAATATTCCCGATGCCAGAACCAGATTATTGAAATTGGTGAGATCCGGGAAGAAACTGCCGTGGAAATCCATCTGTGACACACCTCCCGTTGCAAGGTATACTGCACTTAACACAACAAGGAGCCCCGCCGGGATAATTGTTCCTACAAGACCACCTATTTTGGCAATCTTTCCTACCCAACCCATTCCCTTAAGTGAGATGAATGTTGCCAGCCAATATATTACAAGTACAACAGCCAGCGAGTATATTCTGTTGGATGCCAGAGTCATATCATAAGACTGGCTCATACCTGTAAATGCTATGGCAACAGCTCCAAATGTAAGGACTGTAGGGTACCATATTGTGTTTTGTATCCATTGGATCCAAATTGCAAGAAAACCCCATTTTTTACCAAAGGCCTCTCCCACCCAACGGAATACACCGCCTTGCTTATCCTTGAACATAGCAGCCAACTCCGCAGCCACCAATGATGTGGGTATAAGGAACACTAATGCGGCAAATAGATAATAAAATGCAGAACTCAAACCGTATTCTGCTTCTGCCGGCAAACCTCTAAGGCTCACTACCGCAGTTACGTTCATTATTGCCAGGGTGAACACACCCAACTTGGCAATCTGTTTATTATTAGCTGCCATATCCTCTCATCTGATTAATGTGTGAAAACTTTTCCTTTCTGCTTTTCCTGTTTCTCGTAGGCAACTCTGGAAGCGGTTGGATACTCCAATTTTTCCAATTGGGCTACTGCAGCTCTCATATCATTTAGCAGCATATCTGCCATATCTCTGGTAAAGCCCTGTTTTACTACCACCCTCATTACAACCACATCTTCCAATGATGCCGGTAGAGTATACGCCGGAACCATCCATCCCGACTGTTTGAGGATATCCTGCAAATCATACAATGTCCATTTTGCAGTTTTGTCATACTCCTCTTTCAGATGCCAGATGAACAAAGGATTTACAACTTCCTGTGAGTAGTTCTGGAATTGTGGGAATTTTGCAATTTCACCCCAAATGTATTTTGCAATCTCCATACAATTGTTCTGAATTGCTTTGTATCCCTCAAAGCCCAATCTTATATAATTGTAGTATTGTCCCAAGATTTGGGCTGCCGGACGCGAGAAGTTCAATCCTACCTGAGAAATCTCAGCCCCCAAATAGTTTACAGAGAAATTCATTTCATCTGGAAGATACTGCTTGTCTTTCCATATTACCCAACCCAAACCGGGGTATACCAAACCATATTTATGCCCGGATGTGCTGATTGAGAGGACCCACTTCAACCTGAAGTCCCACTTCTTTTCCGGGTTAAGGAATGGAAGGATAAATCCACCTGATGCCGCATCCACGTGAATTGATATGTCATAACCGGTTTGGGCATTAAACTCATCAAGAGCTGCATCCAAAGCCTCTACATCATCATTCATACCTGTCCAGGTAACTCCCTGAATGGGAACTACACATATTGTATTCTCATCACAATATTGGAGTGCCAATGCAGGGTCCAATGTGATATGCTCTCTGGAAATTGGAACCTGTCTCATCTCCACCTGCCACAGCTGTGAGAATTTTTCCCACACCACCTGCATTCCGGTACTGATTACAAAATTGGGTTTGTCGTAAGGTTTGCCTTGTGCAATTCTCCTTTTTTTCCATCTTAGCCACGCCGCAATACCTCCAAGCATACACGCCTCGCTGGATCCTATACCCACTGCACCCGTTTTCCATTTCCTTTTTTCGGGTGTATTCCACAAATTGGCCAGGATGTTTATACACTTGCCGTTGATTACTGCCACCCTTGGATACTCTGTTTCATCTATATAGTTGATATTGATTGCCTCATTCATAAGTTTGGTAGCATAATCATCCATATAGGTGGTTACAAATGTGGCAAGGTTAAGCATAGGATTGGTTTGGGAATATGTCTCCTCTTTTACCATCTGGTAGGCAACTTCTGCCGGAGTGGATTTTTGGGGAATTGTGTCAGCTGGTGATGACTGCAAAATTCTCTCCTGGGCAAAAACCGGTGCCTGTAAAATTTTTTCTTCTTTCATAAACTTCAATGTTTTAAATTGTTCCACTAAATAAAAATGGTACAATCAATAACAATGAAGCTGATTTTTAGTTGTATGATAATATAAAAAATGCCTGTCGGGAAGAAAGAATAAAATTTATTTAAAATTTTCTTGCATATAATAATTATTTTAATTTACTTTGCAACACAAACATCAAAATTCTGTTTTATGCTCATATTGAAAGAGAAAATTAAAGAGGCCGGGCTGAAAGCAACACCTCAAAGAATTGCAATTTATTCTGCAATGAGAAAATTGGGACACGCTTGTGTTGATATGGTTGCTGAGGAGGTGAAATCTTCTTACCCTACCTTAACCATTGCAACAATTTACAATGTCCTTGAATCTTTTGTAAATGCAGGTTTGCTTGTGAGACGTTTCAGCTCCAACAATAAAATGTATTTTGATGTTAATGTTTATGAACACGCACATTTTTATGATTCGGAGAATAACTCATACATTGATTTCCACGACACTGAGCTTGTAAAAATGGTTTTGGATTATCTTTCTTCAAAGAAGATTGAGAACTTTGATATAAAGAGTGTTGATATACAACTTGTAGGAAAAAAAATTGCAACAGTTTAAATAATAAAGAACAATAATAAAATATAGGAGATTAAAATTATGGCTAGCATTAAAGGAACTCAGACTGAGAAAAATCTATTGACCGCATTTGCAGGTGAGTCACAGGCAAGAACCAGATATACATTCTTTGCAAGTGTTGCAAAAAAAGAGGGTTACGAGCAGATTTCTGCTGTATTTACTGAGACTGCAGAGCAGGAGAAAGAGCACGCAAAGAGATTCTTCAAATTCTTGGAGGGTGGTGACCTTGAGATTACTGCAACTTATCCGGCTGGTAAAATTGGCACTACTGCAGAGAATCTTTTGGCTGCAGCTATGGGCGAGAACGAGGAGTGGAGCGAGGCTTACCCTCATATGGCAGAGGTTGCACTTCAGGAGGGTTTCCCTCAGGTTGCTGTAGCATTCAAAGAGATTGCAAAAGTTGAGGCTATGCACGAGCAGAGATACCGCACCCTTTTGGCAAGAGTTGAGGAGGGTAAAGTATTTGAGAGAGAAGAGGCAATTGAGTGGCAGTGCAGAAATTGCGGTTATGTTTACACTGGTAAGAAAGCTCCTGGCACTTGTCCTGCATGTTTGCATCCACAGGCATACTTTGAGCCTAAAAAATGGAATTTCTAATATCCTGCATATTAACGGAACCGTCTGGAAACCCAGACGGTTTTTTTGCTATCTTTGAGCCGATTTTCACAATAACTTTACAAGCAACCCATATATGAAAAGCATCAAAGGGCTTATAATGGCAATTTTATCTTCCGCTACCTTTGGCCTTATACCGTTATTTTCAATTCCACTGATGGTTAATGAGAATAAGGCGCTGGAACTTGATTTGGATAATGTATGCTTCTACAGGTTCTTTTTTGCCTCTCTTCTTATGGGTGTGATTGTATTTATTGGATCTGCCAGAAAGAACAAGGGGACAAAAGCCATATTATCTGATGCTTTTGGAATCTCTGCAAAGCAGTTTTTCCTGTTGCTCCTTATCTCTATATTCTATGCCTCAACAAGCATTTTCCTTACAGCTTCCTACACTATTGGGGAGATTCCAAGCGGCATTGCAACCACAATGCACTTTCTATACCCTGTATTTGTAACCGCTGTAATGATAATGTTCTTTGGCGAGAAAGTTACAATGCTTAAGGTTCTCTCTGTACTGCTTGCATTTGGAGGAGTTTTCTTTTTGAGCGGAGCCTCTTTTGGCGGTGGATTTGCCCTTAATCCGCTTGGACTTCTGTTTGTACTTGTAACCATATTCACATACGGTTCATACATCATTGGGGTTAACAATATTAAAGCCATTGCAGGGATGAACGGTATGAAACTTACTTTTTATGTTCTGGCTTTCTCCTGTTTTCTGTTTATGTGCAACCTTACAGTTAAAGGGGAAGAGTTTGCACCGCTTACAACATTCCACCAATGGTGGAACATTCTGGCTCTGGCATTCATTCCTACCCTAATTTCAGATCTTACTTTAGTGTATGCAATTCAGATTATAGGATCAACCACTACTGCCATCCTGGGGTGTATGGAACCACTTACAGCGGTGCTTGTAGGTATAGCTGTTTTTGGTGAGAAGCTGAATCTTAATCAGGGTATTGGAATAGTTCTGGTATTCATTGCCGTATACCTTGTTATAGTTACCCAAGGGAAAGGGGAAAAAGGGAAATAACAACTTCTGGTTGTTATCAGAATCATTCCCGCTTCTCTATTTTTGTGATTGTAGGCAATATACATAATACATAGAAAAGTATGAGAGGAATAAAGACGGGTAATTTTCTTATGTACCGCAACTCGCAAATATGCTTGATTTGCAATATCACATCAAACGGGTCAAATGCCCCGGTAAGCATTATGGGAATAGACTGTAACAACCAGATGCACGAGGGGCCTGTAAGCGACTGGTCTACCATTATAGGAAAATCTGAGCAACTGCAGAAATTTTCAGATTCTGTATTCAACAATATCCTGCAAGGCAAACAGACAAAGTGTGTTAAATAGCCGGAGGAGATTCTCTCCTGTGCACTTTTTTTAGTACCTTTGCGCGGATGAGCAAATACAACAAGGCATATTATATTCTTACCGCAGCATTTGTACTTCTGTTTATAGGGAACATTGTGTATGGCGCTGTAAGTATACCCGTTAAGGAGGTGCTTGGAATTCTGTTTGGTGGGGGTTCCACAAAAGAATCCTGGAATATAATTGTGCTGAATTCCAGATTGCCCCAATGTATTACAGCACTTCTTGCAGGTGCAGGTCTTGCCATAAGCGGCCTTTTATTGCAGACCCTGTTCAAGAATCCTTTGGCAGGCCCTTCAATTTTGGGAATAAGTGACGGAGCCAATTTGGGCGTTGCAGCCGTTATGCTTTATTCTGGGGGAATGGTTGGCGGCATTACCGGTGGGGCATATTTCTCTATGATAGCAGCGGCTCTGGCCGGTTCCCTGGCGGTTCTTGCCCTGATTATTTATTTTTCAAGAAAGGTGAAAAGCAATGTAATGCTCCTTATCATTGGTATAATGATAGGATATCTGGCATCATCCATAATCTCAATACTCAATTACCACGCTGCAGCAGATAAAGTGCATCAGTTTGTGATGTGGGGAATGGGAGACTTTACAGGTGTTTCAATTGAGAAGCTGCCATATTTTGCATTCTTTACCATATTGGGACTTGTTTACTCCCTTTTGCTTATAAAACCGTTGAATGCTCTTCTGCTTGGTGAAATGTATGCAGCCAATCTTGGAGTAAAAATAAAGAGTGCCAGAATTTCAATTCTATTGTGTACAGGTATCCTTACCGCTACAATTACCGCATTCTGTGGCCCGGTTTCTTTTATAGGGCTGGCTGTTCCGCACGTTGCCCGTATGCTCCTTGGCACCTCCAACCACAACCATCTGGTTCCGGTTACAATTTTGAGCGGAGCCTGCATTGCAATGTTGTGCAATATGCTTACAGTTATTCCGGGAAGCAATTCGCTGCTGCCGCTGAATGCCGTTACACCAATTATTGGCGCCCCTATCATAATATATGTAATTATAAACAGGAAAAACCTGCAGTATTTCAATTAAAGGAGAGATATAATGAAAGGGAGAAACATAGCGGTTGAAGCCATTGGCCTTACAATAGGTTATCACGAAGGCAAGAAACATAAGATTGTTCAGAATAATGTAAACCTTACACTTTACAGCGGTGAGGTAACGTGTCTTCTTGGTCTTAACGGTGCTGGCAAATCTACCCTTATTAGAACATTGTGCGGTTTCCAGCCCCCATTGGAGGGTGAAGTGCTGCTGCGCGGGAAAAAGCTCTCCTGCTACACACAAAGCGAGTTTGCCAGGGAAGTTGGTGTTGTACTTACAGAGAAAACCAATGCCGGAGGAATAACGGTATATGACCTGGTATCACTTGGCAGACAGCCTTATACAGGTTTCTTTGGCAACCTCAAAGATACAGACCATAAAATAGTTGAAGAGTCATTGCAGGCTGCCGGCATTGCCCATAAAAGCGGCAACTATGTTTCTGAACTCTCAGATGGAGAAAGGCAGAAGGTAATGATTGCAAAGGTTCTTGCCCAGGAGTGCCCTATAATTGTTCTTGATGAACCAACAGCATTCCTTGATGTCACTGCCAGAATTGAGACAATGGTACTGTTGCGCAAACTTGCAAAAGAGCAGAACAAGGCAATTGTCCTCTCTACCCACGACATTGACTCCGCCATACAGATGGCAGACAATCTGTGGCTTCTGTCAAAAGGGAAACAGGTTCGGTTGGGAGCTCCCGAAGATCTTATTATGGATGGTACAATTGGGGAATTTTTCAGCAAGGAAAATATTGTATTTGACCAGTCTACAGGCAAGCTGAGTGCTGCAGCAAGCCATACCCGCCCCATAGGTGTAAGCGGAGATTTCAACACAGCATACTGGGTAGGGAATGCCCTTGTAAGGAACGGGCACACCCCATCTGAGCACCAGCCCCAAGGTATAAATATCCTTTGCAAAAATTGCAGGGAAATTGAATTGCATCTTCCCGATAATGAAATAAAAAAGGCCACTTCCGTGGCCCAATTATGCGAAATGCTCCATAATGCCACTACTGGGGCATAGGTTCATAGCATACAAATTCATACTCCGGCAAAAGGTGCGGATGAAACATCTTTACATAATCTGCCAGAATATAATCCGGATGTATGGCAATATACTCATAGTATGGTGTGCCAACTGTATTGCACACAAATATCCTCCTGTTCTTGAACGGCGCAAAATTTTCGTATGGTTTGTACTCTGCCTTTAAATCTGCATAAGTCATTGGACGAGGCATTGCATATTTGAATACCCAAATATCTGAATCTGCACCCCTCTCATATACCCTTTCAAATGCAATTGGAACACTTCCAGTCTCTCTGTTGTCACTGAAAATGTAATCCGCACCAGCATCTTTATACATCTGTGCAATGTAACTGTCTCCTCCCACTATAAACCACGATGAACCGTATTTCCTCTCGCTCATAATTTTAGGCTTATGGGTAACGGAGGCTGCTAGTGACTTGAGCCTGTTGTAGTTCTCCTCTGTACTTTTGAACAAAGAATCGGCCATCTCCCTCTTTCCCTGCAACATTCCAAATACTTTCATCCATTCTACCCTGCCAAGAGGATGTGTCTCCATATAATCTGCAGATTCAAAAATTGGGATTCCCAATTTCTCTGCCTGGCCATAACCGCCATTTTCAAATGGGGTGGCTATAATTACCTCCCCGTTTATATCCATTATAACCTCAACACTGGGAGAGGATGCTTTTCCGCAATCCTTTATCTTGCCTTGTGAGAGCATCTGTTTTGCCTTTTGCGAAGTAAGGTACTCAGGCTCACATATTCCCACCACAGCATCCAAAGAGTTCAACTCCTCCCAGATTGATGCGTGGATAGTGGTATACATTATTGCATTTTTTACGGGAACTTTTATGATTGTACCTTGCGGTAAATTGTCGGGAAGAGGCTTTTCCCTATCTACCAGCACATAACTCTGCAATACTTTGGCTGTGTCCCAAGGATCTGCAACTGATATTACAGAACAGTTGCTGTAATGGGTTATTTCAAATCCTCTGGCATAAAGGTTCTGCTCTGTATTCCCCTCTTCTGCAAAGGCAGAACTGCTCCCTTCCCCATTGCAGGACGCAAAGGCGGCAAGGCATAAAAATAAAAATATGGATTTTATACTGGACATATTGTTATAGGGTTTAAAGCTCCGGTATCAAATTTTGCAATTACCTGACCATCTGAAGATATTATATAAACATCTCCGTTGCTTATATAATCTGATGTTCCAATATAAACCAATCCTGTAAGTTTGTCTGCAAAAAGGCTGTATCCGTTTGGCACATCTGCATCTGAAACAAACTCCCCAACAAGTTTGTCTTTTGTGGTATCAAATGTAACATAACTTGTTGTTGCATTCCAGTTCTCATCATATACGGTACTGAGGATATATGCAACCCCATCCTTACCAATTGACATATTGGTAGGGGCAATCCCCTCTATTGTGGTAATTGCATCAGTTGCCGTATTTATCTTATGCAACTGGGCAGGTATCTCTCCATAATCACCCCAAGTGATAAGATATACCTTGTTGTCTGAAGCTACGTGGAAGGTCTGGGGATTGTTAGGACACTCTATAGTTTTGGTTACAGAAAATGAAGTTGGATCTATAACCGAGATTGTTTTGCCGTATGGCCAGTTGTATCCGTCGGAATTTGCCACATAAACCTTTTTGTTTGCGTATGCCATACCCTCAGGCATTGGGCCAACCTTTATAGTCTTTACATTAAAGCTGGCGGTATCAACAGCACCAACATACCCCTCCATATAAGAGACATAAACCTTTCCATCAACAGTTGCAAGATGCCTTGGAGAGAGATTTGCCGCATCCCCCCGTACAGTTATCTCCTTTAACAGGCACCCCTGCAAATCTGTTACAAAAACCACTGCAGACCCAGTCATTGCAATATATATTTTGCTTCCGTATATGAGCATATCATTGCCTGTATCACCCAGTTTCTTTCTATTGACAACCTCAAACACATTATACGACGGTTGTGCAGCATCCGTATTATAATATGTAATGGCAGCATCATTATTACCCATATTTCCGCTGTTAAGGACAAACAACCCTGTAGGTGCAACACTCCCCTCAGGGACATATCCCGGTTTTTCAACAACAGGACTGTCGGGACCTGTACAGGATATCGCAGCAAAAGTGATTATAGCTGCCAACACCAAAAATGGAACAAACTTTTTCATAATATCTTTTTTAACTTCTTTCTAATAACTGAATTTGATTGTAAACCTGAATGTCCTGCCGGGCATTGGATAATACTGTATTACATCATACTGCACATCTGTAAAATTCTGGCACTCCAACTGCATCTGCAGATTGCATCTGCCGGTTTCAAAACTCCTTCCCAATGAAACAGAATGCTCCACATACCCCTCTATACGGTTTGCATCTGTATTCTGAGGGAGCGCATACCTCTCCCCTACAGCATTTATCATATACCCCACATTTACCCATCTGTTCAGGAACGATGCAGAAAAACTGCCTGAATGTCTTGGAGTATATGGAATCTGGTGCTTGTAGTTCTTGTCTTTTGGAGAAGTGACATCCACTGCATATTGCCAAGACCAGTTTCCCTGCAGTTGCAACCTCATACCACCGCCAAAAGTGAGCATTGCCGCAGCATTGATATCTGAGCCCCATATATCCACCTCACCCAAATTCAACATCTTCCATACAAACAGAGTTGGCAAGGCCACAATTTTGTCTTTCACTTTATTGTAATAGCCGTCTGCCTGCAGGGAAACTTCATCAAACACCCCTGAAAAACCTTTTCTCCAGGTCAGACCTACATTAAACTGCCGTGCAATCTCAGGGTTGAGCTGCTTATTGCCTATTTCATTATAATACAAGTCATTGAAAGTTGGTGTCCTGAAAATATCCTGGTAAGAGGCCCTAATCCTCAAATTCTTGTCTGCAAACAATTTATATGACACACTCACCGCGGGAGAGAGTCTGAACCTGTCATCTGCAGCACTCCCCACTCTGAGTTCCTCCGTAATGAATGTAGAAAGCAGACTTGCCGTTACAGTAACCCTTTTCCCGGCATACCTCCCGGCCAAAGCGGTAAGTGAAGTATATCTTACAGGATATACAAAATTAGGATATGAAGCATCCAAGGTATTTCTGAAAAAGTCCTGGGACAATACTACAGAAAGCCCTTTTACAGGTTCATATTTCCCCGATACCGAGCCATACAGTTCCCTTTGGGTATAGTAATCAATCTTTACACCATTGGGATAATACTCTTTCTCATCCTTATATTTGTTCCAGGCATAATTGTATTTGAACTGACCCTGCAGCTGAAATTTCTCTCCAAATGCATTCCTGTAATGCGCCTGAACAAATGCCGCCTCATCCCACAGCCTCTCCCTTGCATCACTATTGTACAGCACAACTGAACCCGGCAGCCCCCTCTGTGAACTCAACCAGTTACCCTTAAAAGAGAGGCTCCCCCCTTTGCCCAAATCCCCGTAAAGATTTGCCTCACCCCTGATTGTATTCACATCAGAATTCAACCTCTTCTCCCTTGTAACCAAATTGCCGTTTACCAATGTAAAGGGATAATCCCCATCAGAAGAGAGCCAGTCTGCATTCATTGCCATTGCCCATCTTCCCGACAGTTTTTGCTGGTAATACAAAGAGGGGTTGTATGTATTGAAAGAGGAGAATTTCATAGCAGCACCCACATTTACATTAGAATCGTCGAACACAGGTTTTGCTGTTTTTATATTAAGAACCCCTGCTGATGCAAACATCCTGGCAGTCTGGAATATATCATCACTCTGGCCAATTGACAAGGTTACATACTCCACATTGTCCAAATTGAAACGCCCAATATCCACCTGCCCGCTCTGTGCATTCGATACCGTTACCCCATCATAATTGATTGCAGTATGCTGGCTTCCCATACTCCTTACAGACACAGTCTTTACACCACCTATTCCGCCATAATCCTTAATCTGCACACCGGAAAACCTCTTCACAGCCTCGTGCAGCTCCTTTATCCCCAACTTGGAAAAATCCTCCTTTGCCATTACCTGTAACGGAGCACTCTGAAGTGAAGCCGACGGTTTTGCAACTGCGGTAATTACAGCTGTTTTAATGGTATCTTCCTGTTCCCCAATCACATTCTGGGAATATGCCTGAAACGGCATATACAATAAAGCAACAATAAACGCCCAAAAGCGAATATTCCGCAACAATTGTATTACCGGCTGCATGGCATAAGGTACGCCGCTGCTCACATCAGACAAAAAATGATACTGCATTAAAACACGGTTCTACGAAAATCTTTACCCGAGATTCTCAAGTTACAAGAGCTGCGGCAGGTCTTCTGACTTATTCATCCAAAGGCGCCTTCCCATCATCATTGACAGTGGCCAAGATAACCTTTGGAACATTATAGAAATTACAGCTACGGGTACAGTTCCTGACTCTCACAGGATTCCCTATTATTAACCGCTCCCGGAAAGGAACGGCTACACCTCAACTCAGCGGCAAAGGTACTACTTATAAACAAAAAAACAAGCAGAAGAATTGAAATTTCTCCTGCCTGTTTTTATAGGTTCCGGCAATATATTCCTACAAGCCGAACGAAGGTTTTATAATGCCAAACAGGATATATGCCAATACTCCTGTTACAATAATATTGAAACTTTGGGCAATAAGGAATGCATACAAAGTGTTTCTGTTCTCTCTTGAAACAATATCTTTAAGACGTGTATCCAAACCAATACAAACAAATGCCAACGAGAAGAACAGCTGCGAGAATGTTTTTGCCAATGATGTCTCTACCAGTTTTGACTTGTCAAAATCCGGGAAAATCTCACCGCTCTGGCAAAGGCTGAACACCAATGATGCAGCTACAAATCCAATGATGAACTTAGGGAATTTCTCCCATACAATACCAAATGAAGGTTTCTGGGATTTGCCCCCTTCACCTTTGGTTGAAAGGTACAATGCAATAAAGAATGCCACAAAACCTATAAGTACGTTCTGTGTAGCCTTAACAATCACTCCTGTTTTGTTTGCCAAATCTCCAATCTCTGCAAATGCCATTTCAGATGATGCAGCCACACCACTTGTAGTATCTACTGTACCTCCAATCCACGCACCTGCAATCTCCTGCTGGATTATAGGGTCAGACGTAAGGAGCGGAACAATCTGCTCTGCCAGCCAAGGCATAAGGTAAATCATTGGCACAACAACTATAAGAACTACAGAAACAATGTATGAAAGTTTCTTGTCATCTGTTCCGGCAACACGTGCGGCAGTAATACAGGCAGAAACTCCACATATTGAAAGTCCGCTTGACATAGTCATTGCAGCAGCACGGTCTACCTTAAGTTTACGTGCCACAAAGTATGCAAAGAACCATACTATTGAAACAACCAGAATTGCCTGTACAAGACCCATTGAGCCGGATTTCATCACATCTCTGAAAAGGATTGTGGCTCCAAGGCACACAACACCTATCTTAATGAAGTATTCACCTTGAATGGCTGGTTTGAGCCACTCTGGTATACGGAAACAGTTTCTGATAATGAGGCCAAAAATTACAGAGAAGAATACAGCCTCAAAACCATAATATTTTACCATAGGAATCTTTGCAATCCACAATGCAAGTGCTGCAACTGCAAATACGAAAATAAAACCTCTCAGCAGTTTCTGCACCGGACGGCCCAACATCATATTTCCTATGAACAGAGCTGCAAGGGCAATTATAAACAATACACCAAGATTTCCCCAAGCCTCAAGGGTTCTCAAATCTGACGGAATTGAGATTTGCGGCAAATAATAGGCAAATCCTGCTATCAGAAGCAACGGCAGCGAGATTATCACCACTACCCAGTCTTCCACTAGAAACTTCTGCCAAAATTTTTTCATAATATTTAAGTTTTGATACTTAATCTGCGTTAATCCAATCATTAATGGCAAACGGCTCTTTATTCTTTATTATAAGAGCTGTAATATCATTTATGATATCGTGCCCGTGATTGCTGTTGGTAAAGTATGTAAGATAACCATTAGCAGATGGTATAATAATAAACAAAGCTTTGAACGATCCGTTGTCTCCCCAGTGCCAAAGAACCTTACCAAACTCTGCATTATCCTCTGTTCCAATACCCATTGCCCAAGCTATTGAGTTATCACAATCCCTATGGTTTGCAGCATATCTTATTGCCTTTTCAGCACAAGGGGCAAACATAATCTCTTTAGCCTGCGGACTCAAACCTGTTCCGTCTAAGAGTGCCTGAAGGAATTTTGCATAATCTGCTGCACAAGTTCTTAGGGTATAGCCCACGTTAGCCCTTGGGTGTCTTCCCTTTCCACGGTTCTCGTTAGCCTTGTTGTAACCGTCTACTGTTAGGGTATCAAACATAGGAAGCCACTCGTATGATGTATAATTCATACCAAGTGGCTGGAATACCTCCTCCTTAGCCACATCATCAATCTTCTTGCCCCTTATTTTCTCTACAGCTCTCTGAAGATAGGCAAAACCCTCTCCAGAATATCCGTAGCAAGAATCTACAGGGAACTTGAAGGTTATAGGGGATGTTGGCCACTCCTGGCTTGAAGGGCCAGTGCTCCAGTTAGGAAGACCTGTTCTGTGGTTAAGTACAATTCTTGCTGTAAGTTTTGCAGCAGACTCCTTGTCCTCAAAACGGTCTATATCTGTATAATTGCAGATAGGGGTATCCAAATCAATCTCCCCCCTGTCATACATTTTCATCACTATATACGCAAACACCACTTTACTCAATGATGCTGCCTGAAAAACTGCAGGTTGTGGAGTTGCCTGGCCTGCTGCTATCTTAAGTGAATCATAGAAATTGGGATTCTCTATCTGGTATGAGAGTCTTTCACCGTTAAAATTGCTCTCAAGCTGTATAAGCGGAATCTCCGCCTTTACAATAATATCCTGTATCTCTTTTTTATATGTATCCTCTTTTGATGTACATGATACTGTAAAACCTGCTACCATTAAAATGATAGAGAGTACTTTAATATGAATGGACCTGTTTTTCATAAGTTATCGGGATTAAAAATTATACCTTCTCAGATTATATTGTAAGTTTTTCTCCTTCTGATTTTGCAATTACAACTGCACCACACATATCTCCGTAAGAGTTTGTTGCTGTACGAGGCATATCGCAAAGCTGCTCAACCGCCAATACAAGGCCAATACCCTCAAGTGGAAGACCTGCTACTGTAATTGCAACCGAAAGCATTACAAGTCCCGCCATAGGGATACTTGCTGCACCAATTGCAGAGAACAAAACAGTTACCAGAATTATAATCTGCTCCATAATTGAAAGGTCTATGCCATACACCTGGGCAATAAAGATTACAGCTACACCCTCATACAAAGCAGTACCGTTCATATTTATAGTTGCACCAAGAGGCAATGTAAAACTGGCAATTCTGTTCGAGATACCACATTTTTCCTGTGAATCTTTCAAAGAAATAGGCAATGCCGCTCCCGACGAACAGGTAGAGAATGCTGTAAGGATTGCTGTAGACATCTTCTTCATATGTCTCCAAGGGTTCTCCTTACCAATAAAATATACTGTACAAGGAAGGACAATAAAGAACTGTATCATACATCCAACCCATACAATCAGAAGAAACATTCCCAAACTCTGGGCAATCTCCATAAGTTTGTCCATATCTCCCGCCTGTTGTGAAATCATCTTTGCAACAATTGCAAATACTCCGTAAGGGGCCAATTTGATTACGGCAAGGGTAATCTTCATAATAACGTCAAATACAGACTGAAACAAATCAACTATAGTTGTTCTGGCCTTCTCTCCAACCTGGGTTACAAAATAACCGAACAATATTGCAAAGAAGATTACGCAAAGCAAATCACCTTTTGCAAGGGCCTCAAATATATTGCTTGGGATTATGTTAATTATCTGCTGGCCGAGGGAAACTTTTTCAGCTGATGCAACCTGTGCCGCCGAAGAGGCCTGGTCTACCAATGACGAGCCCACTCCCGGCTGCAAGACATTTACCAATACCAATCCAATAATTGTTGCCATAACTGTAGTGGATACATAGAATGCAAATGTCTTTCCTGCAATTCTTCCCAATCCTCCCTGATTTCCCAAACTTGCCACACCTACAACCATAGAGGAGAATACAATTGGGATTACAATCATTTTAAGGAAACGGAGGAACATATCTCCCGCCCAGCTCACATATTTTACATACTCGTGTCCGAAAATTCCAAAAAGTACACCCAATAGCAATGCTATCAGAATCTGTACTGGTAATGCTATCTTAATTTTCATCTCTAATTATGCTATTTATAGTACAACTCTCTGATACATCCGTCTGCAAGTGCCTCAAGTGAAGAGATACCCATCTGAGGGTCCAACCCGGTATTGGCGTATGCAATTGGAATCTCTGTGCAGGCTCCAACTATTGGAAGTTTCTCTATCTCCCAAAGTCTCTCTACAATAGCCTTGAATTTCTCACCGGCCTCTTTATGCTTGCCGGCCTTTACCATATCTGTTGCATCGTGAATCTCAATCTGCATCTCTTCTGAAGGTATGCGGAAATTATACCCCACATCTGCAGCGTGTCTCTGATACAATCCTGTTCTCATTGTTCCCAATGTTGCAGTTAGCCACGCACCCTGTGGAGAGACCTCTGCCGATTTGCGGATTGTCTCATCAATGATGTGGATGATTGGTTTCTCAATCTCATCCCTGAAACCGTCAATAAAGTGGTGTGCTGTGTTGCAGGTTACACACAACATATCCGCACCCCACCCTATAAGGGTTTTCAAACCATCTTTCAAATACTCTGTGGGATCCGGTCCTTTCCCCAAAAGGAAGGTGGTTCTATCGGGAGTAACAGTGTGTGAATATACTATCATTCTTGGGTGTTCCTGATCTGTGCCTGCTGGGGTTTTCTCTGCAAGAACTCTAAGGAAATCTGCTGTTGCTGCAGGGCCCATACCACCCAATACACCTAATGTTTTGTCTGTATGCATAATTTGTAGTTGTTTTTAAACTACAAATCTACTAAAAAAACCTCATCTTCAGCCCTAATTTTACCCTTGGTTCACTGTCTGCCTTAATAAAAAAGGTGCACCATCTGCTTATTTCACCACAAAAGAGGGCATACCACTTCAATCCTCTCCCATATAGGAGGGTTGAAACATATGACGAAGGCAAATCGTACTCATACATATAGAGCCTTGTATCCCAATTGCTGCAATTGTACCATACGGCATGCAGAATACACCTCACTTTATTTTTCCATATTGCAAAATCTGCATCGCTCCCCACTGCAACCCCCGTTTCTTCAAATCCGCACGTTACAAATTCACCCCTCATTTTCAGCTGCAGCCAGTTGCTGGGCCGTATCCCATATATCCCCTTAATCCCCAACTTCTCTTTTTGCCCGTAAGAATCAAAGTTGTTGTACAATTTTGCATTCCAGGCAGCACCTCCTCCACGGCTCTCCACTTTTGCCCAAAATTTAAACGAAGAGGAAGCCTGAGGAACATTATATCTTGCCCAAGGATAACTGGTATATTCTCCTCCCGATGAAAATACAATTTTCCCATCCCCCCTCTGTGCATATAGAGAGACACCCCGCTGATTGGAACAGGTGCTGGTAGAGCTGTATGCTCCGGCATAAGGGGCTATATAATCTTTGGGGTAATTCCTCAACACTGCTGCTGTCTCCCACTTCCCCAACTTTGCCATTGCTCCGCACAGCAATGCAAAACTGCCTCCATAATCCATTGCCAGCTCTACAAAACACCTCACTTTTCCAATTATTGCAGCCGCATCTGCCGAAAAGTTTCCGTACTGCCCGTTGTACATCTGGTACCGGTTATACTCCGCCACCCGTCTCCCGTTATGGGCATCATAACCATACCCCAGATAGTTTGCACCAACATTAAAGTTTTTTGTTTTGAACGATATACTTCCACCATAAACCAGTTCGCCCAAAGTTTTGCGGGTTCGGGCAAGGCTCTCTGTATTGTGCAGTCCATCTTTTGGCAAAGAGGTATATACCCCATCTTTTATGCGGGCATCCACCTTTTTGAGAGAGTAAAACAGTGTGGTCTCCACCCTTTTGAATTTTTTGTTCTCTTTCCTTAACGTCACTGCCCCTCCACGCAAAAAATTGTTTTCATCACTTGAGGTATAAGGGGTTATTGTTTCACCTCTTTTGAACACACCACATGGATTTGTTTCACCCCGCAGTGAAAATCCGTTCCAGGCCACCAGTCCCTGCCCCATTTTGAGAGTGTAGTCCCCCAAATGGACTTTATGGATTGAAAATCCTCTCCCCAACCCTATCTCCTTTAATGAGGTGTGGAATGAGAAAAAATCGCCATAAGGGAGTGAGGATTTTCCAATTACCGGCTCACCTGCATCCTTTTCCAATGTAAATCCCATTTGTAACCTTTGCGGCTTCTCCCACTTGTATTTGAGTTGGGTATAATAAGGCGGACCTATATATTCTTCTGTATCATTCCCCTTTATCCACCATTTGAACAATAATGCAGAATTGCTCTTTCTGCTTCTCCCATTTGCACCCCCATTACCGCCATCTCCAAAAAATATAAATGGTTGCAGCATATCCACTACCCCTTTATGAAATCCGTTTACCAGCTGCAGTTCTGCTGCCGAAAGGATATTCCCCGAACTGCCCCTATGCTCCAAAAGACTCTCTATCTGGAAATCTGAAAGGATCTGCAACTTCTCCAAATCCCCCCTTGAAGCCCCATTTATATCCAATGGAGCATTATAAAGCATTTCAAAATGCTCCATAATCTCCTCCATTTTTGCCTCATCCCCCCTTTCACCCACCTCCTCAGCAATACTCTCCAACATCATCTGCAGGGCCTCCGCCCCACGCTCCTGTCCCACACTGCCCACCGGCACCATCACACAGGCCAACAAAATCAGACACAATCTTCCCATACCCGCAAACCTACACAAAACGAAAGAAAAGTAACTCGGGGACCGAGTTACTGTCTACTTCTCTATTTACCAACTACTTACGTTTTTCAAAAGCGATAAAAAAAACCTGCTGCAAAAATATGCAACAGGTTATAAATCAGCAGACTAAATAGTAAGTCGGTCACCGGGTTACACCTTATACTTAAAATCTTTAATTTGTGCCAACTCCTCATTTGCTTTAGCAATCTTCTTTGCCAAATCAGCCTTGAATCCCTCAAATTTTGCAAAAAGCTGAGGGTCTGCAGCTGCAAGAATCTGAACGGCAAGGATAGCTGCATTTTTGGCTCCATCCAATGCCATAGTTGCAACTGGAATACCTGAAGGCATCTGAAGAATGGACAGGATTGAATCCCAACCGTCAATTGAATTGGAAGACTTGATTGGAACTCCAATTACTGGAAGAGGGGTTGAGGCTGCAATCACACCAGGAAGATGAGCTGCTCCACCTGCACCTGCAATAATGACTTTTATACCTCTTTTATGCGCATTAAGGGCAAACTCGTGAACCATTTCAGGGACACGGTGTGCAGACAATGCATTAATTTCAAAAGGGATCTCCATCTCCTCCAAAAATTTGGCAGCCTGCTCCATAACCTTCATATCAGAGGTGCTGCCCATTATAATACTAACTTTAGGCTCCATAAATAAACTTGCTTGTAAATAATGAAATACGAAAATAATATTTATTTTTGTAGTTTGATGCCTTTTTAAGAAAAACATTGCACTATGGATAAAATAACACTTCACGACAAACGTTTCAGAATATGTACAACAGCTGCTCAGATTGACCAGGCAGTTGAGAACGTTGCAAACCAATTGAACGAAGACCTCAAAAGTGTTGATACCCCTATTTTTCTAAGTGTCCTTAACGGTTCATTTATGTTTACCGCAGATCTTATGAGAAAAATTAAGGTTACCAGTGATGTGGTTTTCATAAAGTTGGCATCGTATGAGGGTACATCTTCAACCGGTGAAGTAAAACAGATTATGGGACTTACAAAAAGTGTTGAGGGAAGGACTGTTATTATTGTAGAAGACATTGTAGAGACCGGCAACACTATTGAAGAGATGTATAGGATTCTTAAAGGAGCGGGAGCTGCCGAAATTAAGGTATGCACTCTTCTGCTCAAACCTGATGCATACAAAAAGGATATTAAGATAGACTATGCGGCATTGCAGATACCAAATGACTTTATAGTAGGATATGGTCTTGACTATAACCAGTTGGGAAGGCAATACAAAGACATATACGTTCTTGACGAGTAGAACGGCAAAAAACTTAAAATAACAAAAAACTTAAAAATAGATTATGAAATATTATTTGTTGTTTGGCCCTCCCGGTGCTGGAAAAGGGACTCAGGCCAAACTGCTGGTGGAGAAATACAATTTCCACCACGTTTCAACCGGTGACCTTTTGAGGAAAGAGATTGCAAAAGGAACCGAACTGGGCCTTAAAGCCAAATCGCTTATTGATGCAGGCAACTTTGTAGATGACGCAATTGTTGTGGGAATGATTGAGAGCGAGATTGCAAACAATCCTGAAGTTGGCGGATTCCTTTTTGACGGTTTCCCAAGAACTGTAGCTCAGGCTGAGATTCTTGACCAGATGCTCCATAAACAGGGCAAAAGTGTTGACAAGGTAATCTCAATCATCATCAGCGATGAGATGGTATTTGAAAGGATACAGCACAGGGCAAACATTGAGGGGAGAAAAGATGATGCAGACCCTAAAACCATCCAGAACAGGATTGACACATACCACGCAAAAACAGAGCCTCTTATTGAGTACTACAAGCCACAGGGCAAATACAACGAGATTTGCGGCGTAGGCACCATAGAGGAAATTTTTGCAAAAATCAGCGAAGTACTGTAATTGAATATGGCAAACTCAAATTTCGTAGACTACGTAAAGATGTTCCTTGCATCCGGCAACGGAGGTAACGGATCAATGCACCTGCACAGGGAAAAATATGTTCCTAAAGGTGGTCCCGACGGAGGTGACGGTGGCCGCGGCGGCCACATTATCCTTAGAGGAAACTCCCAATTCTGGACATTGATCCACCTTAAATACAAAAAGCACATCAGGGCAGAGGAAGGAGAAGCCGGAAGCGGAAGTTTAAGACACGGCCGCAACGGTAAAGACATCTATCTTGATGTTCCCCTTGGCACAGTTGCAAAAGATGCGGAGACAGGAGAGGTGCTTTTTGAAATAACCGAACCCGGAGAAGAGAAGATTATTGTAAAAGGTGGTAGAGGAGGTTTGGGTAATGCCAATTTCAAAACCTCAACAAACCAGACTCCCCGTTATGCACAACCGGGTGAGTTGGGTGTAGAGGGCTGGTTTATTCTGGAACTTAAGATTCTTGCAGACGTAGGTTTGGTAGGATTCCCTAATGCCGGAAAATCCACACTGCTCTCTACTGTTTCCGCAGCCCGTCCAAAAGTTGCAGACTACGCTTTTACAACCCTTGAGCCAAGTGTGGGAATTGTAAATTACTATGATGACAAATCGTTTGTAATGGCAGATATCCCCGGTATAATTGAGGGGGCAAGCGAAGGTAGAGGCTTGGGACACAGATTCCTCAGACATATTGAGAGAAACTCGGTATTGCTGTTCCTGGTTCCTGCAGACAGCAAAGATATCCTTGCGGAATACAAGATTCTCCTTAAAGAGCTTAAGAAGTTCAACCCCGACCTTCTTGACAAACAAAGGATTCTGGCTGTATCTAAATCAGATATGCTTGATGAGGAACTCAAAAAGGAGATTAAGCCGCACCTGCCAAGAAAGATCCCTACAATCTTCATATCTTCTGCTGCCAATGAGGGTATTAAGGAGTTGAAAGATCTTATCTGGAAAACGTTGAACACAGAGATTTAACCTAAACAGGGAAGTGTACACAATGCTTGACTGGCTTATAGAAATTGACAAGGAACTGCTTCTGGCCATAAATGGCTGGAACAGTTCTTTTTTTGATCCCATAATGGTATTCATTACAAACAAATGGAGCGGAATACCCATTTATGCCGTTTTGCTCTTTATGATTTTCTATAAAAGGAACCTTAAAGTGGCAATACTTATGTTCTTTTCAATTGTGGTTACATTTGCCCTTACAGACTGGCTTGGTGTGCATTTGTTCAAAAGGACCATTGAAAGACTACGTCCGTGCTGGGATCCTACAACCAGAGATCTGATAAGATTGCTTGAGTACAGGGGTGGCAAGTTCGGGTTCATCTCAAACCATGCGGCAAACTTTTTCGGTCTGGCTGCAATTTCGTCGGGAGTATTAAGAAAAAAATGGTATACCATCTTCATATTCTGCTGGTCTGCTGCAGTTGCATACAGCAGGGTATATGTTGGCAAACATTTCCCTGGCGATGTTATATGCGGTGCTATGTTTGGTGTGCTGGTAGGATATCTGGTTTTGCTTGGATACAGAGCAATCATAAAAAAATACAATTTGCCCCAAGATGCTGTATATAAATGATTTCTGCACAGATCCCTACTGGAATCTTGCAGCGGAAGAATATCTGCTTAAAAACTTTACACAACCTGTATTCAGATTATGGAGAAATGAAAACTCCATAATCATTGGCCATTACCAGAATGCCTTTGCAGAAATTGATGTGAATTTTGTGAAGGAGAATGGCATTAAGGTAGTTAGAAGACTTACCGGTGGTGGTGCTGTTTTTCACGATTTGGGGAATCTCAACTTCACTTTCATTGAGGGAAAAAGGGGCAATGAGGATACGGGGGTAATGTTCCGCCGTTTCACAGCTCCAATTCTGGATGCCCTGAACAACGTGGGAATAAAGGCATACCTTGAAGGAAGAAATGATTTGCTTATTGACGGCAAGAAGTTTTCCGGAAATGCAGTATGTATCCATAAGGAGAGGGTACTCCAACACGGCACACTACTTTACAATGCATCTATGCACAATCTGGCTGAGGCACTGAAATCCCGCCCAGAAAAATTTATTGGCAAAGCTGTACAATCCAACAGAAGCAGGGTTACAAATATTAAAGAGCATATTCCCGACGATTACCTGGGTTCTACCGGATGCTACATCTCCGATATTGCAGGTTTCAGAAAATATCTGGAGGAGTTCATCTGCAGCAGGTATCCGGAAATTACCCCATACAGCTATACACCGGAAGACCTTGAATCCATTGAACAACTTAGAGCCACCAAATATTCCCTTGACAGCTGGAATTTTGGGACATCACCATCATACTCCTTTAAAAAGGTATCCAAATTCCAGGGTGGAATGGTAGAGTTGTTTATGAATGTAAGCAAAGGGTTTATAACTGAGCTGCAGATTATGGGAGATTATTTCTTCACACTCCCCACAGAGGAGTTCTGCAACAAATTAAAGGGGACAGAGCATACTCCGGAAAAGATAAAGGCCAGGATTGAAGAGATTGGTCCGGCTCCATATTTCAGCAACATTACACTAGAGGAACTCACTTCAATCTTTTTTGATTAAGGGACAAAAAAAGGGTACGCTCTACAACGTACCCCATAATCTAAATGAAAACTTATTTTATCTGAAGAGCTATTTGCCCATTTTTTTCTCTTTGATTTTAACAATCTGTTCCTTTAGAACATCTACACAGTCTACTACTGCATCTTCAAAAGTTGAGGCATTTTTCTCTACAAACAGATCCTTGCCCGGCATATTCACCCTTACCTTAACACATTTGTTTGCCGTGTCAGGCAAAAGGGTAAGTGTAACCTCTGCATTAATGATCTCCTCATAGAACTTCTCCAACTTCCCTACCTTCTTGTCAATAAAATCCAACAATTTAACATCTGCGTCAAATTTTACCGATTGAACTCTGATATCCATACTAACCTCCTTTTTTAGCTCGTGGATGAGCGGTTACATATATTTTTTTCAGCTGCTCAAAAGAGTTGTGGGTATAAACCTGGGTTGCCGCCAAAGATGAGTGTCCAAGCACCTCCTTTATGCTGTTCAAATCTGCACCGTCATTCAAAAGATGTGTTGCAAATGAATGTCTGAGCACGTGCGGCGAGATTTTACCGTCAAACCCTTTCAAACTTGCCAATTCTTTCCTTACTGCATTATTAACAAAATTAAGGTACAAAGGGGTACCCTTATCCGTTAAAAAAAATGCGCCTTCTGTATCAAAGCCAAACCTCTCGGTTCGTTTCTGTAAATATACTAAAATTTTTTCACACAGTACAGGAATTATTGGAATTTCTCTCTCTTTATCCCCTTTTCCCACAATTTTGAACACTTTTCTATGCAAATCAACCATAGAAAGCCTCAAATCCACTATTTCCTGCCGCCTCATCCCTGTTGCATAAATCAGCATAACCATAAGTCTGTCCCTCATAAGGGAGTAGTCATCGGGAAGATTGAATGTACAGTATTCTGCCAATGCCTTTTTTGGAAAAAAATGGGGAAGGCGGTGCTCCTCTTTTGGGCGGGGGATACCTTTTGCAGGATTTGATTCAAGTTTTCCCTTTCCCATAAGCCATTTGCAGTATCCCGACAAAGCACTCAAATGGAGATTCACACTCCTTGCCTGCATACCGCTCTCCAACATCTGTACAATGTGGTTTCTCAGTTGCACAGAGGTAAGGCATCCCACCTCATCCTCTTCACATATGGCCATTTTACAGAGTTCCACCCTTGAGGAAGCATCAAAAATGGAGGCATAAAACCTGAATATGGCATCACTGTACAACTCCTGTGTACGGGAAGAATACCTTCTCTGTACCTTCAAATACTCTATGTACATATCTGCCAACATTTTTCTACTGCAACTGCTTGAATTTGATTTGTAAAGTTAAAAAAAAATACATACTTTTGCAGCCCAAATAAAAAGGAGGTGGTTTAAGATGATTATAGTTCCAATTAAAGAGGGTGAGAATATTGAGAGAGCTTTGAAAAAATTCAAACGCAAATTCGAGAAAACAGGTATCGTACGCGAGCTTAGAAACAGAAAAACTTTCGTTAAGAAATCTGTTGCTAGAAGAGAGGAGCTTAAAAAAGCTATCTACGTACAGCATCTAAGACTGGACGAGGAATAATTATATCCTTATCAGATATATATGCCGTTATCCGCAAGTGCGGGTAACGGTTTTATTTTATGCAGTTTTCAACTTTTTTTTACCTTTGCTCCACTTATACAAACAAGAAAGATATGGAAAACAGGATATATGTTTTTGACACTACACTCAGAGATGGAGAGCAAATTCCGGGATGTCAGCTGAATACAATTGAAAAAATTGAGCTTGCCCGCTCGCTTGAGACTCTTGGCGTGGATATAATTGAGTGTGGTTTTCCTGCATCCAGCCCGGGAGACTTCAACTCTGTTGTTGAAATCTCCAAAAATGTGACTGAACCTGTTATATGTGCACTTACCCGAGCCCTGGAGAGTGATATAGATGCTGCAAAAGAGGCTTTGCACTATGCCAGAAGGAAAAGAATCCATACCGGAATAGGTACAAGTGATTATCATATAAAACACAAATTCAATTCCAACAGGGAAGAGATTGTTGAGCGTGCTGTAAAGGCAGTAAAATATGCCCGCAGATTTACAGATGATGTGGAGTTTTACGCAGAAGATGCCGGACGTACAGATAATGAATACCTTGCAAGGGTAATTGAAGCAGCCATCTCTGCTGGAGCAACAACCGTGAACATACCGGATACAACAGGATACTGCACACCTTGGGAATATGGAGAAAAAATCAAGTTCCTTGTAAACAATGTTCCCAATATAGACAAGGCTATTATTTCCACCCATTGCCACAATGATTTGGGAATGGCTACAGCCAACACACTTTCCGGTATAATGAATGGTGCAAGGCAGGTGGAAGTTACAGTTAACGGTATTGGAGAGAGAGCTGGAAACACATCTCTGGAAGAGGTTGCAATGGCACTCAAATGCCGTAAAGATATCCCTTTCTATACAGAGATAAAACACAAGAACATATATAAGATTTCACGCCTTGTCTCTACCCTGATGAGGATGCCGGTACAACCCAACAAGGCAATTGTGGGAAGAAACGCATTTGCACATTCTGCCGGAATACACCAGGATGGAGTCCTTAAACACAGGGAGAGCTATGAAATCATTGATCCGCTTGAAGTTGGAGTAAATGACTCCTTAATCACCCTCTCTGCCCGTAGCGGGCGTGCTGCCCTCAAGCACCATTATGACAGAATGGGTATAAATCTTTCTCCCGACGAACTTAACAACGCATACGACAAATTCCTCCTTCTGGCAGACCGCAAGAAAGACATAAACGACTATGACCTTATGGTTATTGTAGGAGTGAACCGCAATGAGGCGGCAAGAAGGATAAGGTTAAAATTCCTGCAGGTTGTATGTGGAAAGAATTCTGTACCTATGGCAACAGTAAAGTTGAACATAGATGGGGAGATATGCCAGGCAACATCTGAAGGAAATGGCCCTGTTGATGCTGCATTTTCAGCTGTAAAAAAACTCATAAACAGGAAAATTGTTGTAGAAGAATTTCTGGTACAAGCTATTACAAGAGGTTGTGATGATGTGGGTAAAGTACATGTACAAATTGAGAACAGAGGAAATATTTATTACGGATTCTCAGCCAATACAGATATAGTTACAGCTTCAGTGGAGGCATTTATTGATGCAATAAGCAAATTCATCTGATAGAGAGGTCTTTTGTATATATTTAAATAATCATATTTTACTTGAGATTTGGCAAATATTGCTATATTTGCACCCAATTTATAAAGATTTGAACTAATACCTGACAAAGATATACAGATATGGCATTTACTAACAATGTTATGATTGTCCGCCACGGCTTGCTTGCAAAGCTTGTCAAAATGTGGAGAGAGGGCAACCTTGTTGAGAATATCGACAGACTTCCTATTGAACTTAGTCCTAGAAAATCAAAAGTTAAAGGACGTTGCTGCGTTCACAAAGAGCGCGCTGTATGGAAATACAAATCTCTTCCACTTTTGGGATTTGATATGACTGATGAGAAAGATGAGCTTACTCCACTTTCTTATTATGCACAGGCGGCTGTTACAAGAACTGTGAATCCTAAAGAGAGCATTCTTACCGTTATTGATGAGGCTTGTTCATCTTGTGTACAGGTAAACTATGAGATTACCAGTTTGTGCCGTGGTTGCGTTGCAAGAAGCTGTTATATGAACTGCCCTAAAGATGCAATCCACTTTAAGAACAACGGCCAGGCAGAGATTGACCACGACAAATGTATCAGCTGCGGCAAATGCCACTCAAGCTGTCCATATCACGCTATTGTATATATCCCTGTTCCTTGCGAGGATGTTTGTCCTGTTAAGGCTATCAGCAAGGATGAGTATGGTGTAGAGCATATTGATGAGACAAAATGTATCTACTGCGGAAAATGTATCAACGCTTGTCCATTTGGCGCAATCTTTGAGATTTCACAGGTGTTTGATATTCTTCAGAGCATCAAACGCGGAGAGAAAGTTGTTGCAATGGTTGCCCCTGCAATCCTTGGCCAGTTCAGCGAGCCAATTGAGCAGATTTACGGCGCAATCAAAGCGCTTGGTTTTTCAGATGTTATTGAGGTTGCTCAGGGAGCAATGGTAACAACAGAGAAAGAGGCTCACGAACTTGAGGAGAAACTTGAGGAGGGTCAGGCATTTATGACTACCAGCTGCTGTCCTTCTTACATCCAGCTTGCAAAGAAACATATGCCTGAGATGGAGAAATATATCTCTACCACAAAATCTCCTATGTACTACACTGCAGAAATTGTAAAAGCTAAAGATCCTGAGGCAAAAACTGTATTTATCGGTCCTTGTATTGCCAAGAGAAAAGAGGCTACATACCACGACAATGTGGACTATGTAATGACATTTGAAGAGCTTGGTTCTGTACTTGACGGTTTTGGCGTTGATGTGAACAAGATTGAGCCATATACAATGCCGTTCACCTCAGTTAAAGAGGCTCACGGTTTTGCACAGGACGGTGGTGTAACCCAGGCTGTAAAAGTGTTCTTGGATAAAGCTAACCTTCCAGCACTTAAAGTTGCCAACCTTAACAAGAAGAACATTGCAATGCTTAAGGTTTACGCAAAAACAGGAAAATGTCCTGCTCCATTCATTGAGGTAATGGCTTGTGAAGGCGGTTGTGCATCAGGTCCTGCTATCAGAACAGACAAAGCCACTTCTCAGAAGAGAATGACAGCTGAGCTGAACAAGAGATAAGAGAGACACACTTTTTAAAATTACCATTCCCGATAATGCAAAAAAATGCATTGTCGGGAATATTTTTATTCAATAAATGCTATATTTGTAGCAATGATTGCAAACCCTCATATTTATTCTATTCCATCCAGGCCGTCTCCAGCTATGGGTATGATGGGTATGCGCATGATGATGCGAATGCATCGCTAAGATGCTCTTCTCTTTATTTTAGAATTATTCTGTGCAGGATGCCCAGGGTTTTTCATCCGGTAAAAGTCATCATTTTTATTAACTGAAAAAACTCAATTATGTCACAATATAAATTTGACACGCTACAGGTGCGTGCCGGCCAACAGCCGGACCCAACTACAGGTGCTTGTATAACACCCATATACCAGACCTCTGCATACGCATTCAGAGATGTTGAACACGGAAAGAAACTCTTTGAGCTTGAGGAGGCTGGAAATATTTATTCCCGATTGGGAAACCCTACTGCAGATGTTCTTGAGCAGAGGGTTGCAGCACTGGAAGGGGGTACTGCCGCAGTATCTGCAACTTGCGGTATGAGTGCCCAGTTCATTGCAATTACAGCTATTTGCAATGCCGGAGACAATATAATAAGCTCAATGTCACTTTATGGTGGAACATTCAACCAGTTTAAGGTTACTTTGCCAAAACTGGGAATTAATGTAAAACTCAACAAATGCAATGATGCCCAGGAGATAGAGAGTCTTATTGACGAGAACACCAAAGCCATTTATGTAGAGACAATTGCCAACTCCGATTTCTCTGTACCCGATTTTGAGATGTTGAGCAACATATGCAAAAAGCATAAGATATTGTTTATTGTAGACAACACTTTCGGATGCGCCGGATATGTATGTGCCCCTATTGAGTGGGGAGCAAATATCATTTGCCACTCAGCTACCAAATATATTGGAGGACACGGAAACTCCCTTGCCGGAATAGTTGTTGATTGCGGCAACTTCAACTGGTTTGAAAGCGGCAAATATCCGCAACTTACAGATCCTTGCGCTTCATACCACAACATAAAATTTGCAGAGCATTTTGGCAATTGCGCTTTTGCAGCATATTTGAGATGTGTAGGGCTGAGGGATTTCGGATGTTGCCTGTCACCTTTCAATGCATTCCTTATCCTTACAGGATGCGAGACTTTGTCACTAAGGTGCCAAAGGACTTGTGACAACACCCTTGCTCTGGCAAAATGGCTTGAAAAGCACCCTATGGTGGAAAAGGTATCATATCCGGGCCTTGAGAGCCACCCTTCGCACAAAAATGCAGTGAAATATCTGCGTAACGGATTTGGAGGTGTACTTACCGTAGATTTGAAGGCAAGCAGGGAAGATGCCGGAAAATTTGTAAACAATCTTAAACTGTATACCCTGCTTACAAACTTGGGGGATAACCGCTCGCTTATCTCTCACCCTGCCACCACAACCCACGGCCAGCTTACAGATGAAGAACTTCTGGCAATTGGCATCACACCGGGCACATTAAGGATAAGTTTGGGTATTGAGGATATAGAAGACCTTATTGCAGATTTTCAGCAGGCTCTTCAAACAATAGAATAAGGAGAAAAAGAGGTGGAAAAAAGATTATACATACACAACAGGCCATTCCAGCTTGAGTGTGGAGGTACAATTGAAAATCTGGAGATTTGTTACCATATCTCAAAGGAGTTTGGCAATACAGCAGAGAGGGAGAACAAGAAGGTTGTATGGATTACCCACGCACTTACCGCAAATTCCGACCCTTGCGACTGGTGGGATGTACTGGTTGGTGAGGAGAAATTCTTTGACCCGCGCAAATACACAATAGTGTGTGCCAATATACTTGGCTCGTGTTATGGAAGCACTTCGCCCTGTTCTATAAACAACGCCACAGGGAAACCGTACCTTCTGGATTTTCCTAAAACAACTGTAAGGGATGTGGCTGAATGCCACAACATATTATTGGAGCATCTTGGTATAGATAAAGTGGATTTGCTTACAGGTGGTTCAGTGGGTGGATTCCAGGCACTTGAGTGGAGTATAATGTATCCGCACAAAATAAATAATCTGGTACTTATGGCCAGCAACAGCCGCTTTACCCCTTGGGGAAGTGCATTCAATGAATCTATGAGAATGGCCTTATATGCAGACCCAACTTTTGTGGAGCAGAAATACACCACCCTTACTGAATGGGAAGATTTTTCTACCAGAAGGGTAGCGGGGAAAAGCAATACAGTTGTAGGGAAGAGGATAGAACCTCTTGGAGGAAAAATAGGGTTGGCTGCAGCCAGATCAATTGCCCTGATTTCATACAGGAGTTTTGAGGGGTACAACACCACCCAGTTTGAGCAGGATGAAAATTGCACATTTCCACAAAGGGCCGGCTCATACCAGAGGTACCAGGGGAAAAAACTGGTTGACAGGTTTGATGCCTATTCATACCTGAGTATGCTTAACCTTACAGACAGCCATAATATTGGGCGCAACAGAGGTGGAGTTGAAAAGGCGCTGGGAATGGTAAAGGCCAATACGGTATGTGTGGGAATTGATTCTGACGGACTTTTCCCAACAGTGGAACAGAAATATATGGCAAAACATATACCTGGAGCAAGATACAGGGAGATTACCTCCGCTTTCGGGCACGACGGTTTTCTTCTTGAGTGGAAACAGATACAGGAAGTTATTGAGAGTGAGAAACTGATTTAATTAAACGAGGAGGATTTATGCAGGTACTTAAGTTTGGCGGCAGTTCAGTTGCCAATGCAGAAAATATAACCAAAGTTATAGCAATTGTTAAAAGGGCTCTTGCAAGTGACCGTACCGTTGTTGTATCATCGGCTATCAGCGGAGCTACTGATGCCCTTATACTTATAGGTAAAACAGCTAAAAGTGGTGATGAGAAATACCTTGAGCTTATTGACTCTTTGCAGCAAAGACACAACAGCATTATAGAGGGGCTTATTCCGGCAGAGGAGTCTGAGACCATCAAGTGCATCTGCTGCGAACTTTTCAACAAGCTTCGCGAAATTTGCAAAGGTGTTTATCTTTTGAAAGAACTTACAGATCTCAGCCAGGACCATATTGTAAGTTTTGGCGAGCTTCTTTCTACAAACATCATAAGCGCAAAACTTAAATCATTGAATATAAGCCACCAGTGGAAAGACTCAAGAGAGCTTATTAAAACCCAGCTGCAGGCCAACAAGAATGTTGTAATTGACAACCTTACATCTGCAAATATTGGAGAGTATTTCAGTAATGACCCGCATAAACTTTACATAATGCCGGGATTTATTGCATCAGATACAGCCGGCCGCACTACAACTTTGGGGCGCGGAGGTTCAGATTACACCGCTTCAATCATTGCAGTGGGAACACAGGCCCGCAGACTTGAAATATGGACAGATGTATGCGGTATGATGACAGCAGACCCACGCATTGTTCCTGATGCCCGACCAATCAGAAACATCTCCTACAAGGAGGCTCTTGAACTTTCACATTTTGGTGCAAAAGTGGTTTATCCCCCAACAATACAACCAGTTGTAAAACAAGGAATTCCAATTTATGTAAAGAACACTTTTGCTCCCGATGACTTTGGAACCCTTATTGAGCGTAACCCGCCTGAGGGACACGAGAAGATAAGGGGAATCTCATCATCAAACAAAATTGCCCTCCTTTCAATGGAAGGTAGCGGAATGGTTGGTATTCCTGGCTACTCAAGCAAACTGTTTGATGTTTTGAGCAAAAACAATGTGAACATTATCCTTATCACCCAGGCATCATCTGTACACACTATGTGCATTGCAATTGCCGAAGATGATGCGGACAAAGCCAAAAAAGCTGCTGACGAGCTATTTGCATACGAAATATCACTTGGTAAAGTTGACCCGTTGAGAGTGGAAAAAGGTTTCTCAATCATTTCCCTTGTGGGTGACGATATGAAGAACCAGAGCGGTGCCAGCGGTAAGATGTTTGATGCTTTGGGACGTGAGGGCATTAACATAAGGGCCATTGCCCAGGGCTCATCAGAAAAAAATGTATCAGCCGTACTTCATACAGAAGATGTGAATGATGCAATAAGGGCTATCCACGCAGAGTTCTTCTCTACATCCGCAAACAGGACCAACCTCTTTATAGCAGGATACGGAACTGTAGCCAAAGCACTGGTGTCAATTATATTTGCCCAAAAGAAATCTATAGAGGAGAGATTGGGCAAAGAACTTGTAATTTGTGGAATCTGCAACAGCAGGAACTACATCATAAACCGCAACGGAATTGGAGAAGATTTCAACCTTGAAGAGGGTGAGAAAAATACCGGCAACAAATATATTTCAGAGATTTGCAGCTTCAAACTCAGCAACTCAATATTTGTTGACTGTACTGCCAATAGAAACATTGCGTCATTGTATGTAGATCTGTTCAGAAACAAATTTTCTGTTGTAACCTGCAACAAGATTGCAAACTCCCTTACATACGAATCATACAAAGAGCTATTTGCAACTGCAAGACTTGAGAAGGTACAATACAGATATGAAACCACAGTATGTGCAGCCCTTCCAGTTCTGGAAACTATCCTGCAACTGGTGAACTGCGGTGATTCAATAAAGAGAATTGAGGGTATTCTTTCAGGAACACTCAATTTCCTTTTCAGCAACTACAACGGGGAGAAATCCTTTGCAACCCTTGTTAAGGAGGCAGCAGAGAAAGGGTATGCAGAGCCTGACCCAAGACTGGACCTTGCCGGAACAGATGTTTTCCGCAAATTCCTTATCTCTTCCCGACAGGCAGGCTTTGCCATTGAGAGCGGTGACGTGGATTTCAACGGCTTTATCCCTGAGGAGATTATGTGCAGCCAGAACACCAATTTCCCTTCATACGCTCAGGAGTTCTATGCAAAACTGCAGGAGTATGAGCCACAGCTGAAAGCCCAGTATGAAGAGGCTGCAGCAAAAGGGGAGAAATTGAGGTTCATTGCATCTTTGGATGCTACCGGATGTAACGGCGAGAATAAACCTGCGTGCAGCATTGCACTTAAGAGCATAGGAAAAACCCATCCGTTCTATACACTTGAGGGTACAGACAATGCTGTAATAATTGAGTCTGAATATTACCCTAATGCAATTGTAATAAAAGGTGCCGGAGCTGGTGCAAAACAGACTGCCGGCGGAGTATTGAATGACATTTTGAGTATTTAACAATAACACACATATATGAAAGTAGCAGTTGTTGGTGCCACCGGGTTGGTTGGCAGAAATATGTTGAGGGTGCTGCAGGAGAGAAATTTTCCCGTAACTGAACTTATTCCCGTAGCATCTGAGAAATCGTCGGGAAGCAAAATATTATACAAAGGTGTTGAATATACTGTGTGCACACCTGCACAGGCTATTGAGAAAAGGCCCCATATTGCACTGTTCTCTGCCGGAAGCGGGGTTTCACAGGAGTGGGCTCCAAAATTTGCGGAGGTGGGATGCAGGGTTATTGACAATTCTGCCTGCTGGAGAATGGACCCTACAAAGAAACTTGTTATCCCGGAAATTAACGGGGATGCCGTTGAAAAAGATGACTATATAATTGCAAACCCCAATTGCTCTACAATTCAGATGCTGATTGCAATTGCAGGGCTGCATAAAGAGTTTGGAATTAAAAGAATTGTAGTTTCAACTTACCAGTGCATTACAGGAACAGGAAAGAAAGCGGTAGACCAGATGAGTGCGGAAAGGGATGGCAAAGAATCCTCTGTAAAAGCATATCCGTATAAGATAGACCTTAATCTGTTGCCTCATATTGATATCTTTATGGAGAACGGGTACACTAAGGAGGAGATGAAGATGGTTAATGAAACCCACAAGATAATGAGGGATGAAAGTATAAAGGTCTCCCCAACTACTGTAAGGGTTCCTGTTCTTGGAGGTCACGCAGAGTCAATTAACCTTGAGTTTGAGAAAGGGTTTGAGATAGAGGATATTTTCAGGACGCTTGAGAATACCCCGGGTGTGGTTGTACAAGACAGGGTTGCCCTTGAAAATGGGGCTCAGCCATCGGCAATAGGCTCTATGGATAACCTCCCTTACCCTATGCCTTTGTTCACCAAAGACAGGGATGAGGTTTTTGTGGGAAGGATAAGGAGAGATTTCTCTGTAGAGAATGGTATAAACCTGTGGTGTGTAGCTGATAACCTGCGTAAAGGGGCTGCAACCAATGCAGTACAGATAGCGGAACTATTAGTTGAAAAGGGGTTGGTTTAACCCCTTTTTTTTGTATTTTTGCAAAATACGCAAAATGCGCATCAACTAAAAATGAGTGAGCTTACAGACAACCATATAAAACCCTCCGATTATACGGAGGCTGATTTTGAAACCCTCAGTTGGAATGAACATATCCGCAGAAGATCGGGTATGTACATTGGCAAACTTGGCAACGGTTCTTCTCCCGATGACGGTATTTATGTCCTGTTCAAAGAGATTGTAGATAACGCCATTGATGAGTTCATTATGGGACACGGCAGAAGCATAAAGATTACCCTTGGAGAGGACAATATGGTTACTGTAAGGGACTACGGGCGCGGTATCCCTTTTGGCAAACTTATTGATGCCGTAAGCAAAATGAATACAGGTGCCAAATATGGCAGCAGCGCATTTTCAAAATCTGTGGGCTTGAACGGTGTAGGTACAAAAGCCGTTAATGCAACTTCAACATATTTTTATATCCAGTCTTTCAGAGACGGTGAGAGTGCGTGGGCGCAATTTTCCAAAGGAGATCTTGTAGATAGCGGCAATCTCCTTACCAATGAAAAAAACGGCACTCTTGTAAAATACATTGCAGACCCGCAATTGTATGACAACTACAAATACAACCTTGAGTATATTGAAACAATGCTCAAGAATTACTCGTACCTCAATACGGGGCTCTCTTTGAATTTCAACGGAACAGAGTACAAATCCAAACACGGTCTGCTTGATCTTATAAATGATTCGCTCTCAGAGACTCCCCTATACGAACCTATACATCTGCAAGGAAAAGATATTGAGATTACAATTACACACGGTACCGAAAACGGAGAGAATATCAGTTCATTTGTAAACGGTCAGAACACCATTCACGGAGGTACACACCTTGCTGCTTTCAGAGAGGGTGTAGCCAAAACCATTAAAGATTTTTTCAAGAAAGATTTTGACCCTAAAGATGTGAGACAATCCATTGTAGGGGCAATAAGCATAAAGGTTGTAGAGCCGAATTTCTCCAACCAGACAAAAACATATCTGAGTTCCAAAGATGTTGAGCCAGGGGGACAAAGCATAAGGAACTTTATTGTAGATTTCATCTCTTCAGAACTTGACAACTTCCTGCACAAGAATCCAGCACAGGCCGATGCCATTTTAAAGAAGGTTCTTGCCAATGAGAAAGAGAGGAAAGCTATATCGGGAATACAGAAACTGGCAAGGGAAAGGGCCAAGAAGGCAAGTCTGCACAACAAGAAGTTGAGGGACTGCCGTATCCACTACGGAGACAAAGATCCAAGAAACCAGGATACAATGCTCTTCATTACTGAGGGTGATTCTGCAAGTGGTTCTATTACCAAAAGCCGCGATGTAAATACTCAGGCTGTATTCTCTTTACGAGGCAAACCGCTCAACAGCTACGGACTTACAAAGAAAATTGTATACGAAAACGAGGAGTTCAATCTGCTTCAGGCTGCATTGAACATAGAGGAGGATTTGGAGAACCTCCGCTACAATAAAGTGGTAGTGGCAACCGATGCCGATGTGGACGGAATGCATATCCGCCTGCTGCTCCTTACTTTCTTCCTGCAGTTCTTCCCGGATCTTATAAGACAAGGACACCTGTACATTCTTCAGACACCTCTTTTCAGGGTAAGGAAAAAGAATGAGACATACTATTGCTACACTGCAGAGGAGAGGGAAAAAGCAATAATAAAACTTGGCAAAAATCCTGAAATTACCCGATTCAAAGGATTGGGTGAAATTTCTCCCGACGAATTCCGCGGATTCATTGGAGAGAATATAAGATTGGACAGAGTAAGATTGAGCAAGGATGATACCATCCACGAACTGCTTGAATTCTATATGGGCAAAAACACAATGGAGAGACAGAGCTTTATTAAAAGCAATTTGAGGTCTGATCTTATCCTTGAAGAACTGGCCGAAAAATCAAACAACTTTTAAAACTATCGGGAAGAAACAAACTGTTATGAGAAAATACATCTGCAAATTTTTCATGTGGGTATTTGGATGGAGAGCCATTGAGCCACCCTGTACTGAACCAAAAGCCATTATTCTGGGAGTACCCCACACTTCCGCCCTGGATTTTCTGGTATCATATATGTACTACTATTCATTAGGTGGCAGAGCGTACGTTATGATAAAGAAAGAGTTCTTCTGGGGGCCGCTAGGACCTCTTATGAGGTGGCTTGGAGGTGTTCCTGTAGACCGCTCCAAAGGGGCTACCGTGGCAAAACAGATGATTGACGCCTTAAATAAGGCAGAATATATGCATCTTGCAATTGCCCCTGAAGGGACCCGCAAGAAAACGGAAAACTGGAAAACCGGATTCCATACAATTGCCCGTGCCTGTAATGTGCCGGTATATCTGGGATATTTCGACTGGAAGACAAAGACAGTGGGACGAGGGGTGAAATTTGAACTTACAGATGACGCAAAAGCAGATTTAAAAAGGATAAGGGCCTACTACAAAGAGAAAGGTGTAGTGGGAAGACACCCTGAAATGTTTACTACCGGAAGCGATCTTGACTGATTGCAGCCATTGTTATGCCCATTGGGATTCATTCCCTTTGGGCACGTTTTTTGAATAACTACACAACCTGAACCAAAACAACAAATACCACAAAATGGAATTCAAAACATTAAAGGAATTACTGCACTGTAGCACAAAAAGTTATGCAAACAACAAGTTTCTATGCATAATAGGTGGCCATTTTTACACTTTTAAACAGTTTGGTGAAAAAGTAAAGGAAATTGCTGCCCTTGTACACAAGAACGGTGCACAACAGGGAGACAGGATAGGTATCCTGTGCCAGAGCATGCCAAACTGGGGCGTAGCCTTTATGGGTTGCTCTGCGTACGGCAAGATTGCCGTGCCTATGCTGCCTGATTTCTCAATTGACGAGATAAAGAACATAATAGAACACTCTGAGTGCAAAGGCTTGTTTGTATCAAAGAAACTGTACCACAAGCTTACAGATGAGATGAAGGAGAAACTTCAGTTCATCATTGAGGTGGATGATTTTAAAGTTCTAAAAGGAGAGACTTGCAACGAGACATCAAATGCAGAGGTAGAAAAGATGAGTTCTGCAGAGGAGGATCTTGCAACCATCATATACACATCAGGTACCACAGGAAACTCAAAAGGCGTTATGCTAACCCACGGCAACTTGTGCTCGCACGTTAAGATTGCCAACAAAATGAGGCCTTCATTTGAATGGGATGTATGGTTGTCTGTGCTTCCATTGTCACATACATTGGAGTTCAGCCTTTCATTCCTCCTTCCTATGTTGGCTGGTGCATCTGTATACTATCTGGACAGACCTCCAGTACCAAAATTGCTTATGCAGGCATTGAAAGAGGTAAGGCCAACCACAATGCTTACCGTGCCTATGATTATTGAGAAAATCTACAGGAATGCCATTCTTCCTAAGATTCACTCAAACCCTATTATGTCTAAAATGTACAGAAGCTCTGCAATTGGAAGGAAACTTATCAATAAAATTGTAGGAAAAACTCTTAGAGAGACTTTTGGCGGCAGAATGAGATTCTATGGTATTGGCGGTGCAAAACTGGATGGTACTGTAGAGAAATTTCTTTTGGAAGCCAATTTCCCATATGCAATCGGATATGGACTTACAGAGTGTTCTCCACTCCTTGCAGGTGCTACCCCAGACCTTGTAAAATGGCAGACTACCGGTCCAGCAGTACCTAACGTACAGCTTAAAATCAACAATCCTGATCCTGTTACCGGAGAGGGTGAGATTATTGCCAAAGGCCCTAACATTATGCCTGGCTACTACAAGAACCCTGAGGCAACAGCTGAAGCCTTTACAGAGGACGGATGGTTCAGAACTAAAGATTTGGGTTACATTGATGAGAAAGGATGGTTGTCTATCAGAGGCCGTCTGAACAGTATGATTGTAGGTCCTAGCGGTGAGAATATCTATCCGGAGGAGATTGAGACTGTTATAAATACCCACGCAGTGGTAGCAGAGTCTGTTGTTACTATGACAAAAGGTGCCCTTATTGCCAAAGTATGTATCCAGCCTGAAAAAATTGAGGCTATTACCAAAATGAAGGATGAGGCCCTTGCTGCATATAATGAGAAGAAACTGCAGCTTATTGAGGCATATGAGGCTAAAAAAGCTGAATGGCTGAAAGAGTATGAGGGTAAAAAAGGGGAATGGAAAGCTGATTATGACCAGATGAGAAAGGAGATGTACAAAGCATACGTTGCCAAAAAAGAGGAGGCTGCTACAGCATACCTTGCAAAGAAAGAGGAGGCTAAGAATATGCTTGAGACCAAGATGAAAGAGTGGGAGAAAGAGATTATGAAATATGTTAATGACAAAGTGAACAAATTCTCAAAAATCTCACACGTTGAACTCAGAACTGAGGCATTTGAAAAAACTGCAACCCAGAAAATCAAACGCTACTTGTACGCTTAACACAGCATACACAACTCATTCAAACGCACTGGATCCCCTCCGGTGCGTTTTTTTATTTAAACAATTGTTCAGCATATTCCACATCAGAGAAAATAGTGATATGCTCAGATCTTCCACCTGGCTAGCAATCTATTGTATCTGAGCCAGGCTGAGGAACTCGACAACTGAAGTTGTCTCAAACAGGCCTCAGCTTCAGGCTCATCTACAATGATTGCCTACGCCGTTCACGGATTCGCATATCACTCTTTTCCTGCTGTGTCATATACTGAATCTGCATAATGCCGGAGGGTAAACATTGGCCTGAGCGAATTGGAGGATGAGGTGGTGAGCGAAGGGAGAAAATTCAGCGTCTAGTGACGGCGCTTGTGTGACTACGTCAGGCCTCTGAAAGAGGACTAAAAGGAGGAGTTCGCCGTCAAGATGAATTTTATTCCTGAGCAGCCTCATCCGAGACTGAGCGAAGGTCATTGATTTACCCGCAGGAGATTATGCAGGATAATTGTTGGGGTTCACTGACATTTTCTTGTGGACGGGCAGTTTTGTCCGGGAATTGTTGGATTTATCTGTCGGGAAGAGAATCTTATAAAGGGGAGGGGTAATAAAATGTTGTGTTGGATATAAGAAAAGAGGCTGACCAAATGGCCAGCCTCCCTTAAGATTTTATTATTGTTAATATAATTAGCAGCAGCACATTCCGTTAGCTACCAAATAACCTTTAATTGCAACAGCAATAAATACTAGAACGATAATTGAAGAAACTACAATACCGATAGCTTTCCAACGGCACATCCAAACATTGTTGTTAAGACCGATAGTATGGAATGCACTCCAGAAACCGTGGTTCATATGCAACCAAAGAGCTACAAACCAAGCGATGTAAAGAATAACAACCCATAGAGGTTTGAAAGTCTGCTGAAGAAGAGCTGCACCATCGTGAGTGTACTCCTGACCAAGGAACATAGGCAACTGCATTTTAGCCCAGAAGTGAGTTAGGTGGAATGCAAGAACACCTAGAACGATGAAACCAAGAACAAGCATATTCTTAGAAGCCCAGTCGTCAGTTTTTGCTTTGTTGGCTACAGCATATCTTTGAGTACCTCTAGCCTTGTAGTTCATATAGTTAAGAACAAAAGCATAAATTATGTGAATTACGAAACCTGCTGCAAGTACCGGAACCATTACTGAAATTACAGGAAGTGCCATAAACTCGCAACCTGCGTTGAATGCCTCATTGCTGATAAGAGACAAACCGTTTACAAAAGCGTGAACGCACATAAAAACGATTAGGAACAAACCGCTTATACTCATTATAAGCTTCTTTCCAATTGAAGATGTAAAGATATTAGCCATATCAAATGTTTGTATTAAAAATAATTCTTTAGTTAAGCGTAGAATCCGCATTCGGGATACAAAGATAAACTCTTAGTTGCAATTTTCATAATCTTTGGCTACTTTTGTTTTACAATTATTTCAAAAAAAGATGAAGTATAACAGAATATTACTAAAGCTTAGCGGAGAGAGCCTGGGCGGCGAGAAAGGTGTTGGCCTTGATGTAAATATGATGAGCCAATATGCCAAAGAGATTGCAAAAGTTGCACAAAGTGGAGTACAGATTGCAATTGTTATAGGTGGTGGCAACATATTCAGGGGTGTTACAGGTGTTGGTAAAGGGTTCAGCCGCGTTAAAGGTGACCAGATGGGAATGCTGGCTACCGTAATTAACAGTATAGGACTTTCAATGAGCATAAAATCTGAAGGCATTGAGGCTGAGGTTTTTACCTCTACCCCTATGGAGCCAATGGCAAGATATTATGCTAAGGAGAAAGCCGTTGAGGTAATGGAGCGCGGTGGTGTTGCTATAATTGCAGGTGGTACAGGCAATCCATTCTTCACAACAGACTCTGCTTCGGCACTTAGAGCTTGTGAAATTGAGGCTGACGCACTTCTTAAAGGTACAAGAGTTGACGGTGTATACACTGCTGATCCGGAGAAAGACCCTACAGCAACCAAGTATGATACCCTTACATTTGACAAGGCTCTTGCAGATAACCTTAGAATTATGGACCAGACTGCCTTTGCTTTGTGCAAAGAGAACAATATGCCAATCATTGTTTTTGATATGAACAAAGTGAATAACCTGTATGATCTTATGCAGGGGGAGAAAGTTGGTACAGTAGTTTCAAACAAATAGAAATTTAAAACTTACAGATATGGATATTAGCGTTTCTAAAGAATGTATTGCGCAGGCTAAAGAGAAAATGAACAAAGCTATAGCGCACTTGGAAGATGAATTGAGAAACTTCAGAGCCGGTAAAGCAAACCCTGCAGTTTTTAATTCTGTAATGGTAGACTACTATGGTTCAGCAACACCGCTTCCACAGGTAGCCAGCATCAATACCCCTGATGCAAAAACTATCCTTATCCAGCCTTGGGAGAAAAAACTTATCCCTACCATTGAGAAGGCTATTATGGATGCCAACTTGGGCTTTACCCCTGCAAACAATGGTGAGCATATCAGAATCAACATCCCTGCTCTTACTGAGGAGAGAAGAAAAGAGCTTGTAAAACAGGCCAAAACTGAGGGTGAGACTGCAAAAGTAAGTGTAAGAAATGCAAGAAGAGATGTAATTGACGCTCATAAGAAATATCAGAAAGAGGGTCTTCCTGAGGATGTTTGCAAAGATGCTGAGGCTGCAATCCAGAAAGAGACTGATGCTTTCAACAAGAAAATTGATGAGATTATTGCAGCAAAAGAGAAAGAGATAATGACAGTTTAATGCCGTTTCATCTTTTTTTTTACAGAACAGGTAGCTGGTTAGAGATAACCAGCTATTTTTTAAGGATTTAATATGTAACTCGGTCACCGAGTACAGGTACACTCGAGGACCGGGTACGGGTACACCCGAGGACCGGGTACAAGTGAGGGATATGATAGTTTGTATAGCAGAGAAGCCGTCTGTGGCGCGTGACATAGCACAGGTGTTGGGGGCAACGACAAAGCGTGAGGGATATATAGAGGGAAACGGATACCAGATTACCTGGACATTCGGCCATTTGTGCACCCTTAAGGAGCCGCACGATTACACCCCCCAGTGGAAGGGTTGGGACATATACAAACTCCCTATGATTCCTCCCCGTTTTGGGATAAAGCTTATAGAGAACGCCACATACCAGAAACAGTTCAAAATCATTGAAACCCTTATGCAGGGGGCCCAAATGATAATAAACTGCGGTGATGCCGGACAGGAAGGTGAACTTATACAGCGCTGGGTGATGCAGAAAGCCGGGGCCAAATGCCCGGTAAAACGCCTTTGGATATCCTCACTTACAGAAGAGGCAATAAAAGAGGGGTTCAACAACCTCAAAGACCAGCAGGAATTCCAACCACTTTATGAAGCGGGGCTGGCCCGCGCAATTGGAGACTGGCTGCTAGGGATGAATGCAACCCGCCTCTACACTCTAAAATATGGTTTGAACAAACAGGTGCTCTCCATTGGCAGGGTGCAGACCCCAACTTTGGCACTTATTGTAAACCGTCATCTGGAAATAGAGAACTTTGTTCCCCAAACTTACTGGGAACTGAAGACCACATACAGAGATACAATATTCTCTGCCACAAAAGGGAAATTTACATCGGAAGAGGAGGGGGAAGAGTTCCTGCAGAACATAGTGGGAAAAGATTTTACCGTTACCGATGTAACCCATAAGAAAGGAACTGAGTATGCTCCAAGACTGTTTGACCTTACCTCTTTGCAGGTTGAGTGCAACAAGAAGTTCGGGTTCTCGGCAGAGGATACCCTGCAGACCATACAATCTTTGTATGAAAAGAAGATTACCACATACCCAAGGGTTGACACAACATACCTGAGTGATGACATTTACCCCAAATGCGGCCCAATCCTGAATGGCCTTACCCAGTATGCTTCCCTGTTGCAACCCCTCAGGGGAAAGAAACTGACCAAAAGCAAAAAAGTGTTTGACTCCTCAAAGGTTACAGACCACCACGCAATAATCCCAACCGGAGTGCAGCCACAGAACCTTTCAGATATGGAGCAGAAGGTCTTTGACCTGGTTGCCCGCAGATTTATTGCAATTTTTTATCCCGACAGTAAAATCTCTACAACCACAATCCTTGGGAAGGTAGACAAAGTGGAGTTCAAGACCCAGGGAAAACAGATATTGGAACAAGGATGGAGAGTTGTGTTTGCAGCAGACAAACCATCTCAGGAGGAGGAGAAAGAGGGGGATGTGGAGAAAACCCTGCCAGCTTTTGAGAAGGGTGAGTGCGGTCCGCACACCCCACAACTGGCAGAGAAACACACACAACCTCCAAAACCATATACAGAGGCCACCCTTCTTAGGGCAATGGAGACAGCTGGAAAACTTGTTGATGATGAGGAGTTGAGAGACGCCTTAAAGGAGAATGGTATAGGGCGCCCCTCTACCAGAGCTGCTATAATTGGAACATTGTTCAAAAGAGAGTACATAAGGAAGGAGAGGAAAAATCTCCACCCTACCCAAACGGGTATAGAGCTGATATCCCTCATTAAGGAGGAACTGCTGAAATCTGCCCAGCTTACCGGAATATGGGAGAAAAAACTGAGACAGATTGAGAGGAAAGAGTATCAGGCTGCCCAATTCCTGCAGGAGCTGAAAGAGATGGTTACAGAAATTGTTACCACTGTGCGTAGAGATACAACAAACAGGAGAAAGTTTGAGGAACAGTAAACCAAACTACACAAACAAATCCCTAATAATCCCGTCTGAGACAAATAGTCTTCCTTGCGGGATTTTTATTTTATCCCCTTCCATTACCAGATTTCCCAATCTGCAATGGCGTCTTATCTCCGGAAGGATTTCCTTCACCAGAGAGTTGTCCAACAAAGAAAGGTCCACACCCGCAATTGTTCTCAGTCCAAGCATTATTGATTCATTGAAAACATCCTCTCCCCGCAGTTCTTCATATCCTCCCACCTCTGGCGGCAATACGGCTCCATTATATTCCAATGGGGGTAGAACACCCTCCTGGGAGTTGTAGTAACGGCAATACTTGGTTACACTAGGTGAGTTCCAGCTCCTTATGTATCCATTGTATGAGTGTGCGGCGGGGCCAAGTCCAAGATACGGTTCCTTTGTCCAGTAGGAACTGTTGTGCAGTGATTTCATTAATTCTCCCCCCTTTGCCCTCTTTGCAAAATTGGAGACTTCATACTGCTCATACCCCCTCTGTGCAAGGAATTGCTGCAGGGTTGAGTACTGTGAATGGCAAGTACTGTCGGGAGGAAGATCATACTCCCCCTTTTCATACATTTTTCCAAGGGCGCTACCAGGCTCAATGCTCATCTGATAGGCTGATATGTGCTCTGGGGCAAGCTCCACCATTTTCTGCAGATTATATTCCCACAATTGGGGTGTGAGGGAGCCAAATCCAAAAATGAGGTCGAGGCTGATATTCTCAAAACCTGCCTCCCTCAAGTTTCTGTAAGCCTCAACGGCCTGCTGGGAGTTGTGCCGGCGGTTCATCCATTTCAAGTGGTCATCTGCAAATGACTGTACCCCCATACTTACCCTGTTGAATCCGGCAGTTATGAGGCCGCGGGCATACTGGGGGGTTATATCATCGGGATTAACCTCCACAGAAACTTCAACGGGGTTTGAATTGAACCTCTCCTTTATATGCGAAAGGACCTCACCCAACTCTGCTGGGGAAAAAAGTGAAGGAGTTCCTCCCCCAAAATAAATTGTAAGGGGAGAAACTCCGTTAATTTTAAAAAAGTGTGCCCGATGGGCTATCTCTCTGTGCAGAGCCTGTATGTACTTCTCTCTATACCCCTTGCCTTTTACCGAATAGAAATTGCAATAGGTGCAGAATTGTCCGCAAAACGGGATATGTACATAAACTCCTGCCACTTGGTTTATTTCAACAACAAATCTGCAGTACCCAATTTGCCGTCTGTTGTATATGCCTCTATATTGTATACACCTTTGACAAACTGCTGGCCATAATCAAAGTAGATGCAAATCTCTACCTCATCACCCTGATAGTCTACCTCTCTTGATGCTGAGTATATCATCTCCTCTCCTGCTACTTTAAACATCTGCATAGGGTTCTGGGTCATAAGGATTCCATCCGGACCTTTAACTCTCAAATATACATTTCTTGGACCTTTCTTGGCTATTGAATTCTCAACCAGATAAACGCATGCTTTAAGTTTTGCAACCCTGCTGCTGCGGTCTGTCTCTTTTCCACTGGCATTTATACCAATAGCTGTCATTCCCCTACCTTTAACAATAGAACCCATTTCCACCTGTTTGCCAAGCTCCTCAGTTGTTGATTTAAGGTTCTCATATTGTTTGCGGCTCTTCTTGGCCTCCTGTTTTGCTACAGCTGCAGCCTCCCTCAACTCATTGTTAAGTGTATTAAGGGAATCTATCTGCTTGATATACCCTCTCATAATTGATCTTAGGGTACCCAATTCTCTCTCATATTTCAAAAGTTTGGCCTTGTTGTTTGCCTCTGTCTTTTTAACCCTCTCAATCAGCTGGGCCACTTTCTCCCTCTCAAGCATAAGCTCTGCATTAAGGGTGTCATTTGCTGTTGAAAGGTTTGCATAATCATTCTGCAATTCAACCATCTGGGCAGTAAGATCCTCTTTCTCTATTGAAAGGTCATTTATAATGCTGTTTCTGTCTATGTAAACATAAATTAGCACTCCAACCAGGATAACAGCAACGGATGCCAGTGCTATAATGATTTGTTTATATTTCTTCTCCATATCAAGTATTTTTTTGGGACAGCGCAAAAATAACAAAATTTATTAAATTTGCGCGATTTATAACTGTGTATATCCTTTTTATATCTGTTCTCAATGAAAAGACTAGTTGCCGGGGTTGACATTGATGGTGCAGTTACCAGTTTGGCCCTTGTAGATGAATTTGGCAAAATATATGCCAAGGGGAATTTCCGTACCTCCGACCACAAAGAGTTCAAGAACTATGTGGCAAGAATTAAAGATGAGATTGAAAATCTCTCTTGCAGTTTGGATACTCCCCATTACATTGCAGCTGTAGGTATAGGTGCCCCAAACAGCAACTACTATACCGGAGAGATAGAGAATGCCGCCAATCTTATATGGAAAGGGAAATTGCCTCTTGCAAAGCAACTGAGTTCTCTGTTTGACAACAAGCCGGTTGTAGTTACAAACGATGCAAATGCTGCGGCAATTGGAGAGATGATTTATGGCGGGGCAAAGGGTATGAAACATTTTGTGGTAATTACTCTTGGCACAGGTCTTGGAAGCGGTATTGTAGTTGATGGAAATGTCCTGTACGGTCACGACGGATTTGCTGGAGAGGTTGGCCACATAATTGTGGAAAGAAAAGATGGAAGGGCCTGCGGATGTGGAAGGAAAGGGTGCCTTGAATGCTATGTTTCATCAAAAGGTGTTATTAACACTGCAATGGAACTCCTTAACAACTCAACAGAGCCAAGCAAATTAAGGAATATTCCGGGGAGTGAACTGCACTCAAGAGATGTGGCATTTGCGGCAAAAAGTGGAGACCCTATAGCTAAAAAGGCATTTGAGATTACCGGTGAATACCTGGGTTATGCACTGGCAAATCTGGTGGCAGTATCCTCTCCAGAGGCCATATTTTTATGCGGAGGAGTAGCCAATGCCGGAGACCTTATAATGACACCAACAAAAAGGGCAATGGAGAAAAATATCCTGCCATTATGGAAAGGAAGGGTCAAACTTACTTTCTCATCATTGGAGTACGAAAATGCACCTATACTTGGAGCGGCCGCACTTGCAATTAAGGAGATTGCCAAAAAAGATGTTATAGTTGCCAGAAGAAAGGTGTTCTAACAGCATAATTGAATTATAAACACAAAACAACAACAATATGAAGTATGTAATAAGATCTGTAAAATACCTGGTATATTTTACCGTCATGTGCAGTATAATCCTTGTACTCACATTCCATTTTTCTGTTAAACCGGAGGGGCTTACCCTTATGGATATGCTCCTTGTAGATGGCTCAATCTACAAGATGCTTGCATTTTTTGTAGCGGTAGCGGCTGTCTATCCTGCACTTGGTTTCCAAAAGAAACCGCTTTACGTTTCAAACATCAAAGAGCACAGGAAACAGGTGGTTGAACTGTTTGAGAATGCAAACTATGTGATTGACACAGAGAGTGCCACATCAATTTCCTTCAGATTGAGAAATCCTTTCTTGCGTCTTTTGCGTTTATATGAAGACAATGTTACAATTGATTTCTCAGAGAGTCCTGTAATGATTGAGGGACTGAGAAAAGATGTGCTCAGATTTGGCAGAGGAATAGAGTATATCTGCAGAGAAGAGGAATAGAAACCCTTTTAAAAGAGGAGGTTTTATGAGAACCGTTAAAAAATTCACAGACGCATTCAGCGCAAATGTAGCAAAAGGGATGTTGGAGAACGCAGGAATAACTGCTGCTGTCCTTAATGAAAACACCCCTTTATGGGCAGGAATGTGCAATACAGACCTGCTAAGTATAGAACTTGTTGTAAGTGATGAGGACTACTCAGAGGCCTGCAAACTTATAGCTGCAGCCTCCAATGCCGAATAAAACTCCTCTCCAAATTTTCTGATTATAGGTTCCCGTAAAAATTTATAAACGGGAACCTTTTCTTTTTTCCCTTTCTCAAAAGCACATTTGCAAATGTTCCAACGGTGCAGATTAAGGGCCTGGACACCATTTGACAAAGTACTCACCCTAATTGGATACAAGGCACAGGAGATAGGTTTCTGAAATTTGCACTCCCCCTTACAATAAGCAAGCTCGGTTGCACAGAAACAATTGTGGTCTGCATCAAAACTGGTATAAACGCACTCCTCATTATTTACAAGAGGGGTTACAAGGTCACCATCTGAATCAACCACACCAAAACCCTGTTTATGCAATGCACATTTTCCCTCTGGGGTCATATACTTGCTGTAATTGTCATACTCCTTCCTGAAAGACTCAACCTCCGATGCCTCAAGCGGAGCACCACTGTCACCTATAATGCAACAGCATCCGTGGCATTTCTCAAAATCACAGGCAAAATACTCCTGAAGTATTTCAGATGAGACAAGACAACCGTCTATCTCAAAAATAAAAGATCTGTCTCTTGTAACCATATCTTACAAATCAAAAAACTCTTTAATGAACTGATTCTCCCTGAACAGGTTCTGGGTATTCACATCCTGGGTAGTACCCTCCATAATTACAGATATAGCATTTCCCCTACGGTACAGCTTGTCTACAAATTCCTTGAACTGCTGAGGAGTGATCCTCTCAATTGCAGTTGCATATCCATTATGGAAATTATGTCCAAAAAGATAACTGTCTGTAAACACATCCAGCCAGTAACGGTTGCTGCTCTGCCAAGAGCGCTCCTTGTCCAGAACTCTCTGCTTTAATGCGGCAAACCTTGCATCATCCAAACCATTGTACACAACACTCTGCAACTGGGCATTTAGCAAATTCATTATCTCAACAGAACCGGCACTATCTGTCTCAAACCTCTGCCTGCACATAAGAATCTCTTCAGGGTAATACTCAATATTAGCAGAAACCTTGCTGTTAGGAGAGAGTTCCTTCATTTTTCCACTGGAGTATAATCCCGACAAATACTCCTGTAACAGCCCGCTCAGAGCCCTGTTTGTCTGATTGTTCTGCATACCGCAAGAAAGAGTTACATCCACATATGTTCTTGGAATCACCATTCTGTACAAGAATCTCCTCTCCACCTTTCCTTTAGCCGGATAGGCTGGAGTTACAAACCAGTCCTCCTTATCGTATGCAGATGGAAGAGTTCCCAAATATTTTACAATATACTCCTTGAACATCAACGGGTCAGCATTACCGGCAAAGACAAAGACAAAATCAGCGGCATTTGCAAATCTTGCATTTATTGCTTTCTGGATCTTAAAATAATCCATCTTGTCTACATACTCTTTTGAGTAAACAGGAACAAGTCTCTTGTTGCTGCTATTATAGTACCTTACAGAATCCTCAAATACATTCTTAGGGGAAACTCTACGGTACAAAGCCTCATAGCTCTTTCCTTTGCGATAAATGTCAAAAGAATTGTAATCACTTTCCCTTTGGGTAAAATTGAGATTTATCACGTGGAACAGCTTCTCCAGACTCTCATTGCTGCTATACCCTTCCAACATCTCAAGATGACTGTTTACAGTTGCTTTCAGGGAGAGATGATTGTACGAGAACAATTTGTCCCATACAGACCTCTGCATCCCCCCTATTGCACTCAAGTTGGCAATATCACTTATATAAAACTCTATATCCTTGCCAAAATTCTCTCTCATCACCGACAATCCCCCCTTGCTCACGGCCCTGAATGAAATTGTATCCGAGTTCCCTGAGGTCTGTTTGTAAATCACCTTTATACCATTGGACAAGTTAAATACCTCTGCACCTGAAATGGGGTCTGTTGAACTGTTTACTATTGCCGCCTGTCTGTTGTGGGGAGTAAATTTTGGCCACGCCACAAGATTTTTCTCCTTACCGGTAGATTCAGATTTTGAAAGCGACTGCACAAACGAATTCTGGATACGCTCCACCGACAGCTCACCTATCCCTTCTGCATCAGGCATATTGCATGAAATTACCACACCCTCTTTCTGTCCAAGCAAAGCTGTCGCATACTGGTTGAGCTGCTCTGTTCTGAGAGTAAAAAGAATCTCTTTCATAATCTCAAAGTGCATCTCTATGCTGGCCAGAGAGAAACCATTCAGGTAGCTCTCCTTAACCCTCTTCATAAACAAGGAGTTAGGCTGCTTGAATCTGTTGTCATATATGGATTCCAACTCCCTGAAATATATCTCTCTTGAATTGCTGAACTCCTGTGCATTAAACCCGTAACGGGCCATTCTGTTAATCTCACCACTCAAAAAATGGATGGCAGCATATACCGTTTCAGGAAGAGTTTCAAAAGAGATTGAAAAAGATTCCAGATTGGCTATATCCATAAATTTCCCTTTGTTTATCTGCACATTGGATATAGGGAGATTCTGATTGACTATTCCACTCTGGATCCTCCTTAGCAACAAGGTAGAGATGGCATTGTCAAAATATGCCTCAATATACGGAACACTTGTGAGCCTGTATTTTTCAACCAGAGGCTTTCTGAGAAAATCTATTGAAACCTTTGTTTTGTTGTACTCCGAATCTTTCCCAATAATCACCTTGGTGCCTTTAACCATTTTAGGGACATAATAGTTGCGTTTCTCCCCTTTCAAAGGTTTTGGAATGGTTTGGAATATTGATTTTATCTGGGTTTCAACTTTACCCGGATCTATATCTCCAACCACAAAAACGGCCTGCAGATCAGGTCTGAACCATTTGTAATAAAAATTCCTCAACTCTTTTGAAGAGAATCCTGCAAGATTATTTATCTGCTCTACAGAGATTGATTTTGCATATGGGCTTTTGGGATAAAGCTCCTTTACAAGTTTGTCGTCAATCCTTTTCTGTGCATCCCACTCATCTATGAGGCTGTTCTTGAGCAACGGCATTGTGTGTGCTATATCCTCTTCATCAATATTAATGCTGGCCATCCAGTTATAAAGGACAAGGAGGGTTGAGTCCATTGTATTCTGTCGGGAAACTGGAACATTCTCTATTGTATACACAATGTCATCAGCATTGGTCTGGAAAATCATGTTTTTTGTAGGCACACCAATAGAATTGAGGTATTTTACAATTGTGGAATCTGTAAAGTTCCTTGTACTCCTCACCGACAGCAATTCCAGCATCTTGCTCATCCCTTTCTGGCTGTTCTCCTCAAGTGATGTTCCAACCTTATGGGCTACTGCAAAATCTGCATATCCTTTAACCGCATCATTTTTTACCACATAGTATGTAAGGCCGTTGGCAAGCTTTCCGCTCTTGATTCTTGGATCTGATGGAAGTGGCTGCACATCCGCTACTTGTGCGGACATTGCATTGCAGCATAACATAAAGAGTAAAACACACAAACTCAGGCACAATCTTTGCTTCATAAACAGACTTTTTGCGTTTGACAATATATCTGATACAAAAGTATGAAAAATAATGGAACTTTGTTTATACATATATTTTTTATAGATTTGCTGTTTTTAACGCCAAAAGCAAAAACTAAACTATTATTAAAACATAAACACAATGAAAAAATTAGCTAAACTATTTGCAGCAACTGCTCTTGCTCTAGTTGTTTGCGTTGCTGCCAATGCTCAGGACCTTACACAGGCTGGCGAATTGTACAACAATGCTGCAACCGCTCTTAACGAGGGTAACGAGGCTGCTGCTCTTGAGGGATTCCAGAAAGCACTTTCTATGGCTTCAGCTCTTGGAGATGAGGGTGCAGAGCTTGCCAATGACTGTAAAAACATCATCCCTAAACTTTTGTTGAAATTGGGTAAAGAGGCTGCTAATGCCAAAGATATGGACAAAGCTATTGAGCTTTTGGCTCAGGCTCAGAAACTTGGTGCTGAATATGGTCAGGCTGAGCTTGCTGATGAGGCTAAAAATCTTGTTCCACAGTTGTACATTGCTGATGCAAACGCTCTTTTGAACGAGAAAAAATTTGCAGAGGCTGCTGCTATGTACCAGAAAGCACTTGACCTTGACGGCGAGAATGGTGTTGCTTGGTTGAGACTTGGTATGAGTAAAGCAAACAGCGCTGACACTGAGGGTGCTCTTGCTGCATACGCAAAAGCTGCTGAGTTCGGTCAGAAAGCTGCTGCTGACAAACAGATTGGTACTATTTACCTTAAAGCTGCTGTAGCTGCGTACAAAGCTAAAAACAACGCTGCAACTTTGGAGAACGTACTTAAATCAAACGAGTACGGTGTTAAGACTGCAAACCTTTACGGTGGCATGGCTGCATTTAACCTTAAGAAATACGATCAGGCTATCTCATTGCTTGAGGGTGAGGGTTCTGTAAATGCAAACTACTACCTTGCAAGAGCTTATGAGGCTAAAGGCAACAATGCCAAAGCTTGCGAGTACTACAAAATGATTACTTCAGACAAAAACTTTGGCGCATACGCTACCAGCAAAGTTGGTACACTATGCAAATAGAGCTTGAGCTGCTGGCTCCGGCTAAGAATAAAAGTATCGGCATTGCAGCAATAAACTGTGGTGCCGATGCTGTATATATTGCAGGCCCTAAATTTGGAGCAAGAGAGGCTGCAGGCAATTCCATCTCTGATATTGCAGAGCTGGTTGGTTATGCCCACAAGTTTGGGGCAAAAGTGTTTATGGTGGTTAATACTATCCTCTACGAAGAGGAGCTGGAGCAGGCCAGGGAGACCATCATTGAGGCTTACAAAATTGGGTGTGATGCCATAATTGTACAGGATTTGGGTATCCTAAAAATGGATTTGCCCCCTATTGAACTTTATGCCTCCACCCAAACCAATATCCGCACCCCACAGCAGGCCAAATTTCTTGAATCTCTTGGATTCAGCAGGCTTATTCTGGCCAGGGAACTCAGTCTGGCACAGATTGCGGCAATAAAAGAGGTTACAGATACACCTCTGGAATCTTTTGTACACGGCGCATTGTGTGTAAGTTACAGCGGACAATGCTATCTGAGCCAGAACATAACAGGCAGAAGTGCAAACAGGGGATGTTGTGCCCAAGCCTGCAGATCAAACTACACCCTTATAGATAGCACTGGGAGGGAGGTAAAGGGGACAGAAGGGAATCCCCTTGCCAAAGATACCCCTATTCTATCTCTGAAGGATTTCAACCTTGGAAACCATATTCCACAACTTGTGGAGGCCGGCATAACATCATTTAAAATTGAGGGAAGGCTTAAAAACGAATCATACATAAAAAACATAGTTCTGCATTACCGCAGAAAAATAGATGAGTTCCTCCAAAAGGACAACCGGTATAAAAGGGCCTCATATGGTGAATGTACGGGAGGTTTCACCCCAAACCCTACAGCCACCTTCAACAGAGATTACACCACACTGTTCATTGACGGGAACAGAGGGAAATGGAGGAGCAAAGATGGTGCAAAGTATCTTGGTGAATTTATAGGAAGCATTACCGGCTCCGGAAAGAACAAATACGGACAGCTCCACTTTACATACAGGCAAGAAAAAGGGAAATCTGCCATAAACAACGGGGACGGACTCTGTTTTGTTACCCCTGCAGGGGAAATTCTGGGGGCAAGGGCCAACACCTGCAACGGCAATATGGTTGCCACTACAGAAAAACTGAACGTACCGCAGAATTCAAAAATATACAGGAACTACAATATCCTGTTTGAAAAAGAGCTGGAAAAGAACCCTCCAAAAAGGGTAATATCCGTAGATCTTAAAATGTTCCAGCAAGATAACGGATATATGATTGAAGCTGTTACAGCAGAGGGGATTAAAACACTCTACAAAGTGGAGCAGAAAGGGGACAGTGCCCAAAATGTGGAGCTGGCCAAAGAGAATATCCGCAAACAATTGGGGAAAAGCACAGATATCTTCTCATTTGAAGTGTCTTCTGTAAATCTGGACAATGTGCCGTTCTTCCCGGCATCTGTACTTAATGGTATAAGGAGAGAGATTTCCACAAAATTGCAGGAAGAGATAAAACTGGTTACAGATAATGCCAGGGCTGCCGCTGCCGCAGAGTTTGTAAAGAAAAGGACCACACTTGGGGAAAATGGAATATCTGCAGCAAAGAGTCTGAGCTATCTTGCAAACTGCTCAAACTCCCTTTCAAGAGGGGTATATTCAGCCCTTGGAGCTGAAGAGATTGCCCCTGCATACGAATTGCAGGCTGCACCACAGGCAGAACTGATGCGCACCAAATACTGCATAAAGTATGAATACGGGCTATGCCCCAACTACAAGGCCAAATGGAGCGGAGACAAAAATTACAGGAATAATCTGGAAAAGATATCATTTGCCGAGCCTTTATACCTGCTTAACGGCAAAAACAAATTTAAGCTGCAGTTTGATTGTGCCAACTGTGAAATGTTGATAATTGGATAAAAAAGAGTAATTTTACACTATGCCTTTTTCTGGGATTATAGGACACACAGAGATTATTGACAACCTCCGCAATATGATTGATGGCGGCAGGATGCCTCACGCTGTACTCTTCTCAGAAAAAGCCGGATACGGAGCGCTGACACTTGCCCTTGCCACACTGGAATATATGTTCTGCAAAGGGGAAAAGGTTAAAGACTCCTGCGGCAGCTGCAGCAACTGCACAAAGGTATCCAGACTCGTACACCCCGACATCCATTTCACCTTCCCTATAAATGTCTCCTCATCAGTTGGAGGTGAGAAAAGGGGGGATGTGGAGATGTTCTATCCGGCGTGGAGGAGCCTTGTTAAAGAGAATCCATATTTTGGGGAACAGGAGCTGTACAAAGCCTTGGGGATTGAAAACAAACTGGGAACCATTAGTGTTGCAGAGGCAAATGCCATAATAAGGAAACTTAGCCTGAGCTCGTATGAGGGGGGAGCCAAGGTGATGATGATTATGTTTCCCGAGAGGATGAATCTTGAAGCGGCAAACAAACTGCTTAAAAATTTGGAAGAACCTCAGTGCGGAACGTTTTATTTTCTAATTTCGCACAATCCTGAGAGGATTATCTCCACCATCCTCTCAAGATGCCGCATTGTTGAGGTCCCTCCTATAGAGACAACAGTATTGCAGAGGGAGCTGCAGGAGAGATTCTCCCTTGATGCTGAAGATGCTCTGCTGCTTGCAAAAAGCTCGGGGGGAAGTATGGGAAGAGCAATGGAGCTTATTGCAAGAGAGAAAGAGCAAAGCATCCATTACACTATGTTCCTTGAGATTATTGGCAAGGCTCTGGCAAAAGATCTGGCCGGTCTTGTTGATTCGTGGGAAGAGATTGCCTCATATGGAAAGGAGGCCCAGAGGGAATTTTGCATTGAAGGTGGAGAAATTTTAAGGAAGATTTATATGATGAGTCTGGGAATGGAGGATATTTCATACACATCTGTGAAAGAAAGGGAAACATTCAGGAACTTGTCGGGAAGAATAAAAGAGGATTTTTACCGGAAGGGGTACGGGTATTTAAATAATGCACTGGAGTGCATTGAGAGGAATGTGAACCCCAAATTTATTTTTTGCGATTTATGCAATCGCATATTCTACAATATATAGTTATGGGAACAATTAAAGAGTATGATTGCCAGAGAGGTTGTGAAAAAGAGGTTGATGAGGCAGGGGAGACAACCTGTACATATAACAGAAGATGCTGCAAGCTGGGTGTTTTCAACTGGCTGGAGGGAATTTCACAAGATGACATTAAGGATTTTTTTGAGGTACGTTTTAAGAATACCAGAAAACTTATCTTCAGGAATGCTTCTGAGCAGAACCTTAAAATTGGAGATATAGTTGTAGTGGAGGCTCAAAACGGTTATGATGTGGGTATTATTACACTTGCCGGCCCTATCATTGCAAATCAGATGAAAAGGGACAGGATTGACCCCCAAACTTACGAGTTCAGGAAAATTTACCGCAAAGCCCGCCCTGCGGATATACAGAAGTGGCAGGATGCCATTGCCAGGGAGCACAAGACTATGATTAAATCCCGACAGATGGCAGCCGCATTGCAGTTGAATATGAAGATTGGTGATGTGGAGTTCCAGGGAGACGGTACAAAGGCCATCTTCTATTATATTGCAGATGAGAGGGTGGATTTCCGCCAGCTGATTAAGGATTTTGCAGAGGAGTTCCGCATTAGGATTGAGATGAAGCAGATTGGTGCAAGACAGGAGGCCGGTCTTATTGGCGGATTGGGAGTTTGCGGCCAGGCGTTGTGCTGCTCAAGGTATATGAACAATTTCCAGTCCATTACCACACAGGCGGCACGTTGCCAGGATTTGTCTTTGAATCCGCAGAAACTTGCAGGTCAGTGCGGCAAGCTCAAATGCTGTATAAATTATGAGGCCTCTGTTTATGTGGATGCACAGGCCAAGATGCCTAAAGTTACCGAACCTCTTCAGTTTGAGGATGGGGAGGCATTCCTTATGAAGAGTGATATCCTTAAAGGAATGATGTGGTTCTCATACGACCCTAAGAGTATGGCAAATATGATTGCCCTTACCAACCAGCAGGTTAAAGAGGTGATAGCCCTTAACAGAAAAGGCATTAAGGCTGAAAGTTGTATGCAGAACAATTTTGCAGACAAAGCTCCTGAGTTTATGAGTGCTGCCGGAGAGGAGAGCATCTCCCGTTTTGACAACGATAAAAAGAAAAAGAAAAACCGCAACAGGAACAAAGGGGGCGAGAAAGGAGAGAAGGGCGAGGAGATGAAACAGCATAACGGCAAAGATGAACAGCATACTTCGCATAAAGAGCAGCCTGCTGCACATAAAGAACAGCCTTCAGCCCATAAAGAGGAGAGACACAACCCACGCAACAACCGCAGGAATGACCGTAACAGAAGAGGTAAACCGAACAGGGAAAACAACACTGAGACAAAGGCTCCACGTGAAAAAAGGCAGGAGAGCGGCAACGAAGCCTAAAGGCATAGCAGCAACCCTCCTTTTGGGGACCATTCTGTTTGCCATTATGATTTCAGGCTGTTCGCAACCTGTAAAGGATTATTCCTACATAAACCTCAACAGGCTTAAGGGATGGAGTGAAAATACATCACTCACGCTCAATTTTGATATGGTTGACACCACCAACGCCTGCGAGCTGTATATTATTGGAGAGATTGCTACAAAAAGGACCATTGAAAAGGAGAAAGGATACCCTATAAACATTACATTTATTGCCCCTTGCGGCACAATGTACAGGGATTCCGTTGTACTCCCTACAAATGTTGTCTCAGACAGGGAGGTAAGCAGAATCTCCCACGGCATAAGGGTAATTGAGTGGCCTTACAGAAAAAACATTTATAACAAAGAGCCCGGGCAATGGAGCATGGTACTCACCAAAGGGGATTTGAATGAGGATTACAGCAATATCATTGGACTTGGGGTATATTGCAAACAGGAAAAATTATGAGTTCTAAAGATAAACTTAGGAAATTCAGGGAAAACGAAACTTTCGGATGCCTTTACCAGCCACAGACAGAGGAGGTACTTGGTAAAGATTACACTCTGAAAGGGAAATGGCACAGTGAGGTTTTCAAGAACAACAACCCCATTACATTGGAGTTGGGTTGCGGCAAAGGAGAATACACCATTGCCCTTGCAAAAATGTTCCCCCAGAGGAATTTCATAGGTATAGATATAAAAGGGGCTCGCCTTTGGAAAGGTGCAAAGGAGGCAACAGAACTCAATATGCCCAACGTGGCATTCATCCGTACCAGAATTGAGTTCATAGAATCTCTGTTTGCCGCCAATGAAATTGAGCAGATATGGATAACCTTTGCAGACCCCCAGTTGAAAAGGGAGCGCAGAAGACTTACAGGCCCTATGTTCCTTCACAGATACAGGAACTTCCTTCTTCCCGACGGCATAATAAACCTTAAGACCGACAGCCGCTTCCTGCACGAGTATACCCTTGCCTGTGCACAACAGAACAAACTGGAGGTGCTTGAGGCAAATACCGACATCTACGGCAGCGGCAGAGCGGATGACATCCTTTCAATCCGCACATTCTACGAAGCCCACTACATAAAGAAAGGATTGCCTATAACCTATATGGCATTCCGCATCAACAATCCTGGAGAGCTGGTTTCCCCAAAATGGGAAGAGGATTACTGGTATGACCAGGAGATTGAAAGCCACGGATTTGTACCGGCAAATAAAGGCTGATAAACCACACAACCGAATAATAAACACAAAATTATAAGACACTATGTATACAGATTTCCAATCTTACTTGCAGACCACCCTTAAAGAGATTGAGGAGGCCGGCCTATACAAAAACGAGCGAGTTATTGTATCTCCACAAAGAGCTGCCATTAAAGTGAACACAGGCAAAGATGTACTTAACTTCTGCGCAAACAACTACCTTGGCTTGTCAGACAACCAGGAGCTTATTGACGCTGCAAAAAAAGCTTTGGACGAGAGAGGCTTTGGAATGTCAAGCGTACGCTTCATCTGCGGAACACAGGACTTGCACAAAGAGCTTGAACAGAAAATTGCAGAGTTCTTCGGCACAGAGGACACTATCCTTTATGCAGCCTGCTTTGACGCAAACGGCGGTGTATTTGAGCCATTGTTCACAGAAGAGGATGCAATCATTTCAGACGCACTTAACCACGCATCAATCATTGACGGCGTAAGACTATGTAAAGCAAAACGCTACAGATACTCAAACGCCAATATGCAGGAACTTGAGGAGTGCTTGAAACAGGCTCAGGCCCAGAGATACAGAGTTATTGTAACTGACGGCGTATTCTCTATGGACGGAAACGTATGTCCTTTGGATGAGATTCACGCCCTTGCAGAGAAATACAATGCAATGGTAATGGTAGACGAGTCTCACTCTGCAGGTGTTGTAGGCAAAACCGGTAGAGGAACAACAGAACTTCACAACCTTAGAGGCAAGATTGAGATTATCACAGGTACTCTTGGAAAAGCATTTGGCGGTGCAATTGGAGGTTTCACAACAGGTAAAAAAGAGATTATTGCAATGTTACGCCAGCGCTCACGCCCTTACTTGTTCTCAAACTCAATCCCTCCTATGGTAGCGGCTGCAGGATGTGCAATGTTTGACATGATGGCCAGAACAAACGAGCTGCAGGACAAACTTCACACCAATACAGACTACTTTGTAGCCAAGATGAAAGAGGCAGGTTTTGATATCAAACCTACCCAGAGTGCAATCTGCGCTGTAATGTTGTACGATGCAAAACTTTCACAGCAGATGGCTGAAAAGCTTTTGGATGAGGGCATTTATGTTGTTGGTTTCTACTACCCTGTAGTACCAAAAGATCAGGCACGTATCCGTGTACAGATCTCTGCTGGACACGAGAAAGAGCACTTGGACAAAGCAATTGCAGCATTCACCAAAATTGGAAAAGAACTTGGTGTAATCAAATAATCGTACAATCTGATTATATAGAACAAGAGGGTCCTGAAAAGGATCCTCTTGTTGTTTGCGCACAAAATTGTTGCAACTTTGTTCCTTAAGGAGGATAGTTGCAAAATTTTCATTATTTTAGCACTTCAAATGAATATTTAACAACATTTAATATTATTGATTATGGCATTGGAAATTAATGATTCAAACTTCAAAGAGGTAGTTCTTGAGAGTGACAAACCTGTATTGGTAGATTTTTGGGCAACATGGTGCGGTCCTTGCAAAGCACTTTCTCCAGTAATTGATGAGGTTGCTGCTGAGTTTGAGGGCAAAGCAGTTGTAGGAAAATGTAACGTTGATGATGCTTCTGACGCCCCTGTTGAGTACGGTATCAGAAATATCCCTACCCTTTTGTTCTTCAAAAACGGTGAGCTTAAAGACAAATTGGTAGGCTCAACTACCAAGGCTGCTATTGCAGACAAGCTTAACGCTTTGTTATAATTTTTAGCCCGGCCACTTCTTGTTTTAATATTATGATGTGAGCCGGGTTTTTTTAAGTTTTAAAAACAATCCAAAACCAGAACTTATGAAAAAGATTCTTCTACTTGTAACGGCTTTTCTGCTTCTTTCTGTACAGGGCTTTTCCCAGTTTGGAGTTAAAGGAGGTTTTAACTTTACCTCGTTTGGTGATATTGAACTTGGAAAAGACACTGATTTTAAAACTGCTTTTGAGAAAAAGACTGGATATCATGTTGGAATCTTGTATAAGGCAAAAGTTCCACTTATTGGCCTTTCAATACAGCCGGAACTGCAGTTCAGTCAAGTTAACGCTTCGCTATCCGTAACAGAAACATCTTCATCATCTAAGGCTGTTATAACTGATATGAAACAGACATATCTGCAGTTGCCTGTTGCATTGCAGTGGGGTATTGACCTTATGCTGTTCAGACCATTCATTCAAGCAGTTCCATATGTAGGAATTTCTTTTGCAAAAGACAACCAGAACAAATCCATCCAATGGGATGTAAACAAATTTAGGTATGGTGTTGGACTGGGTGCCGGTATTGATATCTGGAAGCTTCAGATAAGTGGAAAATACAATTGGGACTTGGGAAAAGTGGCAGACTTCAAATGGGAAGGCGTAAAGACATTCAAGGGAGGCAAGAATAAAGGATTTGAACTTTCACTGGCTATATTATTTTAATTTTCCAAAATGAGACTTGACACTGTAAAACTTGAATTGGGTAAAGATTGGGAAGGTTATGGCGCTGCACTGAAAGAGGCTTTGCACCATAACAACAAATTCCTTACAAAGCTTAATGACTATATAATAGATACAGCCGGCAAACAACTCAGACCTGTTTTGTGTCTGCTGTCTGCCCAAGCTTGCGGTAAGGTCTCACAAATGACTTACGAGTGTGCTGCTGTATGTGAAATAATCCATACAGCCACACTTTTGCACGATGATGTGGCGGATAATGGTGATATCAGACGCGGTGTCCCTACCGTTAAAGCCACATTCGGACAAGCTGCCTCTGTACTTACAGGAGACTATTGGCTGGCCAAAGGCATGGAGGTACTTATAAACAAGTGCAACACCCGTATACTGGGTTATTTTACCCAGGCTCTGAAAGATTTGTCTGTAGGAGAAATAATCCAAATGGAAAAGGCCGACGAACTTGACACTACAATTGAGGACTACAACAAAATCATTGAGTGCAAGACTGCAAGCCTGTTTATTGCAGCTGTAAGAAGCGGTGCAATATCTGCCGGAGCATCAGATGAAATAGTGGATATGATAGCCAGATATGCTTATCATCTGGGTATGGCATTCCAAATGAGGGATGACATTTTTGATTACTCCCCTAAAATGGATACCGGCAAACTTGCAGGTGCCGATTTGAAAGAGAGAAAAATTACTCTGCCTTTGTTGTGCGCGTTGGAGGCTGCCCCTCATAAGGATGGGGATATAAGGAAGCTGCTGTCGGGAATAGAAGGGGAAGATTTGGAAACTATTGGCCAGATAACCTCTTTTGTGTATGAGATGAATGGTATAGAGATGGCCCAGAATATACTTGAATCACACATTGCCAAAGCTATAGAGGCCATTTCCTCATTCCCTGAAACCAAGGCCAAGGAGAGACTTGTACAGCTTGCTGAATATGTAGGAAAAAGGAACAACTGATAAAATGCTGCTGGAGGTTTTAATAGATGCTGCCGCCATTATTATGGCAATTATTGGAATAATAGGGTGTATAATTCCTGCTCTTCCAGGACCGCCTCTTACATATGCATCATTGCTGCTTCTTTACCTGCTCAACAATCCTAAAGATGAGATTACCGGTAAATTTATGATAATCTGGATTATCATAGTTATTGCTGTTTCCATTCTTGATTATGTGGTACAACCATACTTCACCAAAATTACCGGAGGTTCCAAACTTGCCATACGCTATTCAATTGCAGGTATGGTTGCAGGAATGATTTTCTTTCCACCGTTTGGAATCATAGCGGGTTCTTTCATTGGAGCGCTGATTGCAGAACTTTTTGTAAACAAGAAACCCCTCCAAAACTCTCTGCTTGCAGCATTTGGAGCTTTTTTGGGGTTCATTTTTGGAACAGGGCTAAAACTTGCAGCCTCTGTTACAATGCTCTATTACGTAATACGCTTTATTTTCTTCTAACGCCTTATTCCTGACTGGTAGCTTCTGGATTTCCCAAATATATGCTCAATGGGATCCTGAAGAATCACTACACTGTTTTCAGGTACATATAATGTAACTTTCTGCACTTTACCGTCAAATTTGTTATTCTTGGAATATACGGCTGGCTTTATTGTAATGAGGGAATCCTTTACAACCACAATATCATCCAACTCCACATCACCCGAATACTCATCATATAAAGTGGGCTTGCTGAATCTTGCAAAGGTAACTTTAATCTGTTTTGGAGTAGCCTCCCCAACCCGTTTGACTTCAAAATTGGGATATAAAGCAATGAAGGTATTTTTTCTCTCTTCATTGTTCAGGTAAAACAATCCGAGAGAATTTCTTGAAGCATCAATATTCATCTTAGCCCTCTCCATTCCTGGCACCTTTGGACAAGCCACATACAAAGTGTCATTCTGTGATGCAACAGGCAATGTTTGCTTGTAATTGGTATTGACATCATAATAAGGATTGAACGCTTTTACCGCACAGAATATAAAAACCAGTGCCGATACCATCCATACTACAAAATTTATAAGGCCCGGTCTCCATTTTGGAGCCTTTACATTAAAGCAAAGCATAATTCCTGCATACAGCATACCTACACACGGAAGCAGAACTGTAAGGACTCCAAATATCTTTAGCCACAGGGTATTCCCGATATTCAGCTCAAAAAAATCCGGCATTGACAACACTGACACTCCGGTAACCATATCCATACCCATCAGACCAATACCCAATGTTACTATTCCACCAAAGCCCAATGCGGTAAGGATAACCCCCACAACAAAACGGATAATCTTCCATATTGTAGAAAACAAAGTGCCTGTTGCACTGGCACCAGCCTGCCACATCTCACTCCCCACATTTCTGGCTCCTTGGGCAAACTTCTTGTGAATATGGTCCACACTTTGGGGTTCTCCTCTCATTGCACACTTTTGGCTTATTGTTTTGGCTTCAGGCATAATAAGCCACAATACCAGATATGCCAGCACCATAAAACCGAACCAACCTATATGTATTCCCAAAAATCCGCTCAAGAAAAATGAAGGGGTAGTAAGAAGTAGTGCTACAAGAATAAATATAACCCTCATCCAAACCGCATCAATTTTGAAATAGGCACCCAAACCGCTGCACACACCCGCAACCACGCAATTCTGTGTATCCCTGAATATCCCTTTTTTCACTTTGCTTCCCGATGATCTTTGTGAATCCTCAATCTCATTTGGACGTCCCAGAATCTTTATTATTTCATCTATATGTGATATCTGAACAATGGAACCGTCCGTACACCCTCTCTCTATAAGGAGCTCAGCAATCCTCTCCTCAATATCATTAACAACCTCTTCCTCCTGTTCTCCATAATGGGCTTTCAACTCTGAGAGATAACTCTCAAGCAACTCAAAGGCATCCTTTTCTATTGTAAAGGAAAAACCTTGCAGACTCACATTTAATACCTCTTTCATATTTACCTGTTTTTAATGAGTTCTACAGAAGCTACAACCTCTTGCCAGGCAGCATCCATCTCCAAAAGGGCGCCATGACCTTTATCTGTGAGGGAGTAATACTTTCTTGGGGGACCTTGTGTACTCTCTTCCCATCTGTAACTGAGCAAGCCCTGGTTCTTCAATCTGGTGAGCAACGGATATAATGTACCCTCAACCACTATCATTCTTGCCTCCTTCAACTCCCCTATAAGCGAAGAGGCGTATGCGTCCTTGCTCCTTAAAGTACTTAAAATACAATACTCCAGAACACCTTTACGCATTTGAGATTTAATATTGTCTACATTTGAATCCATAATAGCCATATCATTTATTTGATGAGAACTTCATTAGATTTTCCGCTGTAACCGGAAGTCCGAACAACTCACATTTCTGGGCAGGAGTCTCAGCCAATGGGGCCGCAATCCACAATATGATGTAAATCCAGAATCCTGCAGATCCCATAAACAATGCAACTATAAAGACAATCCTTACCAGAAGAATATCTATATTAAGATAAGCAGCAATTCCGGAACATACTCCTGCAATTGACTTGTTGTACGGATTACGGTAAAATTTCTTTGTAGGCTTGTTTCCACTAAAAATTTCCGAAATAGGATCACTGCCCTCTTCCTGATAAGGCTCGCCATCAGGCATACCCAACTGTGCTATTACCTTTTCAACTGCAAGTATATCCACCACATTCCTGTACTGCGTTACAGTTTCAGAGAAAAGCTCAGCAATCCTCTCTTCCAAATCATCCATTACCTCTTTGCTCTGCAGGCCCAGTTTGCTTTTGCTTCTGAATGCATTCAGATACTTTTTCAATTTTGAATAAGCATCCTCATCCATAGCAAAACTTCTTCCGCCAATTCCTACGTTAACCACCTTTTTCATAGCATAAATTTTAATATTGTTTTCAAGTATCTTATTATACAATGTTATTTGTATTGCAAATATATTTATTTTTAACACTACCTTGTATCACATAGTACCTAATAACAAAAAAAAGGGAGCGAAAGTTTCACTCCCAAAAGGTTTCATAGGTTATATTTCTCTTAGCAATCCTTTGTACTACAAGATTTTATCACCAAGCGAAAAAATCAACCAACCTAAATGCCAAATATAACAAAACTGTTATATTAGTTAGCGGGCTCTGTTGCAGGAACCTCTGTTGCAGGTGCCTCAGTTGCAGGCGCTGCAGCATCAACTGGGAACTGAGGCTGAGCCACTGGTGCAGTGTTCTCAATCTTCTGAATCAAAGTTGAATTGTTCTCCTCTACTCTTGTTGAAACAAAAGCAGTTGCTGCAATACAAAGTACAATAATTATAATTGCAAGAGTCCAGGTTGCTTTCTCAAGGAAATCAGCAGTTTGTCTAACTCCAAATGTCTGGTTGCCTGCTGCAAAGTTAGCAGCCAATCCGCCACCTTTAGAGTTCTGTACCAATACCACAAGAGTTAGGATAACACTTGCAATAACAATAAGGATAGCAATAACTGTATACATAATATTTATATTAATTTTTTGACTTTATTTCGTTTACAAGGGTTGCAAAGTAAGTACTTTTTTCTGGATATAGCAAAATTAGTTTTGCATAAACCTCTATAGCTTTGTCATAATACCCCTGATCGGCATAAATTCCAGCCAAAGTTTCTGTAACAAAATCAAGTGAATCAAAATCAACATACTCCAAACCGGAGTCTGATCCCACCTCTCTCTCCACATTGTCTGCCGGCGCTCCAAGCTTTATTTCCGGCACTTTTTCAGATTCATCCAACTGGGCAAAATCATCTTTGGTGAAATAATCACCACCTACAACAACCACTCTGGGTTTTACCGGCTGCAATTCTACTGCCGGTCCGGCAGATTCTTGCTCAATAACCAGATCCTCTTCCAAACCCTGCGGCATTTCTGCAACACCAAAGTCAATCTCAAGACTAAGCTCCTCCAAAGGCTCAACTACCTGAGATTCCACAATCTGGTCATCAGCATCCAGAAGCTCTGTAAAATCCACATTTGTGCAACTTTCCTCTTCAGCAGCTTTTGCAGCCACAACCGCCTTGCACTGCAAAAACACATTCTCCCTCATTGGGAAAAACACCAACGACTCCTTGTACCTGCTCTCCAGACACTGCGGCTCAATCTCCACCAATTTGCACAAAAGCACCTCCCTGGCATATGAAAACCAAGGGTACCTTGTTACAAGTGCCTGCAATTGCGGCACCTGGAGATCATTTATATGAGTCTGAGCTTCCAAATTCTACCAGTTTGCTACTGTTGCATTAAAAATATCATCTACCAGAATCTCAACTATCTCATCTACCAGCTGCGCCTCAACCGCATCGAGGGAAATTGATGAATCAAAGTCCTGGAATGCAGCAAAGGACCTGTCAAAATTCTCCTCCTCGTGCTTGTTGTTCTTGAAAGTTATCTTTACAGTAATGGTAAGTCTGTTCTGCGCTGCAACCTCCGCCGAAGTTACAGCAGTAGGTGTAACTTCATATGATGTTATATATCCGCTCACCTCCAGGTCTCCTCCCTCCTCAAACATCTCCAGTTTGGTAAGTTTCCTGTACTGGTCCTGCAAGGCAACCGTAAGTGTATTGCTCAATGTAGGATTTACCTTCATTGCCTTGTTCTCTATATTGTACACAGATATGGAATGCACATCTGGTGCTATTGATGTATCATTAAACTTATAGATTCCACATCCCGCCAACACAAAAACAAGTACCAGCGGCAAAATCTTGTTGAGTTGTCCCATATTTACTCCTCCTCCAAATGTAGTTCCTTGATTTTTCTATAAAGGGTCCTCTCTGAAATTCCCAAAGCATCAGCAGCATCCTTCTTATTGTCAAATTTCTTGAGTGCTTTGCGTATAAGCGCATCAGTGGCGTTCGGGATAGAGAGATCTTCTATATAATCTGCATCTACCGTAAGGGTATCTGCCGTATTCAACAAAGATTTTTCACGCCCTACAAGAGATGTTGCAACTTCTGCAGCATTGATTACCGCCATATCTGCACTCTCATCAGAAGCAACAACCTGAGTATTTTGCAGCAACGGACTTGGTGATGCCACCACAGGCAATGCACTTCCCTCCGCAATGGTATGTTGCAACGCTTTTCCACCCTGCAGTCTCTCCACATCCTGTCTCAGACTCTGCACCTCGTGCTGCAACTGCTGCAACAATGCCATATAGAACTTCTCCCTCTCATTCATAAATTCCGCACCCGAATGGTCACCACCTAAAACCGGAAGGTTCTCAGGGCCATCTACTGGAAGGTATTTATGAAGGATTGCCGGTTCTATAAGTCTCTCTTCCTCCAGAACAGACATCTGCTCGGCCACACTCTTAAGTTGTCTTACGTTGCCGGGCCATCTGTACTGCGACAGCAACTGTTGCGATGCCGGAGTAAGCTTTACAGGAGGCATCTTGTATTTCTGCGCAAAATCAACCGCAAACTTGGTAAATAGAAGGTTAATGTCTGCAACCCTCTCCCTCAACGCAGGTAAAACAATTGGAACTGTATTTAGTCTATAGTATAAGTCCTCCCTGAATTTTCCGTTCTTTATTGCGTGAGGCAGATTGATATTGGTTGCAGCAACAACCCTTACATTAGTCTTCTGCACCTTGGAAGAACCTACCTTAATAAATTCTCCTGTCTGAAGCACCCTAAGAAGTCTTACCTGCGTGGTAAGGGGAAGTTCTGCCACCTCATCAAGGAATATGGTACCACCGTTGGCTGTCTCAAAATATCCTTTACGCGTTTCATATGCACCTGTAAATGAACCCTTTTCGTGTCCGAACAACTCAGAATCTATAGTACCCTCAGGTATGGCTCCGCAGTTTACTGCTATGTATGTACCGTGTTTCCTTGCACTGAACTGATGTATGATTTGCGGAATCACCTCTTTACCTACACCACTTTCTCCGGTTACCAGTACAGACAAGTCTGTATTGGCCACCTGTACAGCAATCTCAAGCGCCCTTAAAAGGGCCGGATCATTGCCTATAATATCAAACCTCTGCTTTAAATTCTGTAATTCCATAATCGGCAAAGTTAAAAATTTTCTACAGCATAAAAGGCAATTTTAGTACTTTTGTTCAAAATTGCCCTATCGGGAAGATAATTGTACACATATGAATATACTTGCTTTGATACCTGCCAGATACGGTTCATCCCGCTTCCCGGGAAAGCCTTTGGCCATTGTTAACGGGAAACCTATGATTCAGAGGGTTTACGAACAAACTGTTAAGGCATTCCCGAATGCCTGCGTTGCAACAGATGATGAGAGGATATACAATGCCGTAAAGGAATTTGGCGGTAAAGTTGTAATGACATCAACATCTCATAATAGCGGTACGGACAGGTGTTATGAGGCCCTGAAAAACTATATGCAGGAGAGCGGTGAAACATTTGATATTGTGATAAACGTGCAGGGTGATGAACCATACATCCACCCTGAGCAGCTGATGCAGTTGGAAGGGTGTTTCAATGATCCTTCTGTAGAGCTGGCAACCCTTGTAAAAAGGGTGAAGGACAAACGGGAACTGTTTAACCAGAATTCCCCAAAAGTGATTCTTGATAAGGACAAGAATGCCATATATTTCAGCCGTACCCCTATACCGTTTCCAAGGGATATTGATGTTACTGATGAGTATGTACAAAATACTCCATATTTCCGCCACATAGGATTATACGGTTATAGAGCTGACACATTGGCGAAGATATGTTCTATGCCTCAAAGTTTTCTGGAAAAAACAGAAAAACTTGAACAGCTCAGATGGATAGAGAACGGCTTGAAAATCAGAGTTGCGGAAACAGAATATGAGACTCACGCAGTTGATACTTTAGAAGATTTGGAGTACCTGAATTCCAAAATTGATTGGAATTAGTTATATTTGTACGATTTATATAGAAACTTATCAATAATTCAATTTAACTTATATGAGAAAACACGTTCTAATGATTGCCTGCATGGCTCTAATGCTTGCAGCTTGCGGTAATCCATCAAAAATGGCTAAATACGCCGAGATGGTAAATACCGAGTGTACTCCAGAGGTTTTGGAGGCAGTAAACGGCAAAATTGCAGCTAACTACACCGTAGAGTTCCCTGCAAAATATTTCCTAAGCGAGGCTATTTTGGAGATCACTCCAGTAATGGTTTATGCTGGTGGCGAGGTTGCTGGTCCTGTTTTCACTCTTCAGGGTGATAAAGTAATGGATAACAACAATGTCATTTCTTACAAAGATGGTGGCAAAGCATCAAGAGCTGTAGTATTTGACTACAAACCTGGTATGGAGAAAGCAGCTCTTAAACTTAAAGCTACTGTTTATAACTCCAGAAAAACCAAATCTTTTGAGTTCCCTATTGACTACAAGATTGCAGACGGTACAAACTGCACTTACATGCTTGTAAAATTGGAGGGCACACCTTCAATGGAGGCTGACAACTACCAGAAGATTATCAGAGAGCAGAAAGAGTCTCAGGTTCTTTACACAATCAACCAGTCTAACGTAAGAAACAACCAGCTTAAGACTGAGCAGATGAAAGAGTTCCAGCAGTGGTTGAAAGACGCTAAAAACCACGAGCGCAGAACTATTGTTTCTAACGATATCATTGCATACGCATCACCAGACGGAAGCGAGAACTTGAACAGCAAATTGTCTGCAAACAGAGCAAAATCTGCAGAGAAAGCTTTTGTTAAAGTTATCTCTAAAAAAGCAGAGGTAAAAGATATTCCTCTTAACGTTTCTCAGATTTCTGAGGACTGGGAGGGTTTCCAGGAGTTGGTTGAGGCTTCAGACATTCAGGACAAAGAGCTTATCCTAAGAGTTCTTTCTATGTATTCAGATCCTGTAGTTAGAGAGCGTGAGATCAAAAATATGTCTGCTGTATTCAAAACTTTGGCTGATGAGGTTCTTCCTGCATTGCGTAGAGCAAGATTCATTGCTAACGTTGATTACAAAAACTGGACTGATGAGGAGCTTACACAGCTAATCAACGACAATATCAACGAGTTGGATGAGGAGGCTCTTCTTTACGGTGCCACTTTGTTTGACAAAGAGTCACAGAAAGTTGAGATTTACAAAGCAGCTGCAAAAAAATACAACAGCAGCAGAGCTTACAACAACTTGGCTGCTATCAGCTTGAAAAACAAGAATACTAACGATGCTAAAGGTTACTTGGCTAAAATGGATAACAAATCTGCAAGCTATTACAACAATATGGCTGTAGTTGCAATGCAGGAGGGTAACTTTGATGCTGCTGCAGAGAATCTTGCAAAAGCTGGCGACCTTAAAGAGGCTAAAGCAAATATGGGTGCTCTATTGATTCTTAAAGGTGACTACAACGGTGCAGTTGCTGCTTTGAATGGTGCTAACTCATTCAATGAGGCTCTTGCAAACGTTCTTACAAACAACCTAAGCAAAGCATCTTCTATCCTTGCAAATGCAAAATGTCCTTGCAAATCTTACTTGAAAGCAATTATTGCTGCACGTCAGGGTAACAACACTCAGGCTAAAGAGATGTTGGAGGTTGCTAAGAAAGATGAGAAATTGGCTAAGAGAGCAGTTAACGACATTGAGTTCGCAAAACTATAATCTCTCATTTGTCTGATATGATACAGGGTCCGCCAAAAGCGGACCTTGTTGTTTTATATACAAACATAGTTCACTATATTTGCATATATGCAAATGAATATTTTACGGTAAACTGTTGATTGGAATATGGGCAAAAGGCTTGCAGTTTTCACAAATACATTCCCCTACGGAAAGGGTGAGACATTCCTTGAGGATGAGATAAATTTTACTGCACAAGAATTTGAAAGTGTAGAAATATTCCCTTTATATATTCCGGAAGGAGACGAGGGTGAAATGGTGCGCAAGGTGCCACAGAATGTGACTGTACACCCCCCATTATTGAAAAGTGACCACAAGGATAGAGGGGCCCTTATTTCAGATGGCGTTTTCTGCTGCGCACCGGTTGGGTTTGCTGTGAAGGAATTCATCGGGAAGAAGATTTATTCAAATAAAAAGAAGATTTGGTTGTGGGGAACTTATCTGTGCATTCTCCGTTCCATTCTGGGGAACAGGAAGAGGATGAAAGAGGTGCTCCGGGTGCTGGAAGGGAGCAGCGTTGCATATTTTTATTGGGGTGACAAATCTGCCCTGGCTATCCCATTCCTTAAGAAGAGGCTGAAAAATTCTCCTGCCTTTGTGGTAAGATTCCACGGATCAGATATTTATGAAGAGGCCAAGGGGTATCTTCCGTTTAGGGAAATGCTTTACAGGGCCATTGACTATGCCGTTCCAATCTCTGAAAACGGGAAAAGGTATATAGAGAAAAATTACTCCTGCCAGCCAAAAGAGATTAGGGTATTCAGACTTGGAAGTTCGTACCACAGCGATGCCTGCCCAAATTTGGGTGCACCTGTTCCGCTTAAAGAGAATCAGGCAGATTCCACCGGGGCATACAATATTGTAAGCTGCTCAAATGTGATAGAGCTTAAGAGGGTACATCTGATTGCAGGCGCTTTCATCATTCTGGAACAGGACAAGGAACTTGCGGCAGCAATTAAAGAGAAAGGAATAAACCACCTTTGCTGGACCCATATTGGAGATGGTCCGCTGCTTGAACCAATTAAGGAGTATCTGATGCAGAACGGACCTGCAGAAGAAGAGGTTGGGAGTACCACCCCTATTGCTTTCAATTTTCTTGGGGCAATGCCTCACAGCAAAGTACTTGAGTATTACCAGACCCACTATACAGATTTGTTTGTTCAGGTAAGCCGCTCTGAAGGGATTCCTGTATCCATAATGGAAGCACTGTCGTACGGAACCCCTGTAATGGCCACCAATGTTGGGGGTGTGGCAGAACTGCTCCCACAGGGATGCGGTTGCGGAAAACTTCTCCCTAAGGAGCTTACCGCAGAGCTGCTTGCACAAGAGCTGAAGGAGTGGATATTAAGGAGTTTGCAGCTGCCGGAGTTTGACCTTGCCCTTGCAGCACGCCGGCAGTGGGAAGAGAGATGGGATTGCAGGAAAAACTATACCGCTTTTGCCAAATTCCTCTCATCCCTATAACGTGAAAATTAAAAAATTGAATATGAAAAAACTATTGCTTACAATTGTTGCCCTTACGGGATTTTTATTTGCAAATGGCGAGACTATGAAAGTAAACAGATTCAAATATGCCGGTCCTTATGTGATAAGCCAGCCATATATGGCAAACCCCACAGATGTAAACGGAAAACCATATAATGAGAAAGGTGTACTGGACACATACCTCTCATTTACGGCGCTTGAAAATGCCCCATTAGTAGAATCTGCCCCAACAGATGCACCAGAAAACTCACTGAACCTGATTGGCTTTACCCTAAAAAATGAAAGATTTGCCAAAGGAGAAATAAAGGTAGAGGGGGCCGATAATTATCACATATATATAAACGGGAAAAAACTGCAAGGAAACAAATTGGAACTCATTCCCGCATCCCACTCTGTTGTGGTAAAATACCTTGCCGGCACAGGTACTCCGCAGATAAGCATTGAGTGCCAGCAGGATGGTATCCTTTCTTTGAGGGAAGACGGGTTCAGGGATTATACCCTGCAGGATGTGCTTCACGGCACCCGTTTCCAGGGAGTTTCACTTTCCCCTTGCGGCAAATATCTAATTACCAACTATTCAACTGGTCTTCCCAATGGCAAATCCCAGCGTAGCACCACCATTACAGAACTCTCTACCGGAACAGTTTCAACCCCAAGAGGAGAGGGGGCCAGATGGATGCCAAAGAGCACCCTTTACTACTACACCCAAACCACCCCACACGGCCAGAGAAACATTATTACAGTAAATCCGGCAACAGGAGAAGAGAGTATTTTTGCGGCTAATATTCCCGACGGTCATTTCCAGATCTCCCCATCGGAGGATTATCTTCTGTACTCCATTGAGCAGAAAGGACCTGCAGAGAAAGAGGAGATATATGAAGTGATTGAACCGGATGACAGACAACCGGGATGGCGTAACCGCACATACCTTGCAAAATATGATCTGGCTACAGGTCTTATGCAGCCTATCACATTCGGATACCGCAATATGTGGACATCAGACATCTCTGCTGACGGTAAAAAAGTGCTGTTTATGACCAGCCACAGCAGACTTGAGAAACGCCCTACTACCCTGTACTCACTGTATATGATGGATATTGCCACTATGCAGGTTGACACCCTTGTAGAGAATGACGGATTCATAAACTCTGCACGCTTCTCACCTTGCGGAAAACATATTGCAATAAGCGGTTCCCCTGAGGCATTGGACGGAATTGGAAAGAATGTAAAAGAGGGGCAGACCCCAAGTATGTATGACTACCAGCTATATATAATGGAGCTTGCCACCAGAAAGATAAATCCTGTTACTAAAGATTTCAACCCTAATGTGGGGAGTTATATCTGGAACAGATATGACGAACAGATTTACTTTACCGCAGAAAACACAGATTTGATAAGCCTGTTCAAGCTTAATCCTGTATCGGGCAAGATTGAACAGCTTCTTGTAGCGGAAGATTTGGTAAACAGATTCACCCTTGCTGATACTGCACCGGTAATGGTATGGTACGGCCAGGGGGCATCAAACTCAGACCGCTCGTATATGGTGGATTTGAAGAAGGGAAAAACAGCATTGCTTGAAGATTTGAGCAAAGAGATACTTAATGGTGTAAAACTTGGAGAGTGCAAGGGATGGAACTTTACCAACAGCAAAGGGGACGAGATTAACGGCCGCTACTACCTACCTGCAAACTTTGATGCAAACAAAAAATACCCTCTTATTATAAACTACTACGGCGGCTGCAGCCCTACAGAAAGGAACTTTGAGAGCAGATATCCGCACCACCTGTATGCCGCTATGGGATATGTTGTATACGTTATAAACCCAAGCGGAGCAACAGGATTCGGGCAGGAGTTCTCTGCCCGCCACGTGAATACTGCCGGGAACGGCCCAGCAGATGACATTGTGGAGGGAACAAAACAGTTCTGCAAAGAGCACCCATTTGTAGATGCCTCCAAGATAGGCTGCATTGGTGCCTCATACGGAGGTTTTACAACAATGTACCTGCAGACAATTTCAGACATCTTTGCCGCAGCAATCTCCCACGCCGGCATAAGCGACCACACCAGCTACTGGGGAGAAGGCTACTGGGGCTACTCATACAGCGAGGTATCTATGGCAAACAGCTACCCTTGGTCTGAAACTGATTTGTACGTAAAACAAAGCCCGCTTTACAACGCCCAAAAAGTGAACACCCCTATCCTCTTCCTGCACGGAGATGCAGATACCAACGTACCGGTTGGAGAGAGCATTCAGATGTACACCGCCCTGAAACTTTTGGGCAAAGAGACCTCAATGGTACTTGTAAAAGACCAGAACCACCACATTCTTGACTACAACAAACGTATCCAATGGCAAAACACCATCTTTGCCTGGTTTGCCAAATGGCTCCAGAACGACCCAACCTGGTGGGATGCAATGTATCCGCCAAAAACCCTATAAACACAAAAACTGTCGGGAAGAAAATTATTTTCCCGACAGTTTAATCCAACACTTCTTCAGCATATTCCACAACAGGGAAAATAGTGATATGCTCAGACCTTCCACCTGGCTAGCAATCTATTGTATCTGAGCCAGGCTGAGGAACTCGACAACTGAAGTTGTCTCAAACAGGCCTCAGCTTCAGGCTCATCTACAATGATTGCCTACGCCGTTCACGGATTCGCATATCACTATTTCCCTGTTGTGTCATATAATGAATCTGCATAATGCCGGAGGGTAAACACTGGCCTGAGCGAATTGGAGGATGAGGCGGTGAGCGAAGGGAGAAAATTCATCGTCTGGTGACGACG
>JAZSEZ010000004.1:0-6050 GCA_045531975.1 Candidatus Egerieisoma sp. | reverse complement strand
TATAAATACAAGGCGGAGATAAAGCAGGAGGGTTGAAAGCCCCTCTTGCTTTCCTCTATTGGAGAAGGGAGAAAAAAATAATGAAAAAGCATTGCTTGCGGTTTGCTCTTGCTCTGGTTGCCGTTGTAATCGTTTGTGGTGTCGTGTGGGGTGGCTATTGGTTCCTCCGCCGGGACTGCATCTGCTACAAAGCAAGGTTTTATTCTAGCGAATTTATGCCGATTGATGGGGCATTGTCAGGCTATGCAAGCCCACAATCAGGAGTTATGCAAGTGATGACGGCAACCTGCGAACACGGCAAAACCTGCTGGTTGATGGTGCAGGAAGAATCGTATAGTGTAAAGTATTTCGGCAAGTAAGAGGGGCAAGAGGCCCCTTTTTCTTTTGCTATTGGCATAAATCAGCAGTTTCCGGGTTCCCTTGTTCTGGCCTCTGCGTTCTTATCGTCTGGGTGGAGGGACGCACAGAGGCCAGAACAAACGCCCGAGGGGCAAAACAGGCGGAGGAATATTCCAGCAGAAAGGGCCAGAGGGCCAGCACAAAAGCCACTTTATTTGATTTTTTCAAAAAATTTTGGTATCATATAAGTAAGACAAAGAAATACAAAATAATGAGGTTTCGGGAAAATAATTTTTTTGTATTTTGATATGGGGTTTGTCGTGGCCTAGGCTCCCACCAAATGTTGAATTGATTCTGAAAGACGGTTCTATATTTTTTTAGCAAAAAACGCAGGACAAAGCAGGACAAAGGAAACATAATAAAATTTATATACTAGTGGAGAATGGATAGAGGCAGGAGCATTTTATTATGTTTCCATTCTCCTGCTTTCTCCTGCTATCAAATAAAGAAAGGACTAGATATAATGCAAGAAAAAAGAGAAAAAGTATTTTCTATCCGCTTAACACAAAGCGAAATAGAGTATTTGAAAGAAACCGCAGAGGCCAGAGGCTAGACAGTTGGCGGTTATATTAGATGGATTTTATTCAGTAAAAAGGAGGCCCGGCAAGATGGGTAAATATATGGATGCTTATAAAAGGCTAGTTGAATAGAAAAATACAATGAATCATCTTCATAATAGAACAATGGCACAATATAGTTATCTTATGTCTGATGAAGCAAAAGAATGGAATAGAGTGCATCAGTCATTAAGAGATAGTGCTTATGATAGAGAATTAGAAACCGCATTAGCGAAAGCATTAGAAGAAGTGAAGCAAGAAGCAGTTGAAGCCGTAATGAAAAATGTTTCAGTTGAAGTGCAGAACAATGCTAGCAAGCCATTGCAGGATTTAGAGAAACAGATAAAAAATCTATTTTCTTGATGCTTTTTTGTGCTGGCCTGTAAAGAACGAATAGGACGGCAAAAGGCGATAAGATACGGTGAAAGGAGGTAAAGAAACGGAATGAAACAGGCTCCGAAATTAGAACATCAAGGAAAGAAAAACCTAGAAGAAAATGAATAGTTTTATCTAATACCGCAAAGGATGGCGGATATAGTTTTCTACACTCTTGGAAATGCCTCTGCATAGTTGCGGATTATGCTTGTATTGATAGGCACAAAACCGGGTTTCTATGTTAGTCAGGAATGGATATTGCAAAGGGCCGGTATTGGGGAATCATCATATATCAATGCACGAAAAGCATTAGTAAAAAGAGGCTGGCTGTATCATAGTGATGGTGAATCTATCAAGGTAAATTTTGATGCAATCAGAGAAGATGGAAAGAAGATGGATGCAGAGAGAGCAAAGGAAAAGAATGCGGAAAAACCTGCAACCATTGCAGGAGAATCTAAACCAGCAACCACAACAGGAAAAGATATTCCTGCATCCGTTGCAGGTAATGAAGAATGTGGGAGGAAACCTGCAACCATTGCAGGAAAGGCTCCTGCAATCATTGAAGGTAATACACCTGCAACCATTGCAGATATAACAAATAAAGGATAGAATAAAAGAGAACAAAATAATATTATGGTGAATCCGCAGGAGGCAAGGCCAGAGCGTAAAGAAGTTAGTGAATCCTCCCTTGTTTCGCTCTTGAATGGTGGGAACAAGGTGGAATGGGAGGACAGAAACTAGGGGCTATTCTGCTTCAATGGACGGCCATTCAAGGTAATATGGAATCCTAGGCCAGCAGAAAACGAACCTGCAACCACAGCAGGAAAGGCAGAAAAAAAGCGAATGCCTCCAAATCGCCCAGAAATGCCCTTCTAACGCTCTTTGCCTCTTGGATAGGGAAATACACTAGGGCCAGGCTGGAGGTGCCTAGAATCGCCTCCTAGGTGCCTTAAAACGCAAATCTGATTTTCTGCTTGCTCTTGGCTCTGGATTCTGCATCAAGTGCCAGGATGAAACAGGCCAGCGAAAAGGGCTTGCAGAATTTCTCCCAGTCAGTAGCAGAATTCCTCCCATTTATCGCAGAATTTCTCCCAGTTGGAGCAGGAAAAAGGCCCTTGTGATTGCAGAATTTCTCCCAGTTGGAGAGGTGGAAGAAGCAGAATTCCTCCCACTTTTGCAGAATTCCTCCCAATAGGTGCAGAATTCCTCCCAGTTGAAAATCAAAAAATGCCGAAAAAGCCTTGATTTATGGGCCTTTTTTGGCTTTTTTCCAGCAACCACTAAATAGATAAAATAAATATAAATATTCTTATAAAGTCTGCTGTCATATTTATCTAGTAGCAGTGGAACTTATGTCTATTATAAATAAAGATACATAGATGCAGTAAGTAGGGCCAGAGAAGCCAAAAGCAGGGTTATCCACAGGGTTTAGCAGGGAATTGGGAGGTGGGGTATTCCCTTTTCCGCGAATGTATGCTATACTATTGGCGGAGGTGGGAGAAATGGCACAGGAGATTCAGACAAAGAGGGATATGCTTTCCGCTCAAAGTATGTCAGTTGTGAAGGGAAATGCACTCATTCAGAAAACGCATTATTCCCTTTCGCTGATGGAGCAGAAAGCAATTCTTTTTATCATCAGCAAGATAAAGCCTAGTGATTCAGCAGATACAGAATACATTTTCAATATCCGGGACTTTTGCAAGGCTTGCAACTTTTACGGCAAGTCAGGCTTTTATTATCAGTATGTCCGGGAAGTGATGGAGAATCTAGGCAATCATAAACTGACTATTGAACTTGAAGAAGGAAAAACACTAATAACGCATTGGTTCAGCGGTGCAATGATTGACAGGAATGCAGGAGAAGTCCGCTTGCATATTGACTCCTACATCCGGCCTTATCTGTTTGAACTCCATTCTTTCTACACTAATTACAAGTTGGAGTATATTCTGCCGATGAAAAGCAAGTATGGAATCCGCTTGTATGAATTCCTACGCAGTTATAAATCAAAAGGGTATAGATTGAGATTCAGCCTTGAAGAAATAAGGTTGCGTATAGACTGCGACAAATACCCCAATTTCAAAGATTTTAGAGTGAATGTGCTAGAACCTGCAATGGAGGATATAAACACATACACAGATATAAAAGTGAAGTATGAGGCAATCAAAACAGGCCGGAAAATAACTGATATTGAGTTTATCATACTAGGAGAAAATGACGCAGATATGCAGAGATACTATGCAAGGCGTGAAGAATTGGGGTATGCACGATGAGCGAAAAGAAACTTGTATCAGTTGATGAGTATGCACGGATGCACGGTATCAGCAAGTCAAAGGTTTATACAATGCTGAAAGGTTCTTTATCACATTGCCTTGTCAAAAAAGGTGGAATGAAATTCATAGATATTTCTTTATGTGATGAACCAGAGAAGGAACAGCCCACTTTCATAGAGCAACAGCAAGCACCAGAACAGCAAGCGGAAAGCAAAGAAGAACCAGCACAGAGCAAGGAAACAGTAGAAGATAAAGAAGAACTAGAAAGATATAGAATAGAGATAGAACGCTTGCAGAAAGAACTAGAAGAAGAACGCAGACACAGCCGGGAGAAAGATTCTAAAATGTTAGACTTGATGGGCCGGGTTATGGAATTGACAGAGAACACACAGAAACTAACTGCAAGAGTGCAGGAGCAACAGGCATTGCTCCAACAGTCTAGCGGAAGAACTCTGCTTATTTCTGACGGCACAGAAAGAAAAGGTATTTTCGGATGGTTCAAGAGGAAGAAATAAAAAAGGCAAGGGTGCAACACTATGCACTCTTGCCTTTTCTGTTGGTTCAGAATTATTTTTCTTCTTTGATGAAGTCAAACAGGCTTGCACTCTGGGCTTCTTCCTTGCTCTGGCCCTCTGCCGGAATCAAATCTTTATATCCCTTGGCTTTGAGGGTTTCCGCCATTTCAGCAACCAGCCACATTTTAGCGTGAATATGGCTATAATCTTTCTTGGTGTCATAGCGTGCAGTAATGAATTCCTGCTCTTGCTTTTCAGAGGTAGGGATAGTCCATTTGGTTGCAAGTTTGGCCTTCATCTGCTTGCCGGTGGGGGAAGTGTGGGCCGGGATAACCTTCTGCAAGCCGTTATCATCCAGCACAGGAACCGCATACATCATCGGGAATGCAGACTTCTTGAAGGATGCCTGTTGTTCCTTGGACGCATACTGCTTGATAAAATCAGCAATGAACTTAACGGTTATGGTGTTATAGGAAGTGTTATCTCTGCTGGTGTCGCGTTCTTTCTTTGCCATAGGAGGCACCGCCTTTCTTTTGATGGAAGAATTATATCAAAGAAAATCAGAATTTGCAAGTAGGAGGTTTTTTTCCTTGTTTAGAGTGATAATAGCCGGATGCAGAACCTATGATGATTATGATTCTTTGAAAGCCTATGCAGATTATAAACTATCCAGAATAGAGGATGATATAGAGATAGTCAGCGGAGGGGCCAGAGGGGCCGATGCACTAGGGGAAAGGTATGCAAAGGAAAAAGGATATAGTATAAAGCGGTTCCCGGCAGAATGGGAAAGGTATGGTAGGAGTGCAGGGCCTAGGCGAAATGAAGCAATGGCAAAGTATGCAGATGCTTTACTAGCCTATTGGGACGGAGAGAGCAGAGGCACAAAGAATATGATAGAACTAGCAAAAGCAAACGGGTTGAAGGTAGGAGTATATCAGTATAGAACAGACACAGAAAAAGAGTGATACTGTATCAGCATAGTATCAAAAGAAACGTATCAAGAAAAAGTATCAAAACCTATTGACAAATACCCCTTTATGCCCTATAATAGCAGTATCAAGAGAAACGAACGATTCTTTTGATACAGAAAGGGGAAAGAAGCAATGAAAAAGATTTATGCTTACTGCCGTATCAGCCAACGCAAACAAAGTATTTTACGCCAAATCAGGAATATAAAGGCTAGATACCCCGATGCAATCATTGTAGAGGAAGCATACACCGGGACAAAGTTTGACGGCAGAAAGAGGTATGAAGCCCTCTTGAAGCAGATTCAGAAAGATATTGCCGAGGGTGTAGAGGTTCTGCTAGTCTTTGATAGTGTTAGCCGTATGAGTAGAAACGAGGCGGAGGGATTCGCAGAGTATCAGGCCCTCTATCAAATGGGCGTTCAGTTGGAGTTTATCAAGGAGCCTTATGTAAATACGGAGATTTACAAGGAATCCGCAAAGAGGCAGATAGAAGCCGTGAAAACTGGCGATGAAGCAACCGACGAATTTATGCAAGCAATGGCGAATGCAATCAACCGATACATTATGAGCCTTGCAGAGAAGCAAATCAAGGTTGCATTCCAACAGGCAGAGAAGGAAGTGCAGGACTTGCACCAGCGGACGAAAGAGGGCCTTGAAACGGCAAGAATGCAAGGCCGTGTGGGAGGACTGAAAAAAGGTTCAAAGATAACCGTCAAGAAAGCGGAACCTGCAAAAGAGATTATCCGCAAGCACAGCAGGGATTTTGAAGGAACCTTGACGGATGCAGAATGTATGAAACTTGCAGGAGTGGCCCGGAACACTTATTATAAATACAAGGCGGAGATAAAGCAGGAGGGTTGAAAGCCCCTCTTGCTTTCCTCTATTGGAGAAGGGAGAAAAAAATAATGAAAAAGCATTGCTTGCGGTTTGCTCTTGCTCTGGTTGCCGTTGTAATCGTTTGTGGTG
>JAZSEZ010000043.1:0-28381 GCA_045531975.1 Candidatus Egerieisoma sp. | reverse complement strand
TTTAAAAACACAAAAACAGGATAAAAGACTTAAGCAAAAGGAAACTGAAAAACCAGGCCCACAAGCCTCCAGGAGGCATCTGGGCAGCTTTTAAAAAGGTGAAAGCAAATAACTAACTAAATACAAACAATCACTTTATTTTAATTAAAAACAATTCATTATGATTAAAAAATCTTTTAGACTAATGCTGCTTGCAGCATTCGCTCTATCATCTGTAATGTTTGTTGCTTGTAACAAATATGATGAGGACATTGAGAGAATCGACAGTCAGCTTGCATCTTTGGAGCAGACTGTACAGAGTTTGAAAGCAGCTGTTGACGCAGGTTCTGTAGTTACCAGCGTTTCAGAGTCTTCAACAGGTATTACATTCAAGTTGAGCAACGGTCAGTCATACGTTGTTAAACACGGTGCTAATGGTGCTGACGGTAAAGACGGTATCAACGGTACTAACGGTGCTGACGGTAAAAGTACTATCATCACTATTGATCCTGAGACCAACAACTGGATTATTGATGGCGTAGATACAGGTATCTGTGCTAAAGGTAAAGACGGTCAGAACGGTAAAGACGGTATCAACGGTACTAACGGCAAAGATGGCGTAAATGGTACTAATGGTAAAGACGGCGTTGACGGTAAAGACGGCGTTGACGGTAAAGACGGTAAAGACGGCGTTGACGGTAAAGACGGCGTTGACGGTAAAGACGGTAAAGACGGCGTTGACGGTAAAGACGGTAAATCTCCTTATATCAACGAGGCAGGCAACTGGATGGTATGGGATGCAGAGGCTGAGGAGTTCGTTGACACTCAGAAATCAGCTATCGGTGCTCAGACTTACGTTGTTGATATGATTTTGTACTGGGAGTTGAACGTTATGGAGAAAGTTGACGGCGAGAACGCTGAGTTCGTTACAGTAAGACTTCCTAAAACTGCAATCATCACTAGCTTGAAACCAATCGTTTTGGAAGCTCCTGCAGTTGGTCAAGAGAAGAACAAAATTGTTGATGTAACTCCTGATGCTCCAATTGCAGTATATTATGGTAAACTAACTGCAGCTAAAAAGTTCAATAACGTAAACTACGCACAAAACAGTTATTTGTACAATACAACTTCTAAGATTTCTGTAATTGTAAACCCTGTTTCTGCTGATGCTACACAGTATACTTTCAAATTGATGGACTCTAAGAAAAATTCTCCTTATATTCTTGGAGCTGCTACTCCTAATATGACTGAGAACGCATTGACAAAAGCTAAGTCTGAAAATGAAGGTGTATATGATTTGGCAATCAGTCTTCCTTCAAACTTCTCAGAGACCAATCAGACTAAGAGAGAGGGTGCTGTTTATGCTTTGGCAACTACCAATATGTATGATGAGGTTGTAGCTTCAGAGTACGTGATTAAAATTGATGAGAGCACAGCAGTTACTGCACCTTCAGTTAATACTAATATAAGCGATAATGGCACTAGAAGCATTGACTTGACTAAAGTATTCTCTTCAATGGACTATGTTTCTAAATACTACTTCTCTTTTGCTAACCAGAATGCGGCTGCAGCTATGGGTGCTTCAATCAATGGTGATATCCTTACTGCTTCTACTTCTACATACGGTCCTCTAGCAATTAAAGTTAGCTATATGTTGGTTGACGGTACTGTATATGAGGATAACAACACTACTGCTAACTCTGGCGCTGTAACTACTACAGCAGTATTTGATTATAAAGCTCAACAGAGCTCATTGAGCAACGTATCTTGGACTATCCAGAATGAGAATCCAGATGTTGGAGGCGAGGAGACTGTTAAATATGTTGCACTTGGTAGCCTACAGAACCTATTGGCAGTAGCTGATGATTACGCTCTTCCTACATTTGAGATGAAAAACAGAGGAACTACTACAAATGTTATATATTGGACTTGGAATGATAATACAGTATTGGACACTAAATCTGTAATCGTTAGAGATGGTAGCGCTGATGGTGTTAAATATGGTAAAGGCGCTGTAGCTGCTAACAAATTTGCAAGTAACGAGCTTAACTGGATTGCTGAGATCGCTCCAGAGTTCTATTACAAGAAAGCTGATGGCACATTTGCTGTGATTACAAGAGGTACAACAACTATCCACACTGAGTTGTATGTAAGATTCGCATTTAACCCGGCTCAGGCATTCCCAACTTACAACAATAGCTATAAAGTTGTTCTAGGATTCAATAAGCCTGGTAACACAAGCAGCAACTATGACTATGAGGTTCCTGTACTAGTTTCAATTGATGCTCCTACAGCTACAATTGTTAACAAGTCAGATCTATTCTCAGGTAACAATGTTACTGTATATGGTTCTGCTAATGGTTTAGTTGTTAACTACAACTTGTACAACTTGTTTGTAACTAAAGCTTCTGATGGATTGCAGTTCAGCGAGACAGCTTATTTGCTTCCAAATAGCACAACAAGTTATTATACTCCTTGGTTGGTATCTAATGGTGATATCACAGTTCCAGTATTTGGCGCATCAAATGTAGCATTTGAGAATGCATACGCAACTAGAGAGTTTGTAGCTTCTGTATGGCCATTGGGTAATACTCACGTTCACAAAGCTATCTACAAATTTAATGTAACTGTTAAATCTGAGATTGCTGAGGGTACTTTGAACGCAGCTGCAGCTTCATTAAGCATTTCAAACACTGATCTAACTGAGGTTAGCTTGAAAGGTCTAATTGCTAAAGACGTATTTGGTTCAACTTATAATGTTGCTCCAGTTTATGCTTACATGACAGACGGATCTATTAAAGCTGGGTACCCTAAAAGAACTGATGCTAGACTTAAAGGTGTTAAAGTTGTTCTTAAAGATGACAAGGCTAAACAGTATTTGAAACTAGACAGCGATATTTCCACTACTACATTTGCTGAGTCAACAACTAAAGATGGTGCGTCTGCATTTACTGTACAGAGAAGACCAGATTCTAACGGTGGTTTTGAGGCTCTTGCTAACGATGTAGAGTGTACTCTAGAGCTTCAGGTAACTGATATGTGGGGCAAAACTACTAAATCAGATATCAAAGTAACTCTTAAAAAGAACTAATTTTTAAGAATTAAGTACACATTGTAATAAATTGAGGGAGGCCATTTGGCCTCCCTCTTTTTTTATAATCCAAACGTCAGGTTAAGATTACTGGATAGGATTTACAGTAATGTTTACAGGGATTACTGTAGATACACCCCACTGGTCTTTAACTGTTACGTTTACTTTACAAGTTACTGGGCTCTGAAGAGCTGTACCCTCTTTTCTAAGAACTTTAATTGCATCAACATTAGCAATAGCCTCATTCTTAGCGTTGTAACGAGCAGTTGTTGTGTCTAATGAAGTACTACGGTCCAAAGTAATGTACTGGCTGCTATTATCTTTATCGTCAACAGCAACAGTTACATTGAATTTATATGACTGCTCATCAATATACTCATTATTTAGAACAAGTTTAGTAGCATTCAATTCCAGAAATAGAAAATTTAAAAGACAAGAATTTAACGAGGCTTATAGAATGCGATGATATAAAGAGTGGTACTGTTTGGTATCACTCTATTTTTTAATGTACTCTTCAATGATGCGTGCAAAATGCTCCTTTTCCAGAGAATGTATTCTTTCGGCCAGGGTTTCCGGTGTATCCGTAGGTAGGACAGGACAGGGGGCCGGGAAGAGGATGGAGCCGGAGTCGTAGTGGGAGTCTACAAGGTGGATGGTGATGCCGGATTCTGTTTCGGATGCATCTATTACGGCCTGGTGCACGTGGCGGCCGTACATCCCTTTGCCTCCAAATTTGGGGAGCAGGGCGGGGTGTATGTTTATGATACGTCCGGGGTAAGCTTCTACCAGGGAGACAGGAATTTTAAGAAGGTAGCCGGCCAGGATGATGTAATCTATTTCCTGTTCTTTAAGTAGGGCAAGGAGGGCAGAAGGTGTTTCTGCTGTGAGTTCTTCACGTGTAAGCACAAATGAAGGAATTCCAAGGGCGGCTGCTCTTTCCAGTACGTATGCATCTGGTTTGTTGCAGATTATGATTTTTACACGTGCTGTGTTTTTGCTGTTGAAATGTTCTGATATGTTTTGAGCATTTGAGCCGTTTCCCGATGCAAATATTGCCAGATTCTTCATTAGTTTATGCGTTTATCTTTACAAAAATAACCATTTTTTAATTTTTTTATTACCTTTGTGCTTTGTAGTAGGTGAAAATAACTAAAATTATAAACTTATTTATTAACTAATTTTTTTTAATCATGGCAGATATTACTTCTAAAGTTAAAGAGATCATCGTTGACAAATTGGGCGTTGATGCAGCTGAGGTTACACCAGAGGCTAGCTTTACTAAAGACCTAGGTGCTGATTCTCTTGACACAGTAGAGCTTATCATGGAGTTTGAGAAAGCTTTCGAGATTACAATTCCAGATGAGGCTGCAGAGAAAATTGCAACAGTAGGCGACGCAATCGCATATATTGAGGCTAACCAGAAATAATTATCTTAGGAGAATCTATGGAGTTGAGAAGAGTTGTAATTACAGGTTTGGGTACTGTAAACCCGCTTGGTAACAGTGTGGAGGAGTATTTTACTAATCTTAACAATGGTGTAAGCGGAGCAGGCCAGATTACCAGATTTGATGCATCCCTTTTTAAAACCAGATTCGCTTGTGAGGTAAAAGATTTTAATCCAACTGCTTTTGGTATTGACAGAAAGGAGGCCAGAAAGATGGACCGCTTTTCACAGTTTGCGGCAGTGGCAGCTGATCAGGCTGTTGCAGACAGCAAACTGGATTTGGAGAAAATAGACAAAAAGCGTGTTGGTGTTATAGTTGGTTCAGGAATAGGTGGTATTGAAACCCTTTCCGAGGAAATTATGGGTTACTGCGAGGGAGGTAAAGTTCCTCGCTTTAACCCATTTCTTATTCCAAAGATGATTCCTGATATCATTGCAGGCCAGATTTCCATTAAATATGGATTTATGGGCCCTAATTATGCAACAGTTTCTGCGTGTGCATCTTCTGCCCACGCTATGTCCAATGCTTTTGATATGATCAGATTGAACAAGGCCGACATTATAGTTACAGGTGGCTCTGAGGCTGGTGTAACTGTAGCAAGTGTTGGCGGTTTCAACTCTGCACAGGCTCTTTCTACAAACAATGATGAGTATACTACAGCCAGCAGACCTTTTGATAAAACCAGAGACGGTTTTGTAATAGGTGAGGGTGCAGGTATTCTTGTGTTTGAGGAGTATGAGCATGCAGTTGCACGTGGTGCAAAGATTTATGCAGAGGTTTTGGGAACAGGTATGAGTGCAGATGCCCACCATATTACAGCTCCGCATCCCGACGGAGAGGGCGCTAAGGAGGCTATGAGACTGGCTCTTAAAGAGGCGGGACTTAAACCTGAGGATGTGGATTATATAAATGTTCACGGAACATCTACGCCGCTTGGCGATATTGCAGAGTTGAAGGCTGTTAAGGAAGTGTTTGGAGAGCACGCTTACAAACTTAATATCAGCTCTACAAAATCTATGACAGGTCACCTTTTGGGAGGTGCTGGAGCAATTGAGACAATGGCTTGTATTGATGCAATCTGCAACAGCATTATTCCTCCAACAATCAACTTTAAAGAGGAAGATCCGGAGATAGATTACAAATTGAACCTCACATTGAATAAGGCACAGAAAAGAGAGGTTAATGTGGCAATGAACAATACATTTGGTTTTGGAGGCCACAACTCTTGTCTGGTTTTAGGAAAGGTAAGATAAAATAAGGGGTGCTTGTTAAAAGCACCTCTTTTTTTACCTCCATCTCTCCATATCCAATTTTATAAATATAAACAGCAGTACGGTAAAGCTCCATAACGATGAACCTCCGTAACTGAGCAGTGGTAGTGGTATGCCAATTACTGGTACAAGTCCCATTGTCATACCTATATTTATAAAAACGTGCATAAAGAAGCAGCACGCAACGCAATAGCCGTACAGGCGGGCAAAGTTGTCCTTCTGCCGTTCGCTAAGAACAATTAGCCTTATAATAAGGAAAAGATAAACAGCAATTACAGTAACCGAACCCAGGAATCCCCACTCTTCTCCAACGGTGCAGAAAATGAAATCTGTACTCTGTTCCGGCACAAAATCAAATTTGGTTTGGGTGCCATCAAGGAATCCTTTTCCGGTAAATCCTCCGGAGCCTATAGCTATCTTGGACTGGTGTACATTATATCCGGCCCCCATAAGATCCTCTGTAATTCCCAGCAGGTTCTCAATTCTGGCCCTCTGGTGCGGCTGAAGAATTTTATGGAATATGAATTCTACTGAAAACACCAGTGCAATAGAGCACAGAAAACTCACAAGCAGCAGTTTGAGATGTTTCATCTTCTTCCCGATAAAATTCCACAAGCACCATATTGCAGCAAGCATTACAATTCCCAAAGCAACATATTGCGCCTCAACAGCGCTCAGGAACCCAAGCCATTCAACCTCATAAAGTCTTGGCAAGAATCCGAGTAATGTGCAGACAGGTATTATTGCCAGCAGGTGTTTTCCCAATGTGCCGGTAAAAATGCCGTTTGCAACTCCGTGAATGGCAAACAATATTATAATGGCAGCAATTGGGGATACTGCAAGGGTTACCACAAAAAGCAATATTGCAAGTATACCAAAAACCAGAAACCACCCGCTAAGCCCCTCGCGGTACAGCAGGAAGATAAAACCGCAGTATACCAAAGCAGAACCGGTCTCCTTTTCCATTACAATTAGAGCCATTGGAATAAGGATGGTAAGAGCTACGGAGAGAGCATCTCTGAATCTGCCTAATCTGAATCCGTATTTGCTCATTATATATGCCAGGAATAAAGATGTGCTTATTTTGGATATCTCTGCCGGCTGGAATTTTACTTTACCAAACTCAAACCAGGAGTGGGAGCCGTTAACCTCTTTTCCCAGAAATATAACGGCAAAGAGCAGAATACATACAAATATGTATATTGGAGGGGAGAGAACACTGTAAACTTTGGGGTTTATAATAAAAATCACTGATGCGGCCAGTATGAATGCTGTTATTATCCATATAAACTGCATTCCATATCTTTGGGACATATCAAAGATAGAGCTGTGCTCTTCTGAGTATACAGATGCAAAGATGTTTATCCAGCCTGCAAATACCAAAAAGAGGTAGCATAATACCAACGGAATATCTATTTTGCCAAATCGGTAACTTCTCATTGTGTTATCTCTTTTTTACAGGTACATTCCTTAACAAATCAGCCTCTTTCATCCGTTTCTCCAGATCTGGCCTTGTAATCTCCCCGGTGAGATATTTTTCTATCATAAGAGAGGCAATTGGGGCTGCCCAGGTTCCTCCAAAGCCTGCGTTTTCTATGTATGCGGCAACTGCTATCTTGGGATTTTCCCTTGGGGCAAAGCAGATGAATACTGCGTGGTCCTTTCCGTGCGGGTTTTGTGCGGTTCCGGTCTTGCCACATATATCCAATCCCTCCACGTGAGCCTGACGGGCTGTTCCACCTGCTCCGGCAGGGGAGTTTACTGCCTGGTACATACCTTGTATAACTTTGTGGAAATGGGAGGTGTCTACCATAGTGTAGTTCCTCTCCTTAAAGCGCTGGTGTATGGTAGTGTCTGGGGAATCCTTAACAAGATGTGGTATATAATAATATCCTCTATTTGCTATAGTGGCAGCCAGATTTGCCAGATGAAGAGGGGTAGCTCCAATCTCACCTTGTCCAATGGAGAGTGAGATGATGGAATGTGCTCTCCATCTGTTTTTCCCATATACTTTATCGTAAGTTTTTGAGGTTGGGAGTGTGCCTCCAAGTTCAGCCGGGAAGTCGCTTCCAAGCTTGCGCCCAAAGCCAAAGCTCATAACCATCTCCCTCCAGTTGTCAAATGCTTCAGATACACTTGCGTATTTCTTGTTTTCAATAATATTCCTGAATACATAACAATAGTATGCGTCGCACGACATCATTATGGATGGGGTGAGGTCCAATGGAGAGGGGTGGGCGTGGCATCCCAGTTTACGGTCACCGTAATAATACCCAAGATTGCAATTATAGCGGGTCTCAGGAGTGAGTACACCCTCCTGTAACCCTATAAGACCATTTACAAGTTTGAAAACGGAGCCCGGGGGGTAAGCAGACATTACAGCCCTGTTAAACATAGGTTTGTACGGGTCATTTACAATTTCCTTGTAGTGTTTGCTTATGGAGGCAAGCTGGTCTATGTTTATGCCGGGGCTTGAAATAAGGGCAAGGATTTCCCCGGTAGAGGGTTCTATGGCAACAATACTTCCCACTTTATTCTGCATCAGCTGTTCTCCATACTGTTGCAGGTGGCCGTCTATGGTTGATATTATATCTTTTCCGGGAATGGCATCCTTGTCGTATTCTCCGTCGGCGAAGCTGGATTGTATTCTGTTGTGTACATCTCTTAGGAGAATGCTGTATCCTTTCTCCCCTTTAAGTACATTTTCATATGACTTTTCCAGACCAGATGCACCTACATAGTCTCCGCTTCTGTACTCTGGATTCTTTTTCAGAAAATCAGAATCCACTTCTGTTACATAGCCAAACAAGTTGGCTCCGGCAGCAAACGGATAGTTTCTTGAGGTTCTAGATACTGCGCTGAATCCGGGGAATTTATACGCTTTCTCTATAAAAATGCTGTATTGTACACTTGATACCTGTTTAAGGAAAGTAAGGGACTGGTATCCTATTTTTCTGCGGAAGCGTTTGTATTCTTTAAAGCGCTCCCTCACTTCAAGGGTGTCCAAATTAAAGATTGAGCAGAAATCAAGGGTGTCAAACGCTTTTACCTCAATGGGGGTAACCATAATGTCGTAGGTGTTCTTATTGCCTACAAGGATATTTTCATTGCGGTCCATAATGAGACCGCGTACAGGGTATCTGGTTATGTATTTATATGCGTTGTTTTCTGCTGTTATTTTGTATTGTTTGTTGAGTATCTGCAAATTGAACAGCTGGGCTATAAGAATAAGCCCAACAACAAGAACCCCTATTATAAGTACATTCTTTTTCTCCATTGTCCTTATCTCAAGAATTTCTCAAACAATACAATGCTGCATACCACAGAGAGTGCGGTATTTGCAATTATGCACAGTACAACCTTCAATAGTGTATACCAGAATGTAAAAGAGCCTGCAGAATCAAGCAGAACATATACCAGAAAGAAAATGCCCAGCATTATGGCGTTCAATAAGGCAAGTTTCTGAATCTCCACCGTCCTGGGCAATAGGGGGAGATTGTCTGTTGTATCCAAATTTGTTTTGGATAGGATGAGTTTCAGAAATAGTGGGCGGGTGTATGCCATAGCCACCAATGCGGCAGCGTTAAGTCCAAGTACTCCATCTGCAAATATATCTATTGCAATACCAAGAGCAAATGCTATAAGCAATTGTGCAGATTTGTTTACAGAAGGGGGAAGAAGTATAATGAACTGGGGGAATATGGCAATATAAAGGACTGGCCAGATATTTACATACTCACTCAGTAATATCTGACATACTATCAGCAGTACCGCCAAGGTAACATATTTTAACCTTACATCCATATTATTGTGCTCCCTGTACCAGTCTTTCTATTTCGTCTTTATTGTTGTTTTTTACAACCATCACATAGTTGAGGCTCCTGAAATCTTGCAGCAGCTCCACATCCACCCTCAGATGCACTCCGTTTATAACTTTGGAGCCTGTTACCAGGCCAATAGGGATATCGGGAGGATAAAAAGAGGAATAACCGCTTGTATATACCGTATCCTGCAGTTTTACCTGAAGGTGTTGGGGTATTTCATTCAATACTGCCACCTTCTCTTTGCCCGGTTCCCAACTCAACGGGCCAAAAGTATTGCTGTGTCCTATTTTTGCACTTACCTGCTGGCTGGTGTTCAGAAATGAAAGTACATATGAGTAATTCTCGCTTACACCTCTGGTAATTCCCACAACACCTGATGGGGTGATTACACCCATATCCTCTTCTACCCCGTCATTGCTACCCTTGTTTATGATAATGTAGTTATGGGTAGTATTGAGGGTATTCCTTACAACTTTGGCGTGGATAAAAGAGAAAGGCACCTTTAAGGTGTCTTCGTTAATGGCAGCGGATATCTCCTTTTGTTTGAACAGCTTCTCCATAAGGAGGGTGTTTTCTGCAGAGAGCTGCTCGTTTGTCTTTTTAAGTGAAGAATACTCATTTATTGCAACCAGCTTTTCCCAGAAAAATCCCTGTACCTCACGCAATTTGCCAATAAGCCTGTAGCGCTGTACCATCCCGTTGTTGCTTACCATAAAAATGCAGGCGGCTTCCAACAGGATAAAAAGGAGAAACCTCCCCACTGCAAGAAGTAATGAAGGAGGTATTCTCATTTTGTTATCTCATTAGGAATGTGAGTTTGTCTGCTTTCTTAAGGGCAATGCTGGTGCCTCTGGCAACAGCCCTAAGAGGATCTTCTGCAATATGGAACGGGATATTTATCTTCTCCTGCAATCTCTGGTCCAATCCCCTTATAAGTGCTCCTCCTCCCGACAGGAATATACCTCTGTTCACAATATCGGCATACAACTCAGGTGGAGTCTGCTCAAGAACCGCAAGTACAGCCGCCTCAATTTTGGCAAGTGACTTGTCCAAGCAATGGGCAATCTCCTGAGGGGTAACCGATACCTCTACAGGGTGTGCTGTCATAAGGTTAGGACCTTTTACAAGATATGGCTCCGGACCATCCTCAATATCTGTAAGAGCGCATCCTGCATTTATTTTAATAAGTTCTGCAGTAATCTCTCCAATTCTGATATTGTGCTGCTGGCGCATATATTGCTGGATCTCAGCGGTAAACACATCTCCGGCAACCCTTATGCTCTCTTTACATACAATACCGCCAAGAGAAATTACAGCAATCTCTGTAGTACCGCCTCCAATATCTACCACCATATTGCCGGTAGGAGCCTCCACATCAAGTCCAATACCAAGGGCAGCAGCCATTGGCTCATAAATGATATATACATCCCTGCCGCCAGCATGCTCTGAAGAGTCGCGTACAGCTCTAATCTCCACCTCGGTACTTCCCGATGGGATACATACCACCATCTTAAGGCTTGGAGTGAACAGAGAGCGTTTGTTGTTTATCATCTTTACAAACCCCCTAATCATCATCTCTGCAGCGTTGAAGTCTGCAATCACACCATCTTTCAAAGGGCGGATGGTCTTGATGTTGGGGTGTGTACGCTCGTGCATCAGTCTGGCTTTATGGCCGTAGGCAATAGGCTTGCCTGTATGCTGGTCTATAGCAACAATGGAAGGCTCATCCAATACAATGTTATCATTCATAAAGATAACTGTATTGGCGGTTCCAAGGTCAATAGCCAATTCTTGTGTCAAAAATGAAAATGCCATATCTTAATCTCCTTCACTTCCCTCAAACGGGTTCTTAATGTTTGAAATGTCTGATGCCGGTAATGACCATTGCAATGTCATTATTGTTGCAGAACTCTATGCTCTCATTGTCTCTGATAGAGCCGCCCGGCTGTATAACGGTTCTGATACCCTCGTTTGCGGCAATCTCCACGCAGTCTGGGAATGGGAAGAATGCATCTGATGACATTACAGCACCGTTAAGGTCAAATCCAAATGATTTTGCCTTTGCTATTGCCTGTCTTAGGGCATCTACCCTTGAAGTCTGGCCGGTGCCGCTTGCAAGAAGCTGTTTCCCTTTGGCAAGAACAATTGCGTTGGATTTTGTATGTTTTACAAGTTTGTTTGCAAAGATAAGGTCTTCAATCTCATCTTGGCGAGGCTGTTTGTTTGTAACAGGTTTTAGCTCCTCTGGAGTCTCTACGTGTGCATCCCTGTCCTGAACCAGAACACCGCCAAGCAATGAACGGAATTTCATAGGGGTAGGGGTTACGTTGTTGCTCTCAAGGATAATCCTGTTTTTCTTTGATTTTAGAATCTCAAGAGCATCAGCGTCATAACCAGGAGCAATTACAACCTCAAAGAAGATTTTGTTCATCTCTTCTGCAGTAGCTTTGTCTACCTGACGGTTGGTAACAATAATTCCGCCAAATGCAGATACAGGGTCTCCTGCCAAAGCTTTCTCCCAAGCCTCAAGGGTGGTTGCGGCACTTGCACATCCGCAGGCATTGTTATGTTTGATAATTGCAACTGTAGTGTCTGCAAAGTCTGAGATAAGCTCAACAGCAGCCTCAATATCAAGCAAGTTGTTGTGAGAAATCTCTTTTCCGTGAAGCTGTTTTGGAAGTGAGCCTTCTGCTCCGTAATAAGTGCCTTTCTGATGAGGGTTCTCACCATATCTTAGAGTCTGTGCTTTCTGCTCGCTAACCTTGAAAGAAGGAATCTCAAATTTTCTGTTGAAATAGTTGAAGATAGCGCTGTCGTAGTGTGAACTTACATTAAATGCCTGAGCAGCAAAGTACTCTCTCTCCTCCAAAGTGGTTTTGCAACCTCTCTCTTTAAGGATTGAAAGCAATGTGCCGTAAGAATCTTTTGAAGGGATAATTACAACATCGTTATAGTTTTTGGCTGCACCTCTGATAAGTGAGATACCTCCAATATCAATCTTCTCAATAATGCCTTCGTGAGATGCATTTGCAGCCACATACTCCTCAAATGGGTAAAGGTCTACAATTACAAGGTCAATAGAAGGGATTTCATACTGCATAATCTCTGCAGCATCCTGCTTGTGGTCTCTTCTGTTAAGGATACCTCCAAATACTTTAGGATGCAGTGTCTTTACCCTTCCACCAAGGATAGACGGATAGCCGGTTACAGACTCAACGCTTTTTACCGGAATGTTCAAACTCTCCAAAAAGGAGTAGGTACCACCTGTAGAAAGAATCTCTACATTATTCTCTGCCAAGATTTTAAGAATCTCTTCCAAACCGTCTTTATAGTAAACGGAAATGAGTGCCCTTTTAATCTCTTTCACTTGTAATATGTATTTAAACGTTTATAAAAAATCAAGCTATAATGGGTTGCTAAATTACAAAAAATTACCCTATAAATTGGTATATTTGCCTGTATTTTATTTATAAAATTCTCAAACAATGGCAGCAACGGATTCTTCAAATCTATATGTTATTATAACTGCTGGTGGAATAGGGGCCAGAATGGGCGGTAAAACAGCCAAACAGTTTCTTGAGCTTGAGGGCAAACCGGTACTTCTCAGAACTATTGAAATGTTCAGAAGTGTTTTCCCTAACGCAAACATAATCATTACTTTGCCGCAGGAGTACAAAGAGTATTGGAGAAACTATTGTTTTGAGAACGGATTGTGGTTCAGACATACAATTGTAAGTGGGGGAATTACAAGATTCCACTCTGTAAAAAATGCACTTGAGTATGTCCCACAGGGGGCAATAGTGGCTGTACACGACGGTGTAAGGCCATTTGTTCCGGAGCAGATGTTGCGTTCGCTTATAGGATACAACTTTACCAAAGAGAAAGTTGCCGGCGTTATTCCTGTAATGCCGTCAATTGAGTCTATGAGGGTGCGTATATACGGAGATGACGGTATGCCAAACGGTTCAAGGACTGTAAACCGCGATGAGTATATGTTTGTGCAGACCCCGCAGGTATTTGATTCTACAACACTTAAGGAGTGCTATAAAAAACCGTACTCTCCAACATTTACAGATGATGCATCTGTTGTGGAGAGTAGCGGATATAAGGTTGTCACGGCTCCCGGCAGCAGGTTCAATATAAAACTTACAACTCCAGAAGATATGGTTATGGCCCGTATTATTTTTTCTTTGCAGAATTCTTCTTGCTCGGATAACTTTTAACCCAAACCTGTCTTTCAATAGCCTGGTCCAATGAAATCATTGTTTCGGTTTTGTGTACGCCAGGAATGTTCTGGATGGTGTTGATAAGAATCTCCATCAGATGGTCGTGGTTTGTACAGTAAATTTTAAGCAACAGTGAGTGGTTTCCTGTTACAAAGTGGCACTCTACAACTTCCGGAATATGTTTGAGACTGTCTATTACCTCAGGGTATTTGTTTGCTTCAGACAGGTTTACGGCTACAAATGCACAAACATTAAGTCCAAGAGTCTGAGGCTTTACCAACAGTCTGGAGCCGGTAATGATACCCATTGTCTCCATTTTTTTAACCCTTTGGTGAATTGCAGCACCCGACACGCCACACTCTCTTGCTATCTCAAGGAATGGCATTCTTGCGTTTTTAACCAGAAATGAAAGTATCTTCTGATCAATCTCGTCTATCTGATATTTTTGCATTATCCTAATAATTTGTAAGTGAACAACGCAAATTTATAAAAAATTTTTAGTTTATAATAGAAAAAAGCCACCTGAGGGGAGATTTTCCCCGCAGATGGCACCTTTGCAGTCAATTACAGGGCTCAAATCCCTGCCATTATCTTATTTTTTTGTCTTTTTGCTTCCCGATGGCTTTGTGTTTGCAATAATTTCAAGACAGGCAGCCGCATCAAGAGTTTTGGCATCGGTTCCCTTAGGAATCTTGTAATTTTCTCCAGCGTGTTTGATGTAGGCACCAAAACGGCCGTTGAGTATCTGGATATCTTCGTCGGGAAAATGGGCAATAAATTTCTCTGCCTCTTTTTTCTGGTGCTCCTCTATAAGTTCTATGGCACTCTGCTCGTCAATTGTGCGGGGGTCATAAAGTTTTCCCAGAGAAACAAACTTGCTGTCGTATTTGATGTATGGGCCAAAACGTCCTACTGCTGCAGTAATGGTTTTGCCGTTGTACTCTCCAACTGTACGTGGCAGTTCAAACAGTTTTAGGGCCTCCTCAAGTGTGATTGACTCAATAAGCTGCCCTTTCTGAAGGGATGCAAACTGTTTGTCGGGATCATCATTTGCCCCTTTCTGTACAAGCGGACCAAATTTGCCCAACCTTACAATCATTGTTTTGCCGGTTGCAGGGTCTGTTCCAAGTACCCTCTCTGCATTGGTGTGGGTGCTCTCCTGCAGGGTTTGCTGAACTTGAGAGTGGAATGGAGAATAGAAATCTTTAATTACATTGTTCCATACCAGTTTTCCTGCAGCAATGGCATCAAAATCTTCTTCAACTTTTGCGGTAAAGCCGTAGTCCAGGATATTCTCAAAGTTCTTTCCAAGGAAGTCGGTAACCAGAATTCCCATATCCTGAGGGAAGAGTTTCTTCTTCTCGGCTCCGGTAATCTCAGTTTTGGTGGTTTTGGTTATTTTGCCCCCTTTAAGTGTAAGTTGGGTATATTCTCTGGCAACTCCGTCTCTGTTGTCTATAAGTATGTAGCCCCTCTTTTGGGTTATGGTAGAGATTGTTGGGGCGTATGTGGAAGGACGGCCAATGCCAAGCTCCTCAAGTTTCTTTACAAGTGAGGCCTCTGAGTAGCGTGGAGGTTTTTGGGTGAAACGCTCTGTGGCAGTAATCTCAAGGTTTTCCATTACCTCCTTCTCTGCCAATACAGGCAGAAGCTGGTTCTCATCCTCCATCTCCTCATCATCTTTGCTCTCAAGGTACAATTTAAGGAAGCCGTCAAATACAACCTGCTCGCCCTGGCTTACAAATTTCTCTATAAAGCTGCTGCTTCCAATTGTAATGTCTGTCTTCTCAAGAATGGCATCCGACATCTGCGATGCTACTGTCCTTTTCCAGATAAGATTGTAGAGCTTTTTCTCCTGTGGAGTACCTTCAATTGTCTGGTTTGCAGGGTAGGTAGGTCTTATGGCCTCGTGTGCCTCCTGTGCCCCTTTGCTCTTGGTTTTGTATTGTCTTGTTTTTGAGTATTCCGCACCAAAATTCTCGCATATAACTTGTTTTACGCTGTTGATTGCAAGTTGTGAGAGGTTGGTGGAGTCTGTACGCATATATGTAATGAGTCCGCTCTCGTACAGTTTCTGTGCTATCCTCATTGTTTGGGATACGGAGAAACCAAGTTTGCGGGCTGCCTCCTGCTGCAATGCAGAGGTGGTGAAAGGAGGGGCAGGTGTTCTTGAAATTTGTTTCTTCTCAATCTCCTCAATTGCAAAAGCGGCATTGCTGCATTTGCCAAGGAATGCCTCAGCCTCCTGTTGTGTGTTGTATCTGGTGTTGAGGGTTGCATTAATCTTTACCCCCTTGTTTGCAGTTGCAGGGTGGAATACTCCGCCAACTTTATAGAATGGGGTGGAGTTGAATGCCATAATCTCCCTCTCCCTCTCTACAATAAGTCTTACAGCTACAGACTGCACCCTTCCGGCAGAGAGCTTTGGAGCAACTTTTTTCCATAGTATTGGGGAAAGTTCAAAACCTACAAGACGGTCAAGAATTCTGCGGGCCTGCTGGGCCATAACCAGGTTCTCGTCTATTGAGCGTGGGTTCTTTATGGCATTAAGGATTGCATCTTTGGTAATCTCGTGGAATACAATACGTTTGGTGTTCTCCTCCTTAAGTCCCAACGTGTTGAACAGGTGCCATGCAATTGCCTCTCCCTCACGGTCTTCATCGGATGCAAGCCAGATGGTCTCTGCCTTCTTTGCCAAAGATTTAAGCTCTGTTACAACTTTCTTTTTGTCGTCAGAAATTTCATATACAGGCTCAAAATCCTTATCTATGTTTATACCAAGATTTTTCTTCTCAAGATCTCTGATATGTCCAAAGCTGGACTTTACCACATACCCCTTTCCAAGGAACTTCTCAATAGTTTTTGCCTTTGCAGGCGACTCCACAATAACTAAATTCTCTCCCATTACATACTTATTTTCAAGAATCTGCAAAGTAAGCCATAAAGTGAGTTAAAATGCAAATTTTTATTGTTATTTTTGCCAAATTCATAAATGCTGTCTGGATTTTTGTGGCGTGTTCTTTGTAAAAATTCAAGCAGTATACATAAACCGCAGGGAGGAAAATTATGGAAATAAAAAATAAGAAAAGAGTTATAAAATGGGTTTGGGCCATTGCCTTTATGCCGGTGGTAATGATATTGCTTGCACTGCTTTTGGTGGGCCTTTTTGTTGATATACCTTCTTTTGAGGAGCTTGAGGATCCAAAGAGCAATCTGGCTACCCAGATTATTGCAGAGGATGGTACGGTACTTAATACATTTCATATAGAGAACCGTTCATACGTTACTTTTGATGAGCTTTCACAGCCTCTAAAAGATGCAATTGTGGCTACTGAGGATGTCCGTTTTTATAACCATAGCGGTATAGACCCTAAAAGTCTTGCCAGGGTGGTTGTAAAATCTTTCCTTATGGGTAACAGAACATCGGGAGGAGGAGGAAGTACCCTTTCGCAGCAGCTTGCAAAATCTCTTTTCCCGCGTGATACCGTTACAAGAAAGTTCCCTGGTGCAAAATATTTTGTCCTTGGCACAAACAAGTTCAAGGAGTGGATTACGGCAGTAAAGCTGGAGCGTAACTATACCAAAGAGGAGATTCTGAGTATGTATATGAATGCCGTTTTCTTTGGAAGCAATGCGTATGGCATTAAGGCGGCTGCACAAACTTTCTTTGGCAAGCAGCCTATTGACCTTAATATAGAGGAGAGTGCCCTTTTGGTGGGAATGGTTAATATGCCAACCAGATATAACCCTGTGCGAAACCCGGAGAAATCACTTGTGCGCCGAAATCACGTTATTGGGCAGATGCACAAATACGGTTACATAACCAAAGAGGAGAGGGATTCAATAAGGGAACTTCCAATTACACTCTCTTATTCCCGACAGGACCATAACTCGGGTCTTGCCCCTCATTTCCGCGATATGATAAAGAGGGTAATGAGTGCCAAGGAGCCACAGAGGAAGAATTATTCAAATATTGAGGATTACAGGGCAGATTCAACCTCGTGGGAGGATGATCCGCTTTACGGATGGTTGAACAAGAACCTTAAACCCGACGGTTCAAAGTACAATCTTGATAAAGACGGCCTGAAGATATATACCCCTGTAAATGCCAAGATGCAGCAGTATGCAGAGGAGGCGGTTGCAGAGCATTTGGGGAAAGATTTGCAGAGGCAGTTCAACAGGGAGTTGCGTTGGAAGAACAACAGGCCTTTTGACAACGAGGTGCCTAAACCTGTAATTGACCAGATTATGAAACAGGCACGCCGCTGGAGCGACCGTTACCGCGAAATGAAGCGCAACAATGCTACTGATGAGGAGATTGCAAAGAGCTTTGACACACCTGTAAGGATGCGTGTGTTTGCGTGGAATGACAAGGGGTATGTTGATACCACAATGACCCCTAACGATTCCATCAGATACTACAAATCTTTCTTGCGTGCAGGATTTATGGCTATGGAGCCCGGGACAGGATATGTGAAGGCGTATGTTGGAAGCGGCAATTACAGATATTTCAAGTATGACCAGGTGAAGCAGGGCAAGAGACAGGTTGGTTCTACATTCAAGCCGTTCTTGTATACTTTGGCTATGCAGGGTGGTTATACCCCTTGCGATAAAGTGGTTAATGTGCCGCAGTCGTTTGTGATTGGTGAGAATATATGGACCCCTAAGAGTACAGACAAAGAGGAGTGGATTGGAAAGACTGTAACACTCAAATGGGGACTTACCAAGAGCAGTAACAATATCTCGGCATATCTGATGAAGCAGTTCGGGCCGCGTGCGCTGGTGGATATGGCCCACACAATGGGTGTAAAATGCTGGCTTGACCCTGTGGAGTCTTTGTGTGTGGGTTCTGCGGATGTACCGGTTTACCAGATGGTTTCCGCATTCAATACTTTCCCTGGAAGGGGTGTTTATGCAGAGCCTGTATATGTTACAAGAATTGAAGACAAGATGGGTAATGTGCTGGCTACATTTACCCCTAGGAGGAGAGAGGCTATCAGCGAGCAGACTGCATACCTTATGGTCAATCTTATGAAAGGCGTGGTTAATGAGGGTACTGCAGCCAGAATCAGAAGCAAATATATGGCGGAGGGTGAGGTTGCCGGCAAGACCGGTACTACAAATGACCAGTCTGACGGTTGGTTTATAGGTTACACACCTAAACTTACTGCCGGTGTTTGGGTAGGAGCAGAGGACAGACAGGTCCATTTTGCAAGTCTTGCACTTGGTGGAGGCTCAAATATGGCACTTCCTATCTGGGGTATCTTTATGAAGAAGGTGTTGGAAGACGGCACACTGGGGGTAACCAAGTATGATGCATTTGTGGCACCTCAGGGTTTCAGCCTTAATCTGAACTGCGATGGAAGTGATGATGATATGGCAGCTCAGAGTAACAGGCAGCAGGAAGACAATTATTTCGGGTTCTGATAAAGTTGTATTTATCGGGAAGAAAATTGAGTACGAATTGGTGAAGGTACAGTTAAAATTTGGAGTATGAAGAAGAGTATTGCATTGATATATGGCGGGAATTCGGAGGAGGCCGGTGTTTCCATTCAGAGTGGAAGGAATGTTGCGGAGAGTATCTGCAAAGAGAGGTATGATGTGTATGAGGTTCTCCTTAAGGGGGTAAATTGGAGGGTTTTGAATCCGGCCGGGGAGGTTGTTGATGATGCTTTGGCGCACAAGTGTCTGGAGAATCCTTTTGCGGTGGGTGTTGAGGTTGACAAGACCGATTTCTCTTTTTTTGCTGGCGGCCGTAAAGTCAAATTTGATATGGCCTTCATTATGATCCACGGCACACCTGGTGAGAATGGGCTGTTGCAGGGGTATCTTGAGATGATGGGGGTCCCTTACAATACCTGCAGTGCATATGTCTCTGCAATAACTTTTGACAAGCACTCCTGCAAGCGCTTTATTGAGCACGCCGGTATAAAGATGGCAAAAGATGTGTTCTTGCGTAGGGGAAGCGTATATTGCGTGGAGGAGATTGTGGCGGAGCTTGGATTGCCGGTGTTTGTGAAGCCAACCAACGGAGGCAGCAGTTTTGGCATTACCAAAGTCAAATGTTTGGAAGAGCTGGCTCCTGCAATAGAGTTGGTGTTTAAGGAGTATGATTCTGTAATTATAGAGGAGAGTATAGTGGGAAAGGAATTCACCAACGGTATTTATGCCAAGGGTGAGGAGCTTGTCCGTTTGCCGGTAACAGAGATTGTAACCACCAGGGAATTCTTTGATTATGAGGCCAAATATTTGGGAGAGAGCCAGGAGATTTGTCCTGCTCAGATTTCAGATGAGCTTACTTTGCAGATTCAGGAGACTACAGAGAAGATTTACAGGTATATGGGTTGCAGCGGCCTGGTAAGGATAGATTATATTGTTAAGGGGGGGGAGATATATTTCCTTGAAACCAATACAGTACCCGGTATGACTGCAATGAGCCTTGTCCCTGCCCAGGTACGTGCTGCCGGCATCTCTATGCGGGAGTTCTTCAATACACTTATTGAGAATATCAGGTAGTGACTTTAAAGGCTTTTATAGATTCTACGGTAGAGAGGCTTTCTGTGCTTTATGGTGTGCAGGAGGCTAAGGCTATTGCGGTGCGGTTGCTTAAGGAGATGCTGGCCGGTTATAAGGGGTATGAGCATCTGGTGGAACCGGGAAGGGAATTGGTTGGGGCGGATGAGATTTTTCTTGTTATGGCGGTGGAGCGTCTTTCCACCGGTGAACCTGTACAATATATATTGGGTTATGAGTGGTTTTGCGGGCACAAGTTTAATGTTGCCCCCGGGGTGCTTATTCCCCGTCCCGAAACGGAGGAGTTGGTAAGGCTGGTAACAGAGTCTGCTGCAGTTGCAAGCAATGGCGGTACTTCAAATGATAGTAGTACTTCAAATAGTAAAGGCCCACGCATACTGGATATTTGCACCGGCAGCGGCTGTATTGCGTGGAGTGTGGCGGCAGGATTGCCTGGGGCGGAGGTTTTTGGGTGTGACATTTCTCCTGATGCACTGAGTATTGCCCGAGGGCAGGAGATTTGTTTTGGCGCAGATTGCGGGGTACGCAGAGGTGATGGACAGGAGTGTGGCAATGGGGAAGCAAAGTGCCGGGTAAATTTCTTTGAATGTGATATTTTGTCTGCCGGAGCACTGGAAACAATTTGCGCGGTGTGCGGTGGGGGGGAATTTGACTTTATTGTAAGCAATCCGCCGTATGTATGTGACAGCGAAAAAGCACTTATGCAGAAGAATGTTCTGGATTTTGAACCCCATCTGGCACTTTTTGTTCCCGACAGTGATCCATTGAGGTTTTACCGTAGAATTGCCCAACTGTCGGGAAGATTATTGAAACAGGGGGGGGCTCTGTTTTTTGAGATAAATGAGAGGTTTGGGCAGGAGATGTTGTTGATGCTAAGGGAAATGGGTTATAGACAGTGCAGAGTGGTAAAGGATATTTTCGGGAAGGACAGATTTGTGGAGGCTATAAAATAAAGTTTTGGAGGGGGACAAAAATTCACTATATTTACAATCCTTGTGTAAGGATTACCTGACTTTTGAAACTTAGAAAACTTATATAATGAAGGGATATATTTCACAAATAATAGGTCCTGTTGTAGATGTGTGTTTCCCAAATTTGGAACAGGGAGAGCATCTTCCGGCAATCAATGAGGCTTTGTATGTGCAGCGTGAGGGGGGAGAGAAGCTTATAATAGAGGTTCAGCAGCATATTGGACAAAAGACAGTGCGAACTGTGGCAATGGATTCTACAGACGGTTTGCGCAGGCAGATGGAGGTTACCGCTATGGGTACCCCAATTTCAATGCCGGTGGGAGACCAGATTAAAGGGCGTCTGATGAATGTTGTTGGAGGGGAGATAGACGGTATGAAGGCATTGGCACAGGATAATACTTTGCCTATCCACAGGGAGGCTCCAAAATTTGATGAACTGGCTACATCTCAGGAGGTGCTGTTTACAGGTATTAAGGTGATAGACCTGCTGGAGCCATATGTGAAAGGTGGTAAGATTGGTCTGTTTGGTGGTGCCGGTGTAGGCAAGACAGTGCTTATTATGGAGCTTATCAACAATATTGCAAAAGGTCATAACGGATTTTCTGTATTTGCAGGTGTGGGTGAGCGTACCAGAGAGGGTAATGATTTGTTGAGGGAGATGATTGAGTCTGGTGTTATAAGATATGGAGAGGAGTTCAGCAAATCTATGGAAGAGGGTGATTGGGATCTCTCAAAGGTAGATTATGATGAGCTTGCCAAATCTCAGGCAACTCTTGTGTTTGGTCAGATGAATGAGCCTCCGGGAGCACGCCGTTCGGTGGCACTCTCAGGTCTTACAGTGGCCGAGTCGTTCAGGGATTCAGGAAAAGAGGGTGAGAAAAGGGATATCCTCTTCTTTATAGATAATATTTTCCGATTTACTCAGGCCGGTTCTGAGGTTTCTGCCCTTTTGGGCCGTATGTCTTCTGCTGTAGGTTACCAGCCTACACTGGCTACAGAGATGGGTCAGATGCAGGAGCGAATCACTTCAACCAAAAAAGGTTCAATTACATCTGTTCAGGCGGTTTATGTCCCTGCCGATGACCTTACAGACCCAGCCCCTGCCACAACTTTTACCCACTTGGATGCAACTACCGTATTGAGCAGAAAGATTGCAGAGTTGGGTATTTACCCTGCAGTAGATCCGTTGGAGTCAACTTCAAGAATCCTTTCTCCAGATATAGTTGGACAGGAGCATTACGATACAGCATATAGGGTTAAACAGATTCTTCAGAGAAACAAGGAGCTTCAGGATATTATTGCAATTCTAGGTATGGATGAGCTTTCTGAAGAGGACAAACTTGTGGTAAACCGTGCCCGCAGAATTCAGCGTTTTTTGTCACAGCCATTCCACGTGGCAGAGCAGTTTACCGGCGTAAAAGGTGTTATGGTACCAATTGAGGAGACAATCAGAGGCTTTAATATGATTTTGAGCGGAGCCGTGGATTATTTGCCTGAGCAGGCATTCCTTAACGTGGGTACTATTGATGAAGCTATTATAAAAGGTGAAAAGATGCTGGGAACAGCTAAAAAATAGTTTGTCTGATGGAACTTGTGATTATTTCACCTAAAGGGGTTTTGTGCAACGCAACTGTAGAGAGTGTCTCTGTTCCTGGAGTAGCAGGCAGGTTTACAGTTCTCAACAATCACGCACCGCTGGTTTCCACTCTTAACGGAGGTGAGATAAAATATAATGAGGGTGGCGTGGAGAAAGGCCTTTATGTAAAGGGGGGCTTTGTGCGTGTGTGTAATAACAGGATAGAAATTTCGGTAGAGACAGATGGCAGCAATCACTGATTATATGCAAAGGAACTTTAAGGCATTGGCAGCAGTTGTGCTGGCAATGTTCCTGTTGTCTGTACCGGCAAGGGCCTCCAGAGATGGGGAGTTTAAGGATGTGGTTGTAAAGGATATAGTTATTGAGCACATATCCGACAGCTACGAATGGCACATAGGCAAATTTGTGGGGCACCACGTGGCAATACCCCTTCCTGTAATTGTGTACAGCAAAGGGCAGGGATGGAAAGTTTTCTCATCATCCCATCTGCACCACGGAGAGGTTTACCAGGGATTCTCCATTGCACAGGACGGGGAGTATAAAGGTAAAATAGTGGAACATCTTCCCGACGGTTCTGCAGTGAAACCATTTGACATTTCAATAACCAAAACAGTGGCCGGACTCCTCATAAACAGCACCATTGTAGTATTGCTCATTCTTGGAGTGGCACGCACCTACAGGAAAAAGGGTGTGAATTACAACCCTAAGGGGATTGTAGCAGGGGTGGAAATGGTTGTAGAGTCATTGTTGAACGATGTTATAAAACCTTGTGTAGGGGTAAATTACAGGAAGTTTGCGCCGTATCTCCTTACAGCGTTCACTTTCATTTTTGTAAATAACCTTATGGGACTTATCCCTATATTTCCTGCAGGTTCAAATGTAACAGGAAACATTGCGGCAACGCTTGTGCTGGCTGTGGCAACATTCCTGGTTACAAATCTCTTTGGAACAAAGCATTACTGGAAAGATATATTGTGGCCAGATGTTCCAACATGGTTGAAGGCTCCCATTCCAATTATGCCTGCCATTGAGATAATAGGATTGTTCACCAAGCCGTTTGCCCTTATGATAAGGCTTTTTGCAAATATTATGGCCGGGCACTCGGTAATCCTTATACTAATATGTATAGTGTTTGTAACAGTCAAGCTTGGAGCGGCAGTAAATACCTCAATGTCGGCAGTGGCAGTTATGTTGGGTATATTTATGAACTGTCTTGAACTCCTTGTGGCTTTCTTGCAGGCATACGTGTTTACAATGCTCTCTTCTGTATTTATAGGTATGGCACAGGAGGGCGCAGGGCACGCAGAAGAGGGGGAACACAAATAGAACGAAAATAAAGAAAACAAATATTGAATAATTAAACTAAAACTACATTTATGGAAACTTTAGGTATTTTGGGCGCCACTTTTGGTGCGGCATTGGCAGTAATTGGAGCAGCATTTGGTATTGGTAAAATTGGTAAGGCTGCAATGGAGGCTATTGGCAGACAACCGGAGGCTGCTGATAAAGTGCGTACAACTATGATTATTGTGGCAGCACTTATTGAGGGTGTCGCATTGTTTGCTGTTGCAGTTTGTTTCATGGCTCTATAAAAACTTTGTATTATGGGACTATTACAACCCGATTCGGGACTTTTGTTCTGGATGTGTATTGCCTTTGGGGTGGTATTGTTCCTGCTATGCAAGTTCGGTTTCCCTATAATAATGGGCTCCATTGAACAGAGACGTGAATATATAGACAGTTCGTTGGAGGAGGCTCAGGCTGCAAGGTCTGAGTCTGCCCAACTGAAAAAGGAGAGCAAACATATTATAGAGGATGCCGAGAACCGGAGATGGGAAATTCTGGAGAAGGCAAGAGAGGAACAGGAGCAATTGGCAGCACAGATAAAGGCCAGGGCTGAGCAGGAGGCTGTGAGCATTATTGAGAATGCACGCACAGAGGCTCAGGCTCAGAAAGAGGCTATAATCCGTGATGCGCACGCCCAGGTGGTTACTCTTTCAATTGCTGTGGCTGAGAAGATTCTCAGACAGAAACTGCAAGGTGAGAAGGAGCAGGCAGAGCTTGCTGCCCGTATGATTGAAGAAATGAAAGATAAGTAAATCTCTGGGTTATGTATATAGGATTGATAGCCAAAAGGTATGCAAGTGCGTTATTGGAGTTTGCTTCCGGGCAGGGGCAGGCAGATCTGGTTTATAATCAGGCCAGAGAACTGATAAGGTATTTTCAGACCAATCCAAAGATTAAAGCTGAAATTGCTTCTCCTGTAATTTCTTCCAAGATAAAAAAAGGCATTTTATTGGGAGGGGTAAAGGATATATGCAGCACTTTTGAGAGATTTATTGTTATGGTAATAAATCACGGGAGAGAGGAGCACCTGCTGTTTATGTTGAGCTCTTACACCCAGCTGTATGAAAAGGAGAACGGCATAGCAAATGTTACCCTTACAGTTGCTGCACCTGTTGGAGATGAGATTGTTGGGGGTGTTGGAGAGATTGTACGCAAAAATATAGGGAGCAAAAGTGTGCAGATGGAGAGCCGTGTTGATGAGAGGCTTATTGGAGGATTTACACTCAGAATAGCAGACAGACAGATGGATGCAAGTGTTGCCAGAGAGCTGGCAGATTTGAAACGTATCCTTTTGGGCAAATTATAAAAATTGTGTTTAAAAAGAGAGGTTATGCATAAAGATAATATAAAACCTTCTGAGATAACTGACGTTTTATTGGCTGAACTTCAGGGAGCAGACCTTACCTCCAAGTTTGAGGAGGTTGGTACTGTTTTGCAGGTAAGTGATGGAGTTGTGCGAATCTACGGTTTGCATAATGCCGGAGCTGGAGAGCTGCTGGAGTTTGAAAATGGCATTAAGGCTATTGTTATGAACCTTGAGGAGGATAATGTTGGTGCGGTGCTGTTGGGCCCTACAGAGAAGATTGAGGAGGGTGATACAGTAAGGCGTACCGGCAGAATTGCATCCATTATGGTAAGCGAGAAGATGTTGGGCAGGGTAATTAACCCGTTGGGAGAGCCTATTGACGGCCTGGGTGAGATTGATGGCGAGAAGCTTCAGATGCCTTTGGAGCGTAAGGCTCCCGGTGTTATTTTCCGCCAGCCTGTAAATGAGCCTTTGCAGACAGGTCTTAAGGTGATTGATGCAATGATTCCTATTGGAAGGGGTCAGCGTGAGCTTATCATTGGCGACAGACAAACAGGTAAGACTGCAATTGCAGTTGATACTATAATTAACCAGCGCAAGAACTATGAGGCGGGCAATCCTATTTATTGTATTTATGTTGCGGTTGGTCAGAAGGCTTCCACTGTTGCGGCATTGGTTGAGACTTTGCGCAAGAGGGGTGCAATGGATTATACTGTTGTTGTGGCTGCTACTGCTGCAGAGAGTGCGGCCTTGCAGTATTTTGCCCCATTTGCCGGAGCAGCTATTGGTGAGTTCTTCAGGGATACAGGAAGACACGCCCTTGTGGTGTATGATGATTTGTCAAAACAGGCAGTTGCATACAGGGAGATTTCATTGGTTTTGAGAAGACCGTCGGGAAGAGAGGCATATCCTGGAGATATTTTCTATTTGCATTCAAGGTTGCTTGAGAGGGCTGCCAAGATTATTGCAAGGGAGGAGGTTGCCCAGAAGATGAATGATTTGCCGGAGTCTTTGAAAGGTAAGGTTAAGGGAGGCGGATCGCTTACCGCTTTGCCAATTGTTGAGACACAGGCAGGTGACGTTTCGGCATATATCCCTACCAATGTGATTTCAATTACAGACGGTCAGATTTTCTTGGATGCCAACTTGTTCAACCAGGGTAACAGACCTGCAGTTGATGTGGGACTTTCTGTGTCGCGTGTGGGTGGTAATGCCCAGATTAAGGCTATGAAAAAGGTGGCTGGTACACTTAAGATAGATCAGGCACAGTACAGGGAGCTTGAGGCGTTCTCCAAGTTCAGCAGTGATATGGATGCTGTAACTGCACAGATTTTGGATAAGGGTAGAAAGAATACCCGTCTGCTTGTGCAGCCGCAGTTCTCACCTATGCCTGTTGAGAAGCAGATTGCTGTATTATATTGCGGCACACACGCCCTTATGCGTGATATTCCGCTTGAGGATGTTAAGGAGTTTGAGGCATTGTTCCTTAAGAGGGCAGAGGCTTCAGATATTCTTGAGCCGTTGCGTAAGGGTATTATAAATGAAGAAATTAGCGAAGAGATTGAGAGGATAGCGGCTCAGGTTATTGCTCAATTGAAAGACAAATAGAATTTATGGCATCATTAAGGGAAATTAAGGAGAGGATTGGTTCTGTAGGGAGTACCCTAAAGACCACATCGGCAATGAAGATGGTGGCTTCTGCAAAGTTTCACCGTATTCAGGGGATTTCTTCTGCCCTTATGGCTTACCAGAAGAGCCTTTCTGAGACAATGGGGGTCCTTTGCGCAGATACGTCGGTGAAGCTGGTATCTCCTTTCATTGAGTCAAAACCGGAGTGCAAGAGGGTTATTGTGGTGGCTCTCTCTTCTGATACCTCGTTGTGCGGTGCTTTTAACTCCCAAATTATAAAGGCTGCTGATGTTGCAGTTTCTGCCCTTAAAAAGGAAGGCGTGGAGCATATCAGTATCTGGCCGGTGGGGGAGAAAATGGCGGCAGCTGTAAACAAGTGGGGATATGAGGTGTGCAATGATTTCAGGAATATCTCAAAGCAGCTTGGAAGTGAGCAGGCTGCCCGTATTGCCGACAGACTTATGGAGGAGTACAGCAGCGGCAGAGCGGACAAGATATATGTGGTTTACAACCATTTCCATTCTATGGGAAGGCAGGAACCTGTTGAGAGCCTGTTTTTGCCTTTTGATGTTTCTGCTATAGGAGTTGAAGATGGCAAGTATGCTCAAGAGTATATCTGCGAACCATCCAAGGGTGAGATTTTTGAGCAGTTGCTCCCTTATATGCTCCGTTGCAGGATGTATGCTTTGCTGTTGAACAGTTCTACTGCCGAGTTTGCTGCCAGAACAGTTGCAATGCAAACCGCCTCAGACAATGCCCAGGAACTGTTGGATGAGCTGAAGCTTGGTTACAACAAACGGAGGCAACAGGCCATTACCGAAGAACTTGCGGATATTGCAAATTCACAACAATAAACAGATGCTGGCAACTTTTGTCAGCATCTTTCTTATTACAACTTCCCCACCACCATACAAATTTTACGGGAACTTCTCTTCCCGACAGATTATTCCAACAATTCTTCAGCATGTTCCACTTCATGGAAAAAGTGATATGCTCAGACCTTCCACCTGGCTAGCAATCTATTGTATCTGAGCCCGGCTGAGGAACTCTACAACTGAAGTTGTCTCAAACAGGCCTCAGCTTCAGGCTCATCTACAATGATTGCCTACGCCGTTCACGGATTCGCATATCACTATTTTCCTGCTGTGTCATATACTGAAT
>JAZSEZ010000021.1:0-18912 GCA_045531975.1 Candidatus Egerieisoma sp. | reverse complement strand
TCTACAATGCAATTAAGAGAGACGCCCTTTTGGAGAACGTTACAGTAGATGCAAACGGCAAGATAGACTTTGCAGACAAGAGTGTAACTGAGAACACACGTGTTTCTTACCCAATCTACCACATCAACAATATTGTAAAACCAGTATCTAAAGCTCCTGCTGCTAAGAAAGTTATCTTCCTTTCAGCTGATGCATTTGGTGTACTTCCTCCAGTATCTATCCTTACTCCAGAGCAGACCAAATACTACTTCTTGTCTGGTTTCACCGCAAAATTGGCTGGTACAGAGCGTGGTATTACTGAGCCTACTCCTACATTCTCTGCTTGCTTTGGTGCAGCATTCCTTTCACTTCACCCAACCAAATACGGTGAGGAGCTGGTTAAGAGAATGGAGAAATCTGGAGCAACTGCTTACCTTGTAAATACTGGCTGGAATGGTACAGGCAAACGTATCTCAATTAAAGATACTCGAGGAATCATTGACGCTATCCTTGACGGCTCAATTGACAAAGCAGAGACAAAAGAGGTTCCATTCTTCGGTTTCAAAGTTCCTACAGCACTTCCAGGCGTAGACTCTGGTATCCTTGATCCAAGAGACACTTACGCTAATGCAGCTGAGTGGGAGGAGAAAGCAAAAGATCTTGCTGGCAGATTCATCAAGAACTTCAGCAAATTTACAGGTAACGAGGCTGGTAAAGCTCTTGTTGCTGCTGGTCCACAGCTATAATCGCTTACAGATTGTAACATTAATTAAAGGAGTTGGCCTATGGTCAGCTCCTTTTTGCATATTTTACTATTGAAAACCTCCCTTATAAATTATAACTTTGTTCAATTTAAAACATATTTGATATGGTTTCAGCAAGATTATTATTGGGAGATGAAGCTATTGCTTTGGGGGCTATACATGCTGGTATAAGTGGAGTATATGCTTATCCTGGCACTCCCTCTACAGAGATAACAGAATTTATACAGGCAAATGCACCAGATGTACGCAGCAAATGGTGTACAAATGAGAAAACTGCAATGGAGGCTGCCCTTGGAATGTCATTTGCGGGCAAAAGGGCTTTGGTGTGTATGAAACACGTGGGAATGAATGTGGCAGCTGATGCTTTTGTAAACTCTGCAATTACAGGGGTAAATGGAGGCCTGGTTGTCCTTGCAGCCGATGATCCGTCTATGCACTCATCACAAAATGAGCAGGACTCACGCTTTTACGGCAAGTTTGCAATGATTCCTATTCTTGAGCCATCTACCCAGCAGGAGGCTTACAATATGATGCAATATGCATATGACCTATCTGAGAGTTTGAAACTTCCGGTTCTTATGCGTGTTGTAACCCGTCTTGCACACTCAAGGGCTGGTGTTGTCACATCGGAACCTGTTGGTCAGAACAAACTGAACTCTTGCAGTGAGCGTACCCATTGGGTACTTCTTCCTGTGAATGCCCGCAGACAATATGCATCATTGATTGAAAAACAGTCATTGTTGCAGGATTCATCCGAGAAATCTTCATTCAATATTTGTCGGGAAGAGAATAAAGGGAAATTGGGAATTATTGCTTGTGGTATTGCATATAATTATGTTATGGAGAACGGTCCTGACAAATTGGGTATTCCGGTTCTTAAAATTTCTCAATATCCTCTATCTGAGAGTCTGATAAGAAAATTTGCGTCACAATGTGAAAGTTTGCTTATAGCAGAGGATGGGCAACCAGTTGTTGAAGAACAGATTAAGTCAATTCTGGGAGCAGATTATCCAATAAAAGGGCGCCTTACAGGAGATCTTCCACGTATGGGTGAGCTTACTCCCGACAGTTTGGCTCAGGCAATGGGTATTCCAACAGAGAGTTCATTTGCCACAGCAGAAAATGTAGTGCCACGACCACCTGCATTGTGCCAGGGATGTGGACACAGGGATGTTTATGATGCTTTGAACAAGGTTGCTGCTGAGTACCCTGGTGCAAGAATTTTTGGAGATATAGGGTGTTATACCCTTGGAGCACTCCCTCCTTTCCGTGCAATTGACTCTTGTGTAGATATGGGTGCTTCAATTACTATGGCAAAAGGTGCTGCCGATGCCGGTGTATATCCTGCAATTGCGGTGATTGGTGACTCAACTTTCACCCACTCGGGTATGACTGGTTTGCTTGATGCAGTAAATGATAATGCCAACATTACAGTAATCATTTCAGACAATCTCACTACAGCAATGACAGGAGGCCAGGATTCCGCAGGTACAAATAAATTTGAGTCCATCTGTCTTGGACTGGGTGTTGAGCCTCAGCATCTTCACGTAGTTGTTCCTATTCCTAAAAATATGGAAGAGATTACAAGAATCATTAGAGAAGAGATTGAGTATAAAGGTGTATCTGTTATTATTCCACGCAGAGAGTGTATGCAGACACTGGGTAGAAAACTTAGAGCAAAAAGGAGCGGCAAATAATGAAGAAAGATATAATATTGGCAGGTGTTGGAGGACAGGGTATCCTTACAATTGCCACAATCATTGGAGATGCAGCAGCCAAAGCCGGTGTAAATCTTAAACAGGCAGAGGTACACGGTATGAGTCAGAGAGGAGGTGATGTACAGTCTAATCTGAGATTAAGTACAGAACCAATCCATTCAGACCTTATAAAGAAAGGTGCAGCAGATATCATTATCTCTATGGAGCCTATGGAGGCTCTAAGATATCTCCCTTATTTGAGTTCAAACGGATGTGTGATAACCTCATCAAATCCGTTTGTAAATATTGCAAATTATCCAAATCAGGATGCACTTATGACTGAATTGGAGAAATTGCCTAAAGTATCTGTATTGCCTATTGAGGATGTTGCCAAAGAGAACAATATCCCCAAAAGTGCCAATATAATATTGCTTGGTATGGCAGCCAAATATTTGGAGGTACTCTCTCCGGAGCAATTGAAAGAGAGCATCAGGAGAATATTTGCCTCTAAAGGTGAAAGTGTAGTTGAAATGAATATAAAAGCATTTGAGATTGGTCTTGATGCTTAAGAAAGAGTTTAGTGATGAAGATTTTTAGTGAAGAACTTGTAGCTCAGGCTGTAGAGGAGTTGAATATTTCTAACCTGGCTACAGCTACTATTGGAGAGGTTTTGTTGGTAGCACAATGGTTGGAAAACAAAACCGGAATCCCTTTTATAAGAATGGATCAGGGCTCCCCTGGTTTGCCTGTTAATACATTTGGTGTGGAGGCTGAAAAAGCTGCATTGGATAGAGGTGTAGGTTCCCAGTACCCTCCTGCCCTGGGTGTTCCTGAACTCAAACAGGAGGCTTCCCGTTTTGTAAAGGCATTTTTAAATGTGGATATATCTCCTCGTTCTTGCATCCCTACAGTTGGAAGTGTTTGCGGTTCATACGGATCATTTATAGCTTGTACTCACTGTACACCTAGAAAAGACAAAGTTTTGTTTATAGATCCCGGTTTTCCAATTCAAAAATCACAATTGAGAATAATTGGTGCAGAGTGGAAAGAGTTTGACATTTACAATTACAGAGGTGAAGCTCTAAGGGCAAAACTGGATGAGATGCTCTCCCAAGGTGATATTGCAGCAATTGTATACTCAAACCCAAATAATCCTGCGTGGATTTGTTTGGAAGAGAGTGAGCTTGCCATTATTGGTGAGCTTGCAACAAAATATGATGCTATAGTTATTGAAGATCTTGCTTATTTCTGTATGGACTTCAGAAAAGATATGGGACACCCATTTGAGCCCCCATACCCTCCTACTGTAGCACATTACACAAACAACTACATACTTATGTTGTCATCATCCAAGATTTTCAGCTATGCAGGTCAGAGAATGGCCCTTACCTGTATAAGTGACAAATTGTTTGAGAGACATTATCCTGCTTTGGCACTAAGATATAAAGATTCGGGCATTTTTGGGCAGACATTTACAGCTTCTATCCTTTATATGATTACTTCCGGCTGTACCGCATCAACGCAATATGCTTACGCAGAGATGTTACGTCTATCTACAGAAGGTAAATTGAACTTTGTAGAGGACACAAGAGAGTATGCTGTAAGGGCAGAAAAAATGAAAGATATCTTTACCCGCAACGGTTTCCATATTGTGTATGACCAGGATGTTACCCAGCCTGTTGGCGACGGTTTCTTCTTTACAATTGGTTATGGGAATCTGTCGGGAGGAGAATTGCTTAAAGAACTCTTGTATTATGGGGTAAGCAGCATTTCCCTTTCAACTACTGGAAGCGGGCAGAATGGTGTACGTGCCTGCACATCAAGAATGAAAAATGAACTTTATCCGGTTATGGAGGTGAGAATGAAGGCTTTCCACCAGGACCATCCTTTACAATAAATGACTATGATTTGGAATCCTAACAAAGAGTGCATGAGCAGGGAACAGATGCGTGCACTTCAAGGCAAAAGACTGCAGAAACTTGTAAATTATGTATATCACAATGTCCCTTTCTACAGAAATAAAATGCAGGAGATGGATGTTACTCCCGATGACATCCGCTCTATTGATGATATTGTAAAACTTCCATTTACAACAAAACAGGATTTGAGGGACAATTATCCTTATGGGTTGCAGGCTGCTCCCGCTTCTGAGATTGTAAGGGTTCATGCTTCGTCGGGAACAACAGGAAATCCAACCATTGTAGGATATACCAGAAAAGACATTGCTGTATGGTCTGAGGTTATGGCCCGTTGCCTTACTGCATATGGTGTTACAAGGGAGGATACTTTCTCTGTAAGCTACGGTTACGGATTGTTTACAGGCGGTTTGGGTGCCCATTATGGTGTTGAAAACCTTGGTGCAACAGTTATTCCAACCTCTACAGGTAATACAGAGAAACATATCAAACTACTTAGAGACCTAAAAGTTACAGGTATTGCCTGTACTCCGTCATATGCTCTTTATCTTGCTGAAACATTGGATAAGATGGGACTTTCTAAAGATGACATTAATTTGCGTGTTGGTGCATTTGGCGCAGAGCCTTGGACTGAGAATATGAGAAAGGAGATTGAGGAGCGTTTGGGTTTGAAAGGGTATAATATTTATGGTTTGAGCGAGGTTATGGGACCTGGAGTATCTTACGAATGTTCTGAGCAGAACGGTTCCCATATTTGTGAAGACCACTTTTTCCCTGAGATTATTAACCCTGATACCCTTGAGCAGCTTCCGTATGGCCAGCAGGGTGAGCTTGTTTTCACAACCCTTACAAAAGAGGGAATGCCTGTGCTGAGATACCGTACAAAAGATTTGTGTACCCTTATGGAGGGCCAGTGTGCTTGTGGAAGAACTAATGTGAGAATGGGTAGAATAGTGGGTAGAAGTGATGATATGCTTATTATCCGTGGTATAAATGTATTCCCTTCACAGGTTGAGAGTGTCATTCTTGAAATGCCTGAGTTCGAGCCTCAGTATATGCTTGTTGTTGACCGCGTTAACAACTTGGATACTATTCAGGTACAGGTAGAGGTCAGAAAAGATTTCTTCAGTGATGATATGGGACGTATGCTTGAGATGAAGAAACGCCTTGCAGACCGCTTGAAGAGTACTCTTTCAATTGCTTGCGATGTAAGACTTATGGAGCCTAACAGCATTGAGCGTAGCCAAGGCAAGAGCAAGCGTGTAACCGACAAACGACAATTAAAATAATTTAACCATAAAGATCAGACTATGAAACAATTATCTATCTTCTTGGAAAACAAGACAGGACGTATAAATGATGTGACCCGTATTTTGGGCAAAAACGGCATAAATATGCACGCATTCAGTATGGCCGAGAGTACTGATTTTGGAATTCTGCGTCTTATTGTATCTGAAGTTGAGAAAGCTGTAGAGATTTTGAGGGAGAATAATTTTGCAGTTATGCTTACAGATGTTGTATGTATAAAATGCAACAATACCGCCGGCTCACTCTCTACAATTCTTGAGAAACTTGCAGAACAGGATATTTTCATTGAGTATATGTACGCTTTTGCTGATGGTGAATATGCAAATGTGGTAATACGTCCAAATGATGTTGAAAAATGTGTAGCGGTATTAAAAAATTGCAATTGCAATATTACCGATACCCTTTAAATAAGAAGGTGACTTTTCAGACAAATTAATAAAAATATCCCCCCGTAAGAATTTGCTCTTACGGGGGGCTTGCTTTTAATGAGAGTTTATATTCAATCTCATTTATCTTTTCAATTAAGGAATCTTCTGGAAGTTTGCCCTTGCATATTTGGTTGGTCTGTTGTCAAAATGCCACCACTCTTCATCAATAGTAAGGAATCCGCTCTCTGTCATTACTTTTCTAAGGAGCAATCTGTTCTCCAATTCTCTTTTGGTAATGATTCCTTCATCCAAAAGTTGCTGTTCAATATTTACACGGCTTTGGTCTGCAAAACAGTCATACTCTGCACCCATTGCAATAGGATGTCCTGTACAATCTATAATTGTAACATCAACAGCATTACCAAAATTATGGTTTCCGCCACCTTTTGCAGGATTTGCCACAAAATCCTCCTTATCTGTACCTTCAACGCTTTCCCACATCTCCTGCTGGATACTGATAGGACGGGCTGCATCATATACTATAAGATTTAGGTCCGGTCTGATTGATTTCAGCAATTTGTTTGCTTTAACAAGTTTTTCTGCAGTCTCAGGCAACATAAATGCTTTATTTACATTATGGTATAGTACCCTACCCATAAAATTATATGGTTTTGCATAAATCAGATCAACTGCTATTGTTGAATCAAGGTCGTGAATGTCTACAAGTCCCATAGCTCTCATTTGAGCCTCTTTTGCTGTGTCACCGTTAGAACTGTTGTTTTTGGAAGAATTTGTAGTGCAAGCACAAATTATAATTGCTAAAAATAGGAAAATTGAAAACCTTTTCATATATTTGAATTATTAAAAGATAATAATGGTTATATTGTTATTTATGATGTAAAAATAAACATAAATTATTATAAATTGTTAGTTCAGAAAAAACATTATGAAAAAAGTTAATTTTAAAAATCATAAGGTATCTTTGAAAGGAAACCTTCCTGAAATAGGCAAGAAAGCACCTTCATTCACTTTGGTAAAATCTGATTTGGCATCACTTTCACCAGAAGATTTGAAAGGTAAGACTTTGGTACTTAATATTTTTCCTAGTCTTGATACTGGTGTTTGCGCAACAAGTGTACGCAAATTCAACCAGCTTGCTTCAAATATGAAAGATACATTGGTATTGGCCATTTCTAAAGACCTTCCATTTGCCCATTCCCGTTTTTGTACAACAGAAGGAATTGAGAATGTAATTACTTTGTCTGATTTTAGAAATACTTCCTTTTCTACCGATTACGGTTTGCTTATGGAAGACGGCCCGCTTCAGGGACTCCTTGCACGAGCTGTAATTGTAATTGATCCGGAACTTATTGTGCGCTACGTTCAACTTGTACCTGAAATTACTCAAGAACCAGATTATAACGAGGTTCTCCGCCACATATAACATAATACTGATTCCAGTAAATTTCTACTTGCAGCAGTTTGGTCCAAATCAATACTGCTGCATTTTTTATTCTACTTAAAATCAAATAATTGCAAATTTTGACAACGTCACAATTTAAATTTTTGTAAATTTGAACCAATATGAGATACAAATTAGATAACAAATCATCGTTAATACTTGAAGGTGGTGGCCTTAGGGGTGTGTTCACTTGTGGAGTGCTGGATAGTTTTATGGAGCAGGGAATTGAATTCCCTTTTACTATTGGTGTGAGTGCTGGTGCGTGTAACGGGCTGTCATATATGTCGGGACAGAAATACAGGGCAAAATATAGTAATATTGATTTGTTGGAGAAATATGGTTATGTAGGTATAAAGTATTTGTTTACCCAGCGTAACATTATGGATTTCAAGTTGCTGTTTGATAAATTTCCAACAGAAATTATTCCTTATAACTATGATGCATACCGCCAGTCAAAAGGACGTTATGTAATGGTAACTACTAATTGTATAACTGGCCAGGCTAATTATTTTGAAGAGAAAAATTCACCGGAAAGGATTATGGAGATAGTACGGGCCTCAAGTAGTCTTCCTTTTGTTTGCCCGATATCTGAAGTTGACGGTATTCCAATGCTTGATGGAGGCATTACAGATTCAGTGCCAATAAAATTTGCCAGGAAGGAGGGATATACAAACAATTTGGTAGTTCTTACCAGAAATAAAGGATACAGGAAACCTGTTTCGCACAATTCATTTTTCAGTAAAATGATATACGGAAAATATCCGGAACTTCAAAAAGCTATAAACAGCAGGAATGCCAACTACAATAAGGTAATGGATTATATAGATGAACTTGAGGAACTTGGAGAGATAACAGTTATAAGGCCTTTACGACCACTTGAAGTTGACAGAATGGAAAAAGATATATCCAAATTGAATGCCCTATACAGAGAGGGATACGAGGTTGGTAATAAAATCAAATTTGAACATTTATAAATTACAATATCATCAAAAAAATATTTATATTTGTAAACAGAATTTCAGAAAATAAATTTACTCGATATGTTAACTCAAATTATTAACGGTAAGATTCATACACCACAAGGTTGGTTGAAGAATGGATCAGTTATTATTAGTGACAATAAGATTTTGGAGGTGTCAAATTGTGACCTTGCAGTTGTAGGTGCAAAAATTGTTGATGCCAGAGGAATGTACATAGTTCCAGGTGGTGTTGAAATTCATGTGCACGGCGGTGGCGGAAGAGACTTTATGGAGGGTACAGAGGATGCATTCAGAACAGCAGTAGATGCACATATGCAGCACGGTACAACAAGTATATTCCCTACCCTTTCTTCTTCAAGTATCCCGATGATTAAGGCCGCTGCAGCTACTACAGAGAAACTTATGTCAGAGAAGGACAGCCCTATTTTGGGTCTGCACCTTGAGGGACACTACTTCAATATGAAAATGGCAGGCGGACAAATTCCTGAATATATTAAGAATCCCGATCCCAACGAATATATCCCATTATTGGAGGAGACAAATTGCATTAAAAGATGGGATGCTTCTCCAGAGCTTCCGGGTGCATTGCAGTTTGGAAAATATGTTTCATCAAAAGGTATCCTTGTTTCAGTAGCCCATACTCAAGCTGAATTTGAAGATATAAGAGCAGGTTATGATGCAGGTTATACACATGCAACACACTTCTATAATGCTATGCCTGGATTCCATAAGAAAAATGAATACAAATATGAGGGTACAGTTGAATCTATCTATCTTATGGATGATATGACTGTAGAGGCAATAGCAGATGGTATCCACGTTCCACCAACAATCCTCAGACTTATCTACAAAGTTAAAGGTGTTGAGAAAACAGCCCTTATTACTGATGCGCTTGCTTGTGCTGCAAGTGACAGTAAAGTTGCTTTTGACCCTCGCGTTATAATTGAGGATGGCGTATGTAAACTTGCAGACAGATCTGCGTTGGCAGGTAGTGTTGCTACAATGGACCGTCTTATCCAAACAATGACATTCAAAGCGGAAGTTCCTCTATTTGATGTTTGCCGAATGATTTCAGAAACACCTGCAAAGATTATGGGTGTATACGACAGAAAAGGCTCTTTAGAGCATGGGAAAGATGCAGATATCCTCCTATTGGACAATAACTTGAATGTAAGAGGAGTTTGGGCTATGGGTAAACTTGTTAAAAATTTTGAATAGTATATGTTAACTCAAATTATAAATGGAAAGATTCTAACTCCAACAGGATGGTTGGAAGGTGGTTCAATTATTTTGAGTGACTCAAAGATTCTTGAAATTGCCAACAGTGACCTTCCTCGTATTGGAGCCACTATAATTGATGTAAAAGGAGATTATATACTCCCTGGGTTTGTAGCTATGAATATCCACGGAGGTGGAGGAAAATCCTTCAAAGAGGGTACTCGTGAAGCTTTTGATACTGCTGTGGAGGTTCACCGTAAACACGGTGCCACTACAATATTCCCTACAATTTACACTGCCAAAACCGAGAAGATTTATAACTCAGCCAAGGTGTGTGAAGAGATAATGAAAGAGGGAAATACCCCTATTAAAGGTATACACATAGCTGGCCCGTATTTTAACCCTAATATGGTTAAAAGTTTTCCAGGTGCAAAAAATCCTGATAAGGAAGAATACCTCAAAATTCTTTCAAACATAAATTGTATTAAAAGATGGGATTTGTCTCCGGAACTTCCTGGAGCATATGAGATGGCCAAAATTCTTAAATGGAAAAATATTGTAGCGGCAATTACTCATACACAAGCTGAATTTGAGGTTGTAAAAGAGGCACATGAAGCCGGATTTACACACGTTTCACAGTTGTACAATGCAATGCCTGGATTCCATAAAAGAGGTGAGTACAAATATGAAGGTACTGTAGAGAGTGTATTTCTGTTGGATGATATGAGTGTGGAAGTTACTGCAGATGGAAGGCACCTTCCTCCTACTATACTAAGGCTTGTATATAAACTCAAAGGAGTAGAAAATATGAGTCTTGTAACTAATGCTCTCAAATATGCGTGTTACAATGAACCTGTACTTGATGATCCAGATTTCATTATTGAAGATGAAGTTGTAAAATTAAAGGACCATTCATCGTTGGCTGGAAGCATTGCTACAATGGACAAAGTAGTAAGAGTTGCAATAAATGCAGAGATTCCTCTGATTGATGCAATAAGAATGGCTACTGAAACCCCTGCAAAAGTAATGGGATGTTATGACAGGGTTGGTTCATTGGAAGAGGGCAAAGATGCTGATGTGGTTCTGATGAACAAAGAACTTGAGATTACGGGAGTGTGGTCACAAGGTGTTAAAGTGGTTTGACAGACAAATTCAATATAAAAAAAACGGGAATCACACTTCCCGTTTTTTTATTTCATATATACCTTATTTTCCGTTACAACCATATCCAAGGGTTTGTCAAAAGATTCACAAGGGATGGAATCAACAATCTGGAATTTGAAGCCCAAGCCAATTGTTTTACATTTCAAATAAGGGATAAGCCTGTCGTAAAACCCTTTTCCTCTCCCCATCCGGTTGCATTTGCTGTCAAATGCCACACCTGGAATAATTGCAAGGTCTATCTCTGCCGGATCTACACAGCCATTGCCTGAAGGCTCGGAAATATTCTGATATCCTTGCGCGATTTCACTTGGAATGTACTCCTTTAAAATTAATGTTTCCCCATCCACAACAGGTAATATTATCCTCTTCACCCCCTCTCTGCGGTTACTCAATTTTTGCAGCAGGAATTCTGTGTTAACTTCGTCGGGAAGAGAATAATAGAGCAAAATTGTTTGGGCCTGTAAAATTTCCGGGAGTCCAATTATCCGGTTTTCAATTATAAGAGAACTGGCATCCCTCTCCTCTTGTGAAACGGATTTCTTAAGGTCCCTTATTACTTTTCTTATCTCTTTTTTCTTATCACAGATCTCCATTACTGACCAATAAATGAGTTAATGAATGGCCTGATACCTGCAAGGAAGAATTCAACGGCAATCACCATAATTATAAGACCCATTATTCTTAACATTACATTAATTCCAGTTTCACCAAGGTAACGGACAATTTTGGCTGAAAAGGCAAATATTATATAACATAATATAAGCACTACCAGTACTGCTGCAACGAAAGCAATTTTGTGAGCAAGAGTAGTGGCATCCTCCATAAGGACAATGGCATTTGTTATTGCACCAGGGCCACACAACATAGGGATTGCCAAAGGTGTAATTGCTATATCTTTTACAGCTTTAGTAATTTCGTCTTTACCTCCTTTAATTGGAGAGAGTCGTGCGTTTAGCATATCAAAACCAACAATAAAAAAGATTGCTCCACCTACAATTCTGAAACTGTCTACAGAAATGCCAAAGAATTTGAAAAGGAACTGGCCTGAAAAGGCAAAACCCAACAAAATGAGCAAAGCGGCAAATACAGCCCTTCTTGCAATTTCAAGTTTTTGTTTTTCAGAAATTTCAGAAGTAAGCCCCAAATATACGGGGAGAATGCTAATAGGATTCACCAAAGTGAAAAATGATGTGAATACAAGCAACGCATAAGGAAATACTGAATCAAGTTCCATAGTTCAAGTCAAATAATGTGAATAAAAGGGAGCATAATATTAGGGACACCGCAAATAAATTGCGCTATAAAGATAGTAAATTCTTATATTTGTAGAGAAAAAATATTAACTTATGAGTAACTCTTCCAATGCTTTGCTTAGACACAGGGTTATTGATGCCTGTTTGCGAGACACAAAAAACAAATACACTCTGTTGGATCTTATAAATGCCTGCACCAAGGCAATAAAGTTAAAGTATGGAAATAAGATAGGCTCCAAATACAAAGTATCTGTAAGGTCCCTTCAGCTTGATCTTCAGATTATGCGCGATAAAAACAAGGGTTATGGTGCACCTATAGTGGTATATGACCATAAATATTACAAATATAAGGACACCAATTTCTCAATAGACAAAGCAAAAGTTGGAAAAGAGAATCTGCATACAATTGCAGAGATGGTGGATACACTCAAGCACTACACTTCATTTAATGAACTGGCCAATCTGAGAAACATTACAGAAGTTTTGGAGGAGGAGATAAATGCAAAACTTCAGAAAAGAAGCAGTGTTGTATCATACGAAGAGAAAAAAAATCCGCTGGGACTGGAGTATTTTGACACCATTCATGATGCAATTATAAACCGTAAAGCACTCTGCATAGGATATTACTCTTCCCGCTCAAACAACATAATGAACATAATCTTTTACCCGTTCTACCTCAAAGAATACAAGGGAAGATGGTATGCACTTGGGTATAAAGATGGTTTGCAAGGGGTATACAAGCTCCCATTGGACCGTATAAGGGACTACTCCTACTCAATTCTTCCATTTCCGGAAGAATACTCTTTTAATCCCGATGAATATTTCAATGACATCATAGGTGTAACCAAACTTACAGGTGATGTAAAAGAGGTAAGGTTCCTGGTAAAAAACAAACTTGCCCCATTCATCAAACTGAACCCTATACATCATTCCCAGAAAATTGCATACCGACACGAAAACGGGGATTTTGAATTTACTATAAATGTAATCCCTAACAGAGAATTCTATAATCTGATTTTTGACTATCAACCCAATATACAGGTAATTTCTCCAAGAGAAGTTGGATTGTCTGCCAATGAGAGGGTAATTGAAATTGCAGAGCAGTTGCCTGATTATACAATTAACAAACAGAAAGAAGAGTCTGCACAAGACAACTCTTGGGACAACGGCATCAATTTATTTTCAAACTTATAGCATTATGAATCAGAACACCAGAACAATTATCAATCTTCATACCTGGGACAGAGCAAAAAGCTACGAGTTTTATAAGAAATTCCTCAATCCTCAGGTAAGTATTACAGCAGAAGTGGATTGTACAATCGCATACAACGATTGCAAGGAAAACAAAACTTCATTTTTTAGAAAATACCTGTATGCAATTCTAAGGTCTGTAAATGATGTTAAAGAACTCAGATACAGGATTGAACAGATTGACGGAGAGGATAAGGTTGTCTTGTATGATAAAATCTCTGTACTTACCCCAATTCAGGTAGGCAAAAATGGAGAGTTTACAACCATTAAGGTTCCATACCACCAGACTTTTGAAAAGTTCAACAAAGTGATGGATGAAGAGATTGCAATGCTTGACACATCTGAACACAATCCATATTTTATTGAACAGGATGCTGAAGCAAGAGGATTTTCAGATATGGTTGTGGTAAGTGCATTGCCTGATTTGCACTTCACATCTGTTACAGCAACCCAATCCTGCAGTTTCGGTTCCCGCAAACCTCTTATAAATGTTGGAAAAGCTGTTTTGAAAGAGGGCAAAATGATGATGCCTGTTGCAATTGCTTTCCATCACGGATTATGTGACGGCTACCATATAAGCAAATTCTTCAAATCAGTTGAAGAGTACCTTAAAGGATTGTAATTATGGACCAACCCAAAATTGAACGTCTGTTGCGGCTGATGATGATGCTTACAGCCAATAACAGATACACCGTAGAAGAACTGGCAAACAAACTGTACACCTCACCACGTACAATATACAGATATATTGATACTTTTAAGGAGGCCGGCTTTCTTGTTGTCAAAAAGGGTGACTACTTTAGGATTGATAAAAAATCAAGGTATTTTAAAGATATATCCCAACTGGTACACTTTACAGAAGAGGAGGCTTATATACTCAATTCAGCCATTGAGAGCATTGATCCCACAAATGCAATAAAGCAGAACCTTAAAGCCAAACTTGCATCTGTATATGATTTCAAGATGCTTGCTGAATGTGTAGTGAAGGGGGAAAATGCCAGAAATGTAAACTCTATTATTGAAGCAATAGAAGAAAAGAAACAGATTGTACTGCACAATTACACATCTGCACACAGCAAGGTTGTATCAGACCGTATAGTTGAGCCATTGGCCTTTACAACAAATTATATACAGGTTTGGGCATATGAGGTTTCATCAGGAAGAAACAAGTTGTTCAAACTTTCCCGAATTGGTTCAGTAGAGGTTTTGGAGAAGAATTGGGAGTTTGAAAATGAGCACAATGTGGGTATGATGGATATTTTCAGAATTACAAGTTTTGAACAGATACCTGTAACACTCAAACTTGGACTGAGGGCAGCATCACTTCTGGTGGAAGAGTATCCTTTGGGAGAGAAATACCTCACCCCTATTCCCGATGATTCAGCGCATTATACTCTGAATATCTCAGTTTGCGGATATGAGGGAATTGGTAGATTTGTTATGGGACTTTTAGATGATATAGAGATTATTGAGGGAGAAGGATTGAAACAATTCCTCAAAGAAAGAATGAAGCTGGCAAAATTCTGATTGCCAGCTTCTTTTCTGTTATCTATAACCTTTTCTCTTAAATTCAGCTTTGAGTTTATGCAAATCATCATCGGCCTTAATCTTGCAGATAATCCCCTTAACAAGGGTATCAAGATTTTTCCCGGGTGAATAATCGGCAGGGCAAACATAATCACAACGGTCCTGGCTTAAAATTTTTTTGGCAATATCCCGCTTTTTCTCATTGTTTGGCTCATATACAGTAATTGCATTGCCGCCCATCTGTTTGATGAGTTTCATACAAGGGACATCTGTTTCACCGTCTCCAAAATAAACCATATTTGTAAACGGAACCCTTTTCTTTGAATCAGGCATTGATTCATTGATTTTAACAGAATCCCTTATTGTAAAAATTCCCTTGTTAATCTTATACAGGAACTGGGTCTTATTGGTATAGTTTACAGCTGCGGCAGGCCACTGGGCATCCCCATTTGAATCATAGTAGTAGGAACTTGCAAAAATTGTCTTGAACTCACCGGCAATGGAGGTTCCCTCAATCATCTCTTTCATTCCCGACGAATTTATGTAATGTTCCACTATAACCCCGTGATCCATTCCAAAATCACTTATCCTGCGGAACCACTCTTTAACCCCATTGAACAGTTTTACAGATTCACCGAATTTCTGAAAATTCTCCTTTCTGATTGGAATACCCCTTTCCCTTGCCTTTTCAAGCATCAGAAGCATATATACAAGCACGTTATCTGAATCCTGATTCTGGGCCATTACCGCTGTCTGTCCCCAAAAATCCTCCTTTTTTTCTCCAACACTCTCTATAAAAGAGTACTCCTGCATATTTCCTGCTGCCAATGTACCGTCAAAATCATAAATCAGTGCCACTATTGGCAATTTCTTACTGCTTCTCATATCTGCCTTATTAATTTGATATTATACAAAATTAGCAAAATGAATTGTACTTTTGCGCAAAATTTAAAAAAGTGTGCTTATGTGGGTACTGTTGGCATTTGTTTCTGCGTTTTTCCTGGGATTTTATGATGTGGCAAAAAAGAAGTCACTTAATGGGAATGCTGTTTTGACTGTTTTGTTCTTCAATACGGTTTTCTGCGCCCTTATCTTTTTGCCTTTCATCATATTTTCTGCAGTAAATCCTAATGCTGTACAAGGGAGTATTTTCAATGCCTCTCTACAATCTATATACGGAGATATTCCACAAATATTACCGTTAAAAGCACATATGCTTGTAATCCTTAAAGCATTTATTGTGCTAAGTTCATGGATTATGGGTTATTATGCACTCAAACACCTCCCAATCACCATTGCCGGTCCGGTAAATGCCACAAGGCCTGTTGTGGTTCTTGTGGGAGCTGTACTCCTCTTTGGTGAGAGGCTGAATCTGTTGCAATGGTGCGGAGTTGCACTCTCATTGTTCTCATTGTTTCTGTTAAGTTTGTCGGGAAGAAAAGAGGGGATAAATTTCAAGAGTAACAAATGGGTTTATATTCTGTTTGGGGCAGTAATTATGGGGGCTGTGAGCGGATTGTATGACAAATTCATTATGAAACAGCTTCCTCCACTGTTTGTACAGAGCTGGTTCAACATTTATCAGGTTGGGATTATGGGTACTGTGCTTCTGGTAATGAACAGGTTTACAACAGTAAAATTCCAATGGAGATGGTGGATACCCCTTATTTCCCTTTTTGTCTCTGTTGCAGATTTTGCCTATTTCTATGCCCTTTCTTACGATGATGCCTTAATTGCTGTAATTTCAATGATACGCAGAGGTAGTGTAATTGTTTCATTTACATCAGGTGCCCTGTTGTTCAGAGAGAAGAACCTCAAATCCAAGGCTCTTGATTTGGCGCTGATTCTAATTGGTTTGGCTTTACTTTGTTGGGGCAGTATCAGATAGAGATGTTGTACTGAACTTATTGAGATGATATATCATCATAGAGGCTGACACAACACAAGCTATAAGGTCTGCAAGTGGCATACTTGCCCATATTCCGCCAAGACCGAAGAATTCCGGCAGGATGTACAGAAGCGGAAGAAGAAATATTAGTTGCCTTGTAAGTGACAGGAAAATTGCAGTTCCGGCATATCCTATACTGCGGAAAAAGTTTGATGTAACCATCTGGAACCCCACTATTGGATAAAACATAAAGGAGATTCTAAGGCCGTGTACAGCTTCATCTATAAGGGCAGTATCTGATGTGAACATTCTTACAAGCTGGTGCGGGAACAGTTCTGCCACTATAAAACCGGTTGTTGTAACTGCAACTGCACAAAATGCGGTGAGTTTTACAACCTCTTTAAGCCTTCCGTAGTGTTTTGCCCCAAAATTATAGCTTGCAATTGGCTGCATTCCCTGATTCAACCCCATTACCATCATAATGAAGAGGAATGTAAGTTTGTTTACAATACCGTATGCAGCTATTGCCATATCACCGCCATATTGTTTCAGTCCCTGATTGAATACTATTACAATAAGGCAGGCAGTGGAATTCATAAAAAATGGGGACATACCTACTGAAAGAATCTTCTTTACAATTTCAGATACCAGTTTGTATCCCCCTTTCTGAAAATGTACTACGTGGTTTCTGTTGCTCAACACATAAATCACCCAACCCAAAGAGATGCTCTGTGCAATTATTGTTGCAATGGCAGCCCCCCTTATTCCCCACCAGTATATCAGCAGCGGATCTATTGCTGCATTTACCAGTACTGTAAGGATTGAAGCATTCATAGCCTTGCGTGGAAGTCCTGTAGCCCTGAGAACAGCATTAAGGGCAAAATATGTATGTGAAATTATATTTCCACCCAGAATTACCTGCATATATTCTCTGGCGTGTGAGATTGTATTTTCACTTGCCCCAAAAAAATAGAGAATAGGGTCCAAAAAGAGAAGTACCCCAATCATATACATTATCCCGATGATAAAGTTCAGGGTAATCACATTCCCCAAAACTTTCTGGGCCATAGGGTAATTCTTTTGCCCCAGGTAAATTCCTATATTTGCCGAAGCTCCTACAGCAATAAGGGAACTGAACGCTGTTCCCAAGTTCATTAAAGGAAAAGTAAGTGCCAATCCCGCCAAAGCATAGCCACCGGCAAACTGCCCTATAAATATGCTGTCAACCAAATTGTACAATGAGGAACAGCTCATTGCAATGATTGACGGTATAGCATACTGTTTAAGCAGTTTGGAAATCTTTTCCGAGCCAAGTTCTGTTGGGATTCCTGCGGCCATTATTTACTCCATCCTTTACTTTTAATTATGTCAGATATAATCTTTACACAACCTTCAATTCCAAGCAGTGAAGAGTTCAGGCACAAGTCATATGAAGCAGCCGCACCCCACTGTTTGTATGTAAAGTAGTTATAATAGCTCTCTCTTTTCTTGTCACTCTTCTCCAGCAACTCTATCATCTCCTCTTTGGTGTATTTCTCTGCATTAGCAATCTTGTTGCATTCCAGCAACCTCTCTACCCTATCCTCTCCAGTTGCAGTAATGAATACATTCAAACAATTGTTTCTCTCTCTTAGAATATAATCAGCACACCTTCCCACAAAAATTGCAGAACCCTCATTGGCAATCTTTATAATTGATTCACTCTGAATCCTGAAGAGCTCTTCCCTGTTTATTCCCGACGAAGCCCCATATTCACTGTACAGAGAACCCATAATCCCAGAGAAGAATCCGGAAATGAATTTTGAGCCCCTTCTCTCATCAATATTGGCAAAAACCTCTTTGCACAAACCGCTGTCTTTTGCTGCAATATCAAGCAGCTGTTTGTCATATTGCGGAATACCAAACTCCTCTGATAGTCTTCTGGCAATCTCAAGGCCACCGGCCCCTTTCTCGCGTCCAATTGTAATGTAGAATTTAGTTTCCATAATGCTTGTGATTTTTAAATTTCTTAATTTGATTGAACAACAGGATAAATGCAACCATACTTGAAAGAGCGTCTGCTATTGGCATACTCATCCATATTCCGTTTGTTTGGAAAAATAGAGGAAATATCAGCAATCCCGGTAGAAGGAAGATA
>JAZSEZ010000030.1:0-14481 GCA_045531975.1 Candidatus Egerieisoma sp. | reverse complement strand
AAAGGCAAACTTGCAATCTACCCTGCAGATGAAAAAGAGCCTGGAAACATTGCTGCAGAGCAGACTTGGCCCAAGAGACTTTCTGAGACCTCAATTGTTACCAGCGGTCCTATCCTTATTGCAGATGGCAAAGATGCCCGTTTGGATGAGAATTCATTCAACCGCAACCGCCATCCGCGCAGTGCAGCTGCAACAAAAGGAAAGAAGGTTTATCTTGTGACAGTAGACGGCAGAAATGCAGAGAATGCTCAGGGTGTGAGCCTTTGGGAGTTTACAAAAATTTTGCGATGGATTGGTGCTGAGGATGCAATAAATATGGACGGTGGCGGTTCAACCACCCTTTACGTAGAGGGAGAGAACGGCAATGGCATAGTAAACCATCCGTCAGACAACAAGAAATTTGACAGAGAGGGAGAAAGACACGTAGTAAACTCACTCCTATTTATTGGAAAATAAATCTTCTTCCCGATGAATAACGATTTGGAATATTATAACAATTTTGAGGAGCGCCTGCAACTGGAGCTCCTCAAATTATGCAATACAGCAGGTTTGCTGGATTCTGTACTTGCAGAGAGCGAGGATATTACCGACAAATGGAATGATTATGCAACCCCATATATGGCGGATGCCATAGAGCAGGTAAATGATTACCCAAATGCCTCAATTGCCTGGCCGGCATTTATGGGTATGGCTGTAGCAAAATGGTGGGATACAGACTGGCTTGCAAACCAGAACAATCCATACGAAAAGTTGTACGGAGTGGAGCAGTGGGATGATATGGATGACCATATTATGGTGGATATTCTGGGCTATCCTCTTGGCTCGCCTGAAGAAAAAGAGATAAGGGACATAACCATCACCTGTGCGGAGATGGCAATTTCAATGATAATGAAAGAAGATTTTGAGCCGGGAAGCGAAAAAGCATTCTATATGCTTGCCCGCACAATGAAGGTAATGTACAAAATTGGTGCAGCCCTGCAACTTAAGAGAATGGGATATAAGTTTCAGAAATACAATTAAAAGGGTGGCTCAAGGAAAATTTTGAGCCACCCTCTCAGTTAATTCAGGTTCATATATTCAAGAATCCGTCCACTTATTTGCAATAATGATATTTCACACAGTTTTGCGTTGTATTGTGCTGTAAGCAACCTCTCTTCTGCATCCAGGAGACTCTTTTGGGCCTCTCTCATCTCTATTCCAGACAGGTCTCCAAGCATATAGCGTTCCATTGCAATCTCGTGGTTAAGTTTGGCTGTTACAAGATTCTCCTTTTCAAGTTGCAGAATCTCCAGATTGTTGGAATATGCGTGCCAGATATTGTAGAAATCAGCTTTCACTGCCTGTTCTGTATCTGTTTGCTCCAACTTCACATTCGCCATATTAAGTCTTGCATTGCGACGATTTTTACGTGCTTTATTGCCATCAAAAATATTAATACCCAATGTAAGGCCAAAATCGGCTCCCAAACTTCCTCTATGGTAATTTGTCCCTTTATTGTATGTGTTCAGGGTATACCCGTATCCTGCATTCATCCTCAAATATGGGTAACTTTGTGATGCTGTAATTTTATAATCAAGTTCAGCAAGATGGCTCTCTCTTCTGGCATATAGCAATGACGCGTTGTTGGCCTCCATAGCCCCCATAATCTCTCTAAAATCAAGAGAACCGTTTACCTCAATTGATGTATCTGCAACAACAATTCTTCTATGCAACTCCTCTTTTGCAAGCAGCTCATTCAACGCTATTACTGAGGTTTGCAATGCCTCCTGCTGCTTCATAAAAGCAGAACTGTCTGAATTGAAATCAACCCTTGCCTGCTGATAATCCAACCCAGAGAAATTTCCAATCCTATAACGCTGCTCAACAATGCGGAGTCTCTCTTTTGAGAGAGCCACTGCATAACGGAAATTTTTAAGACGGATACTCTGCTGAATGTAGTTGTAATATTCAGCTGTTATATCTGCAATAAGGTTTTCTATTGCAATACGGGTTTCCAGTTCTCCCTGAGCCTTAAGTTCTTTCAACTTTTTATAAGTAGTGGAAATATTGAAACCCTCAAAAATTGTCCAGCTAAGATTCAATCCCGCATCTGTTGTCTGGTTAAATATGCCATTCTCCTCTACAATCTCCTGGGTACTCCTAAGTTTTGTCCTATTGTCTTGGGTACTTCCAGTATACCTTGCAGACGCATCCAATGATGGAAGGAAACCGGCATTTCCAACTGTGGCATTGTTATCAGACACCATTTGCCTGTTTCTCTGTATTTTAAGGGAGTAGTTATTTTCAAGTCCCTCCTGCAAACAATCCTGTAAAGTATATACCTGTTTTTGGGTTTCCTGGGCATACCCAAAAACAGATGCCAGCATACATAATATGATAATAACTCTTTTCATCTCAATCATTTGTTTTTTACAGCCACCGCTGCCTGTTTCTTTATTCTGTCAGTAGAAATATAGCTGTAGATTGCCGGCACAACGTACATTGTAAGCACAGTGGAAACGAGCATACCACCTACAACTGTAACTCCCATTGCAATTCTCTGGTTTGCACCCTCTCCACCTGCAAATGCAAGCGGAAGCAATCCAAGAATTGTAGATACACTTGTCATAAGAATTGGACGCAGACGCTGCATTGCGGCTTCTCTTATGGCCTGATCCTTATTAATTCCGGCTTCCTGCTTCTGGTTTGCAAACTCTACAATAAGAATACCGTTCTTGGCTACAAGTCCAATAAGCATAATAATACCAATCTGACTGAAAATATTCATTGTAACCCCACTGAAACTCATAAATACAAGGGCACCGGCAATAGCCAAAGGCACCGTAAGCATTATGATAAGAGGGTCTTTAAAGCTCTCAAACTGAGCCGCCAGAATAAGGTAAATGAGTACAATTGCCAGTATAAAGGCAAACATAAGTGATGAGGAACTCTCTCTGTACTCTTTTGATTCTCCCGACAATGCAGTCCTGAAAGAGTCATCCAACACCTCTTTGGCAATCTTGTCCATTTCATCCAATCCCTGGCCAATTGTCTTTCCTTTGGCAAGGCCTGCAGAAATTGTAGCAGAAACAAATCTGTTGTATCTGTATAGTTTTGGAGGAGCAATACCACCTACAAGATCTACAAGGTTATCAAGCTGCACCATCTCTCCCTCTTTAGTTCTAATGTAAATGGATTTAAGGTTTGCAGGGGTATTTCTCTGTTGGCGGTTAATCTCTCCCAGAATCTCATACTGCTTTCCATTCATATAGAAATATCCCATACGTTGTCCGCTCAATCCATACTGCAATACCTGAGCAATATTTCTGGTGCTTACTCCCATAATATTGGCTTTCTGTCTGTTTATCTCAATCCTTACCTCAGGTTTGCTGAACTTAAGATTAACATCTGCCATCTGGAATGTAGGGTTGTCATACACCTTTGCAAGGAATGTAGGAAGTACCTCCTGCAACTTCTCTATACTTGTTGTTTGCAGAACATACTGTACAGGCATACCTCCTCTTCTGCCACCGAATGATGAGGTTTGCTGAACAAAAGACCTTGCTTTGGTTTTGGTTCTTACTGCAGCTGTAAGTTTTTCTGCAACATCCATCTGGGTGTAGTCTCTTTCGCTGATGTCTTTAAGCATTACCTGTATGTTTCCGCTACCGCTCGAAACACGAGCTGTAACTGCCTGTGCATCCGGAACAAGGGAATCTACCAAACGGTTGATATCTTCTGTATAATCTCTAATGTACTCGTATGTTACACCCTCTGCGCCACTTGTGTTAATGTTTATCTGCGAGCGGTCCTCAAGTGGAGCTGTCTCTGCAGGGATTGTATTCCACAAATATACGATGAGTCCAAACATAAGGGCAACAAAAGGAAGTATCACCCATTTTACTCTCATAAGGGCATCCAGAGACCTCTTGTAAACATTGTTCAGTCCTTCAAAGAAAGGTTCAGTTTTGTTGTAGAACCAGTTCTTCTTCTCCTGTCTTACAAGAAGCTTGGTTGCAAGCATTGGAGTGAATGTAAGAGCTGCAAATGAAGATATGATTACCGAACCTGAAACTACAATACTGAACTCCCTGAAAAGACGTCCTGTTTGTCCTTCCATAAAAACTATCGGGAAGAATACCGCTACAAGGGTAACTGTTGTTGAGATTACTGCAAAGAAAATCTCTTTTGCCCCTTCAATACCGGCCTCTTTTGGATTCATCCCCTTTTCTATCCTTACATAGATATTTTCTGTCATTACAATGGCATCATCTACTACAAGTCCCACAGCCAGCACAACGGCAAGCATAGAGAGCACATTTATGGAGAATCCTGCAAGGTACATAATGAAGAATGCTCCAATCAATGATACCGGAATTACTATACACGGCACAAGGGTTACACGCCAGTCTCTGAGGAAGAGGAATATAATTATAATTACCAAGACAAATGCAATATAAACAGTCTCCTTAACCTCATTGATGGATGCACGGATAAAGCGGGTATTGTCAAATCCGTATGAGTATTTTACATCTTCCGGAAGGTCCTTCTCCATCCTCTCCATCCTTTCGTATACGGCATCTGCAATGTCTATATGATTTGCACCAGGCTGTGGAGTTACAACCACACTCACCATAGGGATGCCATTCATCTTCATATAGCTCTTTATATCTGCCGGGCCCAATTCAGCACGTCCAACATCACTGAACCGTACTATTTTGCCGTCAACTTCCTTAATGATAAGGTCATTGAACTGTTGGGCAGTATGCATCAAGCCTAATGTACGTATGGTAAGCTCTGTTGAATTGCCCTCAATACTGCCGCTTGGCAACTCCACATTCTCAGCATCAACAGCATTTTTTATATCCATAGGGGTAATTCCGTACCCAGACATTTTTACAGGGTCGAGCCACAGACGCATTGAGTATTTTTTCTCACCCCAAATACTTACACTACTTACATCCGGTATAGTTTGCAGCTGCTCCTTTACGGTAAGGTCGGCAATTTCACTCAGTTCCAACAGAGAGCGCTTGTCGCTCTGAAGGGCAACCATAATGATTGGGCGCGAATCTGCATCGGCTTTTGAAACTGTAGGCGGGTCACAATCCCTTGGCAAGAAACGTTGTGCTCGGGATACTTTGTCACGCACATCATTGGCCGCAGTCTCAAGGTCTACCGATAGTTCAAACTCTACTGTAATACGGCTTGAACCCTGCTGGCTTACACTGGAAAGGGAACGGATACCAGGAATTCCGTTGATATTCTGCTCCAAAGGCTCTGTAATCTGATTCTCAATTACATCAGCATTGGCACCTGCATATGAACAGGATACAGTAATTATGGGATTATCCACAGAAGGATACTCCCTTACGCCCAAATAGGTATAGCCAATGATTCCAAACAGCAGGATTATTACTGTCATCACAGTAGCAAGAACAGGGCGTCTTATGCTTAATTCCGAAATATTCATACTGCTGTTACTCTATGTTGTCCAACACTACAGGCAATCCCATACGCAATTGCAAAGTTCCCGATACAATTACCGTATCACCCTGGCTTATGCCACTTACAATCTGTACATCCTTGTCTGTTCTGATACCTATCTGTACTGTTACAGGCTGAGCCTTACCACTCTTATACAAGTACAGTTTATCTACACCCATTTCAGGGACAATAGCCTCTGACGGTACTGTAATGGCATTCTCTATCCTCTGCTTCTCAAGTTTGACAGAGGCATATCTACCTGCAAGTGATGCCCCTTTATGATTGTCGTACAAAGCTCGTATTGTTAGAGTGTGGGTTGTAGGGTCTATCATAGACTCTTTGGCATATACTTTTGCGTGGAATTTGTCAAGTTCACCAGGAAGGGAGAACTCTACATTATAGCCATTCTGAACATCATCTGCATAATGTTCAGGCACAGCAAATTCAACTTTTATAGGGGAAATCTTTGTCAGCTTGGCAACTACAACAGAAGGAGATGCATATGTTCCAACACTTACTCCTCTAAGTCCTATTATTCCGTCAAACGGAGCCCTCAACTCTGTCAGTGCAATATTCGCCTCCACTGCCTCAATTTCAGCCTTTAGAGTAGCAAGATCGGTTTTCACCTGCTCATATGCCTCCTGGCTCACTGCATCTCTTTTCAACAGGGTACTCTGGCGATATACTCTGTCTTCTGCAAGTTTCACCTGTGCTGTGAGACGGCTCAACTGTGCCTGCAAGGTTCTGTCATTTACTTTGGCAAGAAGATCCCCTTTTTTCACAAAGGTTCCCTCCTTAAAGTTTATTTCTGTAATCTTTCCCGATGTTTCAAACGACAGATTAACTTCCTCGTCGGGAAGAAGGCTTCCATTTATATATATTTCATCAGACAGGGTTTGAGTTTTAGCAATAATTGCATTCACATTAAGAATGCTTTTATTTGTTTTGCCCTTTGAAATTTTATCAGCTGCGGCAAGCTCCTCATTCTGTCCAGGAAGTTGCGAATATACGCCCCAAGCCGCCAATGCAATCAGGATTAGTGCTACTAATCCCCATTTGAGTTTTTTATTCATCTGTTAAGCAAGGTTAAATTAAGCTATAAAATACTACAAAAATTATACCCAAATCTCTTTATTTGGGATATACTTGCCCATACAATGACAGTTATGTAAAAAATGGGGTTGCCCTATAACTCAACCGATTACAGCTCCGCCAGTTTATCCAAAGCCAGCACCACCAGCCTCTCCACCAACGCCTTGTAATCCGGTTCGGCCCCTTTGTAGTAGCGGTTGGCAATAATGCAGCACACTGTACCAGCGCGGTGCCCCAATTTGGTTGCCAATCCTGCCAATGCGGAACCCTCCATCTCAAAGTTGGTGATCCGGTAATCCTCAAAGCGGAAACTCTCAAATTTCTCCATCATATCGGGCATTGCAAGGGGAACACGCAACACCCTTCCCTGAGGGCCATAGAAACCGGAGGCTGAGATTGTAACACCTTTAACTGTACTGTTGGCAAACAGGTCTATCAGTTCTTGTGAAGCCCTTACAAAATATGGTGCAGGGAGGGTATCCAGCCACCCTGTATGGGCCACAAATGCCTCCTCCATCTCTTTGTATGAGACTTCATCCCTATTGGCATACCAGTTCAGAAGGCCATCGGCTCCAACTGAAATATGTGAGAATACATAGCTTCCCACAGGGATATCGGGTTGCACTGCTCCTGAGGTGCCTATACGGAGAATTCTCAAGCTACGCAACTCCTCCTTTACCTGTCGGGAAGAAAAATCTATATTTACAAGTGCATCAAGCTCTGTCATTACAATGTCAAGGTTGTCGCATCCTATTCCGGTGGAAAGGACTGTCATCCTGCATCCTTTGTAGGTTCCTGTTGCACTTACAAACTCCCTTGAGGCTCTGCGCAACTCAACGGTGTCAAAGAATGAAGATACAAGTTCAACCCTCCCGGGGTCGCCCACAAGGATTACAGTATCTGCAAGTTCACCCGGTTTAAGGTGAAGATGAAATACAGAACCGTCATTGTTAATGATAAGCTCAGAAGCACCTATTTTTTCCATTTTTTCCTGTTTTTAGTCATATCTCTAAGCGAGTTCATTCCCTGTACCAAAGCCTCATCCTCAGAAATTTTTCTGAATGCCATAAATACAAAAATACCCGCCACAATTGGGAATACTGCAGAAATTGTAAATACGCTTCCCTCTATTCTGGTAAAGAACATAAAGGCAATCCAAGCCTGATATGCAAACAGCACCAGCATATTATAGATGCAAAGGCGCATCTGCGAAATTCTTCTTTTGTATATGAAAATACAGAAGAAAGAGAGCACAAAAGTTACAATTGTAAAAATAAGGAATGGCCAGTACTGGGTAAATTTCATAAGTACATTACCATCCAAATCCCTCATCATAGGGCGGAAAAACATAGAGAACATTAGTCCCGACGAAGCCAGCAGATACAGGCTCTGAATTCTTTGAATCATATCTTTAAAAATTTTACTATTTCTCTTCTATACAATATTTCTTTATTACACTGTAGGCATCATCCACACCCAGCTCACCCGCCTTGCTAAGATCAATACATCCCTTCTCCTTGTCTTTAAGGAAAATAAGTACAAGACCTCTGTTAAAATAGGCCTCCTTTAATGCAGGATATATATCCAGGGCTCTGGTATACTGGTTAATTGCCTCAGGCAAATCATTTGAAAGGCAGTACAAATTGCCCAAGTTATAATATACAAACGGCAGATTTGGCATCAGTTTGGATGCTTTGGTCATATCGTGGATTGCAGGGGTATAATCATAACTCATTGTATTCTTCTCCTTCACCCTTGCACGTGCAGCACCGGTATTGTCCAATGTAAGTATCTGCACATTATTCTCCATAGATGAGATAAAGTCAATCATCTCTGCCTGCAATGCACCCCTGTTTATATAATAGAATGTCTGTTCAGGTTCCTCTTTTATGGCTTTGCCGTAATTTTCCAGTGCTGCATTGTACCTGTTGTCTTCACCATCTATAACAGCTTCACAGAAATGCAGACGGGCCCGTTCCTTATGGTTAATCTTTTCTCCCGCAAGTTCCTTTTCAGTTAAAGCGGCAAGAGCTTTCTGAATCTGCTGCTCATACATTGTAGTGTTCAGCCCCACACCTGATTTGCTTGAATTCAACTCTACCGGAAGCTGTACCGATTCAATAAATTTCTCCACCTCATTATTCTCATACTTCCTTTCAAGAGCCATCCTTACTTTGTTAGGCTTGGCAATATTGAACTTGAACAGAGGTTTAAGATTTATATCCACATCCCTGTGCTGCAAAAGCTCATTATCAAAATCTTTCTTTGCAAAATCTGCATCAAGTGCAAGGAGCCTGTCATATTTTTTAGTGGTATCTGCAAAGGCTGCCCTCCCAAGACTGTCACCGGTACGTTGCTGGTACTCGCGTATTTTTGCCTGGGCAATCTGCGCATCTTTCTTGGCTGAATTGAACTGTCCAAGCTGGTTCTTTGCGTATGAACGGTTCATATATGCCTTTGCAAAATCGGGATAAAGGTTAATTGCCTTTGAATAATCATCCATTGCATCCCTGTACCTTCCCATATCCATAAAAACACCGGCCCTGTTAAAATATGCCAATACATTATTGGGATTTACAGCAATCACACGGTCATAATCATCCAGCGCATTATTGTAATCTCCAATTTGGGCCCTTATAATTGCCCTGTTGTACAGGGTAAGTGCATTACCCGGCTCCTGTTCCAAAACCTTGTCCAAATCCTCAAGAGCCCCCTGAATCTGAGCTTTGTCGTGTCTGATAAGCGCACGGTTGAAGAATGCAAAAGTGTTTGTTGAATCAAGTTCAATTGCCTTGTCCAAATCTGCAAGGGCATCATCAAAATTCTCCTGCATTGCATAAATTCTGGAACGCCTTACATACCCTTCCGGGTCAAACGTATTTATTCTTATGGCTTTGTTGTAATCATTCAGAGCCTTGGTTGTATCGCCCAAATAGAGATAACAGGCTCCTCTGTTAAGATAAGCATCGGCCTCACGCGGCTCTGCCTTAATAAATCTGTTAAAATCCTTAACCGCTTTGTCAAACTGCTGTGACAGGAAATAGGTAACACCACGGCTGAAATAAAGGCCCGTATAACTTGGCCTCAAATCTACAGCCTCAGCCAAATCCTGCAGCGCCTTGTCATATTTTCCGGTACGGCTTAATGTAATTGCCCTATAATGATAAGCAGGGGTATAAATTGGATTCTGCCTTAAGGTTGTGTTAAAATCCTTCTCGGCTCCAATAAAATCACCAAGGTTGTACTTGGCAATCCCCCTGAAGAAATATGCATCATAAAGGGTACTGTCCAACCTTGCCAGAATATTGAAGTTCTCAATGGCACTTGCATACTTGCCATCTATAAGCATTTGCCTTCCTCGGGCAAAAAACTGGTCTATATCATATTGTGCCCTGGCTGCCACACCTGTAACCAGCAGCAGACACACCAAAAACAATTTTCTAAGAGTATCCATATAATCTTGCAAAAGTAATGAAAATACGGCACTCTTCAAAAAGCAGACCAATGTGCTACAACCCGTACCTTCCCCTGTCACCCAATTGCTCCTCTATCCGCAGCAGCTGGTTGTATTTTGCGGTGCGCTCACCGCGGCTTACAGAGCCGGTTTTAATTTGTCCGGCATTTACGGCAACGGCAAGGTCTGCTATAAAGGAATCTTCCGTCTCTCCGCTACGGTGGGATATGATGCAAGCGTATTTGTTACGCTGTGCCATTGCAACAGTTTTTAAGGTCTCAGTTAAGGTGCCTATCTGGTTCACCTTAATCAGGATTGCATTGGCACACTTCTCGTTTATCCCCTGCGCCAGATATTTCGCATTTGTAACAAAGAGGTCATCCCCCACCAGCTGACACTTGCCTGAAAGTTCTGCCGTAATGCGTTGCCACCCAATCCAGTCATCTTGGGCCAACGGATCCTCAAGGGAATCTATAGGATAATTCTTTACAAGCTCCTTAAGGTACTCAATCTGTTGGACTGTAGTCCTCTTCACCCCACGCTCCTGCTCAAACATAGGGTAATTGTAGTATCCCTGAATATATTTCCCCTGGTAATTGTAATGTCCTTTTACATAAAACTCGGAAGCAGCGCAATCTATTGCCAACGTTACATCTTTATGTGGTATGTACCCTGCATTCTGTATTGCATACATCAGATATCCCAGCACCTCCTCGGCACTGTTGAAATTTGGGGCAAATCCCCCTTCATCCCCCACATTTGTATTCAGCCCTGCCTTTTTCAGAATTTTTTTAAGACTGTAGAAAATATTTGACCCCATAGTAACAGCCTCCTTAAACGTAGAGGCCCCCACAGGACATATCATAAACTCCTGAAATGCAATTGGAGCACTTGAATGGCGCCCCCCATTAACAAAGTTCATCATAGGAACAGGGAGCACGTGAGAGTTCACACCTCCCAAATATCTGTAAAGCGGTATTCTCAGATGGTCAGCCGCCGCTTTGGCAACAGCAATTGAAACGGCAAGAGTTGCATTTGCCCCCAAACGCGATTTGTTTGGAGTGCCGTCAAGCTCTACAAGTACAGAATCTACCTCCCTCTGGTTAAGGGCATCGGTACCAATAAGTTCAGGGGATATGATGTTCTCAATGTTTGCCACAACTCCAAGCACCCCTTTCCCTCCAAACCTCTCCCTTACCCCATCCCTCAATTCCAAAGCCTCGTTACTCCCTGTAGAGGCTCCGCTTGGCACACTGGCCCTCCCCCAAGAACCGTCATTAAGGAATACATCCACCTCAACGGTAGGATTTCCCCTTGAATCTATTATCTCTCTTGCAATAATATTAGAAATATCCATAAAAAGCCTGTTTTTATGGATAGAACACCTGAAAATACGGATTGTTTAGTCAATCAGCCACAAGAAACGGTAAATAAGCTCTATGCGCCTGCCAAGCACATCAAGCGAAAGTGTGGCCAAAGCATCAGACTCCTTATTTGTATGTTTGGTAATGCCGGATGTGAACAGAAGAGCCGGAACCCCAAGAGCTGTAAAACTCTGCTGGTCTGAAAGCCTGTAGAAGATATCATAAAACTGCTGGCTGCCGTAATAGGTATAATCTATGTACAACCCCAACCCAAAAAACTCATTGGCAAAATCCAGCTGCTCCTTTTTCCAGGGAGCAAGTTTCTCTGCCCCCAGCACCAGAATATACTCATCAAACTCCCCAACAGGAGAGAGTGTACTTCCAATCTGGTCTATATTTATCATACAAGCAATTTTCTCTGCAGGAACCCCCTTCTTGTCCAGAAAGGCCTTACTACCGCTCATATTATGGTTGTTGCCGTCAAATGCCACAAACACAATATTATGATTAAAATCATTTTCTTCCCGATATCTTTTCCCAAATGCCTTTGCCAATCCCAACAAAGCGGCAACTCCCGATGCATTATCATCTGCCCCAGGGTAATATTTCTCTCCGAAGGAGCCTATATGGTCAAAATGAGCCCCCACAACAATATAATCTGCATTTTTATTTTTAGCGGGAACATACCCAATCACATTATACCCTTTCAGTTCTTTGGGCTGGTGGGGAGGTCTGCCGTAAGAAGATCTCTTTGGTGAAGTGAAAATAGGGAACTGCTGCAGGAAACTTATCCCCTTGAACGGTTCCAGTCCATATTTCTCAAACTCCGCCGCAATATAATCCGCCACCTCCTTTACCTGAGGAGAACCTGCTGCACGCCCTGCAATCTGGGGTGATGTAAGGAACTGCAGATGCCTGCGGGTATCGGATTGCTCAAGAAGGTATTTATAAGCTGACGATGAGTGTACCTGCCCCTTCACTTGCACTGCTGATGCAAGAAGAATTATGAATAATGCCATTGGGGCAAAAAAATTGCGTACACTCATCGGGAAGAAAATTAAGAGTGCAAAAATAGGTTAATTTTCTTAACATCAAAACGGTGAAGACTGTACACGTACAGTAACTTTATCTGTAACACTGTTTATTCCGGTAAAAATTCCATAACCTCCATCAATATTGTCCCTTACATCTACAAGTGCAGATGAGGATGTGGCGCCTCCTCAAAACTGCCACCCATACCACCGGGCCCTCCGGGACCTCCCATTCCACCGGGCCCTTTACCGTCAAAACCAAAACGTGGAGTATTGTCATTGTGGTCTGCACCGTTAAACACACTCAATGAGATAATGTCCTTATCTGTTGGATTAATGGTTATCTTTCCGTTCAAATCATAGAAATAGGTAGGGTTCTTTTTAACTTTCTCCCCCATAGAATGCTCTCGTTGGGGAACAAAAATACCGCAAAACGTGCCCCAACCACAAAAGAGTGCCAGTTGGGGAACAAAAGCACCGCAAAACGTGTCTGAAACGTAAAAAATAGTTACCTTTAACAAATATGAAACAGAAAAAACGCCCCAGATTTCTCAGATGGCTGCTGCTGTACATCCCTTTGTGGTTCATTGGGATTACCGTTTCGTGGGTGGTGCTGCTCCGTTATGTACCGGTGTATGTAACCCCACTTATGGCAGTGCGCACCTGCCAGAACTGGGATGACTCCACATACCACACATACAAAAGATGGGTTCCTTTAGATAAAATCTCACCCAATCTGGCTATGGCGGTAATGGCCAGCGAAGATACCAGATTCCTCACCCATAAAGGATTTGACTGGGTGGAGATTGAGAACGCCGTTGATGCCCACCGCAAAGGGAAAAAGCTCCGCGGAGCCAGCACCATAAGCCAGCAGACCGCAAAAAATGTATTCCTCTTCCCCGGCCGCAGCTGGGTAAGAAAAGGATTTGAGGTCTATTTCACATTCCTCATTGAGCTTATTTGGGGAAAAGAACGTATCCTTGAAGTATACCTGAATGTTGCCGAAATGGGGCGTGGCATCTTTGGTGCCGAAGCCGCCGCAGAGAGGCTTTTCAACACCCGGGCATACAAACTCTCTTCCCGACAGTCTGCCCTCATTGCCGCCTGCCTCCCCAATCCCCTGCAGCGCAAAGCCAACAAACCCACCCCCTACCTCACCAAACGTGCCGGCGACATCCAACGGATGATGAAGCTCATCCCACGACCGGAGTGGTTAGACTGAAGTGGTGCAGCCTCTCCCTGTTGATTAACATTGTGCAAGAAATGCTTTATCTCTTTCAATAGTATTTAGATTTGTATTGCAATATTTTTTACCGTAAACATTTTGCTTTTCAAAATTTAACATTACCTTTGTACAAAACAGAGAGGTTATGAGGGTTGTGTCGCACAAGAAATTAAGGGAGTTCTATGAGAACAAGGCTTATGAAGATTCTAAAATTGCATTGGAAAGGTGGTATGATATTGTAGAAAAAGCCAAGTGGAAAAATTTTGGAGATATAAGAGGTGATTTTCCCTCTGCCGATTATGTGGGAAACCAACATTATGTATTTAATATACGGAGAAACAAGTACAGGGTTGTGGTTGTTGTAAAGTTCATTATGGGATATGTCTATATCCGATTTGTGGGAACACATTCACAATATGATAAAATAGATTGTTCTACAATTTAATTGTTCAGTTATGATTAAGATTACAGAAACGCAATATGAGTATGCATTGGCCCGAATAGAAGAACTGTTGCCTTTGGTGGATGAGTCTACCCCTGTTAGTGATAAAAATGCTGTAGAACTCTCCATTATGTCTGATATTGTTATAGCGTATGAGAAAGAGCATTTCCCTATTGAAAAACCTACAATTGCCCAGCTGATAGAACTGGCCTTGGAAGAGGCCAATATGACTCAAAAACAGTTGGCTGCAGAGATAGGTGTAAGTCCTTCCAGAATTAATGATTACATAAGCGGACGGGCAGAACCAACATTAAAAACCGCCAGGTCTCTTTGCAAAGTACTGAAGATACAGCCATCAGCAATGCTGGGGTTATAAGAACAATTAAGCCCGCTCCATAAGCGGGCTCTCT
>JAZSEZ010000087.1:0-11229 GCA_045531975.1 Candidatus Egerieisoma sp. | reverse complement strand
GAAATGGTGAAATTATTTGGGAAATGAAAAATATAGAGTGGAAAAAGATTCTTAAGTATGCATTGCCAATTTTGGCATTTGTGGTAATTGCATATGGTTATGCCCCGCAGGTGTTGGAGGGGAAAATTGTGAACCAGAGCGACATCTCCAGCTGGGAGGGTATGGCCAATGAGATTGTAAGCTGGAACAAGGCTAATCCGGGTGAGCGTACCTTATGGACTAACTCAATGTTTGGAGGTATGCCTGCAACCTCAATATCAGTAATTTACGAGGGAGATTTTACCCAGTGGCTGTATGACTTGTTTTTTACCGGAGCGCGTCCTGCAAGCTATCTGCTTATAAGCCTGGTTGGAGGATTTCTTCTAATGCTGGCATTTGGGTGCAATGTGTATCTGGCGTTTTTGGGGGCAATTGCAATAAGTTTCTGCTCATACAATATGCAGATTATTCAGGTGGGGCACAACTCCAAGATGGTGGCAATAGCCTTTATGCCTTGGGTGCTTGCGGCAGTGGTTTATGCTTACCGCAAATGTGCTTTCTGGGGTGCGCTGCTGTTTGCTTTTGCCCTAAGTTTCCAGATTAAGGCAAACCATCCGCAGATAACCTACTACCTGGCAATGATTATTCTGGGATACGGAATCTGGCAGCTTTGCAAGGCTTTGCAGGAGAAAGCATTTCCAAAATTTTTGCGTACCTCTGCAATTGTGCTGGTGGCAGGTTTGTTGGGAATTGCAACCAATATAAACCACCTGTGGCCTACCTACGAGTATGCCCAGCATACAATGAGGGGAGGTACGGAGCTTCTTCCCGACGATTCTTCTTCTGCTGAGCAGGAGGCTGCCCCAGGCAAGAAGACCCGCAAGGGACTTGACCTTGAGTATGCAACCCAGTGGTCGTACGGAATAGAGGAGACACTTAACCTTATGATTCCAAACTTTAATGGAGGAGCTTCTGCCGGAGCATTGGACCGCAGCAGCGAAACTTACAATGCCCTTAAGAAAGGGGGATACCAGGGGGCGGAGCAGATTATAAAACAGCTGCCTTTATACTGGGGACCTCAGCCGTTTACTGCCGGCCCTATGTATATGGGAGCCATAAGTGTGTTCCTGTTTGTACTTGGATTCTTTGTGTTGCGTGGAGGTATAAGATGGTGGATAGGAGGGGTATCCATTCTGGCTTTGCTGCTTGGATGGGGATATCACGTTATGCCGGTTTCTGAGTTCTTCTTCAACTGGGTTCCTATGTACAACAAGTTCAGGACAGTTTCAATGATTCTGGTAATCTTGCAGGTTCTCATTCCTGTATTGGGTGTACTGGCTGCAAATGAAATATTGTTTGGAGAGGATTATGAAGGCAAGAAGCAGAGGGTACAGAAAGGGTTGTATTGGGCACTTGGACTTACTGCGGGTGTAAGTGCATTGTTTGCAATTGTTCCGTCACTTGCCGGAAGCTTTATATCTATGTCTGACGGACAGCTTCCAGGAGATATTGCGGTAGCTTTATCCAATGACAGGGCTTCCCTTTTGAGCAGCGATGCCTGGAGAAGCGTATTCTTTATAGTTGCAGCTTTTGTGGTTGTGTTCCTGGCGTACAAACGTATATGGATAAAACCTGTTACTGCAGCAGTTATTCTTGCAGCTCTTGTACTTGTAGATTTGTGGAGTGTAGACAAGAGATATCTTAACGATTCCCATTTTGTAACCAGAAAAGAGTTCAACAACGCTTTTGCCAAGAGGCCGGTAGATGAGATTATCCTGCAAGACAAGGATCCTCATTACAGGGTGTTGGATTTGAGTGTGAATACATTCAACGATGCATACGTGAGCTATCATCATAAAACTATTGGAGGTTACAGCCCTGCCAAACTGCAGCGTTATCAAGATTTGATAGAGAGAAATATCTCTCCGGAGATTTCTGTGCTGGCATCTCAAATGGGGAATATCCAAACAATAGAGGATGCCCAGAATGCAATGGTATATCTCCCTGTTTTGAGTATGCTCAATACAAAATATATTGTGTTGAACGGCTCTGTACCTCCAGTAGAGAACAATTTCCGTTTGGGCAATGCCTGGTTTGTAAATGAGATTGTGCCTGTAAACAATGCCAATGAGGAGATAGAGACCCTTAGGGTTGTGAACCCTGCTCTTCAGGCTGTTATATCTTCAGATTTTATTACCTCAAATGAGGCCCTTGCCCAGCAGGTACAGCGTTTGGCTGCAAACGTGGGAAATGAAGAGGAGGCTGTAGAGGATATGTCTTTGAACAACTTTATAGAGTTGCAGAGCTATGCTCCAAACAGGTTGGTTTACAACTATTCAAGCAACAAACCTCAGATAACATTGTTCAGTGAAGTGTACTACCCTGGTTGGGAGGCTACCATTACCCCTGCAGCAGGGGGAGAGGCAAAACCTTTGGAGATTTTCAGGGCAAACTGGATTCTAAGAGGTGCGGTAATTCCTGCGGGTGACTATACAATAGAATTTACATTCAACCCAACCAGCTTTGAAAAGGGTGAGACATATTCAATGATTTCGTCGGGAATACTTATTTTGTGCCTGTTGGGTGGTTTGGTTGTGTTGTTTATAAGGAGAAAAAAGTAATATGAACAGAATTTGTGAACTTTTTGGAATAGAGCATCCTATCATTTCTGGAGGAATGGTGTGGTGCAGCGGATGGAGACTTGCCTCTGCAGTGAGCCTTAACGGAGGTTTGGGCCTTATTGGGGCAGGCAGTATGCATCCCGATAATTTGCGTCATCATATAAGAAGCTGCAAAGAGGCTTTGCGTGCAGATGCTCCAGGGAACCGTTACGGCAAGGATTTGCCTTTTGGAGTGAATGTGCCCCTTATGTATCCTCAGATAGATGAGCTTATGGGCATTCTTGTTGAGGAGGGGGTAAAGATTGTTTTCACCTCTGCCGGTAGCCCAAAGAAATGGACTCCTTTCCTTAAAGAACACGGAATGACAGTTGTTCACGTGGTGTCCAGCAGCGTGTTTGCCCGCAAATGTGAGGAGGCTGGGGTAGATGCAATTGTAGCTGAGGGGTTTGAGGCAGGCGGACATAACGGGCGTGAGGAGACTACAACTTTATGTTTGATTCCAGCAGTGCGTGAGGCTGTTTCGTTGCCTCTGATAGCTGCCGGCGGTATTGCCCTAAAATGCCAGATAAAGGCTTGCGAGGCCCTTGGTGCAGACGGCGTACAGATTGGAACCCGCTTTGCCCTTTCTGCAGAGAGCTCTGCCCACGAAAACTTTAAGAAACACTGCCTTGGAATGCCTGAGGGGGCAACCAAACTGTTGCTTAAAAAACTTGCCCCTGCACGTCTTGCATCCGGAAGTGAGTTTACAGCTAAAGTGTCTGAGATGGAGGATGCCGGTGCCTCAAAAGAGGAATTAGCCGCTTACCTTGGCAAAGGGCGTGCCCGCAAAGGTATCTTTGAAGGAGATATTGATGAAGGAGAAATTGAAATAGGCCAGATCTGCTCAATGGTTAAGGAGATTGAGACTGTTGAACAGATAATGAAGAGTCTCATATAAACGGGGTGGCAAGAGGTTAAGTGCATTAACCATTGTTACAGGTACTCCAGAAGTATTTCAGCGTTCTTAACCTACATTATGCCATGGGGGTTGAGGACGCTGACCGTTTATACAGCGCATACAGACAGGATAAGTGTGCTTAACCTCTTGGAGTTACACTCACCTTTGGACTGGTATGCACGTAGTGCTTTACATATGCTATATAAAAGAAAAGACATCTGTTGGGGCAGATGTCTGATCAATGATTTGAGGAGGAGAAAGCAAATTTTTTCGTATTTTTGTTAGTTACCAAAGAATAAGATATGACTGAGAAAAAGAAGATAGTTGAGACTCCTCTTATGAAGCAGTATTTTGAGGTTAAGGGTAAGCATCCCGATGCCTTGTTGCTGTTTAGGGTGGGAGATTTCTACGAGACATTTGGGGATGATGCTGTGATTGCAAGCAAGGTGTTGGGGATTGTCCTTACCAAAAGGGCAAACGGTTCTGCACAGCATGTGGAGTTGGCAGGTTTTCCGCACCATTCTATCCAAACTTACCTTCCCAAATTGGTAAGGGCGGGTTACAAAGTGGCGGTGTGTGACCAGCTGGAGGATCCAAAGCTTACCAAAAAAATTGTGAAGCGTGGTGTTACAGAGCTGGTTACCCCTGGTATTGCTTACAGCGAGCAGCTACTTACCCAGAAAGAGAACAACTATCTTGGAGCAGTATATTTTAAAGGTGACAAGGGTGGAGTGGCATTCCTGGATATCTCTACTGGAGCTTTTAAAGTGGCGGAGGGGTCATTGGATTATGTAGAGGTGCTTCTCTCAAATTTTGCCCCTAAGGAGGTGGTTTTGCAGAAGGGTTACCAATGCGGTTTCAGGGAGCGTTTTGGAAACAACTATTATATCTCCACAATGGATGAGTGGGCTTTTGTACCACAGGCTTGTGAGGATAAATTGAAAAAACAGTTTGGATTGAATTCCCTTAAGGGTTTTGGTGTAGAAAACCTTGCTCTTGGTACAACTGCTGCAGGTGCAATTTTATTCTATCTGGAGCAAAACCAGAATACAGGTGTTGCCCATCTGTGTTCAATTTCCCGTATAGACCGTGGCAGCTTTGTATGGATGGACCGCTTCACATTCCGAAATCTTGAAATTTTCCAGTCATCGGCTGGCGGAGAGGGTACTTCTTTATTGGATGTAATTGACAAATGTTCTTCACCTTTAGGTGCCAGAATGCTCCGCAACTGGCTGGCTATGCCTCTAAAAGATTTGCAGGAGATAGAGAAAAGGCACTCTGTGGTGGATACTTTTGTAAACCATCCGGGTGCAGTTGAGGAGATTCAGCAGAGATTGTCAAATATTGGAGATTTGGAGAGGATAGTTTCCCGTGCAGCAGCCGGAAAGATTTCCCCAAGGGAGATTGTACAGCTCAGGAGAGGATTGGAGCAGATGGAACCTATCAAGGGGGTATGTACAGAGTTGGGTGGCACTGCAGCCCAGATGGGAGATGGGGTGATTCTGTTCAACGAACTTTATGAATTTATCGGGAAGAATATGTTGCCTGAGCCGGCGAATGCCTTTGGAAAAGGGGACATTATTGCTGATGGGGTAAATGAGGAGCTGGATGAACTCCGCAGGATTGCCCGCCATGGCAAGGAGTATCTGCTGCAGGTTCAGCAGAGGGAGAGTGAGAGAACCGGAATCCCGTCACTTAAGATAAGCTACAACAACGTTTTTGGATATTATATTGAGGTAAGGAATACCCATAAAGATAAGGTGCCGCAGGAGTGGATACGCAAGCAGACCCTTGTGAATGCAGAGAGGTATATTACCCAGGAACTTAAGGAGTATGAGGAGAAGATTCTGGGGGCTGAGGAGAGGATAAGTTCCCTTGAGCTGCAGATTTACCAGCAGGTGGTTATGAGGATTCAGAAAGAGATTCCTCAGATTCAGAAGAGCTGCAATGCATTGGCCCAGATAGATTGTCTTGCAGGATTTGCGCAACAAGCAATTGAGCGCAATTATTGCCGTCCGCAAATGAATGACGGCTACAAGATTGAGATTGGGCAGGGAAGACATCCGGTAATTGAAACCCTTATGGAGCCGGGTGAGGAGTATGTGGCAAATGACATTATGCTGGACAATGATACCCAGCAGGTTATAATCCTTACAGGTCCGAATATGGCGGGTAAGAGTGCCTTGCTCCGCCAGACTGCACTTATAGTGCTTATGGCCCAGATTGGTAGTTTTGTGCCGGCCAGCAGTGCAAGGATAGGTTATGTAGACAAGATATTTACCAGAGTTGGCGCCTCAGACAATATTTCGCGTGGAGAGTCAACATTTATGGTGGAGATGACAGAGACCTCTACAATCCTGCACAACATTTCTGAAAGGTCGCTTGTTTTGTTGGATGAGATTGGGCGTGGAACCAGTACTTTTGACGGTATGTCAATTGCCTGGGCAATTGTGGAGTATATTCACCAGAGGGGAGAGAGGGCCAAGACCCTTTTTGCAACCCATTACCACGAGCTTAACGAACTTGAAGAGATATATCCTAGGGTTAAGAACTGGCATATCTCTGTTAAGGAGGTGGGGAACAAGGTCATTTTCCTTAGAAAACTTTGTCCTGGAGGTGTTGCCCACAGTTTTGGTATTCACGTGGCCAGGTTGGCAGGTATGCCTCAGGCGGTGATTGACTCTGCGCAGAGGACACTCAATATGCTGGAGAAAAAGGAGGAGGGAAGTCAGCTGTCGGGAAGAGAAGAGGGGCAGGCTGTTGTTGGAAAAAGTGGAAAAAATTTGGCTGCCAAGAAGAAAAAGAGCAGTGCGGCAGACAATTTGCAGTTGTCTTTCTTTCAGTTGGAGGATCCTTTATTGTGCGATTTGAGAGACAGCATAAAGGCTATGGATATAAATACAATGTCTCCGTTGGATGCTTTTGATGCAATAAGGAAACTCAAAGAGAAACTTGGATTAAAAAAATAAACATTAATTAAGGAGGGGAAGGTATGAAACTTGGAAAACTGTACAGTGAAAGTGTAATTTTTGTGAAGCTGATTAAGGAGAGTGTGGCATTTGCATTTTCGCAGCTGCAAGGCGACAAGTTCAGGACGCTCCTTTCTTTGTTGGGCGTGAGCATTGGCATTTTTTCTATTGTGGCAATTTTTACCGCCATTGATGCCTTGCAGGAGAATGTGAGAAAAGGATTTGAGACCATTGGAAGCGATATTGTAATGGTAAACCAGTGGCCAATGATGGGTGAAGATGAGCAGGGTAATGCAGATGTTACCCAAGAATTCAAGTGGTGGGAGTATATGAAACGCCCAAGTACCTCATACGAAGATTACAAATATCTTAAAGCCAACTCGGAGCTTGGAGAAGATTTCAGTTTTTCCATTACCACAAGTTATACTGTAAGGTACGGCCGCAAATCTGTAAACAGAGTGGGAATAGATTGCATAACCCACAGTTTTAACAATATAGCAAAGATTGAAATAGCCAATGGCCGTTATTTTACTCCCGATGAAGATGTGAATGGTACCGCTGTGGCAGTGATTGGCCACGAGATAGCAGCATCTATCTTTGGAGATGAAGATCCAATAGGGAAGAAACTTAACGTTGGACCTACAATAGCAACTGTTGTGGGGGTAATTGAGAAACAGGGAGAGAGTATGGTTAATTTGGGGGATTTTGACAACTCGGTTTTTGTACCCCTTAACTTTGGCCGCTATATGGTAAATCCCCGTTGGGCCGACAACTCAATTTATGCACGCCCTAAGGCTGGAGTAGCGCAAGAAGATCTTGTAGATGAACTTCGTATGCTTATGCGTGCGCACCGACGCCTTGCTCCCGGACAAAAAAACAACTTCTCTGTAAACACAATGACACTCATAATGGACAGCGTGCAGCAGGTATTCTCTATGATAAATGTTGTAGGCTGGATAATAGCCGGATTCTCACTCCTTATAGGTGGGTTTGGTATAGCCAACATTATGTTTGTTTCTGTTAAGGAGCGTACCAATATTATTGGAATCCAAAAAGCACTTGGAGCCAAGAAATATGTGATTATGGCACAGTTCCTTGTAGAGGCTGCAGTTCTGGCTGTTGCCGGAGGTATTATTGGAATTTTGCTGGTACTGGTTGGAGTATTGGTAATCCCTGAATCTGAAAGTTTTACACTAACACTCTCCATTGCAAATATATTGTGGGGTGTATTGATTGCCAGCATTATTGGACTCCTTGCCGGACTTATCCCAGCCTGGCAGGCAGCATCACTTAATCCGGTGGATGCAATTAACAGCAAATAGTCTTATATCAGCGATAAAAACAACTTCGGGCACAAAATCGTGTGATTCTGTGCCCGAATGTGAAATTTCTGCGGTTGGGGAACTGGAGCCTAATGGGTGTTGAATCCCCCTACCACATAAACCTCTTTGCCGGTTCCCTGTAAGCCTTCAACCACAACTCTGAACTTTCCTTTATACAACGGCAATACACAGTCAAATTCAAACTCTCCGCCTGCTGGTATCTCTACTGTAGGATTCCAATAAATTGTAGAGAGGAAATTAGGATAATCACCCTCATTGGCCACTTTTCCACCCAAGATGGCCACTGGCCAACTTACCCCGTCAAATCCAACAACACTCACATTCTTTGGCAGACTTATTCCCCCCATATCCCCTCTGTAAGTGACAAAATTCACTATACCATCATAAATGAAATGATTGAGCATATATCTTCTTGGGTAAACAACTATCTGTTTTACCAGCTGTTGGTCCAATCTTAGAATGGTATAATGGTCACTTACAGGAATACCGTCCAATAATGCCAGGCAACGCCCTTGTGTCTCCCAAAGCACCTTCATTTGGGTAGTGCCACCAACACGCCTGACTCTAACAAAATTCACATACTCCCTAAGTGTCTCCTCCAAATTAGAAAAACGGGTATATTCATCCAAATTATACACCAGTGGCTTGGTATCACCCACAAAAGAATTATCCTTCTTCCTGCACATATCAAGTAATGTATCAGCTTCAAACCTGCGCGAAATCTGCATCCTCCTGTTCCTCTCTTTAAGTGCATTATCCATCTCTATTGAGATTCTCAGCTGCGGTATCTCAGCAACCTCCCTTTTATACCCTTTCTGCAAAATCTCAATATCATATCTGCTGGCAGTATCCTTTGAACTTGCCCCCTGTGCCACACTCTTGCTGTCATCCAGTACCTCAAACACCAAATCTCTCCTTCCCATTACATTACCTGTATGAAAAACAGCAATCCCATCCTCTCCAACCTTATTCACATACACATCATCAGTATTCCCAACAGCACTCATATACACATATTTCCCGGCACAGTTCCCGCCATCTTTTGCACTAACCTTCACCCTTACAATCTCCCCCCAATAATCCACTTCATCCAACTGCCCAAAATTCCCTTTCCTCTCCAACAAAGAAGATCTGTTATAGCTTCCCGACAGCTCCTCCAATCCATCCATATGATACACCGAAACACTCAACTGCATCGCCTCATCCCCCTTATTCCCAATCTTTACAGGAACAACAGAACCCCTCTGTTCCCCTACCTTTACCGCAATATCACCTTTCTGTCCCAAAGCACCTTTTCCCGGAACCGCATCACCAACAGTAACACCATCTTTCACCCTTTTGGCACTTACAGTATTGAAAACAGAAATAATCTTGCCGTTAAACTCCCCTTCAGAATCCCCGCCATAAGCTTTTGTATAAGAGACTATAGAATAATTGCCCGTTGCAAAATCTAGCGGAATCTGAAACACTCCGCACCCCCTGCCATCAACAAGTGCCACCTTATGGGTTGCGGCAACCCCTTCCCGGCTCACAAACTGCAGGTAAGCCACATCACTCAGCCCAGAATACTCCCCAGTTGCAGCATCAATGCAATACACGCTGCACCACAAATTCTCCCCCGCCACATAAACATCCTTATCTGTAGAAACATAAACCCGTTCCTGCGCAAAAAGCACACTCCAGGAAACAAGCATCAATCCTAAAATATATAAACACTTTCTCATAAGCTTATCACTTTACACATTTATCTTGGCCAGAAATCAGGTTTTGTACTGTTGGAATATACCCTGCAATCTGTACATTTCTCCATTGCCCAATATGCCTCCTCCTCATTCTCCCCATTAAACCTTACCGGCCTGTATCCCTGGCTGTAGTATCCGGGCCATAGAGGCTGTGGTTCCGCATCAGGCTTATCTGGTTGCATCACTTTTGGTACCAGCTCCTCAACACACTCCGTTGAAAAAATCACCTCCCGTGACCAATCTACAAATAGACGCATTTTAGAAACGGTAGAGACATTCACATACCCTATCACTATCTCCCCAGCTGTTGTAGCACTCACAATATTACCCCTTACCTCACTTGGCTGAGGACCAAAAAGTCCTCCAGTACCAGAGGTGTTGTTCTTTATATTTTCCCAATAAATATAAGCCTCTTTATCCAATGCAGTCTGTTTAACCAAAACAGAATAAATTCCCATAAGCCTTGAATCTGTATTGGGAATCTCCTTAACTACAGACTTGGATATCACATTCTCATAAAGTTTCTCTGTATTAGCAATATAAGTACCCGAAGACTCCGCTTCACTAAAGCAATATTGCCTTACCACAGATGCATCAAGCTCAAGTTTGTTCATCTTGCCACTCTTTACATCAAACTCTAGCTGGGCAGGGTAAATTGCATTGCTCTCCCAATTCTCCAAATAGTTCCATTTACAATACAGATACTCCCTAGTGCCATTTCCTTTGGTAGAAGTGGCATCATTATGGGTTGTCACCTCAATTCTGGCATAACTCCTGTCACCCGCAACAGAATAGGTAATGCTGTCTATTGCCGGTGAAACCAGCGCCCCCTTAAATGCAGAACGGTACTCACCTCTCCCAGGAATGGAAACCCCAAGCCTGTACCTCCCCTGCAAACCCAAATCCTCTGTATCAATTTCAAACACATTTTCTTCCAATTCTCTTCCCGACAGTACCTCTCCTGCTTCACTCTCCACCCATACACTTGCCCCCAATGGAACCACAACAATAGAATCCTCATCAGCTGTAAGCGATTGGGTAAATCCCACCTTCACCCGGGTAACCCCACCCACAATAATATCACCATCTATAACCACAAGCGGTTTGTCCAACCCCTGAATATCCCCATCCTCAGGTTCATAATCATATATACAACCAGCAGCAACAACCAGCAGCATCATTGCCAATATCCTGTATAAATTCCTAATCATACCCTGTCCCTCCTAAAATTTAAAGTTAAAATTCACATACGGTATTGGGGCACCAAAGATGCAGAGCTTGTGTCCCTTTATTTTGCCGTTGCTGTCGGTATCAAAATAGATTGAATAAACATTCTTCCTGCCTGTAACATTATACACTCCATCTGTAAAGGAGAAGTGGGTGAATGCCCTCAGTTTATGGGTAGGCTCAAAGTTCATTGCTGCATCAATCCTAAAGTAATCCGGTATCCTGTGACCATTTCTGGCAGAATAGTAGAGTTTGTAACCACCGTCATATTCATATTTGGCTACCGGAATGGTAATTGGCCTGCCGGTAGAGTAGTCTCCGTTTACAGAGAGGCTTATCCTTTGGGTAAATTTCCAGTTGGCAACCAGTTTTACATCGTGAGGCTTGTCATACGAGGCATTGTACCAGTTA
>JAZSEZ010000101.1:0-43597 GCA_045531975.1 Candidatus Egerieisoma sp. | reverse complement strand
AATGTTCGGATTGTTCCCTGTAAGTGAGCAGTTTGAGTGGTAAAATAAAACAATAAGCCCCCAAAAATTAACATCAATAATATTTGGGGGCTTATAAATTATAATATCTTTTAAAAATATTTAGTTCACAGAACCTGAGCGATAGACTGCTCGAATACGGCATTCCTCTGTTCTAGCAACGTTACCTCTAAATTCACCAGTTTTATATATTGAATTATTATAATCAATAGAATTTTCTTCATATGAAGTTTCTGCTTCTCCATTTTTATTACCACCATTATATGCTGTAACATTAAGAGTTCCAGATTTAGTGCCAGATGGGAGACCAGAGTTAATATTTGTATAATTAGAACCATCTGTGGTAAAGACGGATGTTGCTCGCGCCCTATTTTTATTATCCTCATAGAATTCACCTTTGAGAGTTGATAGATCTATATAACCAAACAATACATAATTCTTACCTTTAATGGTAAGATCATTATAATTATATGCTGGCTGGCATGACCAATACTTTTGATTCTGAAACACCTTATCAAATTCAGCATACGCACCAAGAGCAATATCCTCAATCTCATCTATAGCAGGCAGGAACCACTTAATATTATCTATATCTATAGTACCATCATTATTGCGCTTATTCTTATGATAACAATATGCAAATGCAGATTGGGGATCCTCTGTTAGAATAATACGATCAATTTTTGCTTTATGATCATTGTTAGCTTTCAAAGTGGCTGCAATCTCCTTATTAAACTTAAGGCCTTGATAATCTCTTGAGAAAAGTGTTTTATCTACATCATTACCCAACTTATCTGTTGGGAAGTTATCACGTGACAAATAGAAATCATAATACGGAGCACGACCAGATTTTGCAAAAACACTATTTGCCATTTCATCTGTACCAAAAAAAGCATTAATTATTGATGCTATCACACCATTTGCAGATTCTTTCCAATATGCCATCACAGTTTTTGATAACTGTATACCTTCCAATCCAAAAGGCATACCATTCTGAGTCTCACCATACGACTGGTCAGATGCATAATTGTTAAGATACTCTTCCTCGTGTTCTATGTCGTAATAACGATTGCGGTCCTTGTTCCACACTCGCCATAAATTCCATTGCTGGAAATTAATAGTAACAGTTTTTGTAACAGTTGCTGATCCACCTCCAATATTATCATAATCAGTACCAAAGTACTTAAACTCTACCGGACAATTACGATACATAGGATTATCATCATTTGCACCATATACATTATAATCATCTTTTGGTGAAGAGTCCACACCACCTGTAGCGCCCAACAATTTATCATACACATTTGGATTCTCATCAATATAAAACCAAATACGGAAAAGTTTTGTTACTGACTGTTCATCATTAGATAGCTCAACGGTACCACTATTACCATTAGTCAGTTCACTCACAAGATTAGTAGTAAAGTACTTACGTACACCTTTACGCTCATCAACAGTATTAACATAAATATCGGCACTTCCTCCTTTTGCTTCAGCATCACTCTCCATAGCAACCCAAGAACGATATTCCTCTGGAATGGTAATAGTCATAGTTGAACCTGGTGAAAGCTCAACATCTAAAGGACGTACCTCAAAATGTGAGTCAAGTATTGCAGTACGCTCCATAGAGAGGTTAAAACCTTTATAATCTACATCTACACGATGGTCTATAGAGATATTATCCCCTCCACCATAAGCATTATAATAGTTAGTCAAACCTGTAATAACAAGTTTGTTATTAAGTTGTTGGTTGCGCTTTATTGTAAAGTCATCTACCTCATTTTGGCCAAGATAAATATCATAGCGCACATCCTTTATCTGTCCATTATGGTCTGTGTATACACCGTGAATACGAGCATAAGTAGCAATCTTTGCAGCTGATTGTGTTCCATCGCCATTACGCACTACACCTACTCCAACAGGTTTATAGTACTGTTTAAAATTATCTTCTATCCCCGCTGGATATGAAATGGTGTTGGGTGTAACCTTATGCTCTGGCATATAGAACCCAAACTCTATTATTTCTTCAGTTTGATCCAATGAAGCATTATGCCATATAGTTCTGGTCTCAAACTGATCAATTACAAACGGCTCTGTTGTAAACAGATAATAATTACCAATATTTGCATCTGTTATATTACCATTAGCAATTTCATTTATATAGTCATCAGACGTATTATCATTGTATACTGGTTTGCCACTTGCATTTAATTCTCGCCCCATCTTAACCATTTTAGGAACGTTGAAAACTTCAACCTTCTCTATCTCAAACTTAGGTGTCTGCCCCGCAACAACCTGACTGGCACATACCTGCATTGTGAAACGCACCTTTGAGTAAAGTTTCTTCAATGGAATAGTTGCAACGTTATTATCATTCTCCTCTCCACTCTTAAGTTTAAAAGTAATATTCTGATGTGTACCTATCATTGGGAAGCCTCTATGTTTACCCTCAGCATCCTTTGGCATATCAAGACTATTATCAATAGTGAAGATAAAACTATTGAGGTCATTGAGAGTTTTAATACCATCTAAATTATCTTTCAATTGATGCCAAGCATTTGCCACAATATAAATCTTACAGGCCCCCAAGTCATCTGCGAAATTGTCATAATAAATTAACGTTTGAGTATCACCTTCAAGAGTAGCTAAAATACCACTTTCAGTATCAATCAAGAATGTTGGATTAGGTTTCTGAATATTAATGGCACTTGAACATTCTTCACAACCTTCAAAATTTACACTTGTTAACTTGCCTTCTGAATCTAAGGTAGCATTACGAGAGGTATATCCTTGAATAAGATTACCATTGCCTTTAAAGACAAACATTGTCATTTCAGAGATATGCGAGTCAGCAATTTCTTCATCAGAGGAGCGTGTGGTAACTTTTTTAATATCAAAATCCTCTGGAGCACCAATAATTCTCAAACCATTGACTGTTGGTTGCAAACCGCTATCAACTATTAAATCTTCCTTCGCACAAGAAACAAAAAGAAGTGTAAGTAAAAATAATATGCCTAGTTGTTTCATATCCACTTTTTATTCAAACGTATGTGTTACATCCAAAACATCCCAGTTACCAGCTTCAATAAGAGCAATGGTAATACCAGAACCCACAAAATTTATATATACCTGATAAAGCTTACCTGGCTTGAATTCCATAGTAGAGTTAAATTCTGTATTAACCCCCTCATTGCCATTAGCTTGTTGAAAATACTCAAGTTCAACCCAATCAAGCGTACCAGTAATACCAGAATCAGAGCCCTCTTGGGGTATTAAAAACAAATAACCGCCATTTACGCTACCCATATGAGAAATTGATGTTGCAACTCCCTCTCCACGTCCATCATCTGTAGTTTCGTTAAAAGCAGGAATAATAACAGTTTCCTCTGAAATCTTAAACTTTCGCTCTCCTACATTACCCTTAGTATACACTGGATCATCCTCACCTGCGCGCATTGACAAAGGAATAACCATAGAAGTATTGGTCAAACCATTAAGAGTAAGGGTTAAATTGGTAATTTTCTGTCGGGCACTTTCATCAATTATTTTATTACCTTCATTATCCAATAAAAATTGTTTATTACCTTGAGCATCTAATACATAATCACCATTTCCATCAACTATATATTCATATGTATTTTCATTATAGTTGTTCGCAAGAATTTCAAGGGCAAACATACGATGTTTGAAATCTAAAGGAACTCTACCAGTACCAGAACCATTTACATCTACAGCCTCAGCTGTCATAAGGTCGAAATTAGGAATATTTTCAGAGCAGAGATTAATTGTACCTGTTTCATTCTGCCATCCGTATCCATATGTAATTGTAGGTGTATTAGTTTCAGATTGTGAACTAAGAGAAATACCAGAACCACCATATGGATGGTAAGCAAAAAATGCATAACGATAATCATCCCACTGCTTAGGGTTATCTCCATAAGAAGCTGAAGAGTTTTCATAATCATAGGTACAAACACCATTCGCATCGCAATTTACACGCTGGTTATAAAAAGTACTAGGAGCAGTAATTGACTTGGACCAGTCCCAAAATGAAGTATTGCTATATTGATATCCAATAACGCCAAATGACTTCCCTTTCATACTTGTAACTAACTGAGCACGTGTGCTGACACCTGTGGAAAACTGCATATAACCTCGAAAAATGGGCAATTTGGCATTTTCACCGTTGGGCTGTACTTTCTCACAGGACGTTGCAAATAAAACAGCCGAAATAATTATATATATAAACTTTCTCATTACATTATTTAATTATGACTGACCCCGTTGCACTTTCACTATCCCACTCATTTACATAAGGAGATTGATCTACAAAAATAATGTCACTCTGTTTAATAGTTAACGTATATATGTATTTTTTACCTATCTCCCAAGTGCCACCAGGAATTACAACTCCATTATAGTCCTTGTTAGATGCACTAATATTAAGAGTTCTGCCACTATTAACTCCAGGAATAACCAAAAAACCGCCATTTGTAACATCAACAAAATCATCACCTTTTGTTAAGCGAATACCAGATTGACAATCTACACTAGCATTATTGCTTGAAGCAGACCAAGAACTACCATTATAAGAACCTCCGTTGGATATATTAACCAAAGATATAGAGTTAACCATAACTCCATCTACCTCAGACTTGATATGAATCTCAACACAAGCCAAAAGATGTTCAAAATGAAGGTCTACTATACTACCATTAACCGGACAAAATTTATTGTCAGGGACTGTCTCTGTTGCAGAAGCGGTCATTACATCCTCCTGTTTTGTAATATCAAAGTCTGTAATATTAAAACTCTGTGCTGATGTAGCATTATTTACAGTCAATGTACCGGCTGTTAAGGCTTTAGGATAAAATGACCTAAAATAAAACTCTGCACCTAGTATCCAATATTTAGGATCTTCAAAGGACCAGACGGTATTTTGACTATCATACTTAACATTGCCATCAAAGTTGTGAGAAGTACCATTAACAGAATAAAAAGCATATGCTTTAAAACCATTAGTTTGAATATCAGCATCCACAGCAATTGCACGAGTCTCCAAATTAGAAAAAAGGATAGGGTAAACTTGCTGGTCTGAATCAGGTCCTTGTTTAGTACAAGACTGAAATACAAAAACTGGAATCAGAAACAAAAATATGGATACAACTTTATTTACTTTCATAGTGTTCAGTAGCTTTTAAAGAGCAAATATATTAAATTTTACACTGTAATACAACTTTTTAGTATTTATTAAAATTGTATTCATAAGTTTGTCTCACTGTTTTTACACCTCCACTAGCTCATACTCCCTTTTACCCAAGCCAATTTCCTGGGCATACTGGAGTCCGCTCTCCCAATCTGTATCGGGGTGAATATGTTTGAAGAGTTCTGTATGTTCGTGATCCTTGCAACCACAGGCACACTCACCACCTGCAAATGAATAACCGGCAGAAGGTTTCCAACCATTGATTACCGGAGCCTTATTAACCAAATCTGCACAAGCCTGGTCCAAAGCCACCGGGTCAAATGAGGCCATCATTCCCAAATCGGGCACAATTGCCACATCGTTGTGTCCCCAGCAGTCGCACTCAGGGGATACGTTCATAATTAGTGAGATATGGAAGTTTGGTTTTCCCTGCAATACAGCTTTTGTATACTCTGCAATTTTGCAGTTAAGTACCTCTGAGGTATCCCACTCTGCCAAAACAGCCGCAGCATATTGGCACAATGCCACACACTGGCCGCATCCTACACATTTATTATAATCAATTACAGCCTTGCGGTCCGGGCCCACAGAAATTGCTCCGTGATTACAATTTTTCTCACAAATGCGGCAACCTATACAATTGTTTGTATTAACCTTTGGTTGTGATGAAGAGTGAAGCTCCAATTTGCCGGCAATTGATGCACATCCCATTCCAAGATTTTTCAAAGCACCGCCAAAACCTGCCTGTTCGTGCCCTTTAAAGTGGCTTACACTTATTATAATATCTGCATCTGCCACAGCCTGCCCAATTTTTGGTGCAGGACAATATTTTGCCCCCTCAATTGGAATAGCAGCATAGTTGGTACCCTTTAAACCGTCTGCTATAATCACATTTGCATTCACCGCAATTGGATTGAATCCGTTTACCATTGCGCTGCGCAAATGGTCTACCGCATTGTCTCTCCTCCCCTTATAAAGGGTATTGGCATCTGTAAGGAAAGTCTTGGCACCCAAAGAATTAAGCAAATCCACCACAGTTGCCACATAGTTTGGTCTTATGTAAGCCATATTTCCAGGCTCGCCAAAGTGCAGTTTTACAGCTGTATACTGATCTTTAAAATCAATCTTCTCTATACCGGCCGCCTTAACCAGATTACGAAGTTTTTTCAGCAAGTTCACCCCCGGCTTGCAACGGAGATTAGTATAATAAACCTTAGTCTTTTCCATATTACCTGTTTACTCTTATTATTCTTATTCCATTATTGTTTTTGCGGGAATTCACATAATCGTGTATATCCTTCACATCAATTACCACTTTACCGTCGGCCTGCGAAGCGTGGATGAATCCAACCTGCCCGTTCTCCTTATGGTACACCAAAGCCACGTGGGCAATATCCAACCCTTTAACTGTACTGTTAAAGCCCAGAATATCACCATCTTTCAAAAGATGCTCCATCTTGCGCACATCCTCTTTAGGAATTACATAGTAATCTGTATATTTATTCAAATCGGCCTCCATTCGGGCAATTCTGGCAATCTCAGCAGGATTGTCCTTCAACTGCCTGTAGGCATCCGAGTGCTCACTCATATAAGAAAATCTTTGTCCCGACAGATTATCTCCACTCAGCACATCGGTAATTTCCCTGAAAATGCCTCTCCCCTCACCTTGTCTTATCCACTCACTGGTATAATGGATGCGGCTGGCATATCCATCCACTTTGCCATTGCGGTAGCGGAATGACTGGACCGTAGCGCAAAGACTGTCGGGATGAAAAACACCTTTTTTTGCATTGAGGGCTATTGCAAGACAACTCTCTACAAAAAGGATGCAGTCTGTTTCTACAAGGGAAACGGACAATTTTTCCGGTATTTGCTCCAATGTACCTGCAACATACTCTGTTCCAAGCATCTCTTTTGCTGTAATTATCATAAGTTCGGATACACTCTTATGCTGGTTCTGTTTCAGTACTTGGGCAATTTTGTTGTATTTTTCCACACTCTCTTTAGAGATATTTCCCTGGGCTACCCCCTGGGCACCCATTTTCATTGGGGCAATAAGAGCCACCAGAAGAATTACTGTTGTTAGAAGTCTCATATCTGTTATATTTTCTGAATCAAAGTTAATTATTAAAAATCTCAAATGTGAATTTTACTCCCACTTTATCCCATTTTGTCACTTCTCCGCCCCAGAACAGTCCAACATTAAAAAGGTAAGTTCCTATGCCGTAACCCATTTCAACGTACGGTTTCATTGTGTTAACCAGCAAGAAGTTACAGTACAGTTTCTCTTTGGTTATGTACTTTACATTTCTGAAAATTGAAGATGAGAGCAAAAACGGTGCATCGTATCTGAGGTTCAGTCTCAAATACCTCTCCATCTCGTTGTACTGGTATCTGTTGAGCAAATGGAAGGCTCCCCCAATATCATCATCCCACCCGGCAGGAAGGTTGTTTTTTCTAAGATAATTGAACTCTGCAAAGAAGAGGTCGGTATAATTGAAGAAACCGCCGGCCCCTACCCTATAATAGAGATTGTGCATAGGGCCAACCGCCACTTTCTGGTTCATATCAAACTCAAGCCTGTTGTATGCCATTGTACTGTTGAACACCCCTTCTATAGCCTTAGCATAATTAAGGGTGAATGTTGGGAAGCGGGAATACAGATATATTTTTCTGTTGCCCTCATAGTAGTAATACTGGTGAGGGGTATAAGTAAGCTCAATCTCCGGTACAAATGAGCGGTAGGTATGTCTTGCAATCTCTTTTGACCTTTTTACATACAAGCTCTGGGGATATATTACTGTAAGGTCTGAGTTATCCAGTTCGTTGTATGTCTGGAAAGCCAGATTGGTAGCCAATGTAAAACCATTGGATACCTCTATTTTGTGTCCTATTTTGGCGTATGAATTTCTGAAGTTCCTCAGATTCAATTTAGTGGTATCAAATACCATAAACGGCAGGGCATACAGGGTATTTATTACTCTGTTTGTGTTTATCTTGTTTCCGTTACCTATATCTATATAAAGACGGCTCATCTTTTTAGGAGAGTATACCACTTCTCCTTTTACACCCCAGTATAACTCTTTGTATTTGAAATTGTAACCTAAACGGGGCTCTAGTTTTACCAGCCTGTCCTGATCTGTTATTTTGGAGTATTTGAGCTTTTGGGTATATGAGATACCGTTTCTGGTACTGAAATCAAACAATACAGGACTTACAAGTGGGGTAATTCTAAGTTCGCCGGCCTGTTTTAAATCTATGGAGTGGTTGCTTACCACAAATTTTCCCATTTTTACAAATGAGTTTGATTTCTTTATTGTTGCAGTATTGGCCGTGTCTCTATTTGGAACAGGTGGCATATCTGCCATTACTACTGAATCTCTGAACTTTACAATAAAGTTTGCTAAGGCAGAGAGGGTGTCCACTTTTGTTTGGTAAAGTGCAGTGAGGTTATATTTTTCCCTTCCCCTCTCCCTTACAAAATGTGACTCTTTTACTGAATTATATTTTAGGGTTGATATATAATTCCCCTTCAGGTGGTTTCCAAGCACCCTTGTATATGTCTCAATCTGAAGTTTTTTAGGGAGAAATTCATCGGGATTACCTTCATCTCCCATTTTTACGGTATTAGTATAATCCAGGAACTCCATTCCCCCACTGAACTTCATCTCCCTTACAGACCAGTTGCGGTTGGTGGCAACAAAGTACCCGCGCACAAACTTGTAATTGTTCATATTAGGGGTAAAGGAGATTTTGTAGTAAGTGGCATTATTGTGCTGCCAGATGGAATCAAGAGAGTATTTGTAATATTTTCCCGATTTATATGCCAAAGGGGAATAAATGCTTCCAAAAATGAATTGCGAATAGATGTCCAACCTTAAATTAGGTGCCAGAAATGCATCTATGTGCCTCTCTACAAACTTCTTTTTATTGGATGAGATTGTAAAAAGGGTCTGGTTGTAGAATTTTGGATTTGTGAAGGTTACTCCACCAATGAACTGAGCTTCGTAATGGTTCTGGTTCTTTGAAGCCTTGTTAAGGTATGGGATATACTGTTGCAGGATGTTCCTCCTTGTAAAATCAACATCCCCCTTTACAAAAATATTTGCTTCGTAATCGGGTTTCAGATTGTGGTAAATTTTGGCCTGTGAACGGAGCCTGGATACCAGAGTATCTACATAACTTTGAAGATATGTATGCTTCTTCCTGCAATTTCCATCAACCGAAAACGCAAGAAGAAGTATTAAGAGTGATATTTTAAAAAATGTCCTCATTAAATTCTCTTCCAAAGTAATGCTTCAGGCTAAATGGAGGGGGATTATTTTACCTCCCTACCCGAAATGCCACGAAATTCACACAAACTTTTGTAAAGTTAATAAGATTTATGAAAAAAAATTTTTGCGAATAAAAATTTTTCATATCTTTGCACCCGCTAAGGCAATCAGCCAAGGCGGGACTGGTCCAGTAGCTCAGTTGGATAGAGCAACAGATTTCTAATCTGTGGGTCAGGGGTTCGAATCCCTTCTGGATCACTTAAAGACTCGCTAGCTCAGCTGGTAGAGCACGACACTCTTAATGTTGGGGTCCAGGGTTCGATCCCCTGGCGGGTCACCAAGATAGGCTTCAGAACTTGTTCTGGAGCCTTTTTTTGTGCATTTGTGACACACCACACCACCCGCCTGGGAGGACACATTACCGAAATTTCCATTCCACGCAGGAAAAGATACCTCATTCCCGCGCGGAAGAGGCACCGCTGGTGATGGGTACCAATTACTGCAATTCATTGTCCACAATGGGTGTGGCTATAGGACATTCTAAGTGGGATTGGTGTGGACAACCTGACCATTTTTGTTGGATCTGCCACACTAACCCTTAATGTAGAGGTGTCTAAAAAGGGTATGTGTGGACAACAAACTGCAAGAACAGAAACGGATACGGTGTTTTCTACTTTCTTAAAGTAAACTCAAACCTCAACCCTCCTCCTTTCCTGTTGCTTGCGGTGATTGAGCCGCCGTGGAACTGGACGGCGTGTTTCACAATGGAGAGTCCAAGGCCGGTGCCTCCAACTTGCCGGGTGCGGCCTTTGTCTATTCTGTGAAAACGTTCAAAGAGACGATGGAGTTTCTCCGGATCTACACCGCGCCCGTCATCTTCAAATGAAATGCGGCATTCTTCTGAACTATTTTCCAACAGATTGATATAGATGTTTCTCCCGCCGGAATATGCTATGGCATTTTCTGTAAGGTTCCTGAAAATTGAGCCTATCAGCTGCAGGTTTCCTTTTACCACCACCTCCTCATTAAATGAAGAGTGAAGTACCATCTTCTCTTTATCAGATAAGAGTTCCAGTTCACCACTAATTTCTTCAATGATAGTGTTGAGCAAAACCGGTGCTTTTACCATAAGCAGACTACCCTCCTCCATTCTGGTAATCAAGGAAACATCCTGCAACAAATTCCTCAACCTGGTGTTGTTCATATAACACCGTTCAATCAGTTCCATTTTCTTTGCATCTGATAACTCAATGCCACTGAGCAATGTCTCCAGACACACCTGGATTGATGCCACAGGGGTCTTCAGTTCATGATTTATGTTGTTGGTGAGTTGTCTTTTAAGTTTGTTCCGCTCCTGCTCTTCACGCATTCTGTTGAATTTTTCAAGTGTTTTACCCAATTGTCGGGAAGCAAAATATGCAAGGATACTTACAAACAGGCTTATGGAAATCATTATGACCAGAAAAGTGAGATCGGCTTTAAGAAGTTCCCTCAGATCTGAAGAGTATGGGATGGCAGTGCGCACTATGGCCCTCTTCCCTTTTGTGGCGGAGTAGAAATACAGTCTTCCGTCACTCTGGGACTGTCTTCCAATATGGTACCCCTGCCCCTTTTTGAATGCTTGTTCAATCTCTGGCCTGTGACGGTGGTTATTGAGGGAATCCAGAGGAATCATATTGTCATAAACCACTGAACCGTTGAGAGATATCACAGAAATGCGCAAGTGCTCAAACGGCATCCCGTGAGATGCAATATAATCTTCATAAGAAAGCCCTTCGTCTACCTGATATATAAGATTGCGGTTGTACAGCTGAAGCTGTGCACTAAGGAACTCCTGTTTGAACTGCTTCTCCCTGGCATACTGGAAACCAATGAAACACAAAATTATAGACCACAGGAATCCCAGAAAGAAGAGAAATAGCCTTTTATTGTAAGATACTTTAGTCTCTGAAGCCATATCCAAAACCCGAACGTGTTACTATATACAAACCATACTTTCCAATCTTGGAGCGCAGACGTGTAATGTTCACATCAATAGTGCGGTCAAGCACTATAACCTCGTCACTCCATACGCTTGAGAGAATCTGTTCCCTTGAACATATCTTCCCTTTATGCCGTATAAGATAAGCCAGCAGTTCAAATTCCTTTCGGGTAAGCTTCACCTCCTGTCCGTCAACTGTGCACCTTTTGAACTCAAGGTCAAGAACCAGCCCCTCAATCTCAAGCATCTGTGACACAACAGCAGCAGCCTGAACCTTATTACCGGAGGTTCTCCTCAAAACTGTCTTTACCCTGGCAATTACATTGCGTACGGTATAAGGTTTCATAATATAATCATCTGCGCCCAGGTTCAACCCCATAACCATATCATCCTCACTGTCCTTTGCCGTGCAGAATATGATAGGGATATTGGCTGTTGTTACATCCGCCTTAAGCATCCTGGCCATTTTAATACCGCTTATACCGCCCATCATAATATCAAGCAAAATAAGCGAATACCCTTTAAGGTCCATAGCCAGTGCCTCTTCTGCACTGTACGCCACATCCACATCATACCCCTCATTTTCAAGATTCAGTTTGAGAACTTCACACAAAGTCTCCTCATCATCAACTATAAGTATCCTGTCTGCAACCATAAAGAAAAAATTTTAACTGCAGCAAAATTATACAGAAAACATACCCAATATCCAATCACTTCAAAGATTTAATAAAATTGTAATAATTGACACAAAACAGTCACAAAACCATCTTTAACAAAACCCTCACGTACCTGAAATATTTTTGAAACATCTTCCCGATAGTTTTGCAGCGTCAAACAAAAAATTTAATGACGATGAAAAAACAAATTATTCTGGCAGGAATATTAGCCTGCATGAGTATTGGCGCTCAGGCGCAGGACTCTAAAGTTGAAGAGCCAAAAGGAAAGGCAATTGTTCAGGTATTCGGAAATTTCAGTACCGGATTTGGAGCAGAAAACAGCAACAGGGGCTTTGAACTTGAAAGAAGTTATCTGGGCTACGAGTACAAACTTAGAAACGGACTTTCAGTAAAAAGTGTCCTTGATATGGGAAAATCATCAGACGTATCCGACAACAACCGCCTTGTATACGTTAAAAACGCAATGATTTCCTGGAAGAAAGGGGGAATGACACTAAACGGAGGTCTCATCTCTACAACCCAATTCAATTTTCAGGAAAAATTCTGGGGTTACAGATACATTATGAAAGACTTTCAGGACCTGTACAAATTTGGAAGCAGCGCAGACCTTGGAATCTCAGTATCATACAAATTTGCAGACTGGATCTCTGCAGATGCCATAATTGTAAACGGTGAGGGGTACAAAAAGATTCAGAAAAATGACGGACTCAACTATGGCGCAGGTGTAACCCTTACTCCAGCAAAAGGTTTCCAGGTACGTCTGTACGGAGGAATAAATGAGGGGGCGGACAACACTCAGGAAGACAAATTAAACCTTGCCGCATTTGCCGGCTACAAAGGGGATAAATTCTCTATTGGAGCAGAATATAACAAGATGTACAATGCATCAAACAAAAAGGATGCAGATCAGAGCGGTTACTCAATCTTCACTTCCGTAAAACTTGCAAAAAACACAGAACTCTATGCAAGATTCGATGACCTGTACTCAAAAGATGACTGGAATATCTCTAAAGATGAGCAGGCTGCAATCATAGGTGCACAGTTCAAGCTTGGCAAATATGTAAAACTCGCTCCTAACTTCAGAATTACCTCCCCTAAAGTTGCAGGTGCAGACAACAAATGCTTCGCATACGTTAATTTCTACTTCGGTCTATAAAATTCAAACAATATAAGAGATGAAAAAGATTCTTTATTCAATAGTTACAGTTGCCTTGGCAGTATGTATGGTATCTTGTGGCAACAGCAATGGTAATGGCGGCCGTAAGGCTCAAGAACTCAGTGGAGCAGGAGCAACATTTCCTCTACCTTTCTACAATGTTATATTTGAGCAGTTCTCACAGGTAAATGGTGATGTGGTTGCTTACGGCGGAATCGGATCAGGCGGAGGAGTGCGCAACCTGAGGGATAAAATTGTTGACTTTGCAGGCTCAGACGCCTTCCTTACTGAAAAAGAGATGGAGCAGATGCCTACTGTAATCCACATTCCAACCTGTATGGGAGCAGTGGTACTCGCATATAATCTTCCAGGTGTTAATGACCTTATCCTTAGCGGAGAGGTTGTTGCAGAGATTTTTGCAGGCCAGATCACCAGATGGAACGATCCAAAAATTACAGCACTTAATGCAGGTGTTTCTCTTCCCGACGAAACCATAATCCCAACTTTCCGCTCAGACGGATCAGGTACCACCTTTGTATTCACAGACTACCTTACAAAAGTGAGCCCTATGTGGGCAGCACAGTACGGTGCAGGAAAATCTGTAAGCTTCCCTGCGGGACAGGCGGCAAAAGGGAACCCTGGAGTGGCAGGTGTAATTGCCCAGACCAAAAACTCAATAGGTTATGTAGGTTCAGAGTACGCTTTTGCCCAAAAAATTGCTTATGCAAAAATGGTAAACAAACGTGGCGAGGTTGTAGAACCTACAGCTCAGAGCATCTCAGCTGCAGCTTCCGGAGAGATTCCGGCAGACACAAGAACTTCCATTACCAACTCTGATGCACCAGGAGCGTATCCCATAGCAACATTCACCTGGGTGATTATCTACAAGGAGCAGAATTACTCTAACCGCTCTCTGGAACAGGCTACAGCAACATTGGATTTATTGAAATACATACTTTCCGATGATGCACAGAAAATGACATCAGAAGTACACTACGCTCCGCTGCCAGCCAAAGCCAAAGAGTTGAGCCTTGCAAATATGAAGAGTGTCACCTACAACGGGGAGACAATCCTTAAATAACCGGATATTGTATGAGCGACAAGCTTTATAAAGTGTTACTGTCAGGTGCGGCATTGCTGATGCCGGTAATATGCGGGGGCGTTGTTTACGCCCTCGTCACTGACGCTTACAGTGCCTTTGAGCATTTTGGATTCTTCAGGTTCCTCACCTCCTCAGAGTGGAGCTATACACCGGGTGCAGAGAAATACGGAGCTTTACCTTTCATTACCGGTACCCTAATGACTACCTTATTGGCACTAATATTCTGTATTCCTTTTTCATTGCCTGTGGCCTTGTTTGTTGGAGAATATTTTAAGGGAACAAAAGTTGCATCTGTATTGAGCACCGTTACAGACTTGCTTGCAGGTATCCCTTCTATCATTTACGGTTTGTGGGGCTTCTACACATTGCGTCCCATAATTATGGCTTTGGACATCTCGCCTCAAGGCTCCGGTATACTTACCGCATCGCTGGTATTGGCAATTATGATTGTCCCATATGCCGCTTCCCTAAGTGCAGAGTTCATAAAGATGGTGCCCAATGATTTGAAGGAAGGTGCCTACAGCCTGGGGGCTACCCGCCAGGAAGTTGTACGCAAGGTGATATTTCCTGTTGCAGGTTCAGGAATTTTCTCTTCATACATTCTTGCAATTGGACGTGCATTGGGAGAAACAATGACTGTTACAATGCTTATTGGAAATACCAACAACATACCTGATTCAATAACATCTACAGGCAACTCTATGGCATCAATCATTGCCAACCAGTTTGGTGAGGCTGATGATTTGCGTCTTTCATCTCTGATTGCCATTGGATTGATACTGTTCCTGATAACTGCCGTTATTAATATGGTTGGTAAAATGATGATCAAACGTGCTAGAATTTAGTAATATGAATACTGTAAATATTAAAAAACGTCTTGCTGCAGACAAACTGATGTTATGTAGCGTGTGCCTGTTTGCAGCACTTACAGCGGTTCCTCTGCTGGCCATTTTGGGAGAGGTACTCCTTAGGGGCTACGACCAGCTATCATGGCAATTCTTTACGGAACCCACACCTACTGCATATAAGGCCATGAAGGCCATTGAGGCTGGAGAGCCTATACCTGGAGGTATTGCAAATGGAATTGTTGGGACAATGATAATGTTGTGTATGGCAGTTGCATTTGCTGTCCCAACAGGTATCCTGTGCGGTGCCTACCTCGCAGAAAACACCAAGAACAAGTTTGCCAAAGTGGTGAGCTACCTTACAGATTTGCTACAGGGAACCCCTTCGGTAATTATCGGGATTATAACATATATATGGGTTGTGGTACCTATGAAAGGATACTCGGCAATTGCGGGCAGCGTGGCTCTCTTCATTATGATGTTGCCATTGATAATAAGATCTACTGAAGAGACACTTAAAATCCTGCCCGCTTCACTTAAGGAAGCAGGTCTTGCACTGGGTGGAAACAAGGCAAGGGTAATGCTCAAAGTACAGCTTCCCGCTGCATTTGGAGGTATCTTTACCGGTGTGCTCCTTGCTATTTCACGCGTAATTGGAGAGACTGCACCACTTATGTTTACCGCATTGGGCTGCTCATTGGTACGTTGGTCAATTGACAAACCCATCTCTGCCGTTCCGCTGCTTATATGGGAGTTTTTCAATGACCCTAACCTGCAGGAGCTCATTTGGGGTGCATCCCTTTTTCTTCTCCTTTTTGTACTTACTTTAAACCTTACAGCTAAATATCTTGCAAAGAAATGGAATCAGTAAAACCTATATTGGAATTCAAGAAGACTTGTGTCTCATATACAAAACAGACAATGGCAGTGAAATATGTATCTGCAGCCATTGAGAAAAATACAATTACAGCAATTATGGGTCCTTCGGGATGCGGCAAATCTACATTGTTGCGTGCTGTTAATCTTATGCACAACCTGTATCAGAATATAAGGGTTGATGGAGAGATTCTTCTTAATGGAGAGAATATCCTCTCTATGGAGCCTATAGATGTCCGCAGAAGAGTGGGTATGGTTTTTCAGCGTCCTGCTCCATTCCCCACAATGAGCATTTATGATAATGTCCTCTCGGGATTCACACTGAACGGCATAAAACTGAGCAAGGGGGAAAAGGACGCCACAGTGGAGCGGTGCCTGCGGAGTGTTGCCCTTTGGGATGAGGTTAAGGATGTGCTGAACAAAAAGGGTACTTTTCTGTCGGGAGGACAACAGCAAAGATTGTGCATTGCCCGTGCACTGGCAATGAAACCCGATATACTGCTTATGGATGAGCCCACATCTGCCCTGGACCCGATTGCAACAAAACACATTGAAGAGCTGCTGCTTGAACTGCAGAAAGAGGTAACAATACTTATTGTCACACACAATATGGGACAGGCAATGAGAATCTCTTCCAAATCTATGTTCATGTACCTTGGAGAGCTTGTTGAGTACGGTGATACTGCAAAAATGTTCTCCGATCCTGCAGACGAGAGAACAAAGGCTTACTTGACTGGCAAGATGGGATAATTTTGAAAGTGACCTTTAAGACGACGTCAAAAAGGTCACTTTCAATTGTTTCCATAACATGTTGATACAAAATGTGCAACCCCACCAGTTCCTTCTTCATAGTTGCTTACTTATCTTGTTGATCTTCAAATCCTAATTCTGGTATTTGAGAGTCAAGATATCTCTTCATGTTTAATGAACTTACGACTTTCTTTCCAGTTTGAGCTTCAAAAGCATCTTTTGCAACTTTTGCTACTGTACCGCCTCTAGCTGCAACTTGTGCATGCTCATTCATGGTAAGTGGATGTTCCTCTTTTGTAATATTCGTGGCAGTAAGCTCGGCTAACATATTCATAACCAATTCCTCATTGGTCATATTATCCCTAAGATTTTCTTGGTGTAACCCTTTAAGATTCTTATACTCTCTTGCAGTAAGCCCAGCCCAAGTCTGATATATAATGTCAGTAAGAGTTGCATATTGAACTCCCTCTTGTACATTATGAGCCTTCCACTGATCTGTTAAGTCCTTACGTATTTCTATGCTTTTAAGTCTTTGATTTATCCAATTATCTGAATACCCTAACCTCTTATAATCCATTAAGGACTGCTTGATTCCTAATTCAGGGTCTTGCATCTGATGAATTCTTTCTGCTCCTACATGAGCAAGCCAGCGTTTGAACGGCTCAGCCTTTTTTGATGGAATAGATTGAACCAAACGCAATATCTGCTCTAAATCTCCTACATCTGTACTGCGGTACTTGCCATCAGCTGCGAGCATTTTCAACTGGTGACAATTTGTCACCGTTTCATTTCCTTCTAATAATAATCTCTGCTTGAGCTTATTCCAATATTTCCTAGCAGTTAAATAATCCTTACTTTCTGTAAGTACATTCACCACATCAACAATGGAGAAATACCACTTTTCCTGCACTTCATCCCATACTGTTCTAACTTGTTTTTCCTCAAAAACTTTTAATTCCTGCATTGTCATAATCTCCCAAATTTTATTCTCAAATTTAACAATAAATTCATAATATCATTCAACTCAATCAAGTAAGCCTACAAGCTCCTTTTTCATTTCTGTGTCAATGTCTCTGTATCTGCTGAAAGCCATATGACTTGTTGCTATAGTATTAATAGGCACTTTCTTTTCCCTTCTTGCCTGTAGTAATATAACAAAAAGTTATGACTTAAAAAGGATATGACTTTATAATTATTGACTATTGGTTTTCCGAAAATCTTTCCGAAACTAAATTTTTCCCGTACACCTATGTACACCTATATAACATTTTATTTCTCCTAAAAAACTGAAAATTGGTGATATAGGTGTACGTTAAATAACTCTAAAATTCCCCTGGCGGGTCACCAAAGTTAATCGCAGCTTCAGAAATGAGGCTGCGATTTTTTTGTTTAAGATACTTTCCAAAAGTTTTCCAAATTCTATATTTTTGTATGGGTTTTATTAGCCTTTAATTGAATTATTGAAAACTTACGAAAATATTATGAGGTATCTTTATTTTATGGCTGTAGCGTTGCTATTGGTAGCGTGTGGCAACAACAAATGTAACGAGAAAAATAATGAAGTAACTTTTCCTGAGGGAGAATTTACTTATAATGTACCTTGCAAAGTAGTGTATGTCAATGCCCACAAGCCGGGTAAAGCTATTTTATGGCTTTGGCTTCACGGCGGGGTGCATGATCGTCCAAAACACGATATGTTCTATCACCCCAATCATTTCGATTGTTGTGATGCCGACGAATATATCCTGCAATACTTGAAAGAGAGCGGGACTAAAGCTATTGCTCTGTTCCCTGTGTGCTATAAAGCAAACCTTACCGAAACCATCAGGTGGACAGATTGCTATGATGATGTGAAGCACATCATTGATGATTATGCCAATAAGGGACTTATTGACACCACCAGAATTTACGTAACAGGATCATCTGACGGTGGTCGTGGTGCTTGGGATTACGCCGAAATGCACCCCGATGTATTTGCTGCAGCAATATCAATGTCGTGTTCAAGCCCTAGACCGGTGAACATTCCAGTGTATTTTTTCAGTACGGCAGATGAGGGCGATTGCACCACACGAGTGGACGAACTTGTGAAACAAGGTATGAACATCAAATATAAATACTGTGCCGACCAAAAACATGGTGGTGACGCAATTGAATGCACTCCGGAACTCTTAAAAGAATTCTTCTCCCACACAAAATAATGACAATAGAATAAAAATTTAATCATCAATTTCTCTTTCCTACCTCACATTATAGGTATGTATACTGTTCCCTTTGGCTGAAGGGAGGTAATTGATGCCCCACCAGCAAATTTGAAGGCAAAGGAATGCATTCATGTTTGGCAAGGATGACTCGGAGAAAATGGTGAAGGTACTGTCGGGAGGAGAAAGGACAAGATTGGCAATGATAAAATTGCTGCTTGAACCTGTGAATATGCTTATTCTCGACGAGCCTACCAATCACTTGGATCTTAAGACAAAAGATATCCTTAAAGAGGCACTTATCAACTTTGACGGCACTCTTATAGTTGTTTCGCACGACCGTGATTTCCTTGATGGTCTGGTGAGCAAAGTTTATGAATTCTCCAACAAACGGGTAATTGAACACCTTGGAGGTGTATATGACTTCCTGAAGAAAAAGAAAATGGATAATCTTAGAGAAATTGAGAGGAAGAACTGATCTTCCTCTCATTGCTTTTTACTTCTGTCCTTTAGCTGCAAAAAACTCAATAAGCAATACCATAGCCAATCCAATAACCATAAAGGCTATAGCCATAAATACTTGCGGATCAGCACCGGTTACAGACTCAAATGTACCGGGTAGTGAAGGATAATCAAAGCCCTCCTGCGCTCCAGGAACTTTCCAAGGCCACACCTTAAGGAGCGAACCCACCATAAAGCCAGAAAGCAGGGCAATTGTAAGCATATAGTACTTTTTGAGCAACCAGCTGAGGAAGTGTGAGAATGATATGATTCCTATTGCGCAGCCAGCTGCAAATACAGCCAGCACAGGAATATTAAGCTCAGTTACAGCTGTCATTACAAAAGCATATTTTCCCAAAAGGAGCAATATGAAGCTTCCCGATATTCCCGGAAGTATCATTGCACAGATTGCAATTGCACCACTAAGGAACACAAACCAAAAGGCATCAGGAGTTTGTGCAGGGCTTGCCAGACAGATGAAAACCGCACAGGCAACTCCAACAAGCAACGATATAATGTTCTGGACACTCCATTTGTCCAACCCTTTAAGGATGTAGATTGCAGAAGCCAGAATAAGACCGAAGAAGAAACTCCAAAGAGGTATTGGGTGGAATTCAAGGAGATATTTCATCAGGCGGGCCAATGAAAATACACTTATAATAATTCCTGCAAAAAGGCTCAACAGAAATTTTCCATTGACGTGCTTCAAGAATGCAGCAATTTTTCCGCTCAACAGCAATTTGAAAGCCTCACCATTAATTGATTTGATAGAGTCCAACAACTCTCCATAAATTCCCATCAAAAAGGCAATTGTACCACCGCTAACACCCGGAATTACATCTGCAGCACCCATACAGACCCCTTTGAAGGCAACACCAACATACTTTAATAAATTAGCCATAAATCTATTTTTTTATACTCTCTATAAACTCCAAAAACCACCCCTCACCCTGAAGGAATGGAAGCATATCATAAACAACTGCCAGCCAGGCTGTTCCCGTTTCAAGAATCTTCAGAAACAACTCCTTGAAAACTTCAAACTCCCCATTGCGGCAATACAAGATAGCCTTAACAGTATCAATTCCACACTGCGCCTCCCCACCTTTTTCACCTGCAGACAAAAGCATTTCAAACTGGGCAAGAGCATCTTCAAACCTTTCAAGCCTTATATATGCCTCTCCCAATCCAAGTCTGCCAAGCACATCTGAATCAACTTCAACAAACTGTTCAAAAGTATTTGCCGCCTCCCTGTACCTCTGCAGGTTCATATACACAACTGCCAGATTATATAAAGATGAAGAGTTTTCCCCATTAAGTGCAATAGAATACTCCAAAGCCTCAATAGCCTTGTCAAAATCCTTCAACCTTGCCTGTACAGTACCCAAATTGAACCACACCGTATCATTAAAAGGGTTGGCATCCAAATATTTATTATAGTACTCAACAGCCTTTTCAGGTTCATCCAACTTGTCATAGCAGAATGCATAATCATTATTGAACTCATAAGGCAGCACAGCAATATTTGATGCCTTATCCAAATAATATATTGCTTCCCGATAATTTCCGGCATCTATACAATCCTGTCCCAGCGCCGACACAGATTCTGCAATATCAGCCCCTCCATCTGTAAGTTCCATAGCCTTGTAAAAATACTCCTTTGCATGCACAAATCTCTTCTTTACAATATTTGCTCTGGCATACAATATATAAATGTGGCTCTCTGTAGAGAAAGAATCTACATAAAGATTAAGAATTTCCAGTGCTTTATCGGGATTACCCATAAGAATGAGGGTATCACAGAAACGGGCCAGAAGAGATACCGAATATGGGAATTTTGCAAATGCCTGCTCAGACAGTTCAAGCACTTCTTCCTCTTTTCCCTCCTCCACCAGGCGGTCCAATAGGTACTCATACTCATCTTCATTGAAACTCAAAGATGCAACGCTCCCCTCCTCCTTTGCAGAAAGATATTCTCCAAAAATATGTTCAAACTCCCCCTCGTGCTCCCTCTCATTAAAAAAATCATTCACCATCTTACTTTCTTGCAATTAAATTATTTGTTGTTAACCTGTTTGAGGAAATTGAAAAGAGACGTAATGTATTGGGAATAAGAAAAATCTTCCTCTTTATATTCCAATACCAGACTGTACGGCAATTGTGGATTATTGTGCATTCCTGCAATAAAATCTGCATCTACACGCATTGTAAGGTAATCGGCTGTAAAATTCTGCTTCTGATTAAGGCTTATAAACAAATCAAAATGGTTGCTGAAGAACTCATCAATTTCTGCTCCGGCATCTTCACTCTCCTGCCAAGCCATAACTCCTACCCAATTCAAGTATGTGTTAGGGATAAAAGTTAACCCCTCATCCAAGCATTCCTGAGCAAACTCTTCTCTTTGAGTATCATCTTTAAACAATTTTGCCCCTTCTATAACAAGTCCCTTGAAAGGGATGCCACAACGGCCAAACTCTTCTGTTATTTGATTGAGGGTATCAAAATCTTCTTCACTCTCAAGAGCATACAAAAAGCCGACTGATGAAATCTCATTAAAATTGAGAAATACCTGGTGTGAGCCCTGTTTGGCAGAACGCTCAACAATTGCCTCCTTCAAAGCTTTGCGCCTAAAATGTTCCTTAATCAGTTTTAACATACCCTTGAAATTACTAGCAGAATCCAAATAAATTACAAAGTTAACAAAAATCCCGCCAAGCACCCAAGCCCCTCCACATTTAATACACCCGCACTAACCAAAATAGTTCATCGGGAAGAAGAAAAGTTTTGCCATTTTGGCAGAAAAATTCATTTGGTAGATAATTTGAACAGAAATGTGCAGTAAATAGTTTTTTAATGCAAAAAAAAGGAGGAGTAAAATGAATAATGGTTATAATCAGAATGAGCAGGGAAGCGCATTAAAACGTTATGCGGTAAATCTAGTAGATCTTGCAAAACAAGGTAAGTTGGACCCTGTAATTGGAAGAGATGAAGAGATAAGACGAGTGCTGCAGATTCTTAGCAGGCGCACTAAGAACAATCCTATTCTGGTAGGTGAGCCTGGAGTAGGTAAAACCGCTATTGCAGAGGGTCTTGCACAAAGGATTGTACACGGCGATGTGGCAGAAAACCTTAAAAACAAGCTCATATACTCATTGGATATGGGTGCCCTTATTGCCGGTGCAAAATATCAGGGTGAATTTGAGGAGAGACTAAAGGGAGTAGTTAAGGAAGTTATTGAGAGCCAGGGAGAAATTATCCTGTATATAGATGAAATTCACACACTTGTGGGGGCAGGAAAAAGCAGCGGAGCCATGGATGCTGCAAACATACTGAAACCTGCACTTGCCCGCGGAGAGCTCAGAACTGTAGGCTCAACAACATTGGATGAATACCAGAAATATTTTGAGCAGGACAAAGCCCTTGAACGCCGCTTTCAGATGGTAATGGTTGATGAGCCAACCCCTGCAGAGAGCATTTCAATCCTCCGTGGTCTGAAAGAGAAGTATGAGAACCACCACAAGGTGCGTATTGAGGATGATGCAATAATAGCAGCGGTAGACCTTTCACACAGGTATATAACAAACCGTTTCCTTCCCGACAAAGCCATTGACCTTATTGATGAGGCGGCATCCAAACTGCGTCTGGAGATGAACTCGGTGCCGGAGAAAATTGATGAGCTGAACAGGAAAATAAAGCAGCTGGAGATTGAGAAAGCAGCGATTAAAAGAGAAGGAAAATCCCCTAAACTTAATGATATTACCTCACAACTTGAGCAGTTGAGAGAGGAGCAGAAGGTGTATGACAAGCAGTGGAAAGAGGAGAAAGCGTTGCTGGACTCAATTCAGAACAAACGCAGGGAGATGGAAAATTTGAAACTTAAGGCCGATGAGGCTGAAAGGAATGGGGATTATGCCAAGGTTGCCGAGATAAGATATGGAAAGATGGGTGATTTGCAGAGGGAAATTAAGGAACTTGAGACCAAAAAGTCTGCAAACGAGAATCCTCTTATAAATGAGGAGGTTAATCCTGAGGATATTGCTGAGGTTGTTGCCAAATGGACAGGAATTCCGGTGAAAAGGATGCTGCAGAGTGAGAAAGACAAACTTTTGCATTTGGAGGAGGAATTGCACAAAAGGGTAATTGGTCAGGATGAGGCAATTAAGGCTGTTTCTGATGCTGTGCGCCGCTCCCGTGCAGGTTTGCAGAATGAGAAACGTCCCCTTGGTTCGTTCTTGTTCCTGGGTACAACGGGTGTGGGTAAAACAGAGTTGGCCAAGGCTCTTGCAGAGTTCCTGTTCAATGATGAGAATCTTATGACCAGAATTGATATGAGCGAGTATCAGGAGAGCTTTGCAGTTACACGCCTTGTTGGAGCGCCTCCGGGCTATGTAGGTTACGATGAGGGTGGACAACTCACAGAGGCTGTTAGGCGCAAACCATATTCTGTGGTGCTGTTTGATGAGATTGAAAAGGCTCACCCTGATGTATTTAACGTGCTTTTGCAGGTTTTGGATGACGGTCGTCTTACTGATGGTAAAGGGCGCACCGTAAACTTTAAGAATACAATCCTTATTATGACCAGCAATGTGGGAAGTGACATCATTCAGGATTATATGCTAAAGATTAATGATGTGAATAAGGAACAGGCTCTGGCTGACTGCAAAGATGCCGTAATGGAGGTGTTGAAACGTAGTGTAAGACCAGAATTCCTTAACAGGATTGATGAAGTGATTATGTTTGAACCGCTTTCTGCAGAGAATATCCGCGGTATCCTTATGCTTCAGATTTCCCAGATTCAGGAGATGCTTGCTGAGAAAGGGATGCACCTTGAGTTCACTCCTTCTGCGCTGGAATATCTTGCCTCAAAAGGGTTCGATATTGCCTACGGCGCCCGCCCAATCAAGCGTCTGTTGCAGAAAGAACTTATAAACGAGCTTGCTACTGAGATAATCAGCGGAAAAATTACGGCCGGTGGTGCGGTAAAAGTAGATTACTCTGGTGGTAAGTTAACGTTGTCCTAATTTGCAATATGCTACAAATCAGTAGATTAGAAAAAAGAGGGTTCCCGCCCTCTTTTTTCTATTTATTTGATTCTCAAATAAATGCAAATTAGGACAACGTCACAATTACAAGTTTGCACTTATAAAAGAAAGTGTTATATTTGTATGTTTTAGCAAATAAAAATATTAACCTAATTAAAATACATTATGATTAAAAAATCACTTTCTACAGTGCTGATGCTTGCAATTGCAATGACATCATTCGCTCAGAAAAACAAAAAAGGTGCTGATAAACCAGAGGGTTACCAGTTTACAGTAGTAAAAGAGAACCCTGTAACTTCAGTTAAAAACCAGGCAAGCTCAGGTACTTGCTGGTCTTACTCTACTATTTCATTCCTTGAGAGTGAGGCTATTAAAAATGGTGCTCCTGCTGACATTGATTTGGCAGAGATGTATCCTGTATGGAACGGCTACTCAGACAAAGCTGTTAAATTTGTAAGATTGGACGGAAACCTTAACTATGAGCAGGGCTCATCTTTCGGTGATGTTCTTTACACTCTAAAACACTATGGTATGGTTCCTCAGAAAGAGATGGAGGGTCTTAACTATGGTGAGCCTATGAACAAACACGGTGAGCTTGTAGGTGTTCTTAAAGGTTATGTTAACGCTGTTATCAAAAACCCTAACAGAAAACTTTCAACTGCTTGGCATAAAGGCCTTAACGGTATTCTTGACGCATACCTTGGCGAGTGCCCTGAGAAATTTGTTGTAGACGGCAAAGAGTACACTCCAAAAACTTACGCTAAAGATTATTTGAAACTTAATGCTGATGATTACGTTTCAATCACATCTTTCACTCACGAGCCATTCTACTCACAGTTTGCAATTGAGGTTCCAGACAACTGGCGTTGGGATTTGTCATACAACCTTCCTTTAGATGAGATGATGCAGATTTTTGATTACGCTATTGAGAACGGTTACACTGTAGCTTGGGCTTCAGACGTATCAGAGAAAGGTTTCAACAGAAACGGTTTGGGTATTGTTCCAGATGTTGCGGCTAACCAGAAAGAGGCTGGTTCAGACGAGGCTAAATGGATTGGCAAATCTCCAGAGGAGAGAAACGCTGCAATGAACAATCAGGACAAACCTGGTAAAGAGTTGAAAATTACTCAGGAGATGAGACAGGAGGGTTATGATAACAAAACCACTACAGATGACCACGGTATGCATATCTACGGTATTGCAAAAGACCAGAACGGTACAAAATACTATATGGTTAAAAACTCTTGGGGTCCTACAGGCAAATACAAAGGTTTGTGGTATGTTTCTGAGGCATTCGTTCAGTACAAAACTATGAACATTGTAGTAAACAAAAAAGCTATCCCTGCTGAGATCAGAGCTAAACTTGGTCTATAATAAAGACAAACACTGCCGGTATTGGAGAAACACGATATCCGGCAGTTTCTTATAAAACACTTGGCGGAACATATCCGCACACGCACTTAACACAAAAAACACATTATGAAAAAAGCTTTATTTATCACAGCTGCTCTACTTTGCTTGGGCACTGCACTTTCAGCTCAATACAAATATGAGTTTACAGTAGTTAAAGAAAACCCTGCAACTCCTGTAAAAAATCAGGCAAGCACTGGTACCTGCTGGTGTTTTGCAACCAACTCTTTCATTGAGTCTGAGCTACTTAGAATGGGTAAAGGTGAGTATGACCTTTCAGAGATGTTCATTGTAAGAAACAACTATATTACCAGAATTAAAGACAACTACTACAGAAGAGGCAGAGGTAATGTAGGCCAGGGTAGTATTGCACATATGTACATTAACGAGATGGTTAAAAACGGTCTTATGACTGAAGAGGCTTACAACGGTATCAACTACGATTCTCCTACCCATAACCACAGAGATCTTCAGAGCTGGGTTCAGGCTATCAGCAAAAATGCTGTAGAGATGAAAAAACCTATCCCTCAGGAGATTTTGGATGGTATGTTGGACGCTTACCTTGGTAAAGTTCCTGCAACTTTCACTTATAAAGGAAAAGAGTACACTCCACAGTCATTCTACAAGAGCCTTGGCATCAATGCTTCAGACTATGTTGAGCTAACAAGCTTCAACCACCATCCTTACTATCAGCAGATTGTTGTTGAAGTACCGGACAACTGGGACCACCAGCTAATGTACAACCTTCCTTTGGATGAGTTTATGGCTGTAATTGACAACGCTATCAACACTGGTTACACTGTAGCTTGGGACGGTGACGTTAGCGAGCCAGGTTACGCTTTCCAGCACTTTGTAGCTGTAAACACCAAAGAGAACATCAAAAAAGAGCAGGAGCTAAAAGCAAAACCTGTAGAGGATGAAGTAACTCAAGAGAGCAGACAGCTTGGTTATGAGACATTTGTAACAACTGATGATCACCTTGAGCACATTACAGGTATTGCTAAAGACCAGGATGGCGTTAAATATTACAAAACCAAGAACTCTTGGGGTACTCAAAGAAACGGTACAGGTTACCACTATATGTCTGAGAACTTTGTAAAAGCAAAAACCATCTCTATCTTGGTTAACAAAAACTCTATTCCTAAAGCAATCAGAGCAAAATTGGGTTTGAAATAATTTCTTCCCGATAACAATAAATGGGGCAGTCCTTGCGGATTGCCCCTAAATTTATACTAAGAGGAAACTCTTGCACACACAATTGAAATGAGAATTACCAGACACATTCCAAACAGCATCACATCACTTAATCTATTGAGCGGATGCTTCTCTACCATATTTGCACTTAACGGAAACTTCAAAACAGCATTCCTATGCATAATAGCAGGAGCTGTATGTGACTTCTGCGACGGACTTGCTGCCAGAGCCCTTAAAGCCTACTCCCCTATGGGAAAAGAACTTGATTCCCTTGCCGATATGGTTACCTTTGGTGTTGCCCCTGCAATGATTCTCTACAGATTCCAGGCAGAATCCGGGTTCCTTTACTACCTGCCACTACTTATTGCAGTATTCAGTGGCCTACGACTTGCCAAATTCAACATAGACACCCGCCAAAGCGAAAACTTTATTGGCCTTGCAACCCCTTCCTGCGCCCTAATCTGCGGCTCCCTAATCTACGCTGCAGAAACATACCCACAACTGTCAGCATACCTTACAGCAAACTCATACATAATCCCTATGCTCTCATTGATTTTATGCTACCTGCTTGTATGCGAAATCCCAATGTTCTCATTCAAATTCAAAACTCTCAAATGGGCAGACAACAAACCCCGCTTCATCTTCCTTGTCATTGTTGCTCTCCTAGCCATAACAATCGCAATACTTGGGCTTAACTGGAGCTTGATAATACTCACAATCTTTACAGCGTACATTTTAGTTAATTTTTTTACACAAAAATTGTGACGTTGTCCTAATTTGTAAGAAGCTGAGAATCAGCTTAATAAAAAAACAGAGCCTTCAGAGCTCTGTTTTTTATTTATTTGTATATCAAATAATTACAAATTAGGACAACGTCACAATTAAATTAAAAAAATTTTAAAACAAGCTCTGCGGCGGCAGGAGAAAGCACCTGCTTGCCGGCATACTTGCCACCATTTTTAAGGGTAAACATAAATTTGCCGTAATCCACACCGGTTGTAGTTATATCAGGTACACTGTAACCGCTTTTATAAACCTTTGCAGTGGAGAATTTGGTTGACCGCATTCCCATAGCAGCAAACATATTAACAGCACACTCTTTAATTGAGGTATATCTGCGGTACTTGTTCAGCAAAGCCTGTAAACAGTAAGCATTCACCTCATTTGAGTAACCTTCAAACAAATCCCCAACGGTTAAAGAAGAATCTACAGACTCAACATCAAGCAAATCTACCACCCTATCAGAAAGTCTGAATTTGCCACCTGCAACAAGCTCTGCTACCTGAGGAACAACGGTAAACAAAGCACTCTTCTCTTTCATATCAAAAGAAGCCAGCATTATAGAATCTGCTGTAGAACCTACAAATGTATGATATTCCTCACGATATCTGTCGGGAATAAAAACCGATTCTCCCACTTTGAAAGATGCCGAAGTAACAGGTAAAACACCTTTGGCAGGGATGCCGCCAAATACCACCTGTGCTGCAGCAAAATTATTTACCTGAGTATTTATATATCCCAACACAAAAGCTGTAAAATTCTTGTAACCTGGCATTCTGGTAAGGGCATACGGAGAACCCAGATAAACTGCAATCATAGGTTGCTGGGCAGCCCAATCGGTAATGAAATTAACCTCCTCTGGATTTATTGCATAACCTTTATGAGGTCTCTGGTCTGTCTCATTAAAGCCCATAATAACCAAATCGTAATTACGGAGCTTGTTGCGCGTATCTTTCAACGCTGCAATAGAGGCATCATTATCCAAAATGATTGTATCCACCTGGCCATATCTGTTTGCCATAACAGCAAACTCACGTCCAAGCTGAGGATTCTTATAACCCACGTATGCCACCTTTTTACCCTCAAAAGAAACAGGCAAACCCAAACCGGCAGAATTGTCATTGAAAAGGACAGTCATTGACTCCTTTGCCACATCTTTAATCAGTTTCAGCTTCTGCTCCATCTCTCCACCAAGCATTTCCTGATCTGTAAGCAGATTCAACTTCTCAATATCCACATACGGATTATACCCTTTGTCAAAAACTCCCAAACGGGCCTTTAGGGCCAACATCTTTTTCACCTTCTCATTCAAGCTGGCCATTGTAATCTCGCCACGTTTTAGAGCCTGCTCAATAACAGTAATTGAATTCTCAACATCCTCCGGCATAAGAAGAATATCTGCACCAGCCTTATAAGCCGCCAAAGGGATATCCTTCTTGGCCAAACCGCTCTCCTTGGCAACACCATCCATATTAAGGGCATCTGTGCAAATAATTCCATCAAAGCCCAATTTCTCCCTCAAAAATCCAGTAACAATTGTTTTGGAAATTGAAGCAGGTGTTCCCGACGGATCCAGAGCAGGAACATTCAAATGAGCCACCATAACCATATCAACCCCCTCTGCAATAAGGCGTTTGAAAGGATATTGCTCAAGAGAATCCAACCGTTCCAAGCTGAAAGGCAACACAGGCAAAGCCAAATGCGAATCCACATCAGTATCTCCGTGCCCAGGGAAATGTTTTGCCGAGCCGGCAACTCCTCCATCCCTCAAACCACGCATCATTGCAATACCATATTTGGCAACTTTCTCCTTATCCTCGCCAAAAGATCTGGTATTGATTGCCGGGTTGTTGGGGTTATTATTTATATCAATATCGGGAGAAAAATTTACCTGAATCTTAAGTGCCCTGTGTTCCATTCCAATAAAACGGCCCACCTCATATACTAATGAATCACTGCTTAAAGCACCCAGCTGCATCTGTCTCTGGAATGCAGGAATCTCTTTCCAGCGCATATTGGCTCCCCACTCTCCATCAAGGGTAATGAGCATAGGAATTTTTGCCCATTTGTTCAGCTGGTTCATCCTCTTCATTGCAGGGACAAGCACATCATTCATCGGGATTAAACCACCTATTTTCTCTTTCTGAATGAGTCTTTTCTGCGTTGCAAATTTTTTCTTGCTGTCTTTGGATGAGAACTCAATTACCATAATCTGGGCAATTTTTTCTCTTGTAGAGAGCTTGCGGAAAACTGAATCTACCTGGCGGTTAATTTTCTCCTGCGAAGGGTATTTGTATATGTTCTCTTTACCTTGCTGTGTGTAGGCACTTGCCAGTACAGGTACAAATAAAGAGAACAATAGAGCTGCCAAGGCAACTCTATTGAACTTAAAATGCTTCATATTAGTATAAAATATTACTCAAACTCTTTTCTAAGTGCTGCAATCTTGGCATCGCAATCTGCTCCGGTTACACCAAAATAGAACTTGATTTTAGGCTCGGTACCACTTGGACGTACAGAAACCACTGCGCCATCTGCTGTGTAGAACTGAAGCACGTTAGATTTAGGAAGGCCTGTCTCCTCTGGTTTGTTATAATCAATTACTTTTACAACCTCAGAACCAGCAATCTCTTTAGGAGGGTTAGATCTGTAGTTAGCCATCATAGCCTGAATCTCCTCCAAACCTGCTTTACCTTTCTTGGTTAGAGAAATCAATGACTCTTTGTACTCACCAAACTCTGCGTAGATATCTTGAAGCAACTGGTATAGGGTCTTGCCCTGCTCTGCGCACCAAGCAGCACACTCAGCAACCATTGCACAAGTGATAACAGCATCTTTATCTCTTACAAACTCACCTACATTGTAACCGTAGCTCTCCTCGCCACCGCCAATGAAAGTAGCTTTACCCTCATTCTCTCTAATTACAGAAGCAATGTATTTGAAACCGGTAAGCACATTGTAACATTTAACGCCATACTTTTTAGCCATTGCAGCCATAAGCTCAGTAGTTACAATTGTCTTAACAATATATGTGTTCTCATTAAGTTTGCCAAGCTCTTTCCATCTTCTCAACAGATAATAAGTAAGAAGGGAAGCTGTCTGGTTACCGTTAAGAAGGGTAATCTTGCCCTCATTGTCTCTGATTGCAATACCTACGCGGTCTGCATCAGGGTCAGTAGCCATAACAAGGTCTGCACCTTTCTCCTCAGCCAATGCAACAGCCATCTCAAGAGCTGAATTCTCCTCTGGGTTAGGGGATTTTACTGTAGGGAAGTTACCGTTGCTCTCTACCTGTGCCTCTACCAATGAAAGGTTTGTGAAGCCCATTCTGCTTAGAATCTTAGGTACAAGGGTAATACCTGTTCCGTGAAGAGGAGTATAAACCATCTTCATATCTGCGTGGTTCTTAACTGCCTCTGGTGAAAGAAGAAGTGTAGAAACATCGCTCAAGTAAGCCTCATCTACATCAGCACCAATCATCTGGATATTCTCTTCACCACCAGTGAACTTAACCTGCGCTGGAGATGTTATTTTTCTTACCTCATCAATAATGTTTGTATCATGTGGAGCTGTTACCTGTGCACCGTCTTCCCAGTAAGCTTTGTAACCATTGTACTCTTTAGGGTTATGGGATGCTGTTACCATTACACCACTCTGGCATTTAAGGTGGCGGATAGTGTAGCTCAACTCAGGAACCGGACGCAAAGAGTCAAACAAGTAAACTTTAATGCCGTTTGCAGCAAACACGTTTGCTGTAATCTTTGCAAACTCAGCACTGTTGTTACGGCTGTCGTAAGAAACTGCAACAGAAATCTGAGGAAGGTCCTTAAAGTTCTGTTTAAGATAGTTGGCAACACCCTGGGTAGCCATTCCCACTGTATATTTGTTCATTCTATTTGTACCAACACCCATAATGCCACGCAATCCGCCAGTACCAAACTCAAGCATTCTGTAAAAGCTCTCTTCAAGTTCTTTCGGATTGTTGTCCATCAAGTCTTTAACCTCTTTACGGGTCTGTTCGTCATAATCATTGCCCAACCACTGCTGAGCAACTTCCAAATAGTTCTTTTCCATAAAATTACGCATTAGTTTTAATGAGTGCGAATTTAGCAAAAATTACCTACCTTTGCAACCCTCCAAATCAGATACTTAATGAATCTAAAAAGTTATATACCATTTTATAAGCGTAACCTTTCTCTTGCCTTTCCTGTAATGATTACACAGGCCGGACAGATGATTGTGCAATTTGCCGACAATATTATGGTAGGACACCTTGGAACCAGCCAGTTTGCAGGTGTGGGCTTTGCCAATATGGTATTTATGATTGGATTCGTTTTCTGTACCTGTTTCACCCAAGGTGTTATTCCGTTCATTGGGCAGAACTTTGGAAGAGGGAAACACAAGGAGGTTTCAAGGTATTTTACCAATGCACTGCTGCTCGATGCCATTATGTGCACAATTGTTATGTCAATTATGTTCGGCATAATCCCCCTTATGGACCATATGGGACAGGATCCGCAGATTCTGGGTTATGCAAGGGAGTATTACCGGATTATGGTATATTCCATTGCGCCGTTTGTAATTTTTTATGTCATAAGAGGCCTTACAGAGGGGGTGGGAAATACCAAGTACACAATGTACATTACGGTTACCTGTAACATCCTCAATATTTTCCTTAACTGGGTACTGATATTTGGCCATTTGGGATTTGAGGCTATGGGGGTAAAGGGTGCTGCAATTGCCACTTTTGCCAGCAGGGTAGCAATGATGCTTATTGGTATTGCAATAATGCTGTCGGGAAAATTATACAAAAGATACCTTGCAGACATAAGGGTTTCCGCCCTTAACTTCAAACAGTTCAAGGAACTTGCCATAACCTCCTTACCTATTGCTTTTCAGGGACTTGTAGAGGTAACTGCTTTCAGTATTGCCGGAATTATGGTGGGATGGTTCGGGCAGAATGCAATGGCTGCACATCAGGCTGCCCAAACTATAATTACCTTCTCGTTTATGGTGGCACAAGGTGTTGGTGTAGCTGCAACAATCAGGGTATCACACCAGTATGGAGAAGGGCGTTATGCCGATGCCCGCAAGGCAGGTTTTGCCGCTACCCATATCAGCATTGCACTTATGGCACTGGCTGGAATTACATTCATTGTCTTTAATGATGTTATCCCATATATTTTCACAAAAGACCCTGAAGTGGCCAAAATTGCCAGCAAACTCCTTTATGTAGCCTCAGCATTCCAATTGTTTGATGCTACGCAGCTCTCTGCACTTGCCTCACTAAGGGCTCTTGCAGATGTAAAATGGCCGCTGATACTCTCTTTGGTCTCTTACTACCTGGTTTGTATTCCAATGGGTTACCTTGCCGGAAGTGTCTTTAATCTTGGCCCAATAGGTGTCTGGTACGGTTTGCTTATTGGACTTATGTTTGCCTCTGCCCTGTTCCTTTTCAGATTCAACAGAATCACCAAAGGATTTACCACCAACAGCAACAAAAAAATAATCTGATTCTTCCTCCCCATAAATACTGAATTGAACGTAAAACAGCGTAAATTATACGGATAAACCATAAATTCATATATTAAACGGATAAACCATATATTAAACGGATAACACGGAAATTACACGAAAAACAACATCTTATTCCCGATAATTTTACAGATATGCTTACACAGGCTGACATAGATTATATTATTTCCAATGAGGGGGCAGACGTTACCAGATTGCTCCTTGGTGCAAAAAGCGGCAAATCCCCTAAAGGGAAAGAGTCTAAAATGGGTACTGCTAAAGCTAATACATATAAAACTAGTGATGCAGATGTGATGGCAATTAATTACCCTCTTTGCGCCAAATGTATACAGGCCAGGGAGAAAATGAAGATAAAGGCTCCACTGTGGTACAACAATCCCTCTCTTATGTACCCATTTGCCGTATCAGTGGAACAAGGGAGTTCCCAGGCCACTGCACTGTTCAAACAAAAGATCATTGCCCAACTGCTGAATGTCCCTGAAACGCCAGGATTCCCGGACAAAACCCAATCGCCGAGAGAAAATGTCCTTGAATCGCCAGAATTCCAGGACAAACCTCAATCGCAGAATGAAAATGTCCCTGAAACGCCAGAAATCCCGGACAAAATAGATGCAAATGAGGGAAATTTATCGGGAAGAAAAATCATTACCGCCGACCTTACTGGTGGAATGGGGATTGACAGCTATTTCATTTCCAAAATTGCTTCAACCCATTACTATTTTGAGAGAAATGCCGAACTGTGCGCTGCCACAGAATATAACTTCAATCAACTTGGGGCAAATAATATAATTGTCTCAAACAGAGATGTTACTGCAGACAATTGTGCAGCATTACAGGAACTGCAGGGAAAGGATATCACCCTTATTTACATAGATCCTGCCCGCCGCACCCAAACCGGCGGAAAAGCCATAATGCTGCAAGACTATGAACCCAATATCATTGAGCTGCAAGATTTGCTATTTGCCACCAGCCGCTATATTCTGGTTAAGGTCTCCCCTATGGCCGACATAAAACAGAACCTGCAACTGCTCCCAAAAACCTCAGCCGTATACATTGTAGCCGTAAACAACGAATGTAAGGAACTCCTCTTCCTGCTGGACAGCCAGCACCCTACCGGCCAGGAACCACCCATATATTGTTGTGACGTTGTCCTAATTTGCAACTCACTCACTAACAACAATATAGAAAATAGCACTAACCAGGGGGCTAAAACTGCACATCCTGATTATCAGCTAATTACAAATTTGGACAACGTCACAATTAAAGAGGAGGAACAGGCGCAGCCGAAGTACACCTCTACTGTTGGGGAATATTTGTACGAACCGGGAAAAGCAATATTGAAAAGTGGTGCCTATAAGCTTTTGTCACAGAGATATAACTGCAGTAAACTGGCAGTAAGCACACACCTGTACACCTCAAATGAAATAAACGGAAATTTCCCCGGAAAAATCTTTAAAGTGGAAGAATGTATACCTTTCAACAAAAAAACGCTTAAGGAGATTGCCGCAAAACACCCGTACGCAGATATAACCGCCAGAAACTTTCCGTTAGACACAAATGCCCTGAAAAAGCTCTCGGGCATTAAAGATGGAGGATGCAAACACATTTTTGCAGTAACTCTTACCAATGGTGAAAAAGTACTAATAATTACCCATAAATTGTGACGTTGTCCTAATTTGTAACTTTCTGAATATAAATAATATAAGAAAAAGGGGTTATATAGGGGGCAAAAATGAGTTTACTGATTTTCAATTAATTACAAATTAGGACAACGTCACAATTATATATACAAAAAATTACACTATATTTGCGCAGAATAATTAGTTGCACCTTTTACTATATAATGTGCAACGTATACACAACTAACCTATGATACACTACCTAAACCGATTAGAAACATCTATAAAGAAATATTGGGAACGTCCGGCATTGGGCAATTTTGGAGGCGAAACATTCACTTTCCAGCAAACTGCAACCCAAATAGCAAAACTTCACCTGTTCTTCAATAAGATAGGGATACAAAAAGGGGGAAAAATAGCAATCTGTGCAAAAAATACAGCACGTTGGGGAATGTCATTCCTTGCAGGAAACACATACGAAGCTGTAATGGTTCCAATCCTTTTTGACTTTCATCCCGACAGTGTAAAATCTCTTGTAAACCACTCTGAGAGTACAATCCTCTTTACCGATAACGAGATGTGGGGCAAGTTGGACATAAAGGACATGCCCGCTATAAAAGCAGTAATCTCAACAACAGACTTCAAACTGCACTACGGCGCAACAAAGGAGATTGAAGAAACATACAGCAACCTTGACAATCTGTTTGCAGAAAAATACCCTGCAGGATTCTCAAAAGAAGATGTAAGCTACCCAACAAACAACGACAAAGACCTTGCAATCATAAACTACACCTCAGGAACAACCTGTATGCCTAAAGGTGTAATGCTAAGATATGAGTGCATAAGTGCAAATGTGGAATTCGGACAAAAAAGAATCCCAACAGATGCAAACGATACAATAGTATCAATGCTTCCTATGGCACATATGTACGGAATGATGTTTGAGCTTATCTACCCATTGTGCGGCGGAACATCAATTTATTACATAGGAAGAACCCCTACCCCAGCAGTACTTTTGGGAGCATTGGCAGAGGTAAAACCTTGTCTTCTTATTACAGTACCGCTTGTACTTGAGAAAATCTTCAAGAGCAAGATACAGCCGGTTATAAACAAACCTGTAATGAAAGTCCTAACCAGAATACCTGGAGTAAACCAGCTGATCTTCAAAAAAATAAGAGAAACCTTGCTACAGGCATTCGGAGGCAGGATAAGAGAAATTGTGATGGGTGGTGCAGCACTTAACCCAGAAGTTGAGTACTGGCTTAAGAAAATACAGCTGCCATTTACAGTGGGATACGGAATGACAGAGGCGGCACCACTAATGGCATATGAGGGCTGGAGAAAATTTGTACCAAAATCTTGCGGTAAAGCAATAGACTTTGTAGAGGTAAGAATTGACTCTGAAGACCCTTACAGAGTTGTAGGTGAAATCCAGGCAAAAGGTATGAACATTATGAGCGGCTACTTCAAAAATGAAGATGCAACCAGAATGGCATTTACCAAAGACGGCTGGATGAACACCGGCGACCTTGGCCTATTGGACAAAGAGGGCAACATTTTCATAAAAGGCCGCAGCAAAAATATGATTCTTACCCCTAACGGCCAGAACATCTACCCTGAGGAGATTGAGGCAGTGGTAAACAACCAGCCATACGTTGTAGAGTCAATAGTACTCTCAAGAGGCGCTGCACTTGTGGCACTAATATATATGGATCCCGACAAAATTGCTCAAGACTCAGTAAATACAGAAGAGTATGCAAAAGAGCTGATGAAAACAGTAAATACCCAAATGCCTGCATACAGCAAACTTGTCGGAGTAGAGGTAATGGACGCCCCATTTGAGAAAACTCCTAAGATGAGTATCAAGAGATTCCTTTACAGCTAACACATATTTACAAAATACAAATGAGGGAGTGCCTGAATTTCAGACACTCCTTATTTTTTGTCAAAAACTACCCAATTGCCACACAACAAAAATTATCTCAATGAATCTTTCTTCCCGACAGATTAATCCAACGAATTTACCCCAAATGAGAAGTTAGTGGTGTTGTGGCACATTTTGGAGCAGATTTGTTCCCCAAACGGGAAGATAGTAATATTGGGGCATGATTTGCAGGGATTTTGTTCCCCAACAGTGACTTTGGAGTAGTTGGGGCATGTTTGGGCGCCAATTTGTTAGCATAAAAAAAGGGTGCCCCTCAAAAGTCACCCTCATCAATATAATTATTGCAATTTATTTAGGCTGTTTGGCATCCAAAAGCACCTTAGGAGCATCTTTCTCCAACAGGTGTTTGTACCAGAAAATGTAGTCACCAGTTGTAGAATGCAAAGACTTCTTGCCTCTATAACCGTGGAACTCACCCGGATACATCATCAAATCAAACTGTTTGCCTGCATCCTGCAAAGCACTGATAAGCTGCATAGTGTTCTGCATATGCACATTATCATCTGAAGTACCGTGGGTAATCTTCACATAGTTGGTGCTGTCACCTTTGTATCTGTCAACTTTCAGCATCATTCTGGTATTGGCATAACCGTCAGGATTATCCTGAGGTCTGTCCATATATCTCTCAGTATAATGAGTATCATACAAGCCCCAATCATAAACGCCGCCACCAGCAATACCATATTTGAAATAATCATTACCGGCTGTACAAGCAAGCATTGTCATTGAGCCGCCGTAAGAGAAACCGGTAATACCAACTTTATCCCTGTTTACAAACGGACGTTTGTGAAGCTCCTTAATCCACTCAATATAATCTACAAGCTCAATGTTAAGCAAGTTTCTGTGAAGGAAATTCAAACCCTCTTTACCGCAGTGGCCGCTGGCTCTGTGGTCAATTGCAATCTGAATCACACCCTCGTATGCCCACCACTGGTTGCGCTCGCTGATACCTTTCCAAGTATTCATAACAGTACCGGCATTAGGACCGCCATACATACTAACAAGCACAGGATATTTCTTGGTAGAATCCAAATCCAAAGGCCAGATAACCTGAGCAGGAAGCACATATCCGTCAACCTCAATGCTCATCATTTCCGGGATGGCAAGTTTGTACTCATCAAACTTCTCACCCTTGCTGTCTGCAATAACTTTCTCTACAGGTTTCTTCCCGATAGATATAACAGACAATCTTGTAGGGGTAACAGAATTTGAGTACTGTGCCACATAATATTTGTTGTCTGGAGAAATCTGCACACCAGTAAAGTTGTAATCCCCAAATGAAAGTCTTGTAATCTTTTTAGTCTTAAGTGAAACCTTGTAAACATCATTACGGGTAGAAACCTCCCTACGCGCAGTAAAGTAGATTGAACCCTCTTTCATATCAACCTTAACAATCCTTATACCCCAGTTCTTGCCATCGGTAATCTTCTCAAGTCTCTTGCCGTCAAATGACTGGAAGTAAATCTGCTCCCACATATCAAAATCCCTAACCATAAAGAAACCGTCCTCTACAAACTGCATGTCCTCCATCCAGTCAATCCAAGTTTTCTGCTCCTCATTGTAGATTTTATCTTTAGAACCATCTGCAGGATTAACTGTATAAAGCACAAGATTGTTCTGCTCTCTTGGCATCCAAGGAATAATGAAACGGCTGCCATCCGCATTCCAGAAAGGAATACCAAAGTACTGGTCCAATTTGTGGTCAAAGTCTGCCCATACAATATTACCGTTATCTACATTTGCAAAAGCAATCTTAACCTCAGGGTTGGTATCACCAGCCTTAGGATAACGGGTCTCAGTAATGAAACCGTGTTTTCCGGTAGAATTGTAGATAGGGAACATAGAGATATTGCTGTCATCAAACTTGTAGAATGCAAGTGTTTTGCTGTCTGGGCTCCACCAGAAAGCTTTGTAACGTGAACTTCTGCCAAGAATCTCCTCATAGTAAACCCAAGAGGCATATCCGTTCATAATCACATTTGTGCCGTCTGTAGTAAGTTTCTTAACCTCAGATGTTGCTGCATCCCATACACACAAGTTGTTGTCCTGGTCTGTAAAGGCAACCTTAGATTTGTCGGGAGAAAGAACAGGATTCTTTGCAGTCTTTGATACTGCCTCTCCCTGGAATTTCTTCATCTGCTCAGGCACTGGGGCAATCTCTCTTGGAGAGTTCTCTACAGGAGTTTTCACACCTGTTTTAATGTTGTAGTTCAAGAATTTGAAATCCCTGCCGTTACGCTCTGCAAGGGTTACGGTATTTTTATTTGCCCAACCGGTAACCATAGGAACCTGGTTGACAATACCCTCAGGCAAATTGCCCAAAATCTGCTCGTGAGTAAGAGCTTTCTTTCCATTGTCCTGGGCTACAAGCACATTAGCGCAAGTAAAGAACAATACAGAAACAATAAGTAATGATTTGTATAGCTTCATAACGTTATAATTAAATCAATAAAGAATAAAGTTATCTGTTTTTATGAATCATTCAAAATATTTCTCCTTGAAGTTTACAAGATATACCTTTTCCACACCTCTGGTTATGGCTGTATAAAGCCATTTGAGGTCATCCATTGAGATATCATCTCTCCACAGGCAATTGTCTACAAACACACATTTCCACTGTCCGCCCTGTGATTTGTGACCTGTTATTGCTGTGGCATACTTTATCTGCAGGGCATTATAATACTTGTCTTCCCTAACCGCTTCCATCCTCTTTTTACGGGCTGTAATATGCTCATAATCGGCATATACCCCTTCAAACAACGCCCTCTGCTGCTCTTTATCCAACGCCGGTGAAACAGAGTGCAGGGTATCAAGAATTATTTTAGCATCAACCTCCACATCATCATAATCCGGAAACTTGAGTGTTGCCTGTGCAAAATGGAGGCCGTATCGCTCCTCATAATTACCAATGTGCACCAGCTCAGCCACATCTCCATTGGCAATAAAATCAAGTTGTGGAATATTCTCCAGAAACTGGTAGCAGTTCTTTACAATCATAAGTTTGTCACCCCTGGTAAGCTGTTCCTCCATAAACAGCACCGTCTGCCTTATCCCCTGATTATATTTGTTTGCCCTCAAATTTGAACGGCACAATACCACCACCTCATCCAACCCATATTTTGAAATTGCCCCATCCAGCTCCTCTATCAATTCTCCTCCTTGCAATTTCTTAAAATCATCAAATCCCTTGCATACAAAACGTGGTTCTTCCGCCTCACCACTCTCAATAATGTGCCTCAAACGGGTAGCATTATAGAGGATACCGCTCTCCCCTGCCTGCCTTACCACATCTGTAAGGGTAACAATCTCTGTATCAGAAAACTGGGAAACATAATCATAATCCAGAGCAGGACTCTCTTCAAGGCCTATTGGGGGCAGCTGAGCAGAATCTCCCATAAGGATAAGTTTGTTACCACTGTTCTGCTTAATGTATGAAATCAAATCTTCCAACAAGTCCCCACTCCCAAATATTGTACTCTCCATCCCTGTTCCAATGGAGATAAGGGAAGCCTCATCAACTATATAGGTAGTATCTCTGCTCTTGTTGAAATCGAGTCTGAATTTTGCCTCCTTGTCTGCCAAAGATTTCTGTCTGTATATCTGTTTGTGAATGGTCTTTGCCTGAATGCCTGAGTAGTTTGAAAGCACCTTGGCTGCCCTTCCTGTTGGGGCCAGCAAAATATGTTTGTATCGGAATTCCTTCAGTACTTTTATGAATGCAGATATGGCTGTTGTCTTACCTGTTCCGGCATATCCTCTAACTATAAGGATAGGGAAACTGTCGGGAGAAGAAGAGAGAAATTCACCCAATTTGGAAAAAAGTTCCCTCTGCCCTTCTGTTGGCTCCATACCCAATTTTTGCTCAATCAGCTGTGCAACATACTTTTCTACCGCCATTTCCAAATAGAGAGCATTATTATCAACGAATAAATCTCAAGACGGCCGAACAGCATCTGCAGGGCAAGAATGAATTTGCCGAAACCGGGTATCTGTGCAAAATTATCCAAAGAACCCACATTACCGAACCCCGGACCCACATTGCCAAGGTTAGAGATTGAAGCTGTAAAAGCATCCATATAATCCACACCCATCAAGGTGAGCAATGCTGCCCCTACAAACATAAACAGAAAATAAACAATTATATAAAGGGTTACAGCCGAAACCAATTGGTTCTCAATTACAGTTGTACCAATTCTCACCGGTATTACCGCACTTGGATGCATCTGTTTGCTCAGCTGCACCTTAAAACTTTTGAAGAAGATAAGTACCCTGTCGGTCTTTAATCCTCCCGACGTTGAACCGGAACAGGCACACTGAATTGAAAGGAACACCAGAATAAGTATAGATAACGATGGCCAGTAACTTGTATCTACCGTAGCAAATCCAGTGGTGGAGATAAATGATACCACATTGAACAAACTGTCCCAAAGGGTATTCCAGAAACCTCCTTCAACTCTATGAACAAGAAGATCTATTGTTACCAATACGGTTGCCACGCCAACTGTTCCAAGATAAAATTTAGTAACAGGTGATTTGAACAGTTTAAGTGAACGCTCTACAAATGTTGCATAAAGAAGTCCAAAGTGCATACCGCCAAGGAGCATAAATATTACGGCCACCAACTCTATTGGGAAAGAGTTGAATGCACCTATTGAGGCATTTTTTGTACTGAATCCGCCGGTTGAAGCTATACTGAATGCGTGGTTTACAGCATCAAATGGTCTCATTCCTGCAAGCATAAAGGCTGCTGCAGCCAAAATTGTAAGTCCTACAAACACACTTGATATAACCCTTATGGCCTCTTTTGTACGGAACCTGTAGTTCTCTTTTGAAAGTGAGGTCATCTCCATTTTGCTGAGCCTCATCTTAAAGGTACTCACCATAGGGAGGATAAGTAACATAAATACCACTACTCCTATACCACCAATGAAATGTGTGGATGAACGCCAGAACAGCAGGCTCTTTGGAAGTGCCTCAATATCCTGCAGGATAGTTCCTCCGGTTGTGGTGTACCCCGATACACTCTCAAACCAGGCATTTATCAGTGAGAACTCCCCTCCCCACAATACGTATGGCAGCATGCCGAACAGACACGAAAGTATCCAGGACAAAACAATAATTGTGAATCCCTCTTTAATGTGAATCTCCTCGTGTTTTCTTACAAAAATAAGTGGGAACAGGCCTGTAGTGAATGTAATTACTCCACTGAGCAATAATGGCGAGAAAGCAGAGTCAAAGTCATACAAAACGGACACCACAACACTCAAGAACATGAATGTTGCATTGAACAGTAACGCAATTCCAATATTTCTTGCAACTACACTTACATTCATATCAAGTATCCGGTTTAGCCTTGTTTGGAAAGCTTCTTGTTTATCTCTACCAGTTCCTTTACATTTTCATTCAGTTCCTGAAGGACATCATCAGTATCTACCATAACATTATAACTCTTCTTCCTGCTGAGATACTCCTGTACTCCCTGCGATATTCTAAGTAAAGGATTAACAAAATAATAATTGATAAAATAATTGAACAGCAACACCAGCACCAGACCCACCATCACTGCCACCACTCCCGGCATAATGCTTCGGTAGAAACTGTCTGTCATAGTAAGGGAGTTTTCTGCCAATGCCTCCTGTGATGTTTGGGTAAGTTTCTGCAAAAATCCCCTCAATTTCACATATATAGGGTGAAGCTTGTTGAAATACCAGTTCCTTCTCCCCGCATAATCTCCTTGCCACACTTTTGGGGCATCATTCATTACAATAATATATGTAGTATAGGCAAACAATACAGAATCTGCATACTCTCTCTCCCTCTTGGTTGTAAAATTCTCCCTAAGCTCTGCCAGGTAATTATTGAAACGGTTATCATTCTTGTCTCTTGGAATAAGAAGCGCAGATTCATCACCCAGTGCCTCCAACAGCTTAAAATTATACTCATCAGTTACATCCATAAGTGTACTGGTAGTATTGATAGCTGCAATATTGTCATTAATCAGGTTAGAAACGGTATTACGCATCCTCACAAACTCATATATAGAGATTGCACTGGAAACTAGCAGAATTGTGCCAATAACAACAAACCCCAGAGATATTTTCTTCTTAATAGCCATCTGATAAAATTATAATTTACAAATATAATAAAACTGGCTCCCAAAATGAACAAGTGAGACTCAAAAGGTAGTAATTTAAAGATTCAGAGGTTAAGCGAGGCAATGCTATATGTGAGCTTAATAGCACAGGTTGTACAACTTAACCTCAAAGGATAATCCCCATTTCAATAATAATAGTCCCTTTCTTCCCGACAGATTATTCCAACAATTCCCGGACAAAACTACCCGTCCACAAGAAAATGTCCGTGAAACCCAACAATTCCCGGACAAAACTACCCGTCCACAAGAAAATGTCCGTGAAACCCAACAATTCCCGGACAAAATGACCCATCCACAAGAAAATGTCCGTGAAACCCAACAATTCCCGGACAAAACT
>JAZSEZ010000108.1:0-34791 GCA_045531975.1 Candidatus Egerieisoma sp. | reverse complement strand
GACCTGGTGCAAGACGTGAGGTTATTGAGTCATATATCAAGCGTCTTCAGGATATGGAGAACATTGCATTGTCTTACCCTGGCGTAACAAAAACTTATGCAATTCAGGCGGGTAGAGAACTTAGGGTAATTGTTGGCAGCGAGCAGGTAACCGACCAGCAAGCTGAGCAGCTTTCAATTGACATTGCAAAGAAAATTCAGGATGAGATGGTTTATCCTGGTCAGGTAAAAATTACCGTTATCAGGGAGACAAGATCTGTAAGTTTTGCAAGATAGTGTGTAATAATTACACTCATTTTACAAAACAGTAAAGGTGGCTTAAAGGTATAATAAGTGATTTCCAATATAATAGGAAGCACCACTCATTTACACTTTTAAGCCACTTTTATAGTATTTCAGCACATTTTTATTACATTTGCAGTTCTAAACCTACACTAATGAAAGAACAATTGGAACATTTGAACTCCTTAACCATAAACTTTGGTGAAGGAGGAATGGCTATAGTAAACATTATTCTGGCTTTTATAATGTTTGGTGTGGCGCTGGGTATTAAGCTGGAAACATTTAAGGATGTATTCAAAAATCCCAAATCTGTAATTCTGGGAGTATTACTGCAATGGATAGCCCTGCCGGCTGTTACTTTTGCCGTTGCATTTGCACTTTCACCTGTTATCACACCAATGGTGGCATTGGGAATGATTCTGGTGGCATCCTGCCCTGGAGGAAATATCTCCAACTTCATGTCATCACTCTCAAAAGGAAATATTGAGCTGTCGGTTACTCTAAGTGCCATAAGTACCGCATTTGCCCCTTTCATTACCCCACTTAACTTTTTTTTCTGGGGTTCTATGTACAGTCAAATTATCAGTATGAAAAGCGACATTCCAATGCTGGTAATTCCATTCTTTCCAATGTTGGAGCAAATACTTCTGCTTATGGGTGTCCCAATTGTTTTGGGTATGTTGTTTATCAGATATTTTCCTGCCATTACAAAGAAAATATCAAAACCTATACAGTACTTGTCAATATTGTTATTCCTGGCAATAGTTGTGGCATCGTTCTCACAAAACTTCAAGTTGTTTATTGAACATCTCCATTTTATCTGTATAATAGTATTTATCCACAATGCCTGCGCATTGGCTACCGGATATTATGGGGCAAAGGCTGCCAAAGTTCCTCTAAAGGACAGACGTACTCTTACAATAGAGATTGGTATACAGAACTCAGGCCTTGGACTTATATTGCTGTTCAACCATAACATTTTTCCTCCTGAGATATGGCATAACCACTATGGTGGAATGTTGTTCATTACTGCGTGGTGGGGAATCTGGCATATTATATCGGGATTAACCGTTTCATACCTGTTCCGCAGATCTCAAAACTAAAATTATGGGAAAGATCAAGAAAATTCAGGATTATGACGGCCTGTATGCATTTTTAAGGCACTATGTGGATTATATCCTAAAAATATCATACAGGAAAATCAACTACAACGGATTGGAGAATGTTCCCACTGATGGTGCAGTAATTTTTGCTCCAAACCATACAAATGCTCTTATGGATGCATTGCTGATTCTGGCAATGGACAACAAACCAAAGGTATTTGTAGCCAGAGCTGACATCTTTAAAAATCCTACACTTGCCAAAATTTTCACATTCCTTAAAATTATGCCAATTATGCGTATGCGTGATGGCTTGAGCGAGGTAAAGAAAAATGACAAGACAATAGAAAAAGCCGTTGATGTACTGAAAGACAAAGTCCCTTTCTGTATATTTCCTGAGGGTCAGCATCAGGCCAAACACTCGGCCCAGCCACTTTCAAAAGGTATATTCCGCATAGCATTCCAGGCTCAGGAACTTATGCCGCAAATGCCGCTCTATATTGTTCCTGTAGGATTACAGTATGGCAATTTCTTCCGTTTCCGCTCAACCATAAACGTAAATGTGGGAGAAGCTATAAATGTTGGGGAATTCATTGCCAATAACAATTCACTCACCCCGCAAGAGCAGATGAATTCTATGAAAAATCTGCTGGCAGAGAGGATGAAGTCACTGATATTGTACATCCCTAATGATGAGGATTACGAAGCTACGTACGAGATTTGTGCAGCATCTATGAGACCTCAGAGGAAAAGACTTCTAAGCAGTATCCCTAAAGGTTCAATACACCCCAATCTTGTACAGTTTAAAGCAAATAACATTACAAACAGCACTGTAGCAAAACTTAAGGAGAAAGAGCCACAAAAAGCGGCAGAACTGCTGAAACTTGGAAAGGAAGCATATAAAATACGTACTTCCCAGAGAATAAGCCTGTCATCAATTACAAGCAGATTCCCATATTGGGTGCGTTTCCTAAGGTTCCTGCTGTTCCTTATTACACTGCCTTACTGCGTACCGGCATCACTGCTGGCACTACCCGATGTCCTCCTATGCAAAGGTGCATTCAGATTGCTTAAAGACTATGCATTCAGAAACTCTATCCGCTATCTGGTAAATCTGGTAGTATGGCCTTTGTGGCTTTTAATCTACTCAATAATTGCATTCGTCTTTTTCCCTTGGGAATGGGCACTGGTAGGTACAATTCTTATGATGCCTGCTCCGGTTATCGCCCAGGAGATGTGGAGACTGTTCAGACTTGAAATTTCGGATATAAAACTCCTTTTCAACAGGAAGTTACGCAAAAAATACACTAAGATTCAGGAGATTATTTTAAGCAGCAATTAACATATGAAAAAACTATTGTTCATACTTTCTCTGGCTCTATTGTTCGTATGCAATACAGCCAATGCACAAGAAACAGAGCAGAAACAGGAAATCACCAAAACCGGATACAATTTTGGTCCGCTTCCGGCAGTTGCCTTTGATGCGGACAAGGGATTCCAATTGGGAGCTTTGCTGAACATCTACGATTTTGGAGATGGTTCAACATATCCAAACACCCGCCAGCAATGGTACTTTGAGGCCTCATTCTTTACAAAAGGTTCCCAATTGTTTGTGATTTCATACGACACAAAATTCCTTATCCCTGGTGTACGTTTCTCAACAGCTCTTGCCATAACCAATGACAAGGCAATGGATTTCTACGGTTTCAACGGCTACCAGTCATATTATGACTATGAACGAGTTCAGGCAGGTAAAGATGGTGAAGACTATCTTTACACCCCAAAATACCGTGTAAACCGCCTTGCAGCCCTATTCAAGACAGATTTCATTGGCAACCTGTGGGACAACAAACTCTTCTGGGAAGCAGGTTATCACTTGAGCCACTTCAAACAGGATGCAATAAACCGCACCAAAATTAACAAGAATAAAGAGGATAATGAGATTTTTCCCGATGAAGAACCAACCCTATACGAGCTGTACCGCCAATGGGGCATTATTCCCGACGATGTGGCAGAAGGTGGAACAAACAGCACTGTAAGACTTGGATTGCTATTTGACACAAGAGATAAAGAAGGTGCCCCTTCAAAAGGCATATGGGCAGAAACCCACGTAACCCTTGCTCCAAAATGGTTGGGTACCACAAATCCTTACTTCAAATATTCGGCAACCTGGAGACATTACCTTCCAATTGTAAAGAATGACAAACTTACATTTGCATACCGCCTTAACTACCAGGGCACTTTTGGCAAAGAGGCTCCATACTATGTATTGCCATACATTACCACAATGGGACAATCATACGACAGAGACGGTATGGGAGGATTCCGCACTATCCGCGGTATTATGAGAAACAGAGTTCAGGGCTTGGATATGGCATCATACAATGCTGAACTAAGATGGAGATTCATCTCATTTGCATTGGCCAACCAGAACATATCACTTGGATTGAACTGCTTCTCAGACGGAACAATGGTTACCAAAGCATACGATATGTCATTTGCCCGTAACATAAATGATTTTGCCTCTGGTGATGAGTACAACAAAATACTTGGCAATTACAACAGCTATATTAACAAAGGTCTTGCTAAAGACCGCCCTCATATAACTCTTGGAGGAGGTTTCAGGTTCATTATGAATCAGAACTTCATTGTTTGCCTTGAGTACGGAAAACCAGTGGGCAAATACAGCAAACAGGACGGAAACGGAGCATTCTACATAAATACAGGTTATCTGTTCTAGAATATCAAACAAAACCATACTTGGGGAACACTGGAGAGCCAAAATGTTCCCCAATTCCATTTACAGGCCACCTGGTTGAAGCCCCCAACCTCAAACTCACCGGCAACCTACTCCTCTACAAACGCACACCAGCCGTGTTTGTCCTCAATCTCACCGTATTGGATACCTGTTAGTGTCTCGTACAATTTACGGCTCTTAGGACCACACTCTGCAGAGTATTTGTAAGAAGCGGTAACATTCTCTGCTGCAAGAGCAGTCTTGTCTTCAATCATATTTACAGGGGTAATTACAACTGCTGTACCGCACTGTCCTACCTCCTCAAATGTAGACAGTTCTTCAACTGGAATATCCCTGTTTTCAACCTCCATTCCCAAATCTTCAGCAACTTGTCTCAATGATTTATTGGTAATGGAAGGAAGTACAGTCTTGGAACAAGGTGTTACATATTTGTTCCCTTTAATTCCAAAGAAGTTTGCAGATGAGAACTCATCCACATTCTTTGTTTCAGGATTCAAGAACAACACATCTTTGTATCCCTGTTTTACAGCAACTCCTGTTGCATACATAGCGCAAGCGTAGTTACCGCCCACTTTAAAAGAACCGCTACCGTTAGGTGCTGCACGGTCATAATCCCTTGCAATTACAGTTGGAATAGGATCAAGAACCTTTCCTGCGTATGAACCAACAGGAAGGGTAATTACCATAAACATTATACCGTCATTCTGCGGAACAAGGTTGATTGAAGGAATTGTAGTAACAAGTATTGGACGGATATACAATGCAGCTCTCAACTCGTATGGAGGAAGATAATCAATATTCTCCTTAACTGCCTGTTTGCACATCTTAATGAACAGCTCCTCATCAGGGCAAGGTATTCCCAAAAATCCTGCAGAACTCTGCAATCTCTTTGCATTCTCATCCGGACGGAAGATTCTCACTTTATTGTCTGCCCCTCTGAAGGCTTTAAGTCCCTCAAAGCAGGACATTCCATAATGCAATGATGGTGAGAACACTGTAAGGTTAAATGTATCTGCTGTCTGGCTCTCAATAGGACCCCATTTGCCGTCTTTATATAGACAGGTTAGTACAGTATTTGTTCTGGAATATTTGAAAGACAATTGTGTCCAGTCCATAGTTTTCATAATGTAAAGTGTTTTAAAAGTTAAACTAAAAATTCAAAAAGCAGAGGTTTGTCATTAAGGTATTCATATGCAAATCCGTTCTCTGTCATCTTCCTTTCAAGACTCTCCAAATCACCCGATTGTGCCAGCTCAATACCTATAACTACCGGCCCTCTGTCTTTGCTTGTCTTTTTTGTATAAGAGAAATGGGTAATGTCATCTTTTGGCCCCATAACATCGGTAATGAAACTTCTGAGTGCCCCTGCCCTCTGCGGGAAACGGACAATGAAGTAATGTTTAAGTCCCCTATGAAGCAATGAACGTTCCCTTATCTCTTCCATTCTGGTTATATCATTGTTGCTTCCGCTAACAATACATACAACTTTTTTGCCTTCTATCTTCTCTTTGCAGATCTCAAGTGCTGCTACGGCCAATGCTCCTGCAGGCTCCACAACAATTGCATTCTTGTTGTACATCTCCAGGATTGTAGAACACACAGCCCCTTCCGGTACGGTAACTATATCATCCAACACCTTTGAACATATATCATATGTATATTCACCAACTTTCCTTACTGCAGCCCCATCTACAAATGTATCTATCTTCTCAAGTTCAACAACCTTACCGGCCTTGAACGACTCTTTCATACTGCTTGCCCCTGCAGGCTCCACCCCTATCAGTTTTGTATTGGGGCTCATCTGTTTAATGCAGGCTCCCAATCCTGATGCCAATCCGCCACCACCTATCGGGATGAAGATATAATCTATTGAACCTTGAACCTGATTGAGAATTTCCATTCCTATAGTTGCCTGTCCCTCAATTATCTGAGGATCATCAAACGGTGGAATGAAGGTTCTCCCCTCCTGCTGTGCGCAAAGTTTTGCCTGCTGGTTTGCCTCGTCAAAATTGTCTCCAAAAAGGATAATCTCAATATTGCCGTTCCCGAACATCCTAACCTGCTCAATTTTCTGTTTTGGAGTGGTTTTGGGCATATAGATATACCCCTGAATGTTCAGTTTGTTGCAGGAAAATGCAACTCCCTGAGCGTGGTTTCCGGCACTTGCACAAACAACACCCGCCTGGCGCTGCTCTGCAGTAAGATTGCGTATCTTATTGTAGGCACCCCTTATCTTATAGGACCTTACAATCTGCAAATCCTCCCTTTTCAACAATATTTCCGAATTGTATTTTCCCGACAGATATGGATTCTCTGCAAGAGGCGTTGGGGAAAGTATCTCCCCCAACGTAATCTTTGCCTGAGATATCTTGTGCAACTGTGGAAAATATTGCGTCTGCTCCATTGCTGAAAATTAGTTGTTCTCCGGACGCAAAGATCTTACAGTCTGGCCAGCCTGCCACATCTCGCTCTCTCTAAGCTCTTTAAGCTCTGCCTCAAGTTTTACCCTATAATCCGGCTTGCTGTTTGAATCAATTGAAATCTGAGCCTCGTTACCACATTTAACCTCGTTGTAAAGCTCTGTAAATACAGGTTTTGTAGCATCGCGGAATTTTTTCCACCAGTCAAGTGCACCTCTCTGTGCTGTTGTAGAGCAGTTGGCGTACATCCAGTCCATACCGTTCTCTGCAATTAGAGGCATAAGACTCTGTGAAAGCTCCTCTACTGTCTCATTGAATGCCTCAGATGGAGTGTGGCCATTCTCACGCAAAGTCTCATACTGGGCAGCAAACAAACCCTGGATAGCACCCATAAGTGAACCGCGCTCACCTGTAAGGTCTGAATAAACCTCGCGTTTGAAAGTGGTCTCAAACAAATAACCGCTACCAATACCTACTCCAAGTGCAATTACTCTGTCGTATGCTTTTCCGGTAGCATCCTGATAAATTGCGTATGAAGAGTTCAAGCCTCTACCCTCAAGGAAAAGGCGTCTAAGAGATGTACCTGAACCTTTTGGTGCTACAAGGATAACGTCAACATCTGCAGGAGGTACAATACCTGTACGGTCATTGTAGGTTATGCCAAAGCCGTGTGAGAAATAAAGGGCTTTACCAGGGGTAAGGTGCTTTTTAACTGTTGGCCATACTGCAATCTGTCCTGCATCTGAAAGAAGATACTCAATGATGGTAGCTTTCTGGCAAGCCTCCTCAATATCAAACAAAGTCTCACCAGGTACCCAACCGTCTGCAACAGCCTTGTCCCAGGTCTTTGAGTCTTTTCTCTGACCTACAATTACATTAAATCCGTTATCTTTAAGGTTAAGTGCCTGGCCAGGGCCCTGGACACCATAACCAATGATTGCTATTGTCTCATTTGCCAACACCTCTTGTGCTTTCTCCAATGTAAACTCGGCGCGGGTAACTACTTGCTCCTCTACACCACCAAAATTCAATTTTGCCATAGTTTTATATATTAGTCTGTTATATTCTTAAATTGTATAATATGCTCTTTTTATCTCAACAATGTTGCTAATCTGGCAAACCAGTCTCTCAATCATATCCTGTTTGTCTGAATAGCAGGTTATCTTGTACTCACCCTGTTGGGGCGCTGTTCTTGAGAACTCAAAATTCTCAACTTCCAATCTTTTCTGAAGACACAATGTTGAAATTCTGTTCAACACATCCAGTCTGTCTATTCCTTCTGCTTTAACTATATATCTTTCCATTTTTATATCTATTCAAAAATTATATCATCAAGTGTTTTTCCTGCAGGTATCATCGGGAATACATTCTCCTGCTCAATCATTGCTGCCTCAAGCAAATATGGTCCGTTGTGCTCCATCATCTCCTTAACTGCATCCTTCAGCTCCTCCGGTTTTTCAATTCTGGCAGATTTGATGCCGTAGGCTTTTGCCAGAGTCTGGAAATCAGGGTTTGCAAGGTAGGTAAATGAGTATCTTCTCTCAAAGAACAGCTCCTGCCATTGCCTTACCATTCCCAAATATGTGTTGTTCAGAAGAACTATCTTTACCGGAAGTCCGCTCTGAAGAATTGTTCCCAACTCCTGAATGTTCATCTGAAAACCGCCGTCACCTGTAAAAAGAACTACATCTGAATTTGGATTGCCTGCCTGGGCTCCAATTGCCGCCGGAAGACCGAATCCCATTGTTCCAAGACCTCCTGAAGTAACCCAGCCCATATTTCCCTCCAAAGTCGCATATCTTGCTGTAAACATCTGGTTCTGTCCTACATCAGTTACAATAACCTTCTTTTTGTTTCCTGCTTTATTTACTGCATTCACAACCTGAGCCATTGTAAGGATTGGCGAATTCAGCTGAGGTGCCATAACATTCTCCATCTCAAACTGACGTTTTTTGGCATACAGCTCAAACCACTCTTTTCTATCCACATATTCAAGTGAGCCAATCAATGTATCAAGGAACTCTTTTGCATCGCTCTGGAAAGGTATGTCCACTTTCACATTCTTGTCAAACTCAGAGACATCAATATCTACGTGAACAATTGTTGCATTTGAAGCATATCCCTTAACCTCTCCTGTTACCCTGTCTGAGAATCTCATTCCTATTGCCAGAATCACATCCGCTTTCTGAGTCATTACATTAGGGGCAACATTTCCGTGCATTCCAACCATTCCCACATACTCCGGATCATTCTGAACCATTGCACCCAAACCAAGGAGGGTAACTGCTACAGGAATATTTGCCTTGTCTGCACACTCTTTCAATACTTCACATCCTCCCGATATAATTACGCCGTGTCCTGCAATTATGAGCGGCCTTTCTGCTTTATTGAGCATCTGTGCAATTTGGGCAACCTTCTCCTTATAATCTTCTCCCACTGTTTTTTTATCCATCCCCAACTGGGCAATTGCCTCCTCCTTGTTATAAGAGTATTCCATCATCTCCACCTGGGCATTTCTGGTAAGGCTTACCAGCACCGGGCCGGGTCTCCCCTCTGCCGCAATATGGAATGCCTGAGCAATAACTGTAGGAATCTCCTCTGCCTTGGAAATCTGATAGCTCCATTTGGTTATAGGGAGCGTTATACTGATCATATCAGCCTCCTGAAAGAAGTTTGTTCCCAGATTGTTTACATTTACCTGAGCTGTTACACATACCAATGGAGTTGAATCCATCATTGCATCTGCAATACCTGTAACAAAGTTTGTAGCTCCAGGGCCCGCTGTTGCCATACATACACCAACTTTACCGGTGCTTCTTGCATAACCCTCAGCCGCGTGAACAGCTCCCTGCTCGTGTCTTACAAGTATATGGTTAAGTCTGTCTGTAAAATCGTACAGTTTATCGTATACAGGCATTATGGCTCCGCCCGGGTATCCGAATATTGTATCTACACCCTCATCCAAAAATGCGTTCATCAGAGCCTCCGCTCCTGTCATCTTTCTCGTCTCCATCTGTAAATCTCCTTTAGTCTATTACTCTTACTCCTCCTATATCTGCACTTCCGGCCAATGAAGCGTATGCTTTAAGTGCTTTGCTTATTTCTCTTTTTCTCTCTTTAGGTTTGTATCCGTTCCCCTGCTCCAGTTTTTCCCTCCTTGCACCAAGTTCCTGTGGGGTCAGTTCTACATTTATTTTTCTGTCGGGAATATCAATTGTTATTGTATCTCCATCCTCTATAAGTGCTATTGGACCTTTATTTGCCGCTTCCGGTGAAATGTGTCCTATTGAGAGGCCGCTTGTACCACCAGAGAATCTGCCGTCTGTGATTAGAGCACAATCCTTGTCCAATTTGCGGCTCTTAAGGAATGATGTAGGATAAAGCATCTCCTGCATTCCCGGACCACCTTTTGGCCCTTCATATCTTATTACCACCACATTTCCTTTCTCCACTTTGCCCCCCAAGATTCCGTTTACCGCATCCTCCTGGCTCTCAAACACAACTGCTGTACCTTTGAACTTAAGAATATTCTCTGCCACACCGGCTGTCTTTACAATACATCCGTCAGGTGCAATATTTCCATACAGTACTGCCAATCCGCCATCTTTTGAGTATGCATTCTCCAAATCCCTTATACAACCGCAAGCTCTGTCTGTATCCAGTTCTTTATATACACTTTCATTTTCCCCCAATTTTACGGTTCTCCTGCCACAAGGGGCAGAGAGATACAGGCTCTGTGCGTTGTTGTAAGGCTTGTTACAATCTGTTACATTACAATCTGTAAGTGCTGCAGCCAACGAAGGGTAATCAACTCTCAATGCTGATGTATGAAGATATCCCCCTTTTGCAAGCTCATTCATTATACCCATCACTCCACCTGCGCGGTTTACATCCTGGATATGATAATCACAGTTAGGGGCCACTTTACAAAGTACAGGCACCTTTTTGGAAAGTCTGTCCACATCCTGCATTGTAAAATCCACACCCGCTTCGTGTGCTATTGCCAAAAGGTGTAACACTGTATTGGTAGATCCACCCATTGCAATATCAAGCATCATCGCATTTTCAAAAGCCTCTTTGGTTGCTATAGAACGAGGCAGAACAGCCTCATTATTATTGGAATAGTATTCGTTTGCAAGTTTCACAACAAGCTCTGCACCTTTCTGGAAAAGTTTCTTTCTGTTTGCGTGTGTTGCAAGAACGGTACCGTTTCCCACCTGTGCCAATCCCAAAGCCTCTGTAAGACAATTCATTGAGTTGGCAGTAAACATACCTGAACAACATCCGCAAGTTGGGCAGCCCATCTGCTCGTACTCCTCAAGAAGTTCATCAGAAACCTCTGTATCTGCCCCTTTTACCATTATGTCTACAAGATCACAATCTTTTCCGTTTACATTTCCGGCCTCCATAGGTCCTCCCGATACAAATACAGCAGGGATATTGAGTCTCATTGCCGCCATAAGCATACCTGGAGTAATTTTGTCGCAGTTTGAAATACAAATCATTGCATCTGCACAATGGGCATTGCACATATATTCCACACTGTCGGCAATAATCTCTCTGGAAGGCAACGAATACAACATACCGTTGTGTCCCATTGCAATACCGTCATCTATTGCTATTGTATTGAATTCTGCTGCAAAACACCCCGCTTTCTCTATCTCCTGTTTTACAAACTGACCTATCTCATGCAAATGCACGTGTCCGGGAACAAATTGTGTAAACGAGTTCACCACTGCAATTACAGGTTTTCCAAAATGCTTCTTCTCCATTCCGTTGGCTCTCCACAAAGCACGGGCACCTGCCATTTTTCTTCCCTCTATAGTTTTATTGCTTCTCAGTTCCATTGTAGTAACAAATTATAACTTTAAAATAAAAAGCCGCTTGCAGTTAAAATCCTACAAGCGGCTTAAAATTTATCACTCAAGGATTCTACATCATTATTGAATAATAATAATCACAGACATAATGACAATAGAAATAATCCCCTGAATGATCTCAGCCAGGTTACGTCCTATTGAAATGTTCATTATGTTTGAATTTTTATTCATAAGATATAAAACCTCTGTTTTCTCTGTTATAGGCGCAAAGCTATAAAACTTTTTATTACGTTGTTCTCCTAAAACGTACTTTTTTTTAAAAAAAGTTACAATTTGTTACATAGCGCGTGCAAAGATGGTCCAAAGCTCTGCTTTCAAGTCCTCCCAAGTCTTTGCTGTAGAAGATGCATACTTCTGTGTATAATTGTTAAGAAGTTTTGTAGCCTCCTCTTTTTTACCCTCTTTCAACAACTGTGCAACCTCTTTCTCAATAAGCGCATTCTCTTTCATCATCTGTTGCTCATAATTTGCAACCTGCTCCTCAAGAAGGTGTCTTGTCTTACCCCAGCTGATAGTTGCAATTCTGTTGGTTTCTCTGTACGACCAGATAGCTGCGTCTTCCCTGTATCTGTGCTGTCCGCACACGCCCCAATCTTTAGGCAACTGTGTAGCACCTGCATAAATAGGAATTCTTGGGCTCTGTGCAGGATTGTCAAATGAGAAATATGCAATACCGCCAATCTCATCAGGCAACCAGTCTCTACACTGCATAATATGTGAATAAGAGCACTGGATAACTGCAATTGTTCTGATTCTTGGGGTTACATCAGGTTTCAATGAGTTTAGAAGGGTTCTCATATCACCAGGCATAAATGTAGACACAGGATATACAGTCTCTTTGTAACTTATTGTCTCACCGTTCTCAACTTTTCTTCTGTCCACCTCTACACCAAGATTCTTAACCTGGTCAAAATCAGTACCCTCGTATGTCTCCCTGTAGAATGCAAACATATCCTCCGGTGAAACTTTCTTCTCCGGTTTTACAGAGAAAGGAATCTCATCAGCCTCATATTTAAGGTTTAGAGATGGAGCCAAGGTACTCAACACAAACCACTCGCGGATAGAGAAAGGTTTCTTGCTGTGTGACACAACTTTCCAGAACACGTAGTCTCCCTCACCACTCCAGTAGCCAAGAGCTTTTGAACGCTCTCTAAGGCCTTTTGAATACATAAAGTTGTCGGGATCATTAAAATCTACAACACCAATTCTTGGGATATTTGCAGAAACGCCAACGTGGTCATCTGGAATTCTCTGTGCTACCCAAAGTGCACCAGCTTTATCTGCAGGTGCTTTCTTTGATTTCTTTGCCTTAGGATCCTCAGGCAACTTGCCGTTACCGTAAATCTCAAAATGCCAAACCTCATTCTTGTCAGCTACTGTAAGACACTCACCACCATCAGCATAACCATACTCCTCTGCCAAAGCACCCATAAGGGCAATAGCCTCTCTTGCAGTAGAACATCTCTCAAGGGCAACTCTCTCAAGCTCCTCAATCAAAAACAAACCATCATTTCTTCTAAGCTCCCTTTTTCCTGTAGTAGTGGTTTCTCCAATTGCCAGCTGCTTCTCATTCATACAAGGATAAGCAACATTCAGGAATCTGTAAGTAGGGACTGTAGGGGCAGGAATCTCACCCTTTTTCTCTACATTGCGCATATCGTGGCGCTCCTCATTATGAAGCAATCCCCAATAAATGGCCTGAAGTTCACCAGGTTTATAAGTTTTGCTCGGTTCCATAGAAACCCAAGTGCGGTAATTGGAGTCGCAAGAATGTGCTGTCATAACAGAACCGTCAGTACTTGCCTTCTTACCTACCATAATTGATGTACAGCTCTCGGCAAAATCCTCATCATCAGGATGCCAGCCATAACTCTGGGCAACCATCACTCCCGACAGCAACAAACTTGCTGCAACCAGGAAAAATCTTTTAATCTTCATAGTTTTTATAATTAAGTGTTAAAAATTTTAAAATTGCATAAACACAAAAATAAAAAAATTTCCCAACTATCCCCATTTTTATTGAAATACCCCAACTCCCGACAAAATCAACTCAGGGGCAAAATCATAAACATACCACATTGCAGACGTGCCACAATGCTCCCTTCTTTCGGGAACAAGAGATACCCTTTCTGTGCCAGAAGATGCTGCTGCAGGCACAATATGGTAGTAAAATGTGCCTATCAGGCATCTTTAACACCTAAGGGGAACAAAAACAATTGAAAATGTGCCCATCTGACGTATGGTGGGCACATTCAGGTAGTATTTTGTACCCAAGTGAGAGTCTGGCGGTGTTAGGGAACATTTGGGAGCCAATTTGTGCCTCAAACGAAAAGATGACAGTGTTGCGGCACGTTTGGGAGGTAATTTCTTGGATTAATCTGTCGGGAAGAAAAGTTCTCTTTAAATCTGTAATGGAAATGATTCCTTGTGGTTAAGTTGTAAAAATTCATTAAATTGGCATCAAAAATGTAGAAACAATGAAATTCCATGTAAAAAACATACTTACGGCACTTGTTACAATGCTTACATTCTCTCTGGCGGCAGCACAGGAGAAAGAAATTGCACAAAATAACAATCAGATTTCTTTCTATTTAATAAAGTTGCACAAAGAGATTGACAAGTCTTCGGCAAAGATGTTTACCGATGCCCTCAGGGAGGCGGAATCACAGGAGGCAGATTACTGCATTCTGGATCTGAACACTTACGGAGGGGCATTGGATGCGGCAGACAGCATCCGCACTGCAATTATGCACTCCCCCATTCCTGTAATTTCATTTATAAACATACAGGCAGCCTCAGCCGGAGCCCTTATCTCAATTGCCTGTGATTCAATATATATGCGCAACGGAAGTTCCATTGGAGCAGCCACAGTGGTAGACCAGAACGGCAATGTTCTTCCCGACAAATACCAGTCATTTATGCGGGCAATGATGCGGGCAACAGCAGAGAGCCACGGAAAAAGGAAAATCATCAAAGATGGTGACACAACAGAGATATGGTACAGGAATCCCCAATTGGCGGAAGCAATGGTAAGTAAAGACAGTGTATTGAGCTTTACCCCAAGTGAAGCACTGGCCAGCGGATACTGTAATGGGGAAGCGGAATCTGTAGAGGAAATCATATCACTGGTTATGAAGGACAAACCGGCAGAATACACAATAACAGAACATAAAATTTCAACAACCAAGGGGATAATATACTTCTTCCTGAACCCAATAATCCAGGGACTCCTTCTAATGCTTATCATTGGAGGAATTTACTTTGAATTCCAGAGTCCGGGAATAGGATTTCCCCTTGTTGCAGCACTCACTGGTGTAGTGTTGTATTTTGTACCGCTCTACCTCGAAGGATTTGTCCAGAACTGGGAGATAATATTCTTCATTTTAGGAATTATCCTCCTTGCCTTGGAGGTATTTGTCATACCCGGATTTGGTGTAGCCGGAATCTGCGGAATCATCCTTGTTATTGTTACCCTGGCTTTTGCAATGATAGATAATGACATTGTATTCAATGCTGAGGGAATCAACCTTACACCTTTGGTAAAACCATTTGCAATAGTACTGGTCTCCACCACTACTATGCTCTTCCTGTCAATATATTTTGCATCAAAGTTATTCCCCACAAAGGCATTTTCACACATTGCACTGAAAACCGGATTGTCATCGGGAGGAAAAGGGGGATTTGTTGGAGTGGAAAAAGAGAGTCTGCAAAAACTTGTTGGAACGAAGGGTGTTGTAGCTACAGACCTCAAGCCATCGGGGACTGTGGAGATAGATGGCAAAAGATATCAGGCGCAAATTGATTTCGGCTATGCACAAAAGGGAGAAATTGTTGAAATTTTGCGTCACGAGGGTGGTCGTTTATATTGCAAAAAATAGATAAAAAAAGTACCTTTGTCCGAATTTGTTAAACCCATACATACTATAAATAGATGCAGTCAATTAGAAAAGCAAAACTAGTATTGGAAAATGGCCTTGAATTTCAAGGATTTTCCTTTGGTTATGAGCAGCCTGCTTGTGGAGAGGTTGTTTTCAGTACCGCTATGGTTGGCTATCCCGAGAGTCTTACAGACCCTTCTTATTCAGGCCAGATTCTATGTGTAACCTATCCTATCATAGGCAACTACGGTGTTCCGGCAGATGAACAAGAAAATGGTATTTCCAAATATTTTGAGTCAGATAAAATCCAGGTGAAAGCATTGGTGATATCTGACTATTCTTTTAATTACAGCCACTGGAACGCTGCAAAAAGCTTGGACCAATGGATGAAAGAGCACCAGATTCCGGGCATCTTTGGAATTGACACAAGAGAACTTACCAAAGTTATAAGGGAGAATGGCTCAATGATGGGCAAGATTGTTCAAGACGGATGTGAAGGTGAGTTGTCTTGCATAAATCCTAATGTTGTAAACCAGGTGGATGAGGTAAGCTGCAAAGAGGTTATAAAATACAATGAAGGCAAAGGCAAAAAAGTTGTATTGCTTGATTGTGGAGTAAAGAACAGCATCCTAAGAACTCTTGCTTCAAAAGATGTGGAGGTTATAAGAGTTCCTTGGAACTATAATTTCAACGCTCTTGAGTACGATGGCCTTATCATTTCCAATGGCCCCGGCAACCCTGATTTCTGCAGTGAGGCTGTTGAGAACATAAAGGTTGCAATGGTGAACAACAAACCTGTATTTGGTATATGTATGGGTAATCAGCTTCTTGGAAAAGCTGCGGGAGCTGAAACTGTAAAACTTAAATTCGGTCACAGAACCCAGAACCAGCCGGTAAGAAGAGTTGGAACAACAACTTGCTACATAACTACCCAAAACCACGGATATGCTATTGATGCAGCAACTTTGGGAGCTGATTGGGAGCCTATGTTTGAAAACCTTAATGACGGTTCAAACGAGGGTATCAGACACAAGAGCAAACCTTTCTTCTCTATCCAGTTCCAGCCGGACGGCGTAGAGTTCCTATTTGATGAATTCATTAAAATGTTGTAATATAATGGAGAAAATTAGCAAAGTACTACTACTTGGATCCGGAGCGCTTAAGATTGGTGAAGCCGGAGAGTTTGATTATTCAGGCTCACAAGCCATAAAGGCTATGAAGGATGAGGGAATTGAGACAATCCTTATCAACCCTAATATTGCAACAGTACAGACATCTGAGGGTGTTGCAGACAAGATTTACTATCTGCCGGTTACCCCTTATTTTGTGGAGCAGGTTATCAAGAAAGAGAAACCACAGGGTATTCTTCTTGCATTTGGAGGCCAGACTGCACTTAACTGCGGCGTTGAGCTTTACAGAACAGGTGTTCTGGAGAAATACAACCTTAAAGTTCTTGGTACTCCTGTTCAGGCAATTATGGATACAGAGGACCGCGAACTGTTCAACAGAAAACTTGATGAGATTGATGTAAAAACTATCAAGAGCCACGCTGTAGAGAATTTGGAGGATGCGGTAGCTGCTGCCAAAGAGCTTGGTTATCCTGTAATTATCCGTGCTGCTTACGCTCTTGGAGGTTTGGGCTCAGGATTCTGCAACAATGAGGAGGAACTTGTAAAACTTGCAGAGAAATCTTTCACATTCTCACCACAGGTTTTGGTTGAAAAATCATTGAAAGGTTGGAAAGAGATTGAGTTTGAGGTAGTAAGGGACAAATATGACAACTGTATTACAGTATGTAACATGGAGAACTTCGACCCTCTTGGAATCCACACCGGAGAGAGTATTGTAGTTGCCCCTTGTCAGACCCTTACAAATTCAGAGCTTCACAAGCTTAGAGATATTGCAATCAAAATTGTAAGACATATTGGTATTGTTGGTGAGTGTAACGTACAGTATGCATTTGATACAGAGAGCGAGGATTACAGGGTAATTGAGATTAATGCCCGTTTGAGCCGTTCTTCTGCTTTGGCTTCAAAAGCAACAGGTTATCCTTTGGCATTTGTAGCTGCCAAGATTGGTTTGGGCTATGGCTTGTTTGAGCTTAAAAACTCTGCAACAGGCATTACTCCTGCATTTATGGAGCCTTCTTGCGACTACATTGTTTGCAAGATGCCTCGTTGGGACCTTTCAAAATTCCAGGGTGTGAGCCGCGAGATTGGTTCTTCAATGAAGAGTGTTGGTGAGATTATGTCTATTGGCCGCACATTTGAAGAGGTAATCCAGAAAGGTATCCGTATGATTGGCCAGGGTGCCCACGGATTTGTTGCAAATAAGGAGATTGTTGTAAATGATATAGAGAAGGCCCTAAACCAGCCTACCGACAACCGTATTTTTGTAATTTCAAAAGCTTTCAATGCAGGTTACACTGTTGAGCAGATTCACGAGCTTACAAAGATTGACAGATGGTTCCTTGATAAATTGTACAACATCATCATTACAGGTAAAGAGCTTATGGCCCTTAACAGCACTGATGAGCTTGGTTACGATCTTCTTAAGAAAGCAAAACGTCAGGGTTTCTCTGATTTCCAGATTGCAAGACTTGTTCTTAAAGAACTTACTGCTCAGGATTCAGACAAAGGTCTTCTTGAGATCAGAAAATACAGAAAATCACTTGGCATTGTTCCAGTTGTAAAACAGATTGACACACTTGCCGGAGAGTATCCTGCAAAAATCAACTATCTGTACCTATCTTATAGTGGAGACAAACACGATATAGAGTTTGCAGATGACAAGAAATCTATCATAGTATTGGGTTCAGGTGCATACAGAATCGGTAGCTCTGTAGAGTTTGACTGGTGTAGCGTAAACGCCCTTACAACCATTCAGAATTGCGGTTGGAGAGGTGTTATGATTAACTACAACCCTGAGACTGTTTCTACAGACTACGATATGTGCGACAGATTGTACTTTGATGAGCTTACATTTGAGAGAGTACTTGATATCCACGATTTGGAGAACCCTCACGGAACAGTTGTATCAGTGGGTGGCCAGATTCCGAACAACCTTGCACTTAAACTTGATGCCAACGGTGTAAACATCCTTGGTACTCAGGCAAAATATATTGACAACGCAGAGGACAGACACAAATTCTCATCTATGTTGGACGAGTTGGAGATTGACCAGCCTAAATGGAAAGAGCTTTCTACAATGTCTGACGTATACGAGTTTGTAGACAAAGTTGGATTCCCTGTATTGGTAAGACCTTCTTACGTACTTTCTGGTGCAGCTATGAACGTATGCTCAAACAAAGTTGAGTTGGAGCAGTTCCTTAACCTTGCTGCAAATGTTTCAAAGAAACACCCTGTTGTTGTAAGTGAGTTCATTCAGAATGCCAAGGAGATTGAGTTTGACGCTGTAGCAAATAAAGGTGAGGTTGTGGCATACGCAATTTCAGAGCACATTGAGTTTGCTGGTGTTCACTCAGGTGATGCAACTATCCAGTTCCCTCCTCAGAAACTTTATATTGAGACTGCACGCAGAATCAAGAAGATTGCACGCAAGATTGCCCAGGCACTTCAGATTACCGGTCCGTTCAATATCCAGTTCCTTGCTAAAGACAATGCAATTAAAGTTATTGAGTGTAACCTTAGAGCTTCAAGAAGCTTCCCATTTGTTTCTAAAGTTCTTAAGATCAACTTCATTGAGCTTGCAACCAAAGCTATGATTGGTGAGCCGTTTGAGATTCCTAGCAAGAGTGCATTTGACTTGGATTATGTAGGTATCAAGGCTTCACAGTTCTCATTTGCCCGTTTGCTTAAAGCTGACCCTGTTCTTGGTGTTGATATGGCATCTACAGGTGAGGTAGGCTGCTTGGGTGATGACACCAATGAGGCTGTACTTAAATCAATGCTTTCAGTTGGCTACAGAATCCCAGAGAAGAATATCCTTCTTTCTACAGGAGATGCAAAACAGAAAGCAGAGCTTCTTGATGCTGCCAAAACTCTTGCAGATAAAGGCTATAACCTGTACGCTACAGGCGGTTCTTGGAAATACCTTGTTGAGAACAATATCCCAGCAACCAGAGTATACTGGCCAACAGAGCCTTCTATGGAGCCTCAGGCAATGGATATGCTTACAAACAAACAGATAGATATGGTTGTAAACATACCTAAGAACCTTACCCAGGAGGAGTTGGAGAACGGTTACAAGGTAAGACGTGCAGCTGTAGACTTCAACATCCCTCTTATCACCAATGCCCGCCTTGCAAGCGCATTCATAAATGCGTTCTGTAATGTTCCATTGGACAAGATTCAGATTAAGAGCTGGGACGAGTATAAATAGAATAACATCTGTCAAATATCGGATACCGGGGCTTTACAAGTACCCGGTATCTACGTTTAAAAGAATATATGATTGATATTTTACTGTTAATTACAGGATTGGCACTTATTCTTGTTGGTGCCAACTATCTTGTAGACGGAGCAAGCCATATTGCAAAACGGGCTGGACTCTCAGACTTTATAATAGGAATGACCATTGTTGGTATTGGTACATCCACACCCGAAATGGTGGTAAGTTTTGCCTCTGCAATAAAGGGATATGCCGACATTGCAGTTGGAAACGTATTGGGCTCCAACATATTCAATACCCTGATGATCTTGGGAATAACAGCCCTCTTCTCCCCTATTTCACTAACATCCAACAACATAAAGAAAGACATTCCTTTCTCCCTCCTTGCAGCATTTGTGTTGTGTGTAATGGGATGCTCCACAATTCTTGACGGAACAACTGTAAATGCCATATCAAGAGTGAACGGAATAATGCTTTTGTGCCTGTTTGGAGTATTTATGGCCTACACAATTTTTTCCAGCACTTCTCAGGGTGGGAATAATCTTCCCGACGAATCATCGGGAAGCAAAAAACTTCCACCATTATGGCTCTCAATCATAATGGTACTGGGAGGCCTGTGCGGACTGGTATTTGGTGGTGATATGTTTGTAAACTCCGCTTCAGCACTTGCCAGGAGTCTGGGAGTTTCCGATGCAGTTATTGCTGTAACCATTGTGGCAGGGGGAACCTCAATGCCGGAACTTGCATCTTGCGTAGTTGCCGCCCTTAAGAAAAATACCGACCAGGCTTTGGGTAATGTAATTGGGTCAAATGTGAGCAACATATTTCTCATTTTGGGAGGCAGCGCCACAATCCATCCGTTTGTCATGGCTGGTACAAAGCCGCTTGATTTGATTACCCTTATGCTCTCCGCCCTGCTTGTATTCCTTTTTGCATTCACATTCAAAAAGAAATCAATTGACAGGATTGAGGGTGCCATACTTATTTGTATTTATGTGGCATTTGTAACTCTTACTCTACAAAACTTGTAGCAAAATTTAACTTAAATAACACCTATATGAAGATCTTAAAACTTTTCTTGGCAGTTGCAACCTCTGCTATGATGTTGCACTCCTGCACAACAGCTCCTTCAGTTGAGCAGAAAACAGATGAAGCTATAAAAACGGTATTGGATGAATTTAAGGCAGTGGGAATTGCTGCAGCAGTAGTTAAAGATGGTGAGATTGTGTATAACAAATCTTTTGGATACAAAAATTTGGAGACACAGGAGCCTCTTGGCAATGACGATGTTATGAGAATTGCTTCAATCTCAAAGTCATTTACAGCCACTTCACTATTGCAGCTTGTTGACAAAGGTATTCTCTCTTTGGATGCTGATGTAAGTGACCTTATTGGATTCAAAATAAGAAATCCACACCATCCGGAGATTCCTATTACCCTTAAAATGGTACTTTCCCATACTGCAAGTATTAAAGACAAAGAGGATTATTTCACTTTGGATCATCTTAATCCTGCTGTATACGGCGATTGTATAGAATCATACTATGAATATAAACCGGGTGAGGGATACAACTACTCAAATATGGGTTTGAACCTTGCAGGAGCAATTCTTGAGAAGGTATCTGGAGTAAGATTTGATGATTATGTAAGGGAGAATGTTATCTGGAAACTTGGATTGTATGGCGGACATAACATTGATTCTTTGGATGCCGGCAAATTTGCCCTTATTTACAGTCAGGAAGATGGCAAATATGAGGTTTCAACAGGTGCCTACAGAAGCAGGGCTGAAGATATGCCTTCATACGTTATGGGTTATACCGCCCCTATCTTCTCTCCTACCGGTGGTGTTAAGATCTCTGCAAAGGACCTTGCCAAATATATGATGATGCATATGAACTATGGCGAGTACAACGGTACCAGAATCATCTCTGAGGAGAGTTCCAAGCTGATGCAGACCCCTGTAAGGGTAAGCAACGACCCTGCAGCTGCAGAATATGCACTTTGCCTTACTGAGTTCAAAGATTATGTAAATGAAGAGAAATACAATGTTCCTGGCAATTATCTTATTGGTCATACAGGTGGCGCATACGGCCTTAACAGCATTATGATCTGGAGCCCTGCCGACAACTGGGGTATTGTAGCAATGACAAACGGCTACACCTCTGTAGAGGGCAAAAGCTTCTTGAAGACCATTACCCAGGCAATTTATTCAGCTTGTATCAAATAATGACGTTGTCCTAATTTGTAAAACTTTGTTTTACAACAAGTTAAAAATCCAGGTGGCTTCCATCTGGATTTTTTAATTACCTAAGTATTAGGTATTTGCAAATTAGGACAACGTCACAAAAAAAACATTATATTTGCAAGTAGTAAACCTTTATACTATCAAATATGATACTTAACAAACAGGTAGGTGTATTTATAAATCTGGTACACAACAGAATAAAACAATATTTGTCAACAATATTCCAGGAATCGGGGTTTAATATTACTCCTGAGCAGTTTCTGGTAATGGATGCCCTATGGAATAATGGTGTGATATCACAACAGGAACTGGCCAGAATTATATTAAAGGACAAGAACTCAATTGTAAAACTTGTAGACGGTCTTGAGAAAAAAGGGCTTGTTGTTAGAGTTGCAGACAAAGTGGACCGCCGCAAAAATCTGATTGAACTAACAGATTATGCCTGGGAAATAAAGGATAAGGTAATTGATGCGGCAATGTTGGCAATAAATCAGATAATTGAAGATATACCGGAAAATGAAATTCAGGTGTTCATAAATGTACTGAGTAAAATGGCATCCAATATGAATGAGGAGACAGATTTGCTTGCCCTTGCGGCAGTCTCCCATACACAAAAGGAGGCAATGCCAGGTGCGGCATCAGAAGAATAACAGAAAAATCTATCGGGAAGAATATGGGTAAATTATACGATAAACTCACTGAAGATTACAGGGTTAAGGAGGGGCTGAAGGCTTGCATAAACTGCGGTACCTGCACTGCAATATGCCCTGCTGCGGAGTTCTACAAATACGACCCAAGACAAATTGTAGATATTGTCCAGAGCCAGGATGATACAGAAATAGAGAAACTCCTTAAGAGCGAAACTATATGGTATTGTGGAGAGTGTATGTCGTGCCTCACAAGATGCCCCCGCAAGAATGCCCCCGGCATGGTGATTATGGCCCTCAGGAACCTCTCAATGGAACTTGGATACTTCATTCAAAGTGAAAAGGGACGCCAGCAGTATGCCCTTACAAAAATAATGAGCGAGAATATCCTCAATTACGGCTACTGCGTATATGCACGCACCTTTAAGGCTGCAGACCATCCGGAGGCAGGCCCTGTTTGGGAGTGGATTGAGCAGAACATGGATGATGTATACCAGCGCAACGGAGCAAACCTTGATGGTGAGGGGCCCGGTGCGCTGAGGAGAATCCCCAAAGAGGATTTGGATGAGCTGAAAAAGATATTTGATGAAACCGGTGCAACCAAAAGGATTGAAACCGTAAACAAGTACTCATTGGAGAAGGCAAAAGAGATGGGACTTACTCCCGACGAATACTTCTGCCATGTATTCAACAACACAGAAAAAGAACATTTGAACGAGTAAAAACACTATGATATACCAAGGAAAACAGAAAATTTGGAGTGATTATCAGAAGGATATTCCCAATGACCACTACTTTTACGTACGCAGCTGCATACGCCAGAACCTTTTTCCTGCCAGTGAAAAGACATTCCTGGATATAACCCGCAACAAACTGGGTAAAGATTTCTTTGAAACAGAGCATCATACCACCTGCGGAGGAATTGCCTACCATTGCGACACAATTCCTCAGGAGACATCAATGACCATTATAGCACGGCAGTTTGCCCTTATGCACAAATATGGTTATGAAAATTATGTATGCTCCTGCATCACCTCTTTCGGACTCTATACAGAGACCCTTGAAACCTGGAGAGAATTCCCCGAACTTGAGGCAAAAATTAAAGAGAATCTGTGGAAAACCTGCAAACTGGAGTTTGCAAAACCAAAATACCTTGCCCACGCCAGCGATATCATCTACAAATACAGAAATCTGATTGCCGCACAGGCAAAATACAAACTCATAAACAGACATACAGGAAAACCGCTTAGAGTTGTGGAACACATTGGCTGCCACTACGGCAAAATGTTCCCAAGCAAGAGTGTTGGAGGGGCAGAATACCCTTACGTACTGGCCGGGATGATTGAGGCTTGGGGAGGTGAGGTAATAGACTACCCAGAGAGGAGACACTGCTGCGGTTACGGCTTCCGCCAATACCACATAAGGAGCAACAGGGGCTACTCACTGGCCAATACCCACAAGAAATTTGAGAGTATGGAGCCTTACAAGCCCGATATGATCATTACCAACTGCCCGGGCTGTCCTTATTTCCTTGACAGATGGCAATATGTAATTGCAGAGATGGAGGGAAAAACCTACGGAGAAAATGGTCACGGAATACCTGTATTCACCTACGAGGAGGTTGCAGGTCTGGTAATGGGATACAACCCTTGGGACCTTGGCCTGCAGATGCATCAGATTGGCCCGGAGCCGCTGCTTGACAAAATAGGAATCCCATACGACCCCGCTGCAAAATACAAAGGGGTAAACAACAAAGATATAGGCAAACCGGAACTCCCATTGTGTATAAAATAACTTTGTTAGAAATACAAAAGAGAGTTTCAAGGCTTAAAATAACATTATGATGAAAAATATAGTAATAATAGGTGGAGGGCCAAGCGGTTTGGAGGCAAGTGCCCAACTGCATAAAATGGGTTATAATGTAATTCTGGTAGAGAAATCCCCTACCCTTGGCGGTCACCTTGCCAAATGGGACAGACTCTTCCCTGATGGCACTCCGGCTAAAGAACTGCTGGATGAAATGATCTCCAGAATCAATGGAGTAAAATATTTCCTTGAAACGCAGGTGCAGAGCATAAATCTGCTCAAGAACTCATACAATATAATCCTTGACAACGGAATCACCATCCTGGCAGATGTGGTTCTGTTTGCCACCGGTTTTGACCTTTTCAGAGCCCAGAAAAAAGAGGAATACGGCTACGGAATCTACGAAAGGGTTATTACAAACGGAGACCTTGAAAACTGGTTCAAGACCAAAAAAGACAACAGGGTTACAGCAAACCCTAAAAGAATTGGCTTTGTACATTGTGTAGGCTCAAGGGATGAAAAGGCAGGAAACAAATACTGCTCAAAAGTGTGCTGTGCAACTGCTGTAAAACAAGCCTGTGAGATAAAACAGGAATTCCCGGATGCACAGGTATTCTGTTTCTATATGGATTTGAGGATGTTTGGCCGTGGCTACGAAGACCTTTATCTCTCTGCGCAAAAAGACTACGGAATAAGATTCATTAGAGGAAGAGTTTCTGAGGTTGCAGAAAACATTGATAAAGAGCTTATTGTAAAAGCAGAGGATACCCTTAGCGGCAAACCTATAAAAGTAACATTAGACCTGTTGGTACTTATGTCGGGAATGCAGAATTGTGCAGAAGGGGTAAAAATTGCCCAACAGATTGGAATCAAAACCGCAGAAAATGATGGATTTTTTGAAACTAAAGATGGAATTTTCTCCCTTCAGATGAGCAACAAACCGGGAGTTTTCTTTGCCGGCGCCTGCACAGGTCCAAAGACTCTTCCCGACAGTTTGCACGAAGCCCGTGCAGCAGCCCTCTCAATCCACAACTACCTGATTGGAGAAAAACACAAATAATGGGGAGCCACAATTAAATACAACAAATTATGGGAAAATTCGGTTTTACCCTTAACCCAAGTTCAAGAATAAATTTGGACAAAACAGATACTGAAAAATTTGCCAAACTGGTTGCCATAGAACCCGATGTGCTCAAATGTATGGCTTGCGGAAGCTGTACGGCCAGCTGCACTGCCGGCAAATTTGTAAAGACAAGTGTACGGAGTGCAATCCTTGCCCTGCAAAACGGAAAAGAGCAGGAAGCGCTTCCTATGCTCCAGAGCTGCCTCCTTTGCGGCAAATGCACAATGGTATGCCCCAGAGCCATAAACACAAGGCATCTGATTTTATCAATATTATCAGTATATCAATAAGTTAATATGTAACTCGGTCACCGAGTACAGCTACACTCGAAGACCGGGTTCATATAAAAAATTAATAGTTATGAGAGAAAGAATAGCCGGCGGATATGATGATTTTGTCCTTCCCTTTATGTTGGGAATGGCATTCATCTTCATATACCTGTTCATAGCAATAGTGAGGCTGTTTACACATATTCCACCCCAAGACAGGGTTAAATTCTTCAAGTCGCTTGTGAACCCTACAATAATGTTCAAGAACTTGAAGGACATTTTGTACGATTGCCTTTTGCACGTAAAAATATTCAAGCGCAACCTCCTGCTTGGCTATATGCACGCCAGCATTGCATTCGGCTGGTTTATGCTTATTGTAATAGGCCATATAGAGGTTGCACTCTACGTTCCACAAAGGAACGGTATCCTCTACTACCCTGTTTTCTTCAGATATTTTGTAAAACAAGTAGGAGATGTAACCCTAAAAGGTGCATTCTTCTTCTTCCTGATGGATTTCTTCCTCCTTATGGTGCTGTCGGGAATAGGATTGGCAATGTACAAAAGGTTCCGCTCCAGGGCACTGGGAATGAGGAGAACCACCAAACCTTGCCTTGCAGACAGGGTTGCCCTTGCCTGCTTGTGGAGTATCTTTCCGCTAAGACTTTTGGCAGAGAGCTTTACAGCCGGTATTGCGGGTGGCAGTTTCCTTACAAAACCAATGCACTGGCTCTTTGCAAATTTCCTTAGCAACGATATGCATATCCTCCCTACCTGGTGGGCATACTCCATTGCTTTGGGATTGTTCTTCCTTGCACTTCCGTTCAGCAGATATATGCATATCCCAACCGAGGCATTCCTAATTATGCTTCGCAACGCCGGACTGAAAGTCACCCACCCACGCAAAGGATTTGCAGAAGCAGAAATCTACTCCTGCTCAAGCTGCGGAATCTGTATAGATGCCTGCCCAATGAATGTGCAGAAAAAGAATTTGCCATTCTCATCTGTATATTTTATAAGGTTTCTTCGCCGACAGAATAAAAGGAAGACAAATGAAATTGCAGAAAAGTGTCTTATGTGCGGCAAATGTGTTGCATTGTGCCCTGTAGGAATTGAGAGTTGTGCCCTGAAGAGGGCTCAGAGAAGCACCCGATACAACAATATACAGCACAATTACAGTTATCTTGCTGCTGCACAACATCCAGCACCTTCAGCAGATGCAACCCCAGGAACCTCCGGCACAGGAAAAGTCCTCTACTTTGCAGGTTGTATGACACACCTTACCCCTTCAATCCTCAAAAGCCTTACAGGAATCTTTGAACTGTCGGGAACAGAATATGTATTTGCAGACAAAGAGGGTGGAGTATGTTGTGGAAGGCCTCTTATCCTTGCCGGCAGAACTGATGCTGCAAAAGAGGTAATTGCCAGAAATACAGAGCTTATTCAGGCAAGCGGGTGCAAAAAGGTGGTCCTCTCCTGCCCTATTTGCCTTAAAGTGCTCAAAGAGGAATACAACCTTAAGGGGATTGAACTTGTACATCATACACAGTTTATAAATACCCTAATTGAGGAGGGAAAACTCAAAGTATCCAAAACCGCCCAGAGTATGGTTTACCACAACCCTTGCGAACTTGGCAGAGGTTGCGGAATTTACAAGGAGCCGCTAAATGTGCTCCAGCAGTTGGGAGAACTTAAAAAAGCTGAGAAAGAGGGAAAAGAGAGCATCTGCTGCGGAGGCAGTCTGGGAAGCCTTACCCTCACTTACGCGGAGAGGGGTAAAATAACCCAGGGCTCACTGAATGCCCTTACAGCAAATAATCCGCAAAATATTGTAACAGCCTGTCCTCTATGCCTTAAAACATTTGCAGACAAGAGTGAGGTACCAGTAATGGATATAGCTCAAATTGTATACAATAACATTTGTGAAACAAAGTAAAATAGCGTACTTTTGCACCCCTAAATTCTAAGAAACGATGGAAATTAAGCCTACTTCTTACACATTGGAAAACTGCGCTACAAAACGCCAGTTCAATGATGAAACCGGATGGATGCTTGCAGATCCACAGCACAAAGACCCTGCATTGGTAAGGGCAATTTATGAGAAAAAGCAGATAGAGTTCAAAGACAACTCTTACGGCATATACAAATTTGCAGACTGGATGCCAATTGGCAGAATGCTTGAAGGCTCTTGCGCCCCTGTAACCTATAAAAGTGAGGCTCTTGCCAAAGAACTTGGTTTAGAGAACCTTTACATCACTTTCAGCGGATGGTGGCCGGAGAAAGGGGCAACAATGCCTACCTGCTCCTTTAAAGAGACAGAGGCATACTCTGTATGTGCAAGATTGCCAAAAGAGAACAACCGCGTAATGGTTGTAGCATCTGCCGGCAACACTGCCAGAGCATTTGCACAGGTTTGCTCAAACAACAACATTCCAATTGTAATTGCAATCCCTTACGACAACCTTAATGCACTTTGGTTCCGTGAGCCACTTAATGATTGTGTGAAAATCATCTGCTCCCCTGCCGGAACAGACTACTTTGATGCAATTGCCCTTGCTGCAAAACTTAACGGCAGCCCAAGATTCTTTGAGGAAGGAGGTGCAAAAAATGTTGCCCGCAGAGACGGTATGGCAACCACAGTCCTATCTGCAGCACAGGTGATTGGCCGTATTCCCGACAGCTATTTCCAGGCAGTGGGCAGCGGAACTGGTACAATTGCAGCATACGAGGCAAACTTGAGACTAATTGAGGACGGCAGATTTGGAAGCCACCTTATGAAACTTATCCCATCGCAGAATATCCCTTTCACCCCAATGTACGATGCATTTAAGGCAGACAGCAGGGCGCTTCTACCATTTGATGAGGATGAGGCACGTGTAAAGGCACTTGAGATTGATGCAAAAGTACTCTCTAACCGCAAACCGCCTTACGGCATTGTTGGAGGATTGTATGATGTACTGAAAGCAAGCAACGGTGATATGCTCCTTGCAACAAATGAGGAGTTGGCAGCAGCTTGTGAGCTGTTTGAGAAACTTGAGGGTTCTGACATCCACCCTGCAGCCGGTGTTGCTCTTCACTCCCTTATAACAGCGGTAAAAGAAGGTCTTGTAAAGAAAGACGAGGTAATTATGCTTAACATTACCGGTGGAGGTGAAAAACGCTTTAAAGCAGAGCACTCTTGGATTGGCGTAGAGCCACACCTTGTAATGGATGCAGCAACTCCCGCCGAAGAGGTTATTGCAGCAGTAGACAAACTATTTTAACAAACAATAAACTATTTCAACCTAACTTAGAACTGAAATGAGCTTTAAATTTTCTGAGGTATTCCAGCCCAAATTATTTGAGCTATTCAAAAAAGGAAACTACAATAAACAGACCTTTACCGCAGACCTCATTGCGGGTATTATTGTAGGTATCATTGCACTTCCTTTGGCAATTGCATTTGGTATTGCAAGTGGAGTATCACCACAACAGGGCCTTATTACTGCAGTAGTTGCAGGTTTCCTTGTATCCTTCTTTGGAGGATCACACTTCCTTATTGGAGGTCCTACCGGAGCATTCATTGTAATTGTTTACGGAATTGTTGCCCAATACGGCATTTCAGGACTTATCGTTGCCACAGTTCTGGCAGGTATTATTCTGGTGCTGATGGGTATATTCAAATTGGGAAGTATCATCAAATTCATCCCCTACCCAATTGTAGTAGGTTTTACCAGCGGTATTGCGGTGGTAATCTTCTCCACACAGGTAAAAGACTTCCTTGGCCTTTCAATTGAGAACCTTCCAAGTGAGTTCATCCCACAATGGGGAGCATATTTCACCCATCTTGCAACATTCAGACTTCACGAGTTCCTTTTGAGCCTTGGCTGCTTGCTTGTAATCATTTTTTGGCCTAAAGTAACCAACAAGGTTCCAGGTTCACTGATTGCAATTATCCTTGGTACAGCAGCTTCAATCCTCCTTACCAAATTTGGTGTGGCAGAGTTTGCAACTATCGGGAGCAAATTCCCAGAACTTGCAAATGGCATAGAGGTTCCAAAACCTGTGGCTCCACAAATTACTTGGGACACAGTACAGAATATGTTCCAGCCTGCATTTACAATTGCCCTTTTGTGTGCAATTGAGTCGTTGCTTGCTGCAATGGTTGCAGATGGTGTAACCGGTAAAAAACACAACTCAAATACTGAGCTTATTGGCCAGGGTATAGCAAACATCATTACCCCATTCTTTGGCGGTATCCCTGCTACAGGTGCTTTGGCAAGAACAATGGCAAACATTAACAACGGCGGTAAATCACCGGTTGCAGGTCTTGTACACGCAGTTGTGCTGTTGCTTATCTTCCTTTTCCTAATGCCTTACGCAGTATATATTCCACTTGGATGTTTGGCTGCAATCCTTGTAATGGTTGCATACAATATGAGTGAATGGAAAACCTTCAAATACTTGCTTAAAGGTAACAAAACAGACGTTGCAGTACTTCTAATCACCTTCTTCCTAACTGTAATAATTGACCTTACAGTTGCAATTGAGGTAGGTCTTGTACTTGCAATTATCCTGTTTGTAAAACGTATCTCAGAGACCTCTTCCATTAAGATTCTTGAGGGCGACACAGTACCTGGTACAGAGAACGATGAGAAAGCAATGCTTGCTGACACTGAGCATCTTGATGTAGATCCGGCAGTTGAGATCTATGAGATTGACGGTCCTTTCTTCTTTGGACTTGCCAGCAAACTTGACGAGCTTGACCACGACTTGCGCAAAACCGGCATTAAAGTACGTATCATCCGTATGAGAAAAGTTCCGTTTATGGACTCAACAGGCTTGAACAACTTGCGCAGCCTATGGAAACGCTCCTCAAAAGAGGGTGTACAAATTATCCTCAGCGGTGTAAACGACAACGTCCTTGCATACCTTAACAAAGTGGGTTTTGCACAGGAACTTGGCAAACAGTACATCTTCCCTCATATCATCCCTGCCGTAGCCAAGGCAAATGAGTTGAGCAGAAAATAATTCCAACACTGCTTGCTGAACGCATAAAGCCACTGTCCTTGTAAGGGCAGTGGCTTTTTCAATGACCGCCTCAAACTTTGTGCAGGATTGCGGCGTTTGTAGCACAAACTTCTGTTAATGAGACATCTTTGTGCAGGAAATGATGTTGTACAGCACAAACTTCAGTTGCCGTGGCTACTTTGTGCAGAAAATGATCTGTTTTTGCACAAACATATTTCGCAGATGTAACTTTGTGCCAAAAGTAAATAATTTCTGCACAAATTCTTATATTTGCAGTGCTGTTAGGGGTGCTGAGCACTTGTTGCCCGGCTGAGATAACACCCTATGAACCTGATATGTATAATGACAGCGCAGGGAAACGGCATGGTATTCATGGTCTTGGCATATTCCAACAATTCTATTCTTGCCATTGGTGTCTTCCCTGTTAAACTGTCCAATAACAATGTTTGACACATGAAACCAAATTTAAAGATTTCTTATCCCGGCTCGGAAAAAGTTTATTTGAACGGTATTGTATATCCGAACTTAAAGGTTGGTATGCGGATGGTATCGCAATTGCCTACTGTTACTGTTGAAAATGGAAAAAGGGTTGAAAGCCCTAATCCCCCTATTTACATTTATGACACCTCCGGCCCTTATGGTGACCATAATATTGAGATTGATTTGGAGAAGGGACTTCCCCGTCTGCGTGAAGAGTGGATTAAGGAGAGAGCATTAAAGAGCGGCAAGAATGTTTGTCAGATGTATTATGCAAAAAGGGGCATTATTACTCCGGAGATGGAGTATGTGGCTATTCGTGAGAATATGAACTGTAGAGCACTTGGCATTGAAAGTCATATAACTCCTGAATTTGTATGTAAAGAAGTGGCTGAAGGGAGGGCTGTTATCCCTGCAAATATCAATCATCCCGAGGCTGAACCTATGATTATCGGGAAGAACTTTTTAACAAAGATTAATGCTAATATTGGAAATTCTGCAACTGCATCAAGTATTGGGGAGGAGGTTGAAAAGGCTATCTGGGCCTGCAAATGGGGTGCGGATACTATTATGGATCTCTCTACTGGGGCCAATATACACGAAACGAGGGAGTGGATTCTGAGGAACTCTCCTGTACCTGTGGGTACTGTGCCAATCTATCAGGCAATGGAGAGGGTAAACGGCAAAGCCGAGGATCTCAATTGGGAGATATATAGGGATGTGCTGATTGAGCAATGTGAGCAGGGTGTGGATTATTTTACCATTCATTGTGGAATAAGATTAAAAAACATTATGCTTGCATCAGAGCGTCTTACCGGAGTGGTGAGCCGCGGTGGCAGCATAATTTCAAAATGGTGTCGGATACATCAGAAAGAGAGTTTTCTGTATGAGCATTTTGATGATATATGCAATATAGCTGCACAATATGATGTGGCTCTCTCGCTTGGAGACGGCTTAAGGCCGGGCAGTATTTATGATGCAAATGATAGGGCTCAGTTTGCAGAATTGGATACTATGGGAGAACTGGTGGAAAGAGCCTGGGCCAAAAATGTACAGGTATTTATTGAAGGCCCTGGACATGTTCCAATGCACAAGATTAAAGAGAATATGGAACGACAGATTGTAAAATGCCATAACGCTCCATTTTACACCTTAGGCCCATTGGTTACAGATATTGCCCCCGGTTATGATCATATAACATCTGCCATTGGTGCTGCACAGATAGGATGGTACGGAACCGCTATGCTTTGCTATGTTACTCCAAAAGAACACCTTGCTCTTCCCGATAAAAATGATGTAAGGGAGGGTGTTGTGGCCTTCAAACTGGCAGCACATGCAGCAGACCTTGCCAAACAGCATCCTGGTGCAATGGTGCGCGACAATGCTTTGAGCAAAGCCAGATATGAATTCCGCTGGAAAGACCAGTTTAATCTCAGCTTGGATCCGGAGAAAGCTTTGGAGTACTATAAATCCTCAAACAATGTAGGTGGCAAATACTGCACTATGTGTGGACCTAACTTCTGTGCAATGAAAATCAGCCATACGATTTGTGAGTAAAGGTTCTTCAAATCCTTGTATGAGGGAAGCAAAAACATTGGTAGATTCACTAATCAAATGACCTCAATATAGAAACTGAACGGACGAAAACCGTCATTACAACTGATATTTGTCGGGGAAAATAGCATCTGGTGTCTCAAGATATTACTTATGTCCCGGTCCTTTAGGAAACCAGCCTTTACGTACACGCTCTCGCTGATGAATGACTTCCAGTATGCTCCAGAAAGAAGAAAAGGCAACAACGCCGAGGATAGTTGACCATATGAGTTGACTGACCATTACTGATGCAATGCCGAACATCACTCCTGCGATAGCAAATAATATCCAACTTTTAACGCCAATATAGTATTCCGCCTTGATTACAAGCGGATGAAATAGCCCTATTATCAGGAATGTAGAAAGTCCAACAAGAAGTCCGGTGAAGTTCATAATTAAATACAATTTGTCGTTGTAAAGATATGGCATTTTAGATTGGAATGCAAGGTATGTGGAAGAGTGGTAAGGGAGAGACCAAAGCAGCGGTCCCTCCCCCAATAAATACCACAGAAGCAACTACTGGAATATCTCCTCCTTTGCATAGCCTTTGATTGTATTTTTTTGAGCGAAGAGGAAAAATACAAAATGCAATGCAAGCCCAATACCCCAAGATATTGCACCAATATTCAATGATTTTATAGTTTCTGTATTCCAGCCAATATAATATGATGCATAGCCCAGTGCAATACATAACAGATATGTAATGAAGTGGTAACGGAATCCTATATCATAAATTTCATTCTCAACAGCATCTTTGCTTCCAAAATACCATCCGGCCAAATACATCAGCCCAAAATATATTATAGAACAGCACAATGCTGCAGCAAGACTCTCCTTCCCGACAGCCAGGTTAAGTGCATATCTGAATGCAACAGTACATATTAACGCACCCACGGCAAATTGACCTAATCTTTGTGTAAATACTCTCATAACTTACTGTGTTAAAAGGTTAATAATTGATTCTTTTGTAAATATCATGATATTGCGTTCTACAAAACGCTTGAACAGTTCCTTGCCGGTTGGGGTAAGGTAATAGTACTTCCTGTCGGGACCCTTACTTACCTTCCTACTGTCATATGCAACTATATCCAGATTCTGAAATTTCCTCAAATTGCGGTACAGGCTCTGTTCTTCACAGGTCATTGTCCCCTCAGATGCCTTCTCCACAAACTCTTTTATCTCTTCCATACATTTGTTGCTCTCCTGCAATGCCAGGAATACCCAAAATGTAAGCTGACCTTTCTTATAGGTCTCTTCCCATGCATTAAGCAATTCATCAATCATAGTATCTTTTGCCATAACAACAGTATTATTCTTTTTGTATTAAACAACTTGTATAATACAAAGGTAAGATAAATTCTTTTCCCTCCAAAAATTTTTTTCAATATGTGTAACTGATTAAAACTTGCCACGTATCTGAGATGATTACTTCTTACCCCAGGTATTGGCCAGTACAATTGATAGAATTGAAAGTGATGGCACAACTGCTATCAGGAGAATAAAATTATCAGCAAATAGCAACATTAACATAGACAAAACAACCAACATTCCACCTATGCAGATACGGACTCTTTTTATATTGTAAGTTTCCCAATCTTCCTTTCTTGCAGTATTGTATCCTGCAATTAAGTTGTCCCCTTTTCCCGATAGGATAATAATAGCCAGAACCAGAACTATCAGTGATATTATTAGTTGTGATACAAACATTGCAGTCATACACAAAGATACTAATTTTTCGCTTGTATAAATCTTAAAACGTCTGCAATATGGTAAAACTCTCAGCACTGCTGAGACAAATTCAACCCACTCATTTTGCTACGGAGTACTGTAGGCAAGTGTGTTGTTGTGTAGGGAATGAAACAACCTATTCCTTCTTCAATTCGGTTGCCGGATTGCTCCTTGCCGCCTGAAACACTTGCGGAAACACGCACATAAATGCCATTAACATTGTGATAGC
>JAZSEZ010000099.1:0-8827 GCA_045531975.1 Candidatus Egerieisoma sp. | reverse complement strand
AGAAACGCCGTTCTTATCCAAACGTACCGGTGTGATATCTGCATAAGTCTCCTCACGCAACAACTTGATATTTATCTGTTTGTCTCCTGTTTCATCCAATGCTGCCAACAAATTGGCAATATTCCTGTAAGAATCCGGGCCTGCCACAAGGTCAACAGCAGGATGTTGCAACAACTCCTCTTTCAACCTCTCAGCCATACAGCCCAGCACTCCAACAATCACATTTTTTCTCTTCTTTTTCTCCTGATAAAAAACATCAAGTCTTCCCCAAATTCTCTGCTCTGCATTATCTCTTATAGAACACGTATTTACAAGAATCACATTTGCTGTACTCAAAGAATCACACAAAGCATAACCCGCCTTCTGCAATACAGAAAGCACCACCTCACTGTCATTCACATTCATCTGACATCCGTAGGTTTCAATAAAAACCTGTGGCAGAGAACTATCTTTAATTGGTTTAACGGAACAATATTTGTTTGTCATCTTTAAATTATTATTCCGCAAATATAAGTTTTTTATAACTTTTTTTACCTTTGCCATATGAAGAAATTTATACTCATAATGGTAGCTGTTGCCTCAATACTTGGAGGCTGCACCAATTACAAACAAATTAGAATAGACGATGTAAAAGTAGGCAAACTTAAGATGGTTGCCCTAAATGCCGCAGAAGTTGAACTTGTTACACAAGTATTCAACCCAACCAAAGCTGTGTTTGAAATTGACGGAACAGATATTATAATTTCAAAAGATGGGGCATCATTTGCCAAAATCACACAAGTTAAAGGTGAAGCAGCCCTTATACACCCTGGCGAAGAATCCAAAGCCTCAGTTGTGCTGCGTGCAGAACTCACCGATCCTTTTGCCGCGCTGGCCCAGGGACTTAATCCCAAAGCGTGGGATTTGGAGAAATTCAAGGCAAACGGCACAATAACTGTAAGAAAAGGGAAGATAAACAAAAAGATAAAGATTGAGGATGTTCCCCTTAAATCACTTGCACAATATCTGAAGTAAAGTTATGAGACATTTTTTTATAGCAATATTCCTTACAGCTGCAGCAGCCTGCACAAATGTACTGAATGCACAAAATGTTACTACCCAGCTGCAACAAGCTGCCGACACAGTAAAATTTGAAAGGGCTCCCATTGCAGACTCAACTCTTGTAGGGACAACCATTTTCCAGTTGCTGCAACAAGAAGGGAGCGGCTCCGTTGATCTTGACCAGCCACAGGAGATGGAACAGGCATATCAGCTCTATTTAAAGGCTAACGGCGAGAAAAAACGTAACGGCTACAGAATTAGACTTTTCTTCAGCAACAAACAGACTGCCCGCTTTGAATCTGAGGAGCTGGAGAAAGAATTCCAGTTGCAGTTTCCACAGATTCCAACATACCGCAGCTACACAAACCCTTTCTTTAAAGTTGTAGTAGGAGACTACCGTACCAAATCCGATGCAATAAGGGAACTGAATAAAATACTCCCTTTCTACCCACAGGCAATTGTGGTGAAAGAGAGCATTTTCTATCCTGCAATATAAAGATTACACAATCTCCATAGCCATAATATAATCAGTCATATAATACCCGTGGCCTATATGAAAATCGCCACGCGATGCTTTGTGCATACCCATCCGCTCATAAAAATCCACCGCCTTCACATTATCGCGGTTCACATTCAGCTCCATAGTACAAGGGAGCACCCCATTCTCCCTAATGTACTCCACAGCCTTGCAGAACATTTTCTTCCCGACAGATTTTCCCTGCAAACCCTCTCTCAAATAGATTTTCTGCAAATGCCATAGCCTCTCCCCTTGTTGCTGCACAGAAAGATAGCCAACCGGAACATCATTATCATACACAATGTGATAAATGTGCCCCTCCTCCCCTATCTGTTTGTGCAAGCTAACCTGTGAATACATCCACTCCATCATATAATCTATCTGCCCCGGCGAGAGCATAACCTTATATGTAGACCTGAATATCTCCTGAGCCAACTCCTCAATAAGGGAAGTATCTTCCAATGTTGCTTTTCTGAAAGTTATCATTTGACTATCGGGAAGAGATACTAATTCTGCATCTCATTTTCAACCTCCTCCGGTGTAATAGGAAGTCTCTTGCTTCCCAACATTCTGCAACCGGTTTCAGTAATTACAATATCATCCTCAAGTCTTATACCGCCAAAAGTCCTGTATGCTTTAAGGGCCTCAAAATTGATGAAATCTTTATTGGTACCCTCTGCCTCCCACTGGTCAATTAGTGCAGGGATAAAGTAACAGCCAGGCTCAACTGTAAGTACGTGACCAGTCTTAAGCATCCTGCCCATTCTCAAACTTGCAAGGCCAAACTGGGTAGAAGGGCGAGTCTCATCATCATAGCCTACATAAATCTGGCCCAAATCCTCCATATCATGAACATCCAAACCCATATTATGGCCCAAACCGTGAGGCATAAACAATGCGTGTGCTCCAGCTGCAACAGCCTCATCTACGTTACCTTTCATAAGACCCAAATCTGTAAGCCCCTGAGCCAGCACCTTACAAGCTGCAAGATGAACCTCTTTGTAGGTAATGCCAGGTTTTGCAATATCTTGTGCAAGATTGTTTGCAGCTGCTACAATGTTGTAAATCTCTTTCTGCTGCTGGGTAAACTTGCCGCTGCTAGGGATTGTACGGGTAAAATCAGAGCAATAGTTCATATTGTTCTCTGCACCTGCATCAATTACAATAAGTCTTCCATCTGTAAGAATCTGATGATGGGAGTGATTATGAAGAGTCTCACCATTCTGTGAAAGAATTGTAGGGAAGGAAGTCATTGCTCCGTATGAATGTGCAATCCCCTCCATAACACCTGCAATCTCCTGCTCAACCATACCCAATTTGGCCATCTTCATTGCAGTAAAGTGCATCTGATATCCAATATCACAGGCCTTATGAATCTCATCCAACTCACACTGCTCCTTAATGATTCTCAAATCTACAACAGCTTTAATAAGCTCCAATGAAGCCTCAGCTTTAAGATTTGCAATAGGAATATTCAAAAGGGCGTTCAAAAGAATCTTGTTGTGGTTACGGTACGGAGGCAAGAAATGCACCTTTCTACCCTCTTTCTGAGCCTGCTCCAAATATTTGCCAAGTGCTCCAAAAGGCTCTGTGTGTGAAACACCAACTTTCTCCCCTTTCTCAGCTATTGTTGGCTGCGGACCCATCCAAATGATATCATCCATATCCACATTGTTGCCAAACAATACCTCCTCTCCGCTCTGAGGATCCAAAATTGCAGCCAAATCAGGCTCATTATGGCCAAAGAAATAAAGGAAAGTACTGTCTTGCCTGAACTTGTAGGTATTTGCAGGATAATTGCTTGAAGCCTCACTGTTACCCAACAAAAGGATAATTCCATTATCTATTTTCTCCATCAGACGCTTGCGTCTGCTTATATAAGTCTCTTTTGCAAACATAGTATTATTGATTTTGTGTTTGAATCAAAGATAAATATAATTGTGCAAAACACAAAAAAAGGAGCCGGCATTAACCGGCTCCCTGTGTATGATATAACTTAAGTTATAATCAGATTATTACCAACCTGGGTTCTGCTCAATTGAGTAACCTCTTGTAGTGTACTGAGAAATAACGTCTGTACAAACTGGCTCAAGGTAATGTCTAGCCTCAATAGAGTATCTCTTAGCAACTGAAGTAGGGATTTTGAAACCAACCATATCAGCAGCATTAGACTCAGAGATATTACCTTTCTCGTCAGCTTTACCAGTAAATACAACTCTAGTACCATCCTCTTTCATAACCTCAAGTTTACCAAACTGACTAGCAGTTAGAAGGTTGAAAGATTTCTGTAGGCCTGGACCCTCATTGTAGTCTACCCAAGCACCAACCATGATCTCTGGGTTGATATCACAGTCCATTAGCTCAAGTTTACCCCAACGGCGAAGGTCAATAATACGGCTCTGCTCCAAGAAGAACTCCATACGGCGCTCTCTGCGGATCTCCCATAGAAGTGGAGTAGCAACAACACCAGCTTTGGTAGCTTTCTCAATGTCAGAAGTACGAGCAGGATCGTCAACTAGCTCAGCAAGTACAAGCGGAGCAGTTTTCTTAACGCCAAGAGCCTCAGCCTCAGCATCAAGAGGACGGTTACGGATAGCGTTGATTGATCTGTCAATGTCAGCCTGAGTAACTTTTGCACCACCGTGGTGGATAGCAAGCTCCTCTTTAGCCTCAATCCAGTTAAGAACTACCTCAGCAAGACGGATGATAGGAGCACCGTTAGTGTTGGTAGATGAACCGTATTTAGCAGGACGTGTCTCACCCATTCTGTAATCCAATGAGTAAGTGATACCCTCACGGTCAATGAATTTACAGCAGTAAATACCTGTTAGAGCAGAAACTGGCTCTCTCCAGAAAGTAGCCTCAAAACGAGGGTCACGAGTTAAAGCCATATCCTGAATTCTCCAGCTCTCTACGTTCTCAACTGTAGAAGAAGTATAAGGTTTACCATCGTTACAGATCCAAGCTTTAAGAGTAGTAAGGTTAGCACCGTGGCTCTGGCTCTCTGTTAGGTTAGAGTAAGAAGCAATACAGTGAGTAGCTTTACCCTCTAGGTAAGATCTGTAAAGGATAGTCTCAGTACCTTTCTGAGCGAAAGAACCGAACAATGAACGGTAGTCACAGTCAAATGCATATTTGCCAGAGTTCATTACAACCTCAGCGTATGAAACAGCTTTCTCAAGGAACTGTTTAGCAAGGGCAGGAGTACCATAACCGTGGTAGTTATACCAGGTAGCCTCGTGCAACATGAATCTTGAACCGAAAGCAGCAACTACATATTTGTTGATGTAATCTTTACCATCATCAGCTTTAACATTTGCAACAGCAAAATCCAAATCCTCCATTACTTTAGTCATAACTGTAGAACGAGGATCTCTTGATTTGTACTGATCATCAAAGTTCTCAGCAGCAGGAACGAAATCATAGTAAGGAACATCACCGAAAGACATTACAAAACGGTAGTACTCGTATGCTCTCAAGAAACGTGCAACACCCATCCAGTGGTTGTAACCGTCAGCTGAAAGAACACCGTTCTCCTGCATCATGTTAAGTCTGTCAATCATAAGGTTCCATTTACGGATCCAACCGAAGTTCCAAGGACCAGCACCGGTTCTCTGCAACCAGTAAGTACCCTCAGCTCTGTACCAGTTGTCACCAGGAACAGCAGTTAGCAAGTTAGACTGAGTACCAGTCTTAGTAGCATCATCACTGATCTCACCACGAACACCAGGGATGTAAGCAGTACCCCAGCTTGAGTTATAACCTACAAAATATGTAGGGTACGCCAAGTTTACAAAGTAGCGCAAATTACTCTCCGAGGTCCAGAAGTTCTCATCGTTCATCTGAGTCTTAGATGTACGATCTAGGTAACCGTTACAACTTGCCAAGGCAAGAAGTGCGATTGAGAATAATAAATATGTTAATTTTTTCATTTTCATTTATCTAAATTAGAATGTTAACTGAACACCGAATGAAGCACTCTTGAAGGTAGGAGTACCAACACCTGCTCTACCGCTGTTATAGTTGCTTGAGTTGAATGAAGAGTAACCAGATACCTCCTCAACGTCAAGTGGAAGACCGTTCAAATTGTCGAAGGTTAGGAAGTTCTCCAAAGAAACGTAAACGCGTAGCTTCTGAATGTGAGCTTTGCTTAGAACTTTCTCAGGAAGAGAATAACCCAAAGTTACGTTCTTCAATCTCAAGTATGACATATCCAATAGATATCTGTCATTGGTCTGCATGTTAAAGATAGATGAACCACCGCAGTTTGCAGCTCTTGGATAGAATGCATCGTAGTTAGCATCAACAACTTTACCATCAACGATAGTCTCATACCAGAAGTCGTTTACAATAGCTGCTGCCATTGCACCATCACCAGTGTTGAAACCAGGAAGTGACATTGAAGATGAACCCCACATATCTCTCTGGCCTACGCCCTGGAAGAATGCTGAGAAGTCAAATCCTTTGTAACCCAAATCAATGCGGAAGTTGTACTCGTAACGAGGAGTAGTGTTACCGATAACTGTAAGGTCACCGTGGTTCTCTACTGTACCAATACCGTACTCTTTATTGTTAGGATCACCATTGTTGATAACGCCGTCACCGTTAAGGTCTTTATATTTAACGTCACCAGGACCGAAGATCAATGAACCAGAGTTGTATTTACCCTGAGTAGCCATATTAGGATCTGAGAACTGGTATACATTGTAACCGTCTTTAGATTTTACAGTAACAAGTTTACCGTTTGCATCGTATACGAAGTCATCTTTAGTAAATAGTCTGTCAACCTCAAAACCCCAGATCTCACCGTAAGTTTTACCGTTGTACCAGCTACCAACTGATCTACCTGTACCGTACTCGTCAATAGTAGTCTTAGCATCAGCAACACCTGCTGTTACGTTAATGCTGAAACCATTCTCAAATACGTGACCATAATCCAATGACAACTCCCAACCATTAGTTGTCAAGTAACCGAAGTTACCCTGAGGAGCTGAAGTACCAAAACCATAACCAACACCCTCCATAGGAACAATCATGTTGTTGGTTTTTCTCTGATACCAGTCAAATGTTACACCAACTTTGTTGAACAATTTAGCGTCCAAACCAAAACCTAGAGTAGTAATGTCCTGCCAAGTGATAGTTGAAGCTACAGCTGAAGGAGTAGCAAAGTATACATCGTTAGTTGCACCATCGTGAACCCAAGAAGTAGTGCTCTGAGACATTGTAGGGATATACAATGAACCTGCTACTGACTGGTCACCGATAGAACCCCAAGAACCTCTAACTTTCAAAGATGAAAGAACAGATTTTGCACCCTCCATCCAAGGCTCCTCAGTTACACGCCAAGCAGCTGAGAATGATGGGAACCATCTCCATTTAAGATCTGTAGGGAATTTAGAAGTACCGTCATAACGAAGGTTAGCCTCCAATAGATATTTCTCTTTGTAGTTGTAGTTGATACGGCCAAAGAAACCAAGCTGTGAGTTCCAAGAGTGGCTACCGCCTGAAGTCTGGTCGCCAGTTGCCAAGTCGAACTGAGGGTTATTAGGGGTCAAAAGACCTTTCTTGTTAGCCCAGTGGCTCTCGTACTCATAATCAACTGCCTGTAGACCCAACATAAAGTTGAATGTATGGTTGTCGGCAATCTTAAGATCATAAGTAGTCTTAGCATTGAAAGTCTGACGCTCTGAAGTACCTGCTGTTCTGTAAACTCTGTTGAAAGAAGAAGCAGAAGAAGTATTTACATACTCGTATGGAGCAAAATACATTGCAGGAAGAGTTGAACCCAACAAGTTGTACTCAGCCCACTCATTGGTTACAGTACCACCACTTGGGTGTTTAGAGGCTGAATACCATAGGTGACCGCCTGTAAAGCTTGAACCAGGGTAGAAAGTTACTCCCTCGTTGTTAGCAAATGTGTAGTCGAAATCAATATTCCAGTCTTTTAAAGGAGTAACAGTTACACCTGCATTAACACTGGTATATTTGTTAGTTGTAGAAGCTTTGTTAGCAATTGAAGTCTCGTATGTAGCATTGTTCAAGTTGTTGCCATACTCGTCCTGTGGAACAAGCGGATAAGTAGGTCCCCAACGGAATAGGTAGTACCATACGTCAGCTGTTGTAGATGTACTTGAGTAAGCCCAGTTTTTCTCAGTTTTAGAGAACATCAAACCAGCTCTTACAGTTACCCAGTCATTTACTTTTGTGCTCAAACGAACGTTTGCATTGTAACGGCTGTATTTATCGTAATCAGTAGTAGCCATCATACCGCTCTGATCCAAGTAACCCATACTGATGTTATAGTTGGTGTTACCAGCTTTACCTGCAACTGACAAGTTGTGAGTCTGGGTAGGAGCATTTCTTCTGATCAAATACTCGTATGGATCGTATGTACGGATACCAATTTTACGGTTGTTACCATCCAAGTACCAGTCACGACCATATCTCATAGGATCCATAGGATCAAGGTCAGCGTATTTCTCTTTCCAAGCAACAGCAGCGTTGTAACCGGCACGGTCAATCAACCAGAAAGCACCTGCAGGAGTATAAGTACCAACACGCTCAGAAGCCTCAACTGTATAGTGAAGAGCCTCAACATCACCCATCTCATAGTTCTTAGCCATGTTCTGGAATGATACGTTACCTGAATATGTTACACTTACTGACTCAGTTTTAGCACCTTTCTTAGAAGTAATCAAGATAACACCAAATGCAGCTTTAGCACCATAGATAGCTGAAGAAGCAGCATCTTTCAATACTGAAATTGACTCAATGTCATCTGGGTTAACCATAGAGATTGAAGGGATCTCAACGTTGTCCAATAGGATAAGCGGCTCAGAGCTACCTGAAGCAGAACCAACCTGACCACGGATACGGATCAAAGCTTCAGAACCAACCTCACCAGAACCAACGCGAACGTTCAAACCAGGAGTCATACCCTGAAGACCACGACCAACGTCAGCAATAGGACGACTCTCCAACGCCTTAGAAACGTTAACTGAAGCTACAGCACCAGTAAGGTTCTCTTTTTTCTGAGTACCGAAACCGATAACCACAACGTCATCCAACATCTCTGAATCCTCCTGCATTGTTACGTTAATAACAGCTTTGCCATTAACCGGAACAACCTCATTTTTCATACCCACCAAAGTGAATTCTAGAGTGCCATTTGAAGGTACGTTAATCTGGTATTTACCATCAACGTCGGTTGAAGTACCGTTAGAAGTACCTTTAACCAATACGTACGCACCAATAATTGGCTCTCCATTC
>JAZSEZ010000093.1:0-11772 GCA_045531975.1 Candidatus Egerieisoma sp. | reverse complement strand
GTCCACACCTTCCTTAAATTTCATTGCACCGCCTTTGCCGCCCATGTCATAACGCTGCCAGTTACGGGCACGGCTTGAGCCTTCACCCCAATACTCTTTCACGTAATTGCCGTTGATATAAAGTTTCTTTGTAGGAGACTCATCAAAACGTGCAAAGTAACGGCCCATCATAAGGAAATCTGCCCCCATTGCAAGAGCCAGTGACATGTGGTAGTCATGAACAAGACCACCGTCACTGCAGATTGGGACATAAATGCCTGTTTTCTCAAAGTACTCGTCACGTGCCGCCGCAACATCAAGGATTGCGGTTGCCTGCCCACGGCCTATACCCTTCTGCTCTCTGGTAATACAGATTGAGCCTCCGCCAATACCAACTTTAATGAAATCTGCACCTGCCTCAACAAGATAATCAAAGCCCTCTTTATCAACAACGTTTCCGGCACCAACAAGCACCTTGCCGTTATATTTCTCTTTAATCCAACCTATTGTCTCTTTCTGCCACTCAGAAAAACCGTCTGATGAATCAATACAAAGCACATCAACACCAGCCTCAACAAGAGCAGGCACCCTCTCTTTATAATCGCGGCTGTTGATACCCGCACCTACAAGAAGCTCTTTGGTTACAGGATCCAACAACTCATTAGGATTCTCTCTATGCGACTCATAGTCTTTACGGAAAACAAAATATACAAGATGCTGGTTCTCATCAATGATAGGAAGAGCATTAAGCTTGTGATCCCAAATAAGCTGGTTAGCCTCAGACAAGGTAATTCCCAATTTGCCTACAGTAAGCTTCTCAAACGGAGTCATAAAGTTCTTAACCAAAGAATCACGACCGTCGTGGTCAATTCTGTAGTCTCTGCTGGTAAGCATACCAAGAAGTTTTCCGTTAGGAGTACCATCATCTGTTACACCCATAGTAGTGTGTCCGGTAGCCTCAATTATAGCCTCCACATCTGCAAGGGTTGCATCAGGGCGCACATTTGAATCACTTGGAACAAAACCGGCTTTGAATTTCTTCACCTTTCTTACCATCTCTGCCTGAGTCTCTATAGATTGTGAACCAAAGATGAATGAAAGACCTCCGTTACGTGCCAGAGCAATTGCAAGACCATCATCTGAAACCGACTGCATAATTGCAGATACAAACGGAATGTTAAGTGAAATGGCAGGCTCCTCACCTTTCTTATATTTCACCAAAGGGGTTTTCAATGATACGTTCTGAGGTGTACAATCTTTTGTTGTAAGACCTGGGATAAGCAAATACTCACCAAAAGTACGGGAAACCTTCTCTATAATCTGAGCCATATATTTTTTCTCCAATTTTTTAAAAGTTTTGCAAATGTACTACTTTCTAAAATTTAGTACAACAAAAAATAATCATATATTTGTGCAATATATTGCAATAAACAAGAAAAATTTACAGAAATATGATACTTGATTCTTTAAAAAGTTTTGAAAAATACCAGACTCTTCAGGAGGGTTTTGACAAAGTTTACCAGTTTCTAAAGAAAAACAATCTTCAGGCTTTGGCAGCCGGAGATTATGAAATTGATGGCAAACGTGTATATTGTACAATCTCTGAGGGTGAGCTCAAGGATGTTGAGGATGCCAAACTGGAGATTCACGACTCTTACATAGATATTCACGTATTGTTGGATGGCTCAGAAACTATCGGGATTAAAGACAGAAGCAAATGCAATACCGACAATACCAAATATCAGGAGGCAGATGATGTTGCATTCCTTGAGGAGGAGCCTGAAAACTACGTGGTTATGGGCATAAACAATCTTGCAATTATTTTCCCTGCAGATGCTCACGCACCACTTCTTGGAACCGGCAACTACAAAAAGGCTGTGTTTAAGGTTCACGTTGGAACCAACAGGTCAAGATTGAACTAAAACAACCTGGAGTGGAAAAAAGATACAACTCTTTTGTTGGGTACTTTAAGGAAAAGTACGGGTGCCGCCTGCAAAAAATTGTGGTGGATGCCGGCTTTACCTGCCCCAACAGAGATGGCAGCAAAGGTTTGGGTGGATGCACATTCTGCAATAATGATGCATTCCACCCCAATTATTCTACTCCCGACAAATCTATCCTCCAACAACTCAATGAGGGTATTGAATTTCACCTGAACCGATACCGCACAACGGAGAATTATCTGGCATATTTCCAGTCTTATTCAAACACTTACGCACCTCTGGAGCATCTTAAGGGACTTTATGCCCAAGCCCTTGAACACTCAAAAGTTAAGGGTATTGTAATTGGTACCCGCCCCGATTGTGTAGATGATGAAAAGCTGGATTACCTGGCAGAACTGGCAAAAGAGAAAATTGTAATTGTGGAGTATGGAATTGAATCCTGTTATGACCGTACTCTTGAGAGAATAAACCGCGGGCACAATTTTGAAACAGCAGTAAAGGCCGTAGAGGCTACAGCTGCCAGAGGTCTGCACCAGGGGGCACACTTCATTTTTGGATTGCCCGGAGAGAGCAGGGAAGAGATTATGGGCATGGCCCCAATAATAAACAAACTCCCGATAAATTCCGTAAAATTCCACCAGCTGCAGATAATTAAAGGGACAGAAATGGAGGCCGAGTTTGCCCGTTGCCCCCAAGACTTTGTTCAGTGGAGTTTGGATGAATATCTCAATTTTTTTACAGATTTTCTGGAACTGCTCCGCCCAGACCTCTATATAGAGCGTTTTGCAGGAGAGGTACCCCCTCGTTTTGTAAACTCAAGCCCGTGGGGAAAAGTCCGCAACGTAGAACTGCTGCAAATGCTGGACAAAAGGCTTGAAGAGAGAAATACATACCAAGGGGCAAAATACTCCGCAGAATAATTTGCCCCCAATACTATTATTGTGTTATACCCTATTACTGCATCTTATAGCCAAGCAACACACCGTCATAGTTATCAAGCAATGCTGTAATAGTTGCCAGAGACGTCTGGCCTGCAATTGAACTTACTGCCGAAACTAATTTTTTAAAGAATCCCAACATCTGGCTGGCATCAAAAAGCAATGCAAGAGAAGAGCCTGTATTCGCATATATTGCATTTATCTTACCCAATCCTATTTTTCCCAATGCCGCATATTGCAAAGTAATTGTCTTGTTTTCTGTATCCAAAGTATATGTTCCCTTAAGGGTTTTTACAGTTGAACCTATTTTAATGGTTTGGGTAAAAGTCTGGTCTGAATTGAATGTATACGAAAGCGAACTGTTGATTCCAATTTTCCCATACAACTTGGATAAAGTGCCCTCTATTTTTGTTGTAGCCACTGCACCTCCGGCCTGTGCCAGAAGGTTGCTGCTTTTGAACTGCACCTCCGGTTCTGTGTATTTCCAGGTTCCTTCTATTGAAAGATCAAGTTTTGAAACAGCTCCACCAACCACATTTTCCAAAATTGAGGTTAGTGTATTGGATGTTGCACTGGAGCCAAGAATCTGGTTCAAAACAGATTGCGTACCACTTTGGGCCATTGCAGCCGCTGTTGTAAACAACAAAGCCACTACTATAAACACTCTTTTCATATATATTAAATTAAATTTCAATGGTTATTTGATTCAAAATTGGCAAAATAGTTTAATTATTCAAAAAAGATTTGGCGGGAAATGAAAATATTTCTACTTTTGCGCTCCCAATAATGGGACAAAACTTTAAAAATCATTTGCAATGGCTGAGTATTTGAATTCAGACAAGAAAGCAGAGATTTTCGGCAAATACGGAAAGTCTAATACAGACACTGGTTCTGTTGAGAGTCAAGTTGCTTTATTTTCCTACCGTATCGCTCATCTTACACAACACATGAAAGAGAACCACAAAGATTTTGGTACTCAGAGATCACTTCTTAGATTGGTTGGTAAGAGACGTCAGCTTCTAGATTACCTAAAAGCTAAAGATATTGAGAGATACAGAGAGCTTATCAAAGCATTGGGTCTTAGAAAATAAGCTCCACCAAGGAATAGAAAGAAAAAGGTTGCATCACAGAGGTGCAACCTTTTTTGTTAGTACATTGTAATTTTCACATCTTTTGCCTCAAACTCCCCTTTATACCAACTGCCACCCTCTTTTATCTGCACCATTTTAATATATACCGTATCTTTTCGGTATACCCCAGATGTATCCTCCACAATCAGCGGTGCATAATAGAATTTATCCGACTTCCACTCCAGACTTCCACCTTTCCTGGCAACAACAAAAGCTCCCTGGGCATCAGTATAAGTACTGTCGGGAGGCCAATTGTCCCATCTCGGCTTAATTTTTATCCCTTTTAGAGGCTCCGCTTTATAGTTTACAACCTTTCCCATAACGGTATAATCCATAGTAGGAGTACCGTATGCTACAGGTATATTGTCTAAAATGTCTTCACAAGATGTGGCCACTGCAATACCCAGCAATGCCAGAAAGCCCCTAAATAATTTCAGAAACAACCTTTTCATAAGCATATCATTTTTTATTCATATCCCTTGTCAATCATATCCTCTCCAAATGGCAGAACATCAGGTTGCCTTGTTCATCCCTCAAATGCATTCCACCGCCCAGGCAATACCGGAACCATTTGCAGTTTTTGCACTCATCCTTCTTCATCCAGGCACGGTCTCTGTAGAGCTGGTATTTATTCTCCCACACATCTGTAAATTTTTCCCGATAAATATTTCCCTGGGTATAATCTGCCCTTATACTTGCACAAGCAGAGATTGAGCCATCTATAAGCACTGAACCCACAAAAACGCCCGCCTGGCAGGTAAAAAGATTATCCCTTACATCCCCCTCAAATTCCCCCAAGAAGCCTTCACATCCGTAAGAAGCCTTTATCCTCCCCTCTTTGCGTGTCTGTTTTATGAACTCCATCAGCCCCCTGAACTGCTCTTTATCAAGCTGCAACATAGGATCTTCTGCCGCTCTACCTACCGGAAATACAGTAAATAACCGCCACTCTTTAAGGCCTAAAGAGATAAGATACTCCTTAATCTGAGACAAAGAACCGTAATTCATCTTGTTTACACAGGTAACCACGTCAAATCTTATCTGCGGTTCTTTGGCCAATATTTCTATTGCCCTGGAGGCATTTTTAAAACTTCCCGGAACACCCCTCATCCACTCGTGCTGCTCCTGCAAACCGTCAAGGCTGATTGTTGCACTGTGCATTCCTGAGCGCAAAAGGCTCTCTATCCTTTGAGGGGTCATCAGATATCCGTTTGATACCACCCCCCACGGGAACTCCATATCATAAATGGCCCTGCCGCACTGCTCCAAATCATTCCTCATAAGTGGCTCCCCTCCGGTAATCACTATCATCACCTTATGGGAAACATATTTATCCTTCACATCCTCCAACACCTTACGGAAATCTGCAAAAGGCATATCTTTATGCACTGCCGAAACCTTGCAGTCACTTCCGCAATGGCGGCATTTCATATTGCACCTGAGTGTACACTCCCAAAACAATTGCCTTAAAGGGTGCTTCTGCTGCATATCTTTAAGCAACTGCCTATGCAGTTCCAATGCTATCCGTTGTTTTAATGAGAGTGTGGTCATTCTTTAGTTTCTATTAATTTTTACCTCACAATTTTTATAGGATTTGAGCATTTAACCCCATCCAATTTATAAACCTTTTTAGAGACATCGGTCTTAAACATATTGAATTTACGGGTATATGTTATAATGTTGACTTTGCCGTCTGGCCAAGTTATGGTCAGTTTTTCGTTATCATAACTGTCTGCACCATCAAATTCCCCAAAATTCAGGAACCAATTGGGCAAGACACGTGTACTACTCATCAGTTTTACTCCATCATAATAAGGCAAATAAGCCCTGGTTTGATGTATATTATCAAGACACGCCTGATCTATAGTGTCTTTTTTGTCCATAAAACTTATTGTTGTTCCAAGAAGCCAGGAATTGTCATTTGAAGGGTCAAGCAAATCTTTTCCGTTGGCATCCACAACTTGAATATCAAACACAACAGGGAACCAATCAATTATCATTCCCCCTAATAATGGAAGTTTTTCACACCCTGTAAGGCACAAAACAAATGCAAAAGCAATCAACAGACGTTTCATAAGCTATCTGATTTAGTCGTTTATTTATTAAACGCACGCATTTTACAAATACTGCATCAAATTTAAATTATTTTAGGGTATAAAAAAAGGTAACCCTAACGGATTACCTTTTTATCAATTATTCATCGGGAAGAGAATACTACTCACCTTTTGGAGCATTGTTTTCTTTGTGCTCTCTTGGGCCGTTGCCCTCTCTTCTCTTGTTGCCAAAATCTTTTCTTGGGCCGCGGTTACCCTCTTTGCGGTCACCCTCTGGTCTTGGACGGCGAACTGGCTCAACATAACCCTCCGGTTTCTCAAGAAGAACTTTGCGTGAAAGTCTCATCTTGCCGGTTTTTGCATCAATCTCAAGAAGTTTAACCTCAACCTCGTCACCTACGTTAAGGACATCCTCTGTTTTCTCAACTTTTTTCCAGTCAAGCTCTGAGATGTGAAGCAAGCCCTCTTTGCCAGGAAGAATCTCTACAAATGCACCGAACTCAAGGATTGAAACTACTTTACCTTTGTAGATTGTGCCTACCTCAGGTACGGTTACAATACCTTTTACCCAAGCAAGTGCTGCATCCATGCTCTCTTTGTTCTCACCAAAGATATCTACTACGCCAAATGTCTCATTACCCTCTTTAACCTCAGTGATGGTAACAGTTGTACCTGTCTCTTTCTGAATCTTCTGGATAACCTCACCACCTTTACCAATAATTGCTCCAATGAACTCACCTGGTACTCTAAGCTGTACGATTCTTGGAGTATGAGGTTTAAGCTCTGCTCTTGGCTCGCTGATGGTTTTCATCATCTCACCCATAATGTGCATTCTGCCCTGACGTGCCTGCTCCAAAGCTTTCTCAAGAACCTCGTATGAAAGGCCGTCCACTTTAATGTCCATTTGGGTAGCAGTAATACCGTCTTTTGTGCCGGTTACTTTAAAGTCCATATCTCCCAAGTGGTCCTCATCACCAAGGATATCTGAAAGAACTGCATATCTGCCAGTCTTTGAGTCTGAGATAAGCCCCATTGCAATACCTGATACAGGTTTCTTAATCTTAACACCCGCATCCATTAGAGCAAGAGTACCTGCACAAACAGTTGCCATTGAAGATGAACCGTTAGACTCAAGGATATCTGATACTACGCGTACTGCGTATGGATTCTCCTCTCCTACTGGAACCATAGGTTTAAGGGCTCTGAACGCAAGGTTACCGTGACCAATCTCTCTACGGCCAATACCTCTTGCTGCTTTAGCCTCACCTGTTGAGAATGGAGGGAAGTTATAGTGAAGTACAAATGGCTCGGTGCTCTGAACAAGAACCTCATCCATCTCTTTCATATCCATCTTGGTACCAAGAGTTACTGTTGTTAGAGACTGGGTCTCACCTCTGGTAAAGATTGCTGAACCGTGTGCGCAAGGAAGGTAATCTACCTCACACCAGATAGGACGTATCTGGGTTGTGTTTCTGCCGTCAAGTCTGATTCCCTCATCAAGAATCATATTTCTCATAGCCTCTTTCTCAACATCGTGGAAATAACGGCCTACCATAAATGCTTTCTCCTCTCTCTCCTCCTCTGGTATTGTTGCAAGGAACTCCTCGTGAACTGCTGCAAATGCATCACCTCTCTCGTGTTTGCTTGTACCGCTTTTTGCAATCTCGTAGCATTTGTTGTAGCAGTACTCGTGGCAAGCTGTTCTTAGAGCCTCATCGTTAGTCTCGTGGCAGTACTCTCTCTTCTGAGTTTTGCCAACCTCCTCCATCAACTCCAACTGAGCCTGGCACTGTTTCTTAATCTCCTCGTGAGCGAATTTGATTGCACCCAACATAACTGCCTCGCTAACCTCTTTCATCTCACCCTCAACCATCATAATGTTATCAACGGTTGCTGCTACCATAATGTCAAGGTCTGCATCTGCCATCTGGCTGAAATTAGGGTTAATGCAGTACTCGCCATTGATTCTGGCAACTCTCACCTCTGAGATAGGGCCGTTGAAAGGAATGTCACTAACTGCAATAGCTGCAGAAGCTGCCAAACCTGCAATTGCATCTGGCTGGATATCTTTCTCTGCCGAGATAAGGTTTACAGTTACAAATACCTCTGCATGGAAATCATCAGGGAAAAGAGGTCTAAGGGCACGGTCAATTAGACGGGCTACTAGAATCTCAGAATCTGAAGCTTTACCCTCACGTTTCATAAATCCGCCAGGGAATCTTCCTGCCGCTGCAAATTTCTCTTTGTAATCAACCTGCAAAGGCATAAAGTCTACATTCTCTTTAGCATCTTTTGCACAGGTTACTGCAGCAAGAAGCATAGTCTTGCCCATCTTTACAACTACTGAGCCGTCTGCCTGTTTAGCCAATTTACCGGTCTCAATCTCAATTGTTCTGCCATCGCTCAACTGGATGGTCTTTTTAACTACATTCATTATTTTATAAACATCTCTTGCAGCCCGCCTCTCCCTATGAGAGTTGAAATTAATTGTTTACAGCACCTTCATCTGCCGCAGGCTGCGTTTGTTAGCAGACAAAAATCGGGCAAAGATAGTCATTTTTCCTTCTTAACCAACTCATTACAAGAAAAAAGGTGGCCTTATGAGCCACCTTCCTATAGAGTTAATTGTTTCCTACCAAGCATTAAGAGGTCTGCCAGCCATAAGTTTGTGGGCAGCAGCTTTTACCTCCTCTCTTGTAGCCTCGCACTCAGGGTTGCTAAGCACTTTGTCTACAAGCTCCACGATAAGCGGCATATCAGCCTCTTTCAAACCTCTAGAAGTAATTGCAGGAGTACCTACACGGATACCTGAAGTCTGGAATGGTGAACGGCTGTCAAATGGAACCATATTCTTGTTTACAGTAATGTCAGCCGCTACAAGAGCTTTCTCTGCCACTTTACCTGTAAGTTCAGGGAATTTGGTTCTAAGGTCAATCAACAACAAGTGGTTGTCTGTACCGCCAGAAACAACTTTATATCCTTTTGCAACAAATGCCTCACCCATAGCAGCAGCATTTTTCTTAACCTGCATCTGGTACTCTTTAAACTCAGGCTGCATCATCTCATAGAAAGAAACAGCTTTAGCAGCAATACAGTGCTCTAGCGGACCACCCTGGATACCTGGGAATACACTAGAGTTAAGAACTGCAGACATCATCTTAACTGCACCTTTTGGAGTCTTAAGGCCCCAAGGGTTCTCAAAGTCTTTACCCATTAGAATGATACCACCACGTGGACCTCTTAGAGTTTTGTGAGTTGTAGAAGTTACAATATGAGCATATTTAACAGGGTTTTTCAACAAGCCAGCTGCAATAAGTCCTGCAGGGTGAGCCATATCTACCCAGAAAATAGCGCCAACTTTATCAGCAATTGCACGCATTCTCTCCCAATCCCACTCTCTTGAATATGCAGAAGCACCACCAATGATTAGTTTTGGTTTGTGCTCAAGAGCTTTTTTCTCCATATCATCATAATCAACAAGACCAGTCTCCTCGCTCAAGCCGTAAGCAACAGCATTGTAAAGGATACCTGAAATGTTTACAGGAGAACCGTGAGTAAGGTGACCACCCATTGAAAGGTCCAAGCCCATAAATGTCTCACCCGGTTTGATACAAGCTGTCATAACAGCCATATTTGCCTGAGCACCAGAGTGAGGCTGAACGTTAGCGTACTCTGCATCAAAAATCTCTTTCAAACGGTCAATTGCAAGCTGCTCAATCTGGTCTACAACCTCACAACCGCCATAATATCTTGCGCCAGGATAACCCTCAGCATATTTGTTTGTACATACAGAACCCAATGCCTCAAGCACCTGGTTTGAAACAAAGTTCTCGGAAGCAATAAGCTCAATACCATTAAGCTGTCTGTTCTCTTCCTGTTTGATAAGATCTAGAATTTGAGAATCTCTTTTCATATTGTTTTAAGTGTTAAAATCTATAGTTTCAGTGCCTTTGCGCACAACAAAGACAAATATAGTGATTTTACCCCACTTTTCTTAATTTTTTATTTCTTTGTTATTTACGCAATTATCCTCAACTTTGTAATCTATGGAGCAGACTCACAGAAAACTTAAGAACAACGAGCTTGGCAGACTTACTCAAGAAGAGTTTAAGGATGCTGACAAAATAAATATAACAGTTGTGTTGGATAATATAAGAAGCCAGCACAATATTGGTGCGGCATTCCGCACATCCGACTCTTTCCTTATTGAAAAAATTATCCTCTGCGGATGCTGTGCTACCCCACCTACTGCAGAAATCCACAAATCTGCCCTTGGAGCAGAATTGTCTGTAGATTGGGAATACACCAAAGAAACCACAGATGCAGTAGCATCCCTAAAGGGGGCAGGTTACACCATTATAAGCATTGAGCAGGCCGAAAATTCCATCAAACTGCAAAATATTGAAAAATATCTTAATCCCGACAATTCACTCCCTTCAACCCTGCAGGGAGCCCTTGCACCCCAAGAGGAAAACCTGTCGGGAAGAAAATATGCCCTTGTATTTGGAAATGAGGTGAAAGGTGTGCAGCAGGAAGTTGTGGATATGAGTGACGCGGTGATTGAAATTCCCCAATTTGGCACCAAACACTCCCTCAACATCTCCGTTTCCCTTGGAATTGTCCTGTGGGAGTTCTGCAAGGCTCTTAAGATAAACAGATAAAATAATCCCCGCTACTTTTCAGTAACGGGGATTTTTCGTATAGATCATTAAGGATTCATCATATCTGTATTCCTGAAGTTCAGAATCTCATATATGGATTCTATGGCCACTGCGGCAGGGCCGTCGGGGTCTATCATTTTTGCCTGGTTATAGGCGTTTATAGCCTCTCCCCATAGCTGTTGTCTGCGATATATTCCACCCAAAAGGTACCAGCCGTATGCATTCTTAGGGTCTTGCTTCAAAAGTTCATTAAGATGGGAGTATGCCTCCTCCACTTTACACTCTCTAAGCAGAGCCTCTATCTCTAGAGTTGTAAGAATTTGTGATATTGCCTTTTTCTTCTCCATAATACAGATTTTTCCGGGATTATACCAATCCTGAGAATCCCATAAATGCCATTGCAAGAATACCTGCAGTAACCAATGCAATTGGAACACCCTTCATTGCTTTAGGAACACTGTTAAGATCCAATTGTTCTCTAAGACCTGCAAATAGTGTCATTGCAAGGCCAAAGCCCAATGCACTTGCTATTGCATATACAACTGAACCGGCAAGGTTAAGCATATGTGCCTCACCACCAAAAGTGAACTCTTTAGATACCACAAGGATTGCAACTCCCAATACTGCACAGTTGGTTGTAATCAATGGAAGGAAGATTCCCAATGCCTGATATAGCGAAGGGCTTATCTTTTTAAGGATAATCTCAACCATCTGAACCAACGCCGCAATAACAAGGATGAAAGTGATTGTTTGCATGAACTCAATTCCTAGCGGAACCAGCATATAGTACTGCACAAGGTATGTAACCAATGTTGCCACTGCCATTACAAAGCAAACTGCACCACTCATACCTACTGCTGTAGAAACCTTGCTTGATACACCCAAGAAAGGACATACTCCAAGGAACTGAGCCAACAGGATATTGTTGACAAATACAGCTGAAATGATAATCAATATATATTCCATATCTGTTATTATTCTATAGGGTTAATTATTTTGCTTTTGCTTTGTTGAACAACATCATAAGGTAACCGAGTACAAGGAATGCACCAGGAGCCAATACGAAT
>JAZSEZ010000016.1:0-40333 GCA_045531975.1 Candidatus Egerieisoma sp. | reverse complement strand
GTTCTTACCGGTACTTATACAATGGAGAGCATTGTAAAAGGAAAATATTACTACCAGGTACCTGAGTCTGCAGACCGTTTTGTGAAATTTGAGATAGTTGATGACAATACATCTCCTGTAGAGATTGCAAAATGTCCGTTTGTAAAGAATACATACAAACAGCGTAACTATACTCACGTTTGGATAGATGACAACACTTTGCTCATTATGGCTGCAAATGGAGACAAAGACAAGATAATCTGGACCAAACTGGACGCCTCAACAATGTCTATCGTGGCAGAGGGTGATCTTGAACTTTCTCTTCAGAACCCTCAGGCAAAAATGTTCTCAACTTCAGGTTTGCTTACATACAGAAAAGCGGACAACAAACTGTTCTATTTCCACACAGAGAAGAAGAGTGCGCGTGTAGCATATCCAGGCCTTTATACCTCTGTAATCAATCCTTCAACTATGGCAGTTGAGAGCATTTCATATACAGATGACCTTACAGAGGAGACAGTTGCAAGTGCGTACGGTGAGCTTTTGCAGCAATCAGTATTCTATACAGAGGACGGTACAATGTATGTTGCATGTCTTCACGCAACAGATGTTAAAATAGAGGGGGCAGAGAAAGCAGTTTCTGTAGAGGATGGTGATTTGTTGAGAATCAAACCAGGCCAGACAACTTTTGATCCAACTTACAACGGCTACAAGAACCCTGAGGGAAAAATGCTTACAATCCAGTATCTTGGCAACAATAAGGCATTGGCATATTCTACAGATGGCAGAATCCCTAATCCTGCAGACCCTACCGCTTTCTTGAAAGGTATCTCTGACTATATCCATTTTTACTCAATCATAGATCTTACAACAGGTGAGAGAACACGTGTAAAATTTAACGGTTCTGATCTTCCACTAAGTGCAGGCCGTTTTGCACAGCGCTCGGCAATTGTTAACGGAAAAGCATACATAGGCGTTTCAACCGAGACAGCTGCAAACCCTTGCATTTATGTATACGATATAGCTTCTGGCAAAGTGGAAAAAGGTGTTGACATTTCAGGCGGTTTCTACTTTGATATGATTAGAGTCATTGAGGCTGAATAATTTATCCAACTGACAGGGGAGGGTGCAACCACTTTGGAGCATCCTCCTCTTTTTCCTTATTTTACTTATGGATACAAGATTCTCCAAATCCAAATTTTACACTTGGCGCAAACCTGTTTCAGCGGGTTTGGCAATAATGGCAGTAGCGGCAATTGCATTCACAATCCTGTTTTCACCGGTAAAGATAGCGGTAATAAACGCCACTCTTGCCCAGAAGGCAGACATTGCACTTAATAACGGCAGCCGCAATCTGCACCTTACATTTATTGATCAGGAAGATGTGGAGAGTCTTAAGGGCTTTGATGCGGTAATACTCTTTGGAAGGGGACTCTATCTCAATGATGAGCAGATTGGGGAGGTTGCAGGATGCGGTAAAAAAGGTATTCCGGTATTTACCAATGCCTTGAACCAGGGACATCTCTCCCTTAATCACAATCTAAACGAAGAGCAGCACAATACCCTGCTGGAGTATTTGCGTAACCCCAGCAAACACAATTTCAGGAATGCAATCCTTTATATTGCAAAAATTGCAAAACCCCAAAGGGTTAATATAAAAGGGGCTGAGGCTCCTGTCCCTCTTCTCAAAAATATGTATTATCACAGGGAATACGGCAAATACTTTGCAAAAGAAGAGGATCTTACCAATTATCTTAAAGAGAGGGGGATATACAATGAAGGGGGAGATAAGATACTGTTTATATCGGGAATAAACTTCCCTATGGAGGGTAACAGGGAACATATAGATACCCTCATTTCAACACTTACCCAGGAGGGATTCAACATTTATCCCCTTGTTGCAACGGGAGACAGGAGGGCCCAGATGATAAAGGAATTCCACCCTGATGCCGTAATATATTATCCTATGGGGCGTTTGGGGAATGATACCCTCATAAATTGGCTGCATAATGAAAATATCCCACTTTTTATGCCGTTTCCCCTTATACAGCCACGTTCTGAATGGATAAACCCGGATATCCCCGTTACCTCCGGCACACTTACTGCCAGGGTGGTTGTACCCGAAATTGACGGAGGAATGGCACCTCTTTGCATAGGTACCCAAAACCCTAATGGAGAGGGGTATCATATGTACACCGCAGAGATGGAGAGGGTAAATTCACTTGTAGAGCATATAAGACGCTATATGGGGCTGGAGCATACACCCAACAGTGAGAAAAAGGTTGCAATCTGCTATTTCAAATCTCCAGGCAAAGATGCTCTGCTGGCAAGCGGTATGGAGGTAATTCCTTCTCTTTACAACTTCCTTAAAAGGTTGCAGAAGGAGGGGTATAATGTGAACGGACTCCCTGCAAATGTGGAGGAGTTTGGAAAATTATTGCACAGGGAGGGCTCTGTAATGGGTTCATACGCCAAAGGTGCCCAGATGGAATTCCTTAAAAATGCCCATCCTGTGTGGATTTCAAAAAAACAATATGAAAAATGGGCAGAAGAGATTCTTCTTCCCGACAAATACAGAGAGGTATGCACCACATACGGCGAGGCCCCCGGCAACTTGCTTGTAATGGGTGATTCAATTGCTGTAGCATCCCTCCAATTTGGAAACATACTCCTTTTCCCACAGCCAAGACCGGCGTTGGGAGAGGATGACTTCAAACTGGTACACGGAGTGAAGGTACCACCACCACACAGCTACCTTGCCCCATATTTTTATATGAAAAAAGGGTTTGGGGCAAATGCAATAATCCATTTTGGAACCCACGGCAACCTTGAGTTCACACCAGGAAAAAACATAGGACAATCCAAGGCAGACTGGTCAGATGTGCTCATAGGAAACCTTCCGCACTTCTATTTCTACACAACAGGAAATGTGGGGGAGGGTATAATTGCAAAAAGACGCACTCACGCAGTGCTCGTAACCCATCTCACCCCACCATATGTGGAGAGTGGAATGAGACAGAAATTTACCCGGTTGCACGATGATATCCATAAGGCAATGGATAACGGGAACACAAATGGTGCAATTGGAAAAAGTATAAAAAAAGAGGTTCTGGCACTTGGCCTGCACAGAGATTTGGGACTTGATTCTCTTCCCAATAAGATATTCACACTCCAGGAACTGGAGCAGCTGGACATCTTCATAGAGGAGATAGCCAATGAAAAGATAATGGGGGCATTCTACACAATGGGAGAGCCTTACAGCAACAGCAATCTGGTACAGACCACAATGGCAGTTGCGGCAGACCAGCTTGCATACAACACAGCAAAAAAGGACAGGGACAAGGGGCTGATAACCACTCAGCAACTGCAAAACAGCTCATTCATATCACACAAATACCTTCCAAAGGCACAGAGCAGACTCAAGAGCATACTGCAGAACCCTCCAGCAGATATAAATAAGGCACCTGCAGATTTGCAGGATGCCCTCACATACAGGGCCCAATTGCTGGAATCCACCAAAAACGAGTTTGATGCAATGGTGAATGCCCTTAACGGAGGAACTGTAAAACCAGCTCCAGGTGGAGACCCTGTACTTAACCCCAATGTACTCCCTACAGGACGGAATATGTTCAGTATAAATGCAGAGGCCACTCCGGATGCAATGGCGTGGGAAGATGGAAAGAAGCTGGCTGAGCAGACGCTGGAACAATACAAGGAGAAACACAGCGAGTATCCCCGCAAGGTGAGCTATACCTTCTGGGCTGGGGAGTTCATAGCAACCTCAGGGGCAACACTTGCGCAGGCTTTATGGATGATGGGTGTGGAGCCGCTACGCAACAAGATGGGCTATGTGGTTGATTTGAGGGTTGTACCTGAACAGGAGTTGGGAAGACCAAGGATAAATGTGCTGGTGCAGGTGTCGGGCCAGCTAAGGGATATTGCAGCTTCCAGGTTGCAACTGATTACTGAGGGTGTGAAACTTGCATCGGGAGAAGAGGAGAACCTCTATCCAAATTATGTGGCAAGGGGTACTTTGTTGCAGGAAAAACAGCTTATAGAGAAGGGATTGTCTCCACAAAGGGCAAGGGAACTCTCTTATGCAAGGGTATTTGGCCCGTTGAACAGCGGATACAGTACCGGAATAATGGGTTATATAGAGAGCAGCGGAACCTGGGATGATGAGTCTGAGATTGCCCAGGGGTATCTGAACAATATGGGTGCATTCTACGGAGATGAGAAGAACTGGGGAAGTTATGATGCAAACCTTTTTGCCACAGCAATGGAGCAGACAGATGCCATTGTACAGCCAAGACAAAGCAATACTTGGGGCCCAATCTCGTTGGATCACGTATATGAATTTACAGGCGGACTCTCTTTAAGTGTGAAAAATGTTACAGGTAAGGAGCCTGAGGCCTATATGGCAGATTACCGTAACCGTACTAACAGACGTATGCAGAGTGCCACACAGGCAATAGCAGTTGAGACAAGGGCCACCGTACTGAATGCAAATTTTGTTAAGGAGAGGATGAAAGGGGGAGAGGGAAGTGCCCAGATGTTTGGAAAAATATTCAGGAACATATTCGGATGGCACGTTACAAGACCATCTTCTATGAACAGTGAACTCTACAACGATTTGTACAGGATGTATATTCTGGATGAGAACAATCTGGGTATAAAGGAGCATTTTATGAAGGTGAATCCAGCTGCATTCCAGACTGTCACTTCAGTTATGATGGAGAGCGCCCGCAAGGGGTACTGGAAGGCAACCCCTGAGCAGTTGCAGACAACAGCCCAACTGCACAATGATTTTGTAAAGGAGAAAGGGGCAGCCTGTACAGAGTTTGTCTGCAACAATGGCAAACTGGAGCAGTTTATTCTGGAGCAGTTGCAGAGGGAACAGCAACAGGAGTATAAAGATGCAATGAATGCCGTAAAGGGTGTTGGGGAAGATTACGGTTCTTCCGTGCTGTTGAAGAACAGAACCAGTGAGGGGGCCCAGACACGCAAAGTGATTGTGAATGGTACCATTACCGCCTTGGCTGCTATTGGCGGAATAATGGCACTTGTATATTTTGTAAAGAGACGCAAGAAAGAGGAGTAATGGAGAGGGTTGTACTGGCACTGATGATTCTGGTCTGCTTCAATTTTATACTTAAGCAGACACTCTGCAAATGGTACCATACCGTTGCCATAACGGTGTTGAGTGCCCTTTTTGTAGGGATGATGTGGCCGTATGCTATTGAGCAGTCAAAAAGTCAGATTTCCTTGTGGCTCTCCAATACCACCCTTATGCTGGATACCTCAATCCTCCTTACCCTTGAGGTTATTGTGCAAATCTCCTTCTGCATTCTGGCAGTACATATAAAGTCGTCGGGAAGATTGAAAAGGTGGACAATGTGGGTATACAGGGTGTTGAGATGGTTTCCTGGAATCCTCTTTTTCCCGGTCCTCTTCTGTGCTCTTGTAGCACTGATATTCGCTTTTCCAGGACACTCCTTTTCCCTTGTTGCCTGGAGTTTTGCAGGGGGGATTATGGTTGTGGTTGGAGCAGGGGTGTGGCTTCTCAAATGGGTGATGCCCCAAAAGGAGGTGAGGCTGGAGCTGCTGTTTCTGGCAAATGCCCTTATTGCAATTCTGGGAATTGTGGCAACGGTGAACGGCCGCACTGCAATTGAGGGGTCTGATAAAATTGAGTGGGGTGCATTTGGGGGAATGGTTGCCCTTGTGGTGATTGGCGGGTTGATTGGATTTGTGCTGAGGAATTTGAAAATGAGAAAATATTTAAACAGTAAATAAAATGAATTATATCTCGGATATCCTTTACTGGATTTCAACCGGATTGCTTGTGCCGGTGATTATTCTCCTTATTCTACTCTTCATAAGGGCTTTGCTCCTTATAGGAAACTTTTTTGGGCAATATCTTGCAATCCGCAAGAGCGGTGCCCTTATAAATGGGAAGATTAAGGGGTTAAGCCATAACAATATAGATGATTTTGCGGCAGGATTGCCAAAGAAAAACCTTTCTCTGGCGGTAAAGTATATGCACAGCATTTATGAGTTCAGAAACAGTCCGGTGCATTTGCAGCGCCTGTTGGCCGATTTTGAGATAGAGGCAGACAAGGATCTTGCAATCTCAAAAACCCTTGTAAAGATGGGACCTATGCTTGGTCTTATGGGCACACTTATCCCTATGGGACCTGCATTGGTGGGGCTTTCAACAGGAGATATTGCCTCAATGGCCTATAATATGCAGGTTGCCTTTGCCACTACAGTTGTGGGACTTTTCTCAAGCGCTGTAGGTTACATTACCCAGCAGGTAAAACAGAGGTGGTATCTGCAGGATATGACCAACCTTGAGTTCCTTGTTGGATTGTTGAACGAAAAGCAGCAGAAGCAATGAGACGCAGATTACTGGGAAGGGATGGGGATGATGACCCTATGAGCGTTGTAAGCAACTTGTTTGATGTTGCAATGGTGTTTGCCGTTGCCCTTATGGTGGCACTGGTGAGCCGTTACAATATGACAGAAATGCTCAGCAGCGAAGACTTTACAATGGTAAAGAACCCAGGTAAAGAGAATATGGAGATAATTACAAAAGAGGGGGAGAAGATTAACAGATACACCCCTTCTGACAGTAGCAATCCCCAAAACGGAAAATTGGGGAAACGGGTTGGGATTGCATATGAGCTGGAAAACGGCGAAATTATTTATGTCCCCACAGTTTCACAAGATTATTAAATCCACAGGCAATGAAAAAGTTTTTACCGATTCTTTTCAAAAGTCATAAATATATAGGTTTGTTTATTTCCGCATTCTTTTTAATGTGGTTTGTTACGGGTGTAGTACTCATTTATCATCCTTATCCGAGTGTAAGCGAAAAACTTGTAAATGAGAAGAAAGAGGTGCTTCCTTCTTCATTGCCTGATTTGGATTATATTGCCCAAAGGGTGGAGGGGGAGATAAAGAGTGTTAGGATAAGGGAGTTCCAGGGGCAGACCCTTATGGATGTAAAGACATCAAAACAGAAGTATCTCCTTACAACAGATACTTTACAAGATATAAAACCAATAGATTATTTGTGTGTGGAGAAGGTTGCAAGGCAATGGTCAGATGCCCCTATAAAGAGGGTGGATACATTGCGCAAACGTTCACAATGGGTTTTGTTTACCAGATACGAGAAGGAATTGCCTATTTATAAATTCCATTTTGATGACAAGTACAAGACACAGCTTTTTGTATCTGGGACTACAGCTGATGTGCAACAGCTTACAACTGCAAAACAACGTTTTTGGGCGTATGTTGGGGCAATCCCTCACAAACTGTACATTCCGGCATTGAGGCGCAATACCCAAATGTGGATGGACAGTTTTGTAGTGGGTGCATCCATCTGCCTTGTAGCCGCTCTTACAGGTTTCATTTTGGGCATATACATTTTTGTAAGGAGAAAAAAAGTTAAAGGGGAGTGGGGTAACCCGTACAGGAAACGCTGGCAGAGGATACATTTCTCGTTTGGACTTATATTCGGAATTTTCCTTATAAGCTGGGCTATAAGCGGCCTCTTTGCAATGAAGAGGGTTCCGCAGTGGCTGATAAAGACCGAGGCCCCTTATGTATTTGACAAAACAAAGCTGTGGGGCAAGAATATCCTCCCGACAGATACTTACAAATTGGGTTTTGACAAGTTGCATCAGGAGTATCCGCAGCTTAAGGAGATAAAGCTTTCCCGTTTTGCAGAGATACCTGTATATATAATCATTGAGGGGGAAAATGAGAGGTATATTGATGCATCTGGCGAGGATGTGAAGATTCTGGAGATTCCACAGCAGACAATTGAGAACGGATTCCGCAAGATTTATGGGGAGCATGTACCAATGAAGATATCATTGCTTGAGGAGTATGACAACTACTACATAAACCTCCGCAGAACCTACACATTGCCTGTGTACAAAGTGGAAGTTGATAACAATGACAGGGATTTGTATTATGTAAGTCCAACAGACGGCTATATAAAATACTTGAACAAGAACAAGAAGGCAGACAGATGGCTATTCAACGGACTACACTATCTCAATTTGCCAGGGCTTTTCTCCAAACCGGTACTTTGGACAATATGTATCTGGGTTTTGTGTGGAGGTTGTGCTGTGGTGTGTCTGTCGGGATTAATTTTGGGAATAAAATCATTGTTTAAAAGGAAATAGATATGAGAAAACTATTGTATTTGTTGGTGCTGTGTGCATTACCGGTGATATGTGCTGCCCACAGTGATGAGAATTGGCAGGGAAATGATATGCTCAAGAATATGCAGCCTGGGGATAAGGCTGCGGTTCTGATGGTACATTTTGGAACATCGTATGATGATACCAGAGCTGTTACAATTGATGCTCTTAATTCAAAAGTGCAGGAAAAATTTCCTGATTTGCGATTTGAAGAGGCTTATACCTCAAGAATGATAATCAATATTTTGGGTAAAAGGGGGATTGTAAAACAAACTCCACTTGATGCCCTTTTGAAATTGAGAGGTGAGGGGTATACCCATATTGTGGTGCAGAGTTCAAATATAATTGAAGGGGCCGAGATGGAGTCTTTAAGGAGAGATGTGGCAGAGGTGGAGAAGTTTTTTAAAGATATAAGGATTGGTGCACCGCTTCTTTCTTCTGTGTGGGACAATATGGATGTTGTTAAAATTATGGAGAAATTGTACTCACCACAGGCGCCTGTAAAGGGAGCTCAGCAACATTTCATTTTTGTAGGTCACGGTACATATACCCCAAGTACAGCAACATACAGCCAGATTGATTATATGTTCAAACAGCGTGGCCTTAAGAATTTCCACGTTGCAACACTTGAGGGATACCCTACGTATGAATCTGCCTTGGCCCAGTTTGAGGGTGAGAAAAAGGTTAAGGGGGTAACACTTGTTCCGTTTATGTTTGTGGCGGGAGACCACGCCCAGAATGATATTGCCCAGGATTGGAAAGAGCAGTTGGAAGGTGAAGGGTACAAAGTGGATGTTGTGATGCAGGGGTTGGGGGAGATTCAGCAGATACAGGATATGTTTGTAAGCCATATAGAGTTTGCCCTCAGGCACAAAGCCATAGGGATTATGGAGAAGAAGGCTAAATATGCAGCAGAGGCAAAATAACCTCATCCAATCTCTCTTTGGAACTGATTGCGTTGTAGGCAATTGCAGCTGCAGCACTCTCAAGCATTGGGATGTCGTTTGCTCCGTCTCCCACTGCAAGGGTGCAATTTAGAGGAATGTTTTTTTCTGAACATATTTTTATAAGAATGGATGATTTTGCGGGGGCATCAATGATGTCTCCGCAAATGTTGCCTGTAAGGGTACCGTTTTTTATCTCCGGTACAGTTGTGAAAATATGGTCAAACCCGAATTTTTGTTTGAGATATTTGCCAAATATGTTAAAGTTGCCTGTAATTACAGCCGTTTGTATAGAACGCCTTTGCAATTCTTGCATAAGGTTTTCCAACCCGTCTGTATATGGCAGTTCAGATGCTATATCTTCCAGCACCTCCACAGGTACACCTTGCAGCATCTTTACCCTTTGGAGAAAATTGGATTTGAAATCCACCTCTCCATTCATAGCTTTTGAAGTGAGTTCCTGCATTTGTTCCCCAATTCCCGCAACCTCTGCAATGCGGTTTATGGTCTCCATCTTTATGAGGGTTCCATCCATATCAAAGCATATAAGCCGTATGTTTTCAGGAGGTTGCCCTACAAGTACAGGCTCCCCGGTAGTTCTGGCGGTTGCAAGGGCTTTGCAGATAGATGCAGCCTTGTTTTTGCAGGGTGGATATTGTCTCATAAATGGTTGATAAGTTCTGTTTTCAAAGTTAATTTTTTTTCTCTAAAAAGCATAAATTTGTAGTATGCCAGTAGATATGAAACCAAGGATTCTTATAGGAGCAGCTTCGTCGGGAAGCGGAAAGACAACTTTTACAATTGGGTTGTTGAGGGCTTTGCGCAACAGAGGTTTGGTGGTGCAGCCATACAAGTGCGGCCCCGATTACATAGATACCCAGTATCACGCTCTTGCAGCGGGAAGGGAGTCTGTAAACCTGGATCTTTTTATGGGGAGCCGGGGGCATATAAAGGAGATTTTTGCAAAATATGGTGCCGGGGCAGATGTGTGTGTGGCTGAGGGAGTTATGGGGTTGTTTGATGGTTACATGAGAATGGAGGGAAGCAGTGCCCAAGTTGCACAGGTGCTGGATATGCCGGTACTGCTGATTGTAAATGCCAAATCTTGTGCCTATTCTGTTGCTCCAATCATTTACGGATACAAGAATTTTTGCCCGGAAGTGAGAATTGCCGGGGTTGTGTTCAATATGGTGGGGAGCGCAAGCCATTATGCCACCCTTAAGGATGCCTGTGAGGAACTTGGAGTGCCGGTATTGGGATATATTCCAAAAAACAAGGATATAGAAATTTCTTCCCGACATCTTGGACTCTCTTTGGATAAAGAATATCTGGTGGATGAGTTTATGGAGAACATAGCATCTATTGTGGAGGAGTATGTTGATATTGATGCCTTGCTGGAAATATTTAAGGGAGCAGAGGTTTCACCTCTCTGCAGCTCATCCTTTGGAGAAGGAAGAAGTAATCTGAATATAGCGGTTGCCAGGGATGAGGCTTTCAACTTTATCTATAGGGAAAATATTTCAAGTTTGGAAAAGTTGGGAAGCATTCATTATTTCTCTCCTCTTTCAGATACCAGGTTGCCGGAGTGTGATTTGCTTTATCTTCCTGGCGGGTATCCTGAGTTGCATTTGGAGAAGCTGCAAGGGAATTTTGAAATACGTAGAGAGATAAGGGATTATATAGAGAATGGCGGTAAGGCGCTGGCTGAGTGCGGTGGTATGATGTACTTGTGCAGAGGGATAGAGGATGAACAGGGGGAGATGTTTCAGATGTGTGGGGTGTTGCAGCAGAATGCAACAATGAAGGGAAAAAGATTGCAGATGGGGTACAGGAGTTTCCAATATGCAGGAGTGGAGTTGAGGGGGCATGAATTTCATTATTCAAAGGTGGAGAATGTACTGCAAAGTGCCGCACAACTTTACAATGCACAGGGTAAGGAGGTTACCACTCCACTTTACAGATACAAGAACCTCATAGCTGGTTACACACATTTGTACTGGGGAGAGATTAACCTTATGGAACTGTTTAAGTTTTAAGGAATTGCAGGATATGGGAAAGATATATACAAAAAAAGGTGATACCGGTACAACCAACATTCACGGAGGGGAGGTTGTGCCAAAAGATTGCGCCAGAATAGAGGCAAACGGTACACTTGATGAACTTAACTCCCTTATTGGTGTGATAAGGGCATTCAACAATAATGATACACATCCAAGTGGTGATCTGGAGGCTTTTCTGCAGAGGGTGCAGGGGGTGTTTATGCCAATGATGAGCCTTGTTGCCACCCCAAGTGAAAGGAGGAATGCAAATCCCTGCTCTTTTGATGCTGCCATCATACAGGAGTGTGAAGAGCTGGTTGATACACTGCAGAAAGGGTTGGAGCAGAGGAACAGTTTTGTACATCCGGGGGGAACTGTTGTGGCCTCACTATTGCAGTTGGCCCGTACAGTAGCCAGGAGGGGTGAGAGGAGACTATGGAGTCTCCATAAGGAAGATCCTGTTCCTGCCGAAATAACAACTTTCATTAACCGCCTTTCAGATGCATTTTTCATTTTGGGCAGGTTTCATAACCAACAAAGTGGATGTGCGGAGGAGATGTGGGAGGAGTTTCATTATTACAGAAAAAAGAGAGATGAATAAAAACAGACTTAACCCCATAATGTTTGCCGGCACAGGTAGTGATGTGGGCAAAAGTGTAGTGGCAGCAGGATTTTGCAGAATCTTCAAGCAGGATGGCTACACCCCGGCACCTTTTAAGGCCCAGAATATGGCCCTCAATTCTTTTGCTACTCCCGACGGTTATGAGATTGGCCGGGCCCAGGCAGTACAGGCGGAGGCAGCAGGAATCCCTTGTTGCACCGATATGAATCCTCTTCTGCTCAAACCCAACTCCGACCATACCTCACAGGTTGTTTTGAATGGAAAGCCACACGGCAACCAGAGTGCATACTCTTATTTCAGGAAAGAGGGGAGAGAGGAGCTGCGCAAGGAGGTAAATGCAGCATTTGACCGCCTGGCAGCCAAATACAATCCTGTGGTAATGGAGGGGGCAGGTTCCGTTTCTGAGATAAATCTCAGGGAGACAGACCTTGTGAATATGCCTATGGCAATGTATGCAGGGGCAGATGTTATACTTGTGGCTGATATAGAGCGCGGTGGCGTTTTTGCCAGTGTTTACGGCTCTGTAATGCTTATGACTGAGGAGGAGCGCAAACACGTTAAGGGAATAATAATTAACAAGTTCAGAGGGGATGCCCGTCTGTTTGAACAGGGACGCAAAATGATAGAGGAGCTTTGCGGAGTGCCTGTGCTTGGTGTATTGCCATATTTTAAGGATATACATATTGAGGAGGAGGATTCAGTTGCTTTGGGCAGCAAGAATTTTCAGTCCAAACAGGGGAGGATAAACATTGCGGTTGTGCTTTTGAGACACATTTCCAATTTTACAGATTTCAATGTGTTGGAGCAGGATCCAAGGGTTCACCTCTTCTATACCAATAATGTGGAGGAGTTGCGCAGTGCTGATATTGTTATCATTCCTGGAAGCAAGAGTACAATTGCAGATTTGGCGGAGATTCGTAAAAATGGTGTTGCCCAGGCGGTTGTGCAGGCCCATAAGGGGGGGGCAACAGTTTTGGGCATCTGCGGAGGATACCAGATTATGGGAATGGAGGTACTTGACCCTTACCATATAGAGGGGGAGATTGGGAGGTTGCCAGGGTTGGGATTGCTCCCTATGAGCACTACTATTACTCAGGAGAAAGTTACCTTGCAGTCAAATTTTGCCGTTCTGCCGTTGTTGGATGCTCCGGTTGCTTTATCTTCAGGTGATGCGGTGAATGGGGCTATGAGTGTAGAGGGTAAGAAATTGTCGGGAAGAGAATATCCTTTTAAGGGGTATGAGATTCATATGGGAGAGAGTGTGTCGTTTGAGGGTGCTGAGTACAGGGCTTTGAATTTGCTTGAGGATGGAAGGGAGGACGGTTGTTTTGTTTCGCAAAAATGTATGGGTACCTATATGCACGGTATTTTGGACAATGCCGGGTTTGTGGATTGGATTCTCTCCCCTTATGCCGGCAAATGTGAGGTGAAGGAGTTTGATTATGCTGCCTATAAAGAGGAACAGTATAATAAACTGGCTCAGGTGATTAGGGAAAATGTAGATATGGAGAAGCTTTATAAAATTTTGGAGAGAAATGATTAGCGGACACGGAGACGATTTGTACAGATATGGCAATATAGTGGCCAATTTCAGTTCCAATGTGTACAATGATGTGGAACACAAGCCATTGTGGGAGCATCTGGCAGGGAGAATGGAGTGTATGGTGTCGTATCCGGAGCCTCAGCCATATACCCTGGAGGGGGCTATAGCGGAAAAGTGCGGTGTGGAGCCCTGCAATGTGTGCGTTACTAATGGCGCCACTGAGGCAATTTACCTTGTAGCACAGAGGTTTGCCGGGAGTAACAGTGTGATTTTTGTACCTACTTTCAGTGAATATGGTGATGCTTGCAAGATTCATAGGCATAATGTAAAATCTGTAACCCAACTCTCTCAGATAGAGGAGCAATGTGCTGTAGGGGGTGCAAATGTTGTGTGGATCTGCAATCCTAATAATCCTACAGGAAAGGTGGCAGATAAAGACCGGTTGTTGTCTCTTGTTTCCAAATATAATGATGTTGTATTTGTAATGGACCAGTCATACGAATTCTTTACGGATAAGGAACTTGTTGGTGTTGTAGAGGGGGCAAGTTATGATAATCTTGTTTTGCTCCATTCTATGACAAAAAGGTATGCTGTTCCAGGAGTAAGGCTTGGCTATATTACTGCATCTTCTTTTTTGTTGGACTCAATAAAGAGTTGCAGGATGCCTTGGGCTGTAAATGCCTTTGCAATTGAGACCGGAATGTTCCTTTTGAATAACGATATCTCCAAAAGTACCAATATTAACGTGCTGTTGGAGAGGAGCAGGGCTCTTGCCGGCAGACTTGAGGCATTTGGAGCGGGGAGTCCTGAGGGATGTTTCTTTGAGGTGGAACCGTCCAATACCCATTATATGCTTGTGAGGATTGCAAGGTCATTACTGTACAGAGGAGTATGTGCAATGGAAGATTTTATCCACGACGCAGAACAAGTTGGTTTCCGTTCTGCCTCTGCAGCTGTGTTGAAGGAGTATCTGGCAAAGGAGTGGGGGATTCTCATTAGAGATGCATCAAATTTTGCAACTCTTGGAGAGGGACATTTCAGGATTGCAACCCAGACTGATGCCCAGAATGAATTGTTGGTTAAAGCACTTGAAAGACTATGTATGTAATTTTTGGATGGCTGTTGGACAGGATTTTTGGGGATCCGGCAGCTCTGCCTCACCCTATAGTGTTGTTTGGCAAGGCAATTTCTGCTCTTGAGAAGCGTTTTAACAAAGGTACCTTCCGTATGTTTAAAGGGGGTGTTGTGGCAATAATCCTTATTGCTGCAACTTTTGCCATTTCCAGGTTTTTGTTGGATACAGCTGCAAAATATTCATTCGGTTTATGGCTTGCATTATCTGTTATAGGGGTGTTTTTCTGTCTTGCCGGTAAAACTTTGGCAGATGAGGTAAGAATGGTTTTTGAAGCGGTTGATGAGTCTTTGGAAAAGGGGCGTATTCAGGTTGGCCGTATAGTTGGGCGCGATACATCTGAACTCTCTGCCCAGGAGATCCGTACAGCTGCCCTTGAGACCCTTGCAGAAAATTTGAGTGATGGGGTAATTGCACCGTTATTCTGGTGTGTGCTGTTTGGTGTGCCTGGAATGATGGCTTATAAGATGGTCAATACTTTGGATTCTATGATTGGGTACAGGAATGAGAGGTATAAGGATTTCGGGTGTGTGGCTGCCCGGATTGATGATATTGCCAATTGGATTCCTGCCAGGATTACTGCATTTCTGATGGCTGTTGTTTCTCAGTTTTTATTGGGAAGAAAATCTATGCCATTGGGAAAGCTTCTGGGGTTTATCCTCAAATATGGCAATCAGCATTTAAGCCCCAATTCAGGTTATCCTGAGGCTGCCCTTGCCGGTATTTTGAATTGCAGATTTGGAGGCCCCCACAATTATTTTGGTGAGGAGGTTTACAAACCTTTCATAGGTGAACAGCATAAATCCTTTACAAAAGAGGATATGCAGGTGGCTCTGAAGGTTAATTTGGGCGTTGAAATTGTGTTTGTTGTTATTGTGGGTCTCTGTTTATTCTGTTTTTAAGTATTTGCACGGGGCAACCCTTTCAATCTCTTTATTGAATGCAAACCAATGGGTTGTGGCCCTTGTTGTGCCGTCTGCTTGTTTTGAGCAGATGGTTATGTAGTAGTATTTGTATCTTGGATCACCCTCTACAAACAGCGGATTTGTATCTGCACCCTGGCTCAGTTCCCATTTTGTAAAGTTTTCTGCAGGCTCTTTTTTCATTGAGAGTCCGTTCTTTACCCATTGCAGAGAAATGTGTTGTGCCAGTTCCGGTATATGTTTTTTGCAGAAGCGGTAGAGAAGCAATCCTTTGTTTTCCAGACTCAAAGGCTGGGTAATGTATTCTGTGCCGTTGAGTTCTTCAATGAGTTTTTCAAGCAGTAATGTGTCTGAACTGTTGCCTGAAGAGTTTGCAAAAATCTCCTTGAACGGCTCCCTCCATTTGGCATCATTATACCAGAAATCTATTATTTTGGAGAGGGTCATTGCTTTGTTCAGTTCGCTATATGAAATGTTGGGAGTAGCCAGCACCTCGTATGGCGGGGCAGGGGAGTATCTGATTCCAAGTGACTGGGCATTGTTCCGGAAATATGTTCCAGGCAGGAGTTTCAGACTCTCCAGCTGTATTTCTGCGGGTCCAATCTGCATAAGTTGCAGGGTGTCTTGCAACAACTGGTTGTATGTATATTCAGGGAGTCCGGCAATAAGGTCTGCGTGTACCTCAAATTTTCCGCATCCAATAAGGAATTCCAACCCTTCAAGAGCTTTGGCGCAAGAACCTTTCCTGGCACAATTATCCAGCACATTCTGTTGCAGAGTCTGTATTCCAGCCTCCACGTGGAGCAGCCCCTCAGGTACATTTGCAAGGGCTTCCCTCAGCTTCCCCACAGATGTGGCAGGGCTTTCTCCGCAAGAGTTAAAATTCCCTACAGCAGTATCTTCACTTGCAGGAAACAACAGTGCAGGATGCACCTCAAGATGGAAGTTGAGTTTTCCGGCAAATTCTGAAAAAAGTGACAGCAGCTCCAATGCTCTGGCAGGGTTGCCGTTAAAAGTGCGGTCAAGTACTCTTATCTGCTTTATTCCCTTAGCTTCAATGTGTTGCAGTCTTGTGCGCAACTCCTTTACGGAGATATTCTGTATGGGCGCATTCTCTATTCCGCTTACACAGAAGCGGCAACTGTTGAAGCATCCCCTCGATGTCTCAAGTTGTACAAATGATTTGTTCCAGGAAAACAGGGATGAGTTGTCGGGAATATGAATGTTTTTGAAATTCTGAACAATTACTGCCTTGCTCTGGTGGTACTCATTTCCCTCTATACACTCAAAGCCCTGCTGATTTTTCCACGCACCATCCTGGGCCAGCAGGGAAGTAATGAATTGCTCAAACATTTCTTCACCCTCCCCCTTGAATACTGCTGTAATGTGTGGGTTGGCCTGCAGGAACTCTTTGTTGTTTCCAAGGAATTCGGGACCTCCAAGAAAGATTCCTTTTGGGCTACAAAGTGCAGATACTCTGCAAAGTACCTCGTTTAGAAACTTTATGTTAAAAAGCCACGCTGTGGCAAAAATGTACGAGGGTTCCAATGCTGCAAGCTCATCTACAATTTGAGGAATGCTGCTCTTGATGGTTCCCCTTACCACCTGCATATTGCACGCGGCTTGTGTTTGTGGAGTAAGATTTGCGTGCAGCGCCGGCAATGCCAGCGACGAATGCGACCACGATGCGTTTATATCTAACCAGACGAAGTTCATTAGGGCAAATTTAGCTATTTGCAATAAATTAACCTATATTTGCCTTATAGAGAAACTTCAGTTATGGCCAATATTTTACTTAAAGGAATTGCCCTCAATGGTGAGGCTACAGATATTTACATTTCAGGCAACAGAGTTGCCAAAATTCAGAAGGATATTTTTCCTTGCAGTATTGGAGAGTGCAGGGTGGTGGATTGCAGGGGTAAGGCGGCAGTACCCGGATTTGTGAATATGCATACCCACGCGGCAATGACTTTGACAAGAGGTTATAAGGAGGATGCAGTGTTGCAGGACTGGCTGCAGGAGATTTGGAAAGTGGAGGCCCGTATGGATGAGGAGGCAATTTATTGGGGGACAAAGTTGGCTTGCCTTGAGATGTTGAAGACTGGTACAACTACTTTTTATGACCAGTACTGGATGGTTGAAAGTGCTGTGAAAGCGGTGGAGGAGATGGGGCTCAGAAGCTGGCATTCTTTTGTGGCCCTTGATTTGAAGGATGAGAGCAAGGATGGTGCAATTAAGGAGGGGATGGCTGCAATGTATGAGAAATCCCTCAAGTGGGGTGAGCGTTGCAAGATGTCTGTTGGTGTACACGCACCGTATACGGTTTCTGATTCTATGATTCAGTGGTGCAGTGATTTTGCCCGTTCAAAAGGGTTGACCCTGCATATTCATATGTCTGAGACTGCCCAGGAGAACCGTGATTCTGTTGCTTTGAACGGATGTTCCCCTTTCGTACATCTGGAGAATCTGGGTGTGCTTGGTCCTGAGGTTATTGCTGCCCATTGTGTATGGTTGGATGATAAGGATATGGATCTTATGGCTGCGCGTGGGGTTACAGCTGTGCATAACATTAACTCAAATTTGAAATTGTCATCGGGAAGCAGATTTTTATATAATGAATTGAAGGATAGAGGAGTACGTGTTTGTTTGGGTACTGACGGTTGCGGCTCTTCCAACAATTTGGATATGAGGGAGGCAATGAAGACTGCTGCTCTTTTGCAGAAAGGGTGGAGAGGAGACCCTACCGCAATGCCGTTACGTGAGTTACTTGATGTGGCTACGTTGAATGGTGCACGGGCTTTGGGGCTTGATGCAGGTGTTATTGAGGAGGGGCGTTTGGCTGATATTGTTATTGTGGATACAGATAATTATGCTTTTGTTCCTGGATTGGATTTCCTTTCAGATTTTGTCTACTCTGCAAATTCCTCTTGTATTGAGAGTGTAATCTGTAACGGAGAGTTTGTAATGGAGGGACGGATTGTGCCGGGTGAGACTGAAATTCTGGAGAATGTGAGACGTATCTGTAAAAAGCTATATTATTAATAATTAAGTTTTTAACATATCACTCGGTCCCCGAGTGCAGCTGTACTCGAGGACCGGGTACACGAAAAATTAGTATTATGGATGAGAGAGTTTTGAGAATTCAGCAGGCGGCTGAGTATATTAAGGAGCGCATTGGGGATGAGGCTCCTTTTGCGGGTATTGTATTGGGAAGCGGTTTGGGCAAACTGGCGGACAAGATTGAAAATCCGGTGGTGGTGCCGTATAGTGAGATTCCTCATTTTCCTCTCTCTACTGCAGTGGGGCATAAAGGGAATTTTATTGCCGGTGAACTTGGTGGAAAGTTTGTGGTGGCTATGCAGGGGCGTTTCCATTATTATGAGGGGTATCCTATGGAGTATGTTACACTTCCAATAAGGGTTATGAAGGTGTTGGGGATTCAGTATCTGTTTGTTTCCAATGCTGCCGGAGGGGTGAATTATGATTTTAAAGTGGGGGATCTTATGATTATAAGGGATCATATAAACCTTTTGCCAAATCCTTTGATTGGCCCAAATATGGCTGAGTTCGGGCCCCGTTTCCCCGATATGACACGCCCGTATGAACCGGCACTTATGGCTTTGGCAGAGGAGATTGCTGCTGAGAGTGGGATTTCTTTGAAAAAAGGTGTTTATTTGGGCAGTAGCGGACCTACATATGAAACTCCTGCAGAGTATAAATATTTCAGAACCATTGGTGCGGATGCTGTGGGAATGTCTACAATCCCAGAGGTAATTGTGGCCCGCCACAGTTCAATACCGGTGTTTGGAATCTCTGTAATTACAAATGAGGCTCACGATGATTTTGCCCCTGATTTTGTAAATGACGGGGACGATGTGGTAAAGGCAGCAGATGCTGCTGCAGACAAGATGACTTTATTATTTTTAGAATTGATAAAACGTTTATAATTAACTTTTTAATATGTCACTCGGTCACCGAGTACAGCTACACTCGGGGACCGGGTACGGGTAAGATTATGATTAGGAATTTGATTTTTGACCTTGGTGGGGTTCTGGTTTCGTTGGATAGGGAGAGGTGTTTGGATAATTTCTCCAATGATTTGGGATTTGATGATTTTGGTGAGTATTTGAATGCGTATGCGCAGAAAGGCTTTTTTGCAAAGTTTGAGAATGGTGATATAAACAGTGCCCAGTTCAGGGATATAGTAAGGGAACATTGCAGGAAGGAGGGAGTTACAGATGAGATGATAGATTCAACTCTTGATACTTTCCTTACAGAGGTGTCTCCATATAAGGTAAAATTGTTGCTTGACCTTAAGGAGAAATATAATCTGCTGCTGTTGAGTAACGTCAATCCAATTGCCTGGAAAAAATGCTGTGAGCTGTTCCTGCAGGCACAGGGGGTAGATATTGAGGATGTTTTTGACAAACTCTATCTCTCTTTTGAACTTAATGCATCAAAACCGGGTGCACTCATTTATGAAAAAGTACTGGAAGATTCCGGTATAGTTCCGCAGGAGACTCTCTTTATAGATGATTCGGCTGCAAATATAGAGGCAGGAAGAGTTGCCGGACTTAATGTGCTTCTGTATAATGTTGACACCAATCTTGAGGAAGAGGTATATCTGGCATTGAAAGAATTAGGCGAATAGTTTGGTGAGATGGTTAAGTTTTTCAGTCTTTCAAGTGGAAGCAACGGCAATTGCTATTATATAGGAAATGAGGAGACAGGATTGCTCATTGATGCCGGTATAGGCCCCAGGACCATTAAGAAGAGGTTGCAGGAGCAGGGGATTTCTATGGATAATGTAGATTTCCTCCTTGTTACCCATGACCATATAGACCATATAAAAGGTTTGGGTATGGTTGCCCAAAAGTACTTCAAACCGGTATATGCTACTGAAAAACTTCACGCCTCTTTAGACAATCACCCTTGTACCAGATGCCGTCTGAGCGGCTGTGTAAGGAAAACAACAGCGGGGGAACCCTCTACCTACAAAGGGGTAATATTCACACCATTTATAGTGCCTCATGATGCTACAGAAACTGTAGGTTACCATATAGATTTTTACGGTAAGAAATTCACTTTCCTCACCGATTTGGGAGCTGTTACAGATGATGTGATAAAATACTGCAAGATGTCTGAAATTGTCATTTTTGAGAGCAATTATGACCTTGATATGCTCCTTGCAGGTTCATATGCCCCTGAACTTAAGGTAAGGATTGTGCAGGGACAGGGACACCTGAGCAACGAGCAGGCAGCTTCGGCAGTGAAAAGGTTCTGGCACAAGAATCTCACCCATCTTTTCCTTTGCCATTTGAGCGAAAACAACAACACTCCGGCACTGGCCCATAAAGCCATTTCCGTAGCATTGCGTTCAATAGGTGTCACTCCCGACAAAGAGACCAGACTGGTCTGTCTCCCAAGGAGAAACACCTCTGAGGTATATGAGTTTTAGAACACCAGTTTGCTTGGATTATATCCTCTTGTACGGAGGAATTTGAATATCTCATCAAGTGTTTCCCCTGGCAGGAATTTGGTACGTGAGAGAATCCACAGGTATTTCCCGTTATTGCCGCTTATAACAGACCAATTGTAGTCTTTGTCAAGCATAATTATATTATAATCTGAGGCGAACCACCAGAAAAAGCTCACTTTAAGGTGGGCAGGTGATGCTGCAGGATGTGGCTGGAAGGCAGTTCCATATATGGTTTTCAATTTCCCGTGTGGGGTGGTACCACAATTTTTTACTTTTACTGTGCTGTCGGGAAGAAGAGAGTAGTGTGCGCGCACATCTGTGAGACCCCGTTCAAAAAAGTTCTCATATCGGGCAATCTCATACCAGTCACCCATATATTTCTTTATATCAAAATTTTCTACAGTTCTTTTATGGCTTGTCTTAGGGGTAATATCTGTTGTGTGCATATTCTATTGTTTTGTAAGAAAACAACATATATTCCCAATGGTTCAAATAATATTTTTGTAACTTTGAGAGCAAAATATAACACTATGAGAGTAATTAAGACCATTTCAATGCTAATGCTTGCAGGTGCTGTTTCTGTATCTGCATTTGCCCAGAAAAATAACAAAAAAGGGGAGGAGAAGCCTCAGGGATACCAGTTTACAACTGTTAAGGCAAATCCGGTAACCCCTGTAAAAGATCAGAACCAGACAGGTACCTGCTGGTGTTTTGCTGGCATAAGTTTCCTTGAGAGTGAGGCAATTAAGAAAGGTGCCCCTGCAGATCTGGACCTTTCAGAGATGTTTGTGGTATCAAAATCCTATACCGACAGGGCAATAAAATATGTACAGTTGGACAAGAATCTTCACTATGGTCCCGGTGCAGATTTTGGTGATGTGCTGTATATTCTTGGTAGAGACGGAATTGTGCCAAACAGTGTAATGCCAGGCTTGAACTATGGTGAGACAGGTCACGTTCATGGAGAGCTTACAGGTGTTCTGAGAGGATATGTAGATGCAGTTGCAAACAATCCCAACAAAAAACTTTCAACAGCGTGGCTTACCGGTTTGAATAATGTATTGGCCTCATATTTGGGAGATATTCCACAGAAATTCACAGTAGACGGAAAAGAGTATACCCCAAAATCATATGCAGAGTCTCTGAATCTTAATCCCGATGATTATATCTCTTTTACCTCTTTCTCACACCATCCGTTCTACAGCCAGTTTTCCATTGAGGTTAGGGACAACTGGAGAAATACTCTTTCATACAATATTCCAATGGAGGAGATGATGGAGGTAATGGATTATGCAATTGAGAACGGTTACACTGTGGGCTGGACATCAGATATGTCTGAGAAGAGCTGGGGTGAGAACGGCCTTGCAATTATTCCTGATGTGGAGGCCAATATGGGTGCAGGGTCTGATGAGGCAAGATGGATTGGTGTAAACAAAGCTGAAAAAGATGCTGCCCTATATAATTTAAATGCTCCTGGCAAGGAGAAAGTTATCACTCAGCAGATGCGTCAGGCTGCATATGACAACAAAGAGACCACAGATGACCACGCAATGCACATTTATGGTATTGCAAAAGACCAGAACGGAACCAAGTACTATATGGTAAAGAATTCTTGGGGAATGTTTGGTGATTATAAAGGTCACAATTATGCGTCAGAGGCGTATGTGAAATACAAGACAATGAATATACTTGTAAATAAAGCAGCGGTTCCGGCACATATACTTCAGAAACTTTCAAAGTAATAAAGATAAAGGAGGGTGACTCAAAGGTCACCTTCCTTATTTTTCTTCTATTTTCTGTTCGTAAGTATCCGTTATAAGAGTTAAGGCTCCGTCTCCTGTTACATTGCAGGCAGTTCCAAAGCTGTCTTGAAGTGCAAAGATTGTAAGCAGAAGAGCTGTTCCAGCTTCATCGAAATGCAGAACAGAGATAATGAGTCCAAGTGAAGCAAGTACAGTACCGCCAGGTACACCCGGTGCTCCAATTGCAAACAGTCCAAGTAAAAGGATAAACAGTGTTAAGGTGAAGAAATCTGGCAGTGTGCCGTACAATAGCTGTGAAACGGTCATTACAAACAGAGTCTCGGTAAGGATTGAACCGCAAAGATGTATGTTTGCAAAAAGAGGTACTGCCACGTCGCTTACCTTTTTGCGCAGAATAGGGCTTTTATGGGCACATTCCAAAGCAACACCTAAAGTGGCAGCAGAAGACATTGTTCCCAAAGCGGTAAGGTATGCCGGGCCGTAATGTTTCAATACCTGCCAGCTGTTCTTGCGTGAATACAGAGCTGCAATGAGGTAAAGGACACCCAACCATATATAATGGCATACAATTACAATAAGCAATATTGAAATGAATACCGGTAACTGAGTTGTAACTGCCCCCTGGTAGCTTAAGATGCAGAAGTTTGCAAAAATGAATACAGGAAGTACAGGCAGAAGAATCTTTTTTACCAGTTCCAGAACCATTTTCTGGAAAGTCTCAAGCAATCTGGTAAACTCATCAGATTTTACCCAAGCTACAGACAAACCTATTACCACTGCAAGCACAAGAGCTGTCATCACATTCATTACAGGGGGAATGTCTATTTTAAGCATATTCTCAGGCAGCTCCTTAAGGGCACTTGCATCAGATGCAATATTCAGATGCGGAATTACCTGATATCCTACAGCGGCCCCAAAAAATGATGCCCCAATTGAAGAGAGGTATGCAATACCAAACGCAAATAGCAGCATCTTTGATGCATTGCTGCGCAACTGGGCAATGGAAGGGGCAATAAAGCCAAGAATTATAAGTGGAACCAGAAAGAAAATAAGCTGTCCTGTTACGTGCTTAATACTTACAACTGCACCTAATGCGCCCCCTTTAATGTAAAATCCAGTTACAATACCAATAACTACAGCCAGCAAAAGCTGTACTATAGTGTTCTTAAAGAAGTTTTTCATAAGCTGTTATATTTCTCTACTCAAAAAGATAATCCAGGCAATGGTCGTCATTCTCTACAAAACTGCGGTCCTCATCTGTATACTCCTCCTCAGGGAAGTCCAGGACAAAGTCTTCGTCGGGAATAAGGAAATCCTCGTCAATATTTTCCTCGTCCACGCCGTAGATCTCCTTAATTTTTGTGATAAGTGTCATAATGTACACATAATAAGGGGTATCCGGGTAGATATCTGCAAGAGTAAGTTCCATTTCCACCAATTTGTCTTCAAACTCCACGCAATCATACTCCTCGTCTGAAAGCTTGTCAAGCAATGCTGCATCAAATGCACCGCTTTCATCTGTTACCTGTGCTATTGCATTTTTGAGGAATTCCTCTATCTTTTTAATGTTTGACATAGTATTAAGTGTTTTAAGTTATTGTTTCTCTTTTTTTAGGTTATAGTTCGCTTCTCCTGAAGGTTCTTCCAAATCCTTGTTTACCAGGCGCAAAGTTTTTTTGTCCACAACCAGCAGGTTTACTGTGTCATTACCCGGAGGCGGCAACAGGTTTAGGAATGTTTTGCCCTCTTTAACTGTATTTGCCACATCCCCCTCAGATTTGAACACCATATCAATTCCGTCCCCCTCACCATCTATATATGTGATTTTCAGTTTGTAGGTTTCCCCATTGTTCAGTTCAAGGTCATATTCAATTCCACTGCAATCTGCTGCAGGAACAATACCTTTCCATTTTCCCGACAATTTTATCCTGTTCTCAGTTTGGGCAACTGCCTTGCCTACAGCATCTTTTGTATCCTGATCTTTCTTGTTGGTGGTATTGTTGCAAGAAAACAATATACCTGCGGCACAGATTATATAAAGTATCCTTTTCATATTCTTCCTTTTGACTTGTGAAGTTAAAAATTGTTTGATTCAATAACAAGCAAGTAGGGGAAATAGAATCAAATCATCGGGAAGAAATTTTATAAATTATATAAATTATTATTCAATATTATTTGTGAATTAAAAATATTGTATTACCTTTGTAACAGAGACAAGGGAGTTGTTGAACAATCGGACAATCTTGTTGTTTAGTAAAAAGAATGTATAACTAAATAAAGATATAATTATGGCTAAGTTTTATAAATGCCGTCATTGCGGTAATGTAATTGGTAAAGTTGTTGATTCAGGTGTTCCTGTAGTATGTTGTGGTGAGAAGATGGAGGAGCTTGTAGCAAATACTGTAGATGCAAGTGCAGAGAAACACGTTCCTGTTGTTACTAAATTGGATGATTGCACAATTAAAGTGGAGGTTGGCAGTGTTGCTCATCCAATGCTTCCAGAGCATCACATTGCATTTATTTATGTGGAGACTGAGAATGGTGGAATGAGAATTTCACTGAAAGACAAGCCTGAGGCTGTGTTCTGTGTGGGAACAGACAAACCTGTAGCTGTATATGAGTATTGCAATCTGCACGGTTTGTGGAAGACTGAGTTGTAAGATATGGCAGGTTAGGTTTAAAAAGGGAGCTTGAAGACTCCCTTTTACTTTATTTCTTAATCAGTTCAGATGGAAATTTGAATTCATTAATAACCTTTCCTTCTTTAAGTCTTATCCAGCTTTTAAATGCCTTTTCTCCCTCAGCAAGTTCAATTACCCTTGCTCCGTTTCCTCCTGGGATGCCGTGATAAACAGTACCTCCACCGCTGTAACGGCCGTAGCAAAGCATAATCCCTTTCCATTTTACAGCATAGTCATTTATGTGGTCGTGGCCGGCAAAGGTTCCAAGTATATCGCCTGATTCAAGCATTGCTGCAAAGAGACCTGTATTAATTTCAGGGCAACATACTTTCTCCATTCGGTTTCCGTACATAAACACAGTACCTTCTTTTACTGCCTCAAAGTATTCGGGAAGGGGAATATGGAAGAATGCAAGTGCCGGAATTGTGTCTCCTCCATTTGCAGCTTTTATGTTACGGCTGTTCTCTATATACCATTGTACCTGGTCGTGACCAATCCAGCCGTACCCCTTAACCCCTTTAATTGTTGTGTATGAATTGCTGTCAAATACATAAAGGGTTGCAGCATCCTTATTTTTGTCTTGTGATGATTTTACATTAAGGATATAGTTTGTAATCCCTTTCAAACCTTCAACAGTGGAGGTGAGGTTTCCCGGCATATCTTTTATGAACTCATACACCTCCTTGCGGTTAAGGTTGTGCTCGTCATCGTGATTACCGAATGTTACGGCAAAAGGGATTCCTCTTGAAATAACAGGTTCAAAAGCTTTGCGCAGGCCATCTTCGGCCACACCGCCATATATGATATCTCCGGTGTAGATTACCAGATCAGGTTTTTCTGCATCCAGAATCTCATTCATCATAACTCCGGCAATGTCTGATTTTGGATTTCCCGCTATCCAGTGCACATCTGTGAACTGCACAATTTTAAACTTGCCCTCTTTGCCAAATGCAAGTGCAGGTTTGCCATTGCTGTTTTGTGCAAATGAGGCTAATGAGAATGTACAAAGCAATATGAATGCTGCAAATAGTCTCCTTATGTTCATTGTTTATGGTGTTAGTGTGATAATTACCCTTCAAATTGTTCTCCCATAAAGATTCTTGGGAGGTTGCATCCTATGTAGTTGCCAATTATTGCCCAGAACCAGGCACTTAAAATCCACCAGCCCCAATCACCTTGTATGGCTGCAAGGGCATAATAGAAAGCATCTGCCACGCAGTGTGGGAGCCCGCAAAGGATAAATACAGGTACTCCAAACAGCAATGGCCAGTAATGTTGTTTTCTGGCACCATAAACTGCCAGTGTCATTATCATTCCTGTTCCGGCTGAGGTTGCAATGAGTGAATGCCAGGTACCATTGCTGCGGGCTGCAAGTATTCCGGCAAGATTTGCCTGTACAGCATCATTTGCCACATATTGGGCAATTATTGCCGCTATAACGCATCCTGCAGCGTTTCCAAGGAGCATTATTGCAAGGCGGAACACATCTTTATATGGGAGATATCCGGCTTTGCCTGTGAACAGCTGTGCCTGGCACATTACCACACAAAGGAGGCCGAATGCAAACAATACAGCTCCTGCAACACCACCAACACGCAAATATACAAGCCCGCCTGTTCCAATAAGGAGGCCTGCAAATACTGACATAAGTAGAAATCGTTTCATAAGTGCGGCTAAAGCTTAAAATCCAAAAATCTGTTTCTGAATCTTATCAAATGACACTGTGAATACTGTATTCAGAACACCTACAGATACTGTGCTTGATTTTCCTCTCACCTCAAGTTTGCCTATGCTGCACACTCCGTAATTCTGTATTGTGAGATTGTCCTGCAACAGCAATTTCATCATCCCTCCACCAAGATGTGAACTGAATTGGCGGAATCCTGCATCAGGATCATTCTCACCTTTTGCCCCAAGCTGGCCTTCAAGATGGTTTGTAAAAGCTTCCTGTATTGATTCGGTATGTTGCTGCTTGTTCGGACAGGTTAATGTACAGATACCTGCAATCAGAACTATTGGGATTATAATTCTTAAACTTCTTTTCATTTTTGTAGCTTTTGTTGTGCTACAAATTTAATTCTTATTTCTTAAATTTTTAATTGTGACGTTGTCCTAATTTGTAATTAATTGATACCCAAGGGGTATCAAAAAACGGGGCTTCAGACCCCGTTTTTTTAAGTATTTAATAATTAGATAATTACAAATTAGGACAACGTTACAATTTTTTGTTTTAAACGAGTCCGAATTTCTTAAGATCTTCATCCGGTGTTGTTATGCCGCCAATATTAAAATGTTTTACAAGTGTTTCCAGTACATTTTTTGAGACAAATGCAGGAAGTGTAGGGCCCAAATGGATGTTTTTTATTCCAAGTGCAAGGAGGGCAAGGAGTACAATTACCGCTTTCTGTTCATACCAGGCAATGTTGTACACTATTGGAAGGTCATTTATATCTTTAAGTCCAAGAGCCTGTTTAAGTGTTAGGGCTGTTAGAGCCAGCGAGTAGGAATCGTTGCATTGGCCGGCATCAAGTACCCGTGGGATACCGTTTATGTCTCCCAAATCCATTTTGTTATAACGGAATTTTGCACATCCTGCTGTAAGGATCACACAGTCTGAAGGGAGTTTGCGGGCAAATTCTGTGTAATAATTGCGGCTTTTCATACGGCCGTCGCAACCTGCCATTACCACAAATTTGCGTATGGTTCCGCTATTTATGGCATCCATAATTATCTCAGCAAGATCTGTTACCTGATTGTGTGCAAAACCGCCTGTTATTGTACCGTTTTCCAGCATCTGTGGAGGATCGCAGTGTTTTGCCATTTCAATTATCTCTGTAAAATCCTTTTTCCCAAATTTGTCGGCCATAATGTATTTGCATCCCGGATATGCGCTTGAGTTTGTTGTAAACATCCTCTCTTTGTACGGGGCATCATCTTTTGGCGGTACTATACAGTTTGAAGTGAAGAGGATAGGGCCGTTGAATTTTTCAAACTCCTCCCTCTGTTGCCACCAGGCTCCTCCATAGTTTCCTGCAAAGTGCCTGTATTTTTTGAAAGATGGGTAATAGTGGGCAGGAAGCATTTCACAATGGGTGTATACATCAACACCGGTTCCCTGGGTCTGCTCAAGGAGTTGGTACAGGTCATACAGGTCGTGTCCGCTGATAAGGATACCGGGTCTGTTACGAACCCCTGTACTTACTTTGGTAAGCTGAGGGTGTCCGTAATTCTCAGTATTTGCCTTGTCCAGCAGCTCCATAGCCATTATTCCCTGTTCACCTGTCTCCATAACCAGCCCTGTAAGCTCTTCTACCGACAAGTCTTCTACAGATATTCTGCTGAGGGCATTATGTATAAAAATATGAATCTTTTCATTATTGTAGCCAAGATGCATTGCGTGCTGCACATATGCGGAAATTCCTTTTAATCCGTATATGACCAGTTCTTTTAGTGAGCGGATATCCTCATCTTTCTCCTTCAGTACCCCAATTGCAGGGGTTTCCATATTATCATCACCCGGGGATGTGCCGTGCCACTCCACTTCAGGGATATCGGGAAGAAGAATGTTTGAATGTGCTGCCTCTTTTTTGAGCTTTTCCCTAAGTTTAAGTCCTTTGTAGATTCTTATGTTAATGCTTTCCGAGCAGAAGTTTGCATTTGTAATGGTTGAGAAGAGTGCATCTGTAATGTAGTCATTTACTTCATGGCCAACTTTTTTCCCCTCTTTATGCAGTTTGTCTGCCACAACGGCCACACCTTTTACAACAAATAGCAGCAGGTCCATTTTGTTGCTTAATTTACTGTTTTTGCCGCATACTCCCTGTATGGTACATCCGGTCCCTTTTGCGGTTTCCTGACATTGGTAACAAAACATACTATTTTCCATATCTTCAATTTATTGTGGTTTACTGAAGGTATAACAAAATTTATGGTGTTTTGTGCATTCAGAAAATCATTAACTTTGGCTTAAAAATGGCCTTATGAGAAAAATTTGTACAATTGCTTTAGCCTTGTTTCTGGCAATTTCTCTTTCATCTTGCAATGACGGGAAAAATCTGAGAGTGCTATACTGGAATATCCAGAATGGTATGTGGGATGGCCAGACAGACAATTATGACAGGTTTGCCAATTGGGTTGCCGCACAGAATCCCGACATTTGTGTTTGGTGTGAGTCGGTATCACTATATTACAGCAATACAGCAGATCCTCTGCCACAAGAAGAGAGATTTCTTCCCGACGGTTGGAAAGAGCTTGCTTCCCGGTATGGCCACGAATATATCTATATGGGTGGGCACAGGGATGATTATCCGCAGGTAATCACTTCCCGCTACCCGATTGAAAATGTATCAAGAATCATTGGTAATGGTGCCGACAGTGTTGTTACCCATGGTGCCGGATGGGCAAAAGTGGATGTATTTGGGAAGAGCTTGAATATTGTCACTTTGCATACCTGGCCGCAGAAATATGCTTTCAGGGTTCCGGTAGAGGAGAGGGAGGCCAACAAATTGATGGATGGCGGACACAAGTACCGCCGTATGGAGATAGAATACATATGTAAAGAGACCGTTGGGAAGAGTGAAGCGGCAGGGGAGGAGTATTGGATGATGATGGGGGATTTTAATGCAAAATCGAGGGTAGATAACGGGTTTTATAAGTTCAGGGAGGATACCGCTGCTTTTCTTGTTCACGACTATATTTCTGCAAATACCCCTTACATTGATGTGATTAAGGAGAGATATCCCAATGAATTCATAACCACTACCGGTGGAAAGAACAGGATTGATTTCTTCTATTGTACAGCCCCTTTGTATGAAAAGATTTCTGTTGCAGAGGTAATTTCCGATGAGTATACCACTCCGGTCCGCAATCCCCAAAAGATTTCAAATTTCTGGCACCCATCAGATCACAGGCCTATCCTTGTAGAGTTCAGGTTTTAAATGTTTAATTCTTTTGATGAACTTTTCTTCCCGACAGATTATTCCAACAAATTTGCCGACAAACGTACCCCAACTACTCCAATGCAACTGTTGGGGAACAAAATCTATGTAAAACATGCCCCAATATTACTGTCTTTCTGTTTGAGGAACGAATTTGCTCCCAAACGTGCCCCAAATGGGAAGTTAGTGGTGTTGGGGCATGTTTGGGGAGTATTTTGTTCCCCAAATGAGGTGATGTTAGTGTTGGGGCATGTTTACAGGCAAATTGGTTGGATTTTTCTGTCCGGAAGATTAGTTGTATGAAAAAATAGGTGACCTTTTTTGTTGGGCCACCTATTTATGAGTTGTAATGTTGTGTTAGAATCTTCTCTGCTGGTTTTTCACTTTCTCAGGATATCCTGGAAGAACAGGGATTCTTGCATCATCCATTGCTGCATTTAGTGCCAACCATGCAACAATTACCGCATCAACCTTAAGGTCTTCCAATGAAAGACGCTCGTAGGTATCCATTACAGTGTGATATGTGCGGTCGTACTCAAGTTCATCCTGAATGAACTGGTATGCGGGAAGGCCGTATCGGGTGAATGACTGGTGGTCTGTACCGCCGGTTTTGCGTAGAGTAATTGTGTTGAAGCCCAAAGATTCAATAGGTTTTTTCCAAGCCTCAAAGAATGGTACTGCCATATCGTTCTCCTCCAAGTAAATACCACGGAAACGACCTGAACCGTTATCCATATTCAAGTATAGGGCAAAGTTGTTGAAATCTGCACGTGCTTTACCTTTTTTGGTGTCATAAAGGTAGTTCTCTGCATATCCTCTTGAACCGTAAAGGCCTTGCTCCTCACCACCCCAAAGGGCAATTCTGATGGTACGTTTTGGCTGGATACCCATCTCTTTGATGATACGTAGAGCCTCAAGCATTACAACACAACCTGATGCGTTGTCTGCTGCACCTGTACCACCGTGCCAAGAGTCAAGGTGTGCACCAAGCAGGATAACTTCATTTTTAAGTTTAGGGTCTGTTCCTGGAATCTCTGCAATTACATTGTTGATTTTCTGGTTGTCGGTGAAGATATTCTTAATGTTCATCTCCATTTCAACTTTCTCACCTTTTGCAAGCATACGTGCCATGCGGCCGTGGTTCTCAAGGGTAAGGATAATCTCTGGAGTTGGCTCTGGCTCACCAATTTTGTATTGTACACCGCGTGAGCTTGGAACATTGAATGTGCCGCCACCGCTTACAATTGCCAATACATTCTCTTCTTTAAGCATTGTTGACAGTGCTTTCTGAAGCTCCATCTGTGCCATCCAGTTGTTTCCTCCAGGTCTGCGTCTGGTTGGATTAGGACGAGGGTCTTTTGCAATCTTCTCAAGCTGCTCATCTGTATAGCGGTTTGCCAATGGCTCAAAACTCATCTGATAGGTTTGGGTTGAAGGCATAATCACAATTTTACCTGCAAGTTTTCCTTTGTATTTCTCCAAATCCTCCATTTTCTGTACATCTACCAATACACACTCACCTTTTACAAGGCCGTATGTACTACCTGACCAAGCTTTTGGATTTGCTGCAAAGCTGCAATAATATGGAGCTGTCATTGCAACGTAGTTCATCTGATTGTCCCAACCACCTTTGGTGAAATTGTATGCGAACTCAATTCTTGGTGTTGAAAATCCCATCTCTTTAAGTTTTGCAACTACCATCTCTTCTGCGCGGGCATTCATTTGTGAACCTGCAAGACGTGGACCAAGGTCATCGGTGAAGAATTGTGCAAGTTGCTCAATCTGGGAATTTGAGAAACCTTCATTTTTTATTTTATAGGCAACCTCATTTGAAAGGGTGCTCTGTGCATAGGTTGCCAAGCTTGTTACTGCGAACAATGCAACCAAAAGAAACAATGCTTTTTTCATTTGTGTTTTAAGTTAATTAAGTTTTTTACAAAGTTATATTTTTTAGGATTGAATTTGCTAATTTTACAATTGATTTTGAGGAAGCCGGTCCCCGACTTCCCGGGAAACTCGGGGACCGACTTCCAAATTTTTAGCGGCTACAGCGCTCTGTGGCCGGGATTGGGTGGAAAATTTGATCATTTTTTAGACTTAATACTTAATGGTTATGAACAGAAGAGATATGTTGAAGCTAGCCACAGGTGCGGTGGCAGCATCTGCGGTTTTTGGGACTGATGCTTTTGCAGCAAGTGATGTGGCAGGGGCTGGTGCGCTCAATTCTGCCGGAAAGGGCGGTAAAAAGAGGAAAGCGCTGATTATAGGTGCTCATCCCGATGATCCGGAGACCGGATGCGGCGGTACAATGGTGAAGTTGCAAAAGGAGGGATTTGAGGTGGTTTCTGTTTATATGACAAAAGGTGAGGCAGGTATTCTAGGTACCAGTTATGATGATGCGGCAGCCATAAGAGTTGCGGAGGCTAAAAAGGCTTGTGAAATTATGGGGGTAAGAGCAGTATTTCTCACTCAGATAGATGGCGGCAGTGAGGTTAATCAGGCAAGATATGCAGAAATGCGTGAGCTGATTGATGCTGAGAAACCTGATATTGTCTTTACCCATTGGCCAGTTGATTCACACGCTGACCATAGGGTTTGCTACACATTGGTTTATGATGCATGGCGCAGATTGGACTATTGTTTTGAACTCTATTTCTTTGAGGTTATGAGTGGTGTGCAGACACAGCTTTTCCACCCTACAGATTGGGTAGACATTACAGATACATCTGAGATTAAAAAGAAAGCTAGTTTTTGCCACGTAAGCCAGAAACCTGAAAACTGGTATACAAGTGCTCACGAAGAGATGGAAATATTCAGGGGAATGGAGTTCAGATGCAAGAGGGCAGAGGCATTTGTACACGCCAGAAGGGATAAGAATTATATTTATTAGAGAAAATATTCTATTGTTTAGGTCCAAAATGGGTTGGTTTGCACTGCCTTTTGGACCATTTTGTGTGCTATATGTAGCAACTATTCACTATCTTTGCGCTTCGCAAATTAGAGTTATGTTAAAGTTGGTATTGTTAGCTGCAGTTGTGGCAAGTTTTTTCTCTGTTGACAGAGATTTCAGATATAAATGTAACTATCGGGAAAATAATGATACCCTTTTAGTTATGTTGGAGAGCGCTTTTCCCGGAAGTGAGAAGGCTGAGGTTTACTGGCGCCTTTCAAGGGTTTCCCTTATGATGGGTGAGCAGGAACAGACCAAGAGTGCCAAACGTGCCCATTATGCCAAAGGGATGGAGTATGCAGAGAAGGGGATGAAAGAGGATGCTGGGAGCAAAGAGTGTTATATGTGGCATTGTGCAAATATTGGCAGGGAGTGCCAGACAAGAAATATTATGGAACAGGCATCTTCTGTTCCAAAAATGATGAAAGACCTTACCATGATTCTGGACAAACTTGGAAAAGTTGATTATTCAGAGGCTTGGCAGGCTCTTTCGGAGTTGTATTACCATCATCCTTTAAAGTCTGATGATGCGGCAATAAGTTTTGCCAGAAAGGCTGCTACCTGCATCCCTTCTGATGAATTGAGAATTTCTACTTATACCTATTTGGCGGAGATATTGTATAAACGCAATAATAGTGCTGGCAAGAGAGCATCTGAAGCTGCAGAAAATATTCCCGCATTCAGAAACACAAACAGCTCAAATATTGAAAAATATTCATATTTCAACGGTACCCAGGAGTATATGCCTTGGAGTATAAAATCATATGCCTCATTGTCTGACAGAGAAGAGGCTGCAGCCATATTAAGTTATGCAAGAGGTGTTTATGCTTCCTGCAGCAATCCTACTCCATTAGATAAAGCGGATTACAAAAAACTTGTAGAGTTTACAGAAAAAATAGGAAAGTAATGACACAGACCAGATATACATTCAATTATTCACAGGATATTGTTCATCTGCAGACAAAATATTCTCTTTTTAAGAGAGTTGCAAACATCCTGTTTTCCATAACTTTTGAGAATGGATTTGAGGATGGGCTGATGAGGAAATCTCTGGAATTGCTTATTGAGAGAAATGACTGCCTGAGACTCAAATTTGAGAAGAAGGGAAAGCAGAACTTGCAATATTTTAGGGAGAGGTGTGTTTTGGATGATATTCCGTCCATTGCTTTTACTGAATATTCGCAGATTGACAAGTTTGTAAACAAGTTCCGCAAAAAGGCAGTAAATGTTTTTAAAGGTGAGACATTCAAACCTGTATTTGCAGTTGGCCCTGCCGGTGAAAAGATTCTTTTCATAAAAATCAGCCATATGGTAGCAGATACTTACGGCATTGGAGTTCTTGTAAATGATTTGTACCAGATATACAATGCAGTATCAAAGGGTGAAGAACTTCCGGCTGCTCCTGGTTCATTTGAAGAGGTTATTCAGAAAGATACACAATACAGGGCTAATGATGCTGCTTTGGAGAAAGATAGAGAGTTCTTTAAAGATTATTATGAGGTGCATCATCCTAACATTCCTTCTTATTGCGGAGTACACGGCAGCAATAGTGATGTGTGGCTAAAACTAAAACGCAAAGGGCACAAATCCCTTCCATACTTTTTTGTGAAATGTGATACAAGAGGTTACAAATTTGTTATTCCTGCAGCTGTTACTGAGAAAGTTATAAATTGGTGTACAGAGCATTCAATCTCAATGAACTCTTTCTTCTTTTACACTTGTGCCATAGCTTGTTCCCTTAGAAATGACAAACTTCCATATCAGTTGCCTTTGGAACTGATGAATTGCAGGGGTACCATTGCAGACAAAAAGACTGCTGGAACAAAAGTACAGAGTTTGAGTGTGTACACAACTGTTGACTACAGTATCTCTTTCCTTGAGAACATTTTGCTGCTGTTTCAGGATCAGAGTGAACTGTACAGACATACAAAATTGTCATACCTTGAAATTCAGGATATAGAACATAAACTTTGGGACTATTCAATGTTGAGCCAGCTGACAAACTTCTGTTTCTCATTTATCCCTGTTTCTATGCCGGATGAAATAAAGTTCCAGTTGTATACAAACGGAAAAGGGGCTTTACCTGCATATTTGGCATTGATGCATAATGTCAAAACCAATGAGATTCACGCAATGTATGATGTGCAGGTTAAGATGTGCAATACAAATCAGATGATAGAGTTCCAAAATACTTATATTAACGTAATTGAGGCTGTTTTACAAAAGCCTGAGGTTCCACTTAACGAACTGTTTTAGCTATGAAATACCAATCAGAGAGACAAATGCTTGCAAAAACTATCCTTAAGGATGGTGACTGCAAAAGTATAAGGGATATGCTTGAGAGGATAAGGAAATATATCCCAACCTCAAGGATATTGGCAGAACTTGACAATAACAATGAGATTGTACACTATACTGTAACCGATGTTTACGAGGAGGTAATGAATCTTGGAGACGGACTTTTGGATGCTGGATTCTCCGGCAAACATATTGCAATAGTTTCAGACAATTGCTACAGATATGTGATTGCGGACATAACAGTTTCAAGCGGTGTTGGAGTCATTGTTCCCATAGATGTGAATGCACCTGACCAGCTATTGACACTTCTTTTAAAGAAGAGTGATGCAGATGCAGTTTTCTGCGGCAGTGAGCAGCTGGAGAGGATACAGAATGCGGCAAAAGAGGTTACTCGTATAAAAACCATCATTACCTTAGACAAGAAAGTGGAGGGATTCCCATTTTACGGTGAATTTGTTGCAAGAGGAAAAGAGATGGGGGATAAAGGTCCTTACCGTACAATGGAGCTTGATTTGGATGCCCCTGCAAAAATTCTCTTTACCAGCGGTACAACCGGAGCAAACAAAGGTGTTGTACTTACCAATGCCAACCTGGCAGCCAATATGGTAAATTGTATGGATTCAATTAAAGCCCAGCCACATTTTACCTCTATGAGCGTTCTCCCAATGCACCACGCAACAGAGATAAACACCCATATTATGGCCCGTGTAGGCAGTGGAAGGCTTACCTATATCAACGGCAATATGCGCCATATGATGAAGAATATAAAAATCTTCAAGCCGCATATCATAACCATTGTGCCAATGATTGTAAATGCTTTCTACAAGAACATTCAGGCAGGTGTAAAGAAATCGGGTAAAGAGGAAAAATTGGCCAAAGGTGTGAAAATCTGCAATTTCCTCAGAAGATTTGGAATAGATGTAACCCACAAGCTGTTTACTGATATTTTTGCCCCATTCGGAGGTAATCTTAGAATGATAATAAGTGGCGGTTCTATGTTGAATCCTACTGTCATTAAAGGGATGAACAACTTTGGAGTAAGATTGGAGAACGGATATGGTATTACAGAATGTGGACCCCTTATCTCTATAAATGATGATACCTTAACTGAGCATCTTAGTGTAGGAAAGCCATCCCCAGGATTAAAAGTAAAGATTTCTAATCCCGATGAAAATGGAATTGGAGATTTGTGTGTAAAAGGCAAGAGTGTATTCAAAGAGTACTACAATGACCCGGAAGCAACGGCAGCAGTATTTGATGAGGAAGGGTATTTCAATACAGGAGACAGTGCAAGGATTGATTCAAAAGGGAGAATATTCCTCATTGGAAGGAAGAAGAATACCATAGTTCTTGACAACGGAAAGAATATCTGCCCGGAAGAGATTGAGAATGTGATTGAAACACATCTTGAGTATGCAGATGAGATTGTTGTATACCAGGCAGAGCTTACAGTTGGAAAAGTTACCCAGCATGTCATTTGTGCATCAATTTTCATTAAAGATGAGCAGATGAGGGTGCAAAGGGATGCAATAAAGGGAGATATTGAAAAAATTAACGTACTTTTGCCGGACTATAAGAGAATTGGGTATGTGGAATTGCCGCAGACAGAGTTTGAGAAGACCTCTTCACGCAAGATAAAACGTGCAGTGTTGCCTCTTGCATGCTCTGGAAACGGTATAGCAATGATGTAGTTTAGAAATGGACATTAAAACAGATTTTTTAGCAATATTACAGGATTATGTTGATTTCCCAGTAGAGGAGATAGATACTTCAGAGCCATTTAAGGCTGTTTCGGGTGTAGATTCATTTGTAATGATGGAGATTGTAAACTCAATTGAAGATCATTTTTCAATAGCCATTCCAAACAATGACCTGGTACACTTCAGAAGCGTAGATGATATTGTAAAATATATAGACAGAAAACTTGCAGCGTAGATTTTTGCAAATTTTCAGTGACAACGAGCAGAAAAAATACTTAAATTTGTTGCCGTTATGAGTGAAAAGAAAACCTATAAAGCTCATCCTTGGCACGGAATAAGCCAGGGAGAGAATTTCCCGGAAGTTGTAAGGGCATTTATTGAGATTGTCCCTACTGATACAGTTAAATATGAGGTAGACAAAGAGTCCGGATACCTATCATTGGACAGACCGCAGAAGTTTTCCAACATTGTCCCTTCTCTTTATGGTTTTCTGCCTAAATCTTATTGTGGCCCTAAAATGGCTGAGCTTACCAATAAAGCTCTTGTAAGAACCGATGTTGAGGGTGACGGTGACCCTCTTGATATCTGTATCCTTACAGAGAAAGATGTGACACACGGTGACGTTATTGTAAATGCCCGTCCTATTGGAGGTTTGCGTCTTTTAGACCATAACCAGGCTGATGACAAAATTATTGCTGTTCTTAGAAGTGATGCAGTTTACGGACATATGACCGACATTGACCAGGTTCCTATTGACATTATCCGCAGACTTATCCACTACTTCAGCACATACAAAGACATTCCAGGCGAGCACACCAGCCGTATGCAGTTTGTATCCATTTACGGACCTGATGTTGCAAAAGAGGTGATTTCCCGCTCAATGGAAGATTATGATGATCTTATTGCTCCAAAGATCCAGTAATTTGGCAAACAATGCAATAAAGGCAGCCTGTACAGAACAGGCTGCCTCTTTTTTCTCAGTATCCCAATGCTTTGAAGAAGAACTCCCGGCGCAAGTTGTCGGGAATATTATATGTATCAATGCGGGTATCTATTCCTTCGTAGATGAGGTTATCTGTAAGGCTGCACACATACAGGGTATCTGTTTGTGAAAGGTAAAGTGTGTTGAACCTGATATCCAGATTGTCCTGCAGCAGGAGGGTGAATGTTACAGCTGCCTCTACCTGGGTAATGTCCAAAAGGTCCCTGCAGAATACAAACAGTCCGAATTTGTTGAAATTGCCGTAAAATCCTCTGGCCACTTTCTCAATCTTGCTGGTAAGGATTCTCTTAAGCGGTTGTGCCAGAGCCCAATATTCCTGCTCAATGGAGCCTGTATAGCTTAATCCGGGAAGACCGTATGCATAGCCGCTCTCTACAATTTTTTGCATATCTGCCCTTTGAGCCTCATTTATATGCATCCCTGCAAGTTCTTTTAGGAGCTGGTTTGCATTATGCTTGTCAGCCTCCATTGCCCTTGTAACCTCTATGCCAAGGCGGTTGTCAGAGGTTTGGAGGTCGGGGCGGTCCTTGTTTTCCAGGCCGCAGTATTCACTCCCCAAAATTGTTTCCAGGGTGAGTTGGGCATAACGCTCAAAAAAGCAGGTGTCAAATTTCCGGTATCCCATTTCCAGTTTTTTACCTCTCCAAATTTAACCAGAATTTTTATTTTTTTGTAAATTTGTTGGCAACTAAATTTTTACTTTATGAAAAAACTATTGTTATTGGCTATGAGCGTAATTACATTGCACAGTTGTAATGGGGGAAAAGATGTGCCGCCTCCAGGAAAGGATTATTATATAGAGGTTGTTAAAGAGCTCTCTTCTGCAGATTATTTTGGCAGGAGCAATTATAACAACGGAACCATTAAAACTGCAGAGTTCATCCTTGGAGAGATAGACAAGGTTGGGGTAAAGCCAATCCCTCAGGAGGTTATTGATAAGGCTTGGGAGGGTAAGGAGAGACAGCAACTGCACTCTTTGCAACCTGAGTTCAAGAGCCTCATTACCCCTTGTGATGCCCGCAGATGGAGTGGGGGAACCCCTGAGCAACTGGCATATATGCAGCATTACAATTTTCCTTTGAATGCCCAGAGGGGGCCTGTAGTTCTGGCAGTAGATGGAGATACCCTTGTTAATACCATAAATTATACTTTAAAGGAGTTTTCCCCAACTTTTCACGGAGAGTTGGAGGTTTACAGATTGGATGACAAATATGTTCATCCCGACAAATTTCTGCAGTTCTTTGAAGGGAAAGATTTCAGCAAAAAGGCAGTTGTGTTGAGTTGGGATGTATTTACCCAAACAATGTACACATACCCTGGAATTGAGGTATATAAAACTTGGTTCCTCCCTTTGCAGAATGTAGGTGCCCTGATCTGCAGAACTGAGGGGGATTTGTTGCCATATTTCAAATCGCGCAACCATTTCAATACCCCAATGCCGGTATTTATTGCTGATGCTTCATTTCCTCTTGATGCAAAGAAAGTTTCAATAGATGTGGATGCACAGATGATTGATAATGATGCCCACAATATTATTGCATATATAGAGGGTAGCAAACATCCTGAGAAACATTTTGTTCTGGCTTGCCATTATGACCATTTGGGTATTTGTGGCCCTGATAATATTTTCTACGGGGCAAATGACAATGCATCGGGAACAGCAATGGTTCTAAACCTTATGAGATACTTTAAGGCTAACCAGCCTGAATGTTCTATAGTATTTGCATTCTTTGATGCAGAGGAGAATAATCTGCTTGGTTCCTTCTTTTATGCAGACAACCCTTTGTTGCCTTTGGAGGATATAGTTTATTTTGTGGAACTGGATATGATAGGAGATAATGGTAACAATATATATTGCCAGATTTCCGATGCCGGTGAGGCAGGACTGGAGTGTTTGAATTCTTTGAACTCTGCAATGGAGCAGCCATTTGCCAAATTGGACCGCCATCCTATGGATGATTATGCAGACCATTATCCGTTTGGACTTAAAGGGGTTCCTGCAATTTATATTGAGCTTGACGGTGATACCAACAAGAACTATCACTCTCCAAGAGATACATTTGAGAATTTCTCTGCAGATAATTATGACAGGATGTTTGAACTTGTAAAAAATTTTGTTGAGAC